>NZ_JBEZNG010000008.1:0-216536 GCF_040653035.1 Streptomyces malaysiensis subsp. malaysiensis
CCCGGCCCTTGTACCGACCTAGATGGTGGCGGGGGGTCTGGGGCGGAGCCCCAGTTTCGGGAAGGGGCGGGGAGGGGAACAGCCCGCCGCAGGCGTCACGACCCCCCGGACGCCCCCTGGGCCGCACCCCCGCCCGCCCGCCCCCGCGACTCCACGCCATGGGCCGACGCGGTGGAACCGCGCACCACCAGTTCGGGCAGGAAGACGAACTCGCTGGGCGGCGCCGGAGTGCCGCCGATCTCCTCCAGCAGCGCCCGCACCGCCGCCTGCCCCATCGACTGCACCGGTTTGCGGATGGTGGTCAGCGGCGGATCGGTGAAGGCGATCAGCGGGGAGTCGTCGAAGCCGACGACCGAGACGTTCTGAGGGACCGCCAGGCCCTGCTGCCGGGCCGCCCGGATGGCACCCAGCGCCATCATGTCGCTCGCGCACACCACCGCCGTACAGCCCCGCTCGATCAGCGCGGTCGCCGCCGCCTGGCCCCCCTCCAGGGTGTACAGCGAATGCTGGATCAGCTCCTCGGACTCCGACGGGGAGAGCCCCAGCCGGTCCCGCATCGCCTGCTGGAAGCCTTCGATCTTGCGCAGTACGGGAACGAACCGCTTCGGCCCGAGCGCGAGACCGATCCGGGTGTGCCCGAGCGAGACCAGATGGGTGACCGCCAGCCCCATCGCCGCCCGGTCGTCCGGGGAGATGAACGGCGCCCGCACCTTCGGCGAGAAGCCGTCCACCAGTACGAACGGAACACCCTGGCCGCGCAGCTGGTCATAGCGCTGCATATCGGCCGAGGTGTCCGCGTGCAGCCCGGAGACGAAGATGATCCCCGCCACCCCCCGGTCCACCAGCATCTCGGTCAGCTCGTCCTCGGTCGAGCCGCCGGGGGTCTGGGTGGCCAGCACCGGGGTGTAGCCCTGCCGGGTGAGCGCCTGCCCGATGACCTGGGCGAGCGCGGGGAAGATCGGGTTCTCCAGCTCGGGAGTGATCAGTCCTACCAGTCCGGCGCTGCGCTGTCGCAGCCGTACCGGCCGCTCATAGCCGAGGACGTCCAGAGCGGCGAGGACGGACTCGCGGGTGGCCGCGGCCACCCCCGGCCTGCCGTTGAGGACGCGGCTGACGGTGGCTTCGCTGACCCCCGCCTGGGCTGCGATGTCAGCAAGCCGTGCGGTCATGGAGTGGGACTGTACCGGTCGCGTGTCAGATTGCCCACCACGCGCATGAATCAGGCGGAATGCACACGGTTCCGGCCTTGTACGTCAGCGGCGCGGACGACAGCAGCGCACGCCCCGGCACCGGCAGTTCGACCTCCTCCCCGAGCGTGTTGAGCGTGCACACAAAGCCCGGCCGGGACAGCGCGAGCACCCCCGCCGGGGCCTGGAGCCAGCTCATCTCGCCGTCCCCCAGCCCCGGCAGCTCACGGCGCAGCGCGAGCGCGCCGCGGTAGAGCTCCAGGGTGGAGTCGGGGTCGCCGGTCTGCGCCTCGACGGACAGCCCGGACCAGGTGTCCGGCTGGGGCAGCCAGCTGCCGCCGGGGCCGAAGCCATGGCTTTCGCCGGAGCGGGTCCAGGGCAGGGGCACCCGGCAGCCGTCGCGGAAGCCGTCCTGACCGCTCTGGCCGTCCTGCCCGTCGGGGGAGGTGCGGAAGAAGGCGGGGTCCTGGCGCAGCTCGTCCGGCAGATCGGTCACCTCGGGAAGGCCCAGCTCCTCGCCCTGGTAGAGATAGGACGAGCCGGGCAGCGCCAGGGTGAGCAGGGCGGCGGCGCGGGCGCGGGCGAGCCCCCGCTCCGGGGAGCCGTCGGCGTAGCGGGTGAGGTGCCGGACCACATCGTGGTTGGAGAGCACCCAGGTGGTGGGGGCGCCGACGGAGCCGGTCGCGGCCAGCGACTCGTCGATCACCTGGCGCATCGCGGCCGCGTCCCACGGGCACTTCAGGAACTGGAAGTTGAACGCCTGGTGCAGTTCGTCGGGGCGTACGTAGAGGGCCAGCCGCTCGGCGGTGGGCGCCCATGCCTCGGCGACGCCGATCCGGTCACCGGGGTAGGAGTCCAGCAGCCGGCGCCAGGAGCGGTGGATCTCGTGCACCCCGTCCTGGTCGAAGAACGGCAGCACCTGGGAGCCGATCAGCTTGGCCTGTTCGGTGTGGCCGATGTCGGGCAGCCCGGCTGCCTTGACCATGCCGTGGGCGACATCGATACGGAAGCCGTCCACGCCCAGATCCAGCCAGAAGCGCAGCACCGAGTCGAACTCGGCGCGGACCTCGGGGGAGTCCCAGTCGAGGTCGGGCTGCTGGGGGGCGAAGAGGTGCAGATACCACTCACCGGGGGTGCCGTCCGGATCGGTGGTGCGGGTCCAGGCGGGGCCGCCGAAGACCGACTCCCAGTCGTTCGGCGGCAGTTCGCCGTGCGCGCCGCGGCCGGGGCGGAAGTGGTAGCGGGCGCGGGCCGCGCCTCCTGGCCGGTCGGCGAGCGCCTCGCGGAACCACGGGTGCTGGTCCGAGCTGTGGTTCGGGACGACGTCCACGATCACCTTCAGCCCCAGCTCATGGGCGGTGCGCACCAGATCGTCGGCGTCGCCGAGGGAGCCGAAGAGCGGATCCACGGCGCGGTAGTCCGCCACGTCGTAGCCGCCGTCGGCCTGCGGAGAGGCGTAGAAGGGGGTCAGCCAGACGGCGTCCACGCCCAGCCCGGCGAGGTGCGGCAGCCGCTCCCGCGCCCCGCGCAGATCGCCGATCCCGTCGCCGTCGCTGTCGGCGAAGGACCGCACATACACCTGGTAGATGACGGCGTCGCGCCACCATCCGGGGCTCTCGGACGATCGCGCCGGCTCGGTGGCAAGAGAGGTCGTGAGCTCCTGGGTCATGGCGCGAACGTAACAGCTCTGCAATGCCTTGCGGAAGAGCTTGCAGGGCGCGCTGATGGACGCCGGGGGTGCTCCGGTCGTGCTACGGGCGTATGTCAAGCGCCCACACGGGAGCGGAGCGGCCACCGCGGGGACACGCGGATGTAACGATGCCGGGCGGCTTGCAGAAATTTGCCGCAAGCTCTTTCGGCGCGCTTGCGGCCCTGTTACGTTCCTCCGCAACCCGGGGCCGCGACGGAGCGGCCGGCTTTGGAGGAGTTCACATGCGACGTGGCATAGCGGCCACCGCACTCGTCGCGGCCATGGCGCTCGCGGCGACCGCGTGCGGTGGTGACGACGGCGGCAGCGGCGACAAGAAGTCCGGCGGCCATCTCTCCGGCACCGTGACGTACTGGGACACGTCGAACGACGCGGAGAAGGGCACGTACAAGGAGCTCGCCCTGGGCTTCGAGAAGAAGCACCCCGACGTCAAGGTCGACTACGTCAATGTGCCCTTCGGCGACGCGCTGGCCAAGTTCAAGAACGCCGCGGGTTCCGGCGGCTCCGGCGCGCCCGATGTGCTGCGCACCGAGGTGGCCTGGACCCAGGACCTCGCCAACATCGGCTATCTCGCCCCGCTGGACGGCACCCCCGCCCTCGCCGACCAGTCCGACTATCTGCCCAAGGCCCTCGCCGGCGCCAAGTTCAAGGGCAAGACCTACGCCGTACCGCAGGTCATCGACACCCTCGGCCTCTTCTACAACAAGAAGATGCTGAAGGACGCCGGGGTCGAGCCGCCCAAGGACTGGACCGAGCTCAAGGCCGCCGCCAAGAAGATCAAGGAGAAGACCGGCAAGACCGGTCTGTATCTGCGTGGCGACGACGCCTACTGGTATCTGCCCTTCATCTACGGCGAGGGGGGCGACCTTCTCGACACCGGCGCCAAGAAGGTCACCATCGACGACGAGCCCGGCATCAAGGCGTTCGCGGCCGCCCGTGACCTGGTCACGTCCAAGGCGGCGGAGACCGACGCCACCGACGGCTGGGACAACATGCAGAACGCCATCAAGAACGGCGACGTCGCGATGACGATCAACGGGCCGTGGGCGATCGAGGACACCCTGGCCGGCAAGGCGTTCAAGGACAAGTCCAACCTCGGTGTGGTCCCCGTCCCGGCCGGCAGCAAGGGCCAGGGCGCCCCGCAGGGCGGCCAGAACCTCACCGTCTACGCCGGATCGAAGAACCTGGACGCCTCCTACGCCTTCGCCCAGTACATGAGCTCGGCCGAGGTCCAGGCCAAGACCACCGAGAAGCTCTCCCTGCTGCCCACCCGCACCTCCGTCTACTCCGACAAGGCGGTCGCGGCGAACGCCAATGTGAAGTTCTTCAAGGCCGCGGTCGACAAGGCCGTCGAACGCCCCTGGATCCCCGAGGGCAACAGCCTCTTCCAGGCGATCCTGGTGCAGTTCCCGGGCGTTCTCACCGGCAAGACCTCACCCGAGAAGGCCGCGAAGTCGGCCGGTGACGCGTACCGCAAGCTCCTCAAGGGCGACTGGAAGTAGGGCCGGCGACGATGGCTGTCGACACCGGTCGGCCGATGGACCCGGCCGCGGGCGCGAAGGGCGCCCGCGGCCGGGGCGGCCGGGTTCACAAGACCGGCACCCCACCGCCGCGCCGCATCCGCGACGCGCTGGCCCGCCACTGGTACGCCTGGGCCATGGTCGCGCCCGTCGTGATCGTCATCGGGCTGATCATCGGCTATCCGCTGGTCCGCGGCGTCTATCTGTCGCTGACCGACGCCAACGAGGCCAACGTCGAGCGCACCATCGGGGTCAACCACATCCCCGCCACCTACAAGACGGTCGGCCTCGACAACTTCCGGGCCATCCTGGACGACCAGGTCTTCTGGGACCGGCTGAGCTGGACCGTCACCTGGACCGTCAGCTGTGTCGCGCTCACCTTCGCGATCGGCCTGGGCCTGGCCGTGCTGCTCAACCGGCGGTTCGCCGGGCGCACCCTCTACCGGTCGCTGCTGATCCTGCCCTGGGCCGTCCCCGCGTTCGTCTCCGTCTTCGCCTGGCGGCTGCTCTACAACGAGAAGAACGGCATCCTCAACAAGGTGCTGCACGGCGGCGGGATCGACGCGGTGCCCTGGCTCAACGACCCCACCATGGCCAAGGTCTCCGTGATCGCCGTGAACATCTGGCTCGGGGTGCCGTTCATGCTGGTCGCGCTGCTCGGCGGATTGCAGTCCATCCCCGGTGAGCTGTACGAGGCCGCCGAGATGGACGGGGCGAGCCCCTGGCAGCGGTTCCGCCACATCACCCTGCCCGGGCTGCGCTCGGTCAGCTCCACCGTGATCCTGCTGTCGACCATCTGGACGTTCAACATGTTCCCGGTGATCTTCCTGCTGACCCGCGGCGGACCCGGCGACTCCACCGAGATCCTGGTGACGTACGCCTACCGGCTGTCCTTCGTCAACAGCCCGCGCGACTTCGCCGGCGCCTCGGCCTGGGGTGTGCTGATCCTGCTCATCCTCATGCTCTTCGCGGTGGTCTACCGCCGTTCGCTCCGCAAGCAGGGAGAGGTGTGGTAGCCATGCGCGACCAACGACGCGGCCCGCTCGCCTCCGTCGGGCTGCACACCACGCTCGTCATCGCCTCCGCGGTCGCGGTCTTCCCGCCGCTGTGGCTGGTGGTGACCTCGTTCAAGCCCAAGAGCGAGGCGTTCAGCACCGATGTGGTCAAGGAACCGACGCTGCGGAACTACCAACACGTCCTGGGCGACACCGAGTTCCTGAGCTGGTTCGGCAACTCGCTGTTCATCGTGGTCATCACCACGATCCTGGGCGTCTTCGTCGCGGCCACCACCGGCTACGCCGTCAGCCGCTTCCGCTTCCCCGGGATGCGCCCGCTGATGTGGCTGCTGCTGATCACCCAGATGTTCCCGGTGGCCATCCTCATCGTGCCGCTGTACAACATCATGTCGACGCTGGGCTGGCTCAACCAGCCGATCTCGCTCATCGTCACCTACCTCACCGTGGCCGTGCCGTTCTGCGCCTGGATGATGAAGGGCTTCTTCGACACCATCCCGGTGGAGATCGACGAATCCGGCCGGGTCGACGGCCTCAACCCGTTCGGGACCTTCTGGCGGCTGGTGGTCCCGCTGGCCAAACCGGGGCTCGCGGTGACCGCGTTCTACACCTTCATCACCGCCTGGGCCGAGGTCGCCTACGCTTCCGCCTTCATGACGGGGGAGGAGAACCTCACGCTCGCCGCGGGGCTCCAGACCTTCGTCAACCAGTACACCTCCGACTGGGGCTCGATGACCGCCGCCGCCGTCATGATCGCCATCCCGGCGGCGCTGGTGTTCTCCTGGGCCCAGCGCCATCTCGTCGCGGGGCTCACGGCCGGAGCGACCAAGTCGTGACGAGTCCGCCGGCGGCGGGCCCGCCCGGGGCGGGCCCAGCGGCCTCGAGCGCGTCCGCGGCCCGCTCACCGGCGCCGAGCCCTCCGGGGGCGGGCTCACCGGCGCCGAGCCCATCGGGGGCGGGCCTGTCGTTGCCGAGCCCACCGGGGGCGGGCCTGTCGGCGCCGCCGCGGCTCGCCGACATCGCCGCACAGGCCGGGGTCAGCGAGGCCACCGTCAGCCGGGTGCTCAACGGCAAGGCGGGGGTGGCGGCCACCACCCGGCAGCGGGTGCTCGCCGCCCTCGACGTCCTCGGCTACGAGCGGCCGGTACGGCTGCGGCGGCGCAGCGCCGGGCTGGTCGGCCTGGTGATCCCGGAGCTGACCAATCCGGTCTTCCCCGCCTTCGCGCAGATCATCGAGCAGGTGCTGGCCGGACATGGCTACACCCCGATCCTGTGCACCCAGATGCCCGGCGGCGCCACCGAGGACGAGTTGGTGGAGCAGTTGGAGGAGCGCGATGTGGCGGGCATCGTCTTCATGTCCGGACTGCACGCCGACACCACGGCCGACCCCGCCCGCTATGCCCGACTGGCCGGCCGCAAGGTGCCGTTCGTGCTGATCAACGGCTACAACGAGCATATCCAGGCCACGTTCGTCTCCCCCGACGACCGGGCGGCGGCGCGGATGGCCGTACGCCATCTGTCCGCCCTCGGCCACCATCGGATCGGGCTCGCGGTGGGGCCCGCCCGCTATGTCCCCGCGCGGCGCAAGGTCGAGGGATTCCTCGCGGCGAGCGCCGAGCTGCTGGACCGATCGCCGGACGAGGCGCGGGAGTTGGTGCGCCATACGCTCTTCAGCGTGGAGGGCGGTCAGGTGGCGGCGGCCACGCTGCTGGACCAGGGCTGTACGGGCATTGTGTGCGGCAGCGACCTGATGGCGCTCGGGGTGATCCGGGAGGCGGCCCGCCGGGGGCTGCGGGTGCCGCACGATGTGTCGGTGGTCGGTTTCGACGACTCCCCGCTGATCGCCTTCACCGATCCACCGCTGACCACCGTGCGCCAGCCGGTGCAGTCGATGGCCACGGCGGCGGTGGGGGCGCTGCTGGAGGAGATGGCCGGAAACCCGGTGCAGCAGACGGAGTTCGTCTTCCAGCCGGACCTCGTCGTACGCGGTTCGACGGCCAGGCTGCGCTAAGCGGATCGGCGGAAGTCGGCTGCGGTTCGGTGGCGCCCCGAAGGGGCGCGGGGCTGTGTCGATGTGCGGCTCCGCCGCGTGGGCGCGGCCGGCTACGACGGCGCCGCGGACGATCGACGGCAGGTCAGGGCACTGCCAGCGGAGCGCTTGGCGGGTGCCGGACGGATCTTGACGCCCGTGGCGGGCCGTTCGCCCGCCGGCACCCCGTGGAAAACCCGATCCGACCGGCCGGGCGCGTGGGGCCTGTTGACAGGCCCCCGGCCGGCCGGACCGGAGAACGTGGTTGAACGTAACACCGCCGCAATCCCTTGCGAAAGGTCTTGCAACCACAAAAACTCGCGAGTACGGTCCGGACACCGACATCGGACTGACGTCTTGCAGCAAGAACCTTCAACCTTTCAACTGGCCTTACGGGCACGGCGCGTTGCCGTACGAGGCTCAATCGGCACCCCCGAACTCCCCCCACGGAGGAACGATGGCCAGCAGCCGCATCCCCCTTGCCACCGCGCTCGCCCTCGCGGCGAGCGCGGCGGTGCTCGTCGCCCTGCCCCAGCAGACCGCGCGGGCGACACCGCCCGGCACCAAGGACGTCACCGCGGAACTCTTCGAGTGGAAGTACGACTCCGTCGCCAAGGAGTGCACCAGCACCCTCGGCCCCGCCGGATACGGCTTCGTCGAGGTGTCCCCGGCCACCGAGCACATCCAGGGCGGCCAGTGGTGGACCTCCTACCAGCCCGTCAGCTACAAGATCGCCGGGCGGCTCGGTGACCGCACCGCGTTCAAGAACATGATCGACACCTGTCATGCCGCGGGCGTCAAGGTGGTCGCCGACGCCGTCATCAACCACATGTCCGCCGGTTCCGGCACCGGCACCGGCGGCTCCTCGTACACCAAGTACACCTACCCCGGGATCTACCAGCCCCAGGACATGGACGACTGCACCTCACAGGTCAGCAATTACCAGGACCGCTGGAACGTTCAGCACTGCGAGCTGGTGGGCCTCGCCGACCTGGACACCGGTGAGTCATACGTCAGGACCCGGCTCGCCCAGTACCTCGACGACCTGCTCTCCCTCGGCGTGGACGGCTTCCGCGTCGACGGCGCCAAGCACATCCCGGCGGACGACCTGGCCGCCATCAAGAGCCAGTTGAGCGACCCCGGCGTCTACTGGAAGCAGGAGGTCATCCACGGCGAGGGCGAGGCGGTCTCCCCGACGGAGTATCTGCGCAACGGCGATGTGCAGGAGTTCCGCTACGGCCGTGACCTCAAGCGGGTGTTCCAGAGCGAGAAGCTGGCGTATCTGAAGAACTTCGGCGAGGGCTGGGGCTATATGGCGAGCGGCCAGTCCGGTGTCTTCGTCGACAACTGGGACACCGAGCGCAACGGCTCCACCCTCACCTACAAGAACGGCGCCGACTACACCCTGGCCAACGTCTTCATGCTGGCCTGGCCCTACGGCTCCCCCGACGTCCACTCCGGCTACGAGTTCAGCGACAACGACGCGGGCCCGCCGAACGGCGGCGCGGTGGGCGCCTGCTACCAGGACGGCTGGAAGTGCCAGCACAAGTGGCCCGAGATCAGCGCCATGGTCGCCCTCCGCAACACGGCCCGGGGCGCTTCGGTGACCAACTGGTGGGACAACGGCGGCAACGCCATCGGCTTCGGGCGCGGCGACAAGGCGTACGTGGCCATCAACCACGAGAGCGGCTCCCTCACCCGGACCTTCCAGACCTCGCTCCCGGCGGGCGGCTACTGCGACGTACAGAGCGGCAAGTCCGTCACGGTCGACTCCGCGGGCCAGTTCACGGCCACCCTGGGCACGAATACGGCGCTGGCCCTGCACACGGCCGCCCGCACCTGCGGCTAGGCGGCGGCCCCACCGACGAACCGAGGGGCAGGGGCTCCGCCCCTGTCCCTGCCCTGCCCCGGGCCCTGTCCCTGCCCTGTCCCGGGTTTGGGTTCGAGGTTCGGGGTTCCGTCCCTGGCCTGGGCTCAGCCCGTGCCCTGTGCCCGGGGCACAGGTACGGCCCCGGGCCTCGGGCTCCGCCTGCCCATCGCCCCGGACGTCGGGCACCGCACCAGGCCCCCGACACCGCCCGGAGGAGCGGGGGCGGGGAGCCCGCACCCAGACCACACCTCAAGGAGCCACCAGCCCCGTGAAACCCCCGAGAGCCACCCTCTTCCGTAGCGCCGCCGCGCTCGCCGCCCTGGCACTGGGTGCGGCGGCCGTGCCCGCCGTTTCGCAGAGCGCCCGCGCCGCGGCGCCCGCCGCCTCGGCGGTCCCCACCGCCGAGGCGCAGTGGATCGACCGCACCACCGTCGTATGGAAGGCCGAGCACACCGCCGGGACCGTCGAGGAGCTGAACTACGCGGACGGCGGCACCCTGCGGCTGGCCCCGGCCGCCCTGACCGACGCCCAGAAGGCCGCCTACCCCCATCTGGCCGGGCGTCCCGCCTACCGACTCGACCCGCGCGACCGCGACAAGGCCGCCACGGCGCTGCGCGGCCCGCTCGCCGCCGTACAGCGCGCGGCCGACGACCATGACCACGTACTGCACCGCACCGGAGTGCAGATCCCCGGCGTCCTGGACGACCTCTACGCCGACCGGGCGCGCCGGGCCCGCCTGGGCCCGGTCTTCCACGGGGGCCGCCCCACCCTCTCCGTCTGGGCGCCGACCGCCCAGTCCGTGTCGCTCGACCTCGACGGGCGCACCGTCGCCATGCGGCGGGACCCCGGCAGCGGGGTGTGGCGCGTGACCGGCGACCCCGGCTGGCGGGACAAGCCCTACCGCTACCGGGTCCGGGTGTGGGCGCCGAGCGTCGGCGAAACCGTCACCAACGAGGTCACCGACCCCTATTCGACCGCCCTGACCGCGGACTCCACCCGCAGCCTGGTCACCGACCTGGCCGACCCCCGGCTCGCCCCCGCCGGCTGGGACGCGCTGAAGAAGCCCAGGGCCGTCCCGTTGCGCGACGCCCGTATCCAGGAGCTCCAGATCCGCGACTTCTCCATCGCGGACCGCACCAGCGCCCACCCCGGCCAGTACCTCGCCTTCACCGACCACGACGCGGACGGGATGCGGCACCTCGCGCGGCTGGCCAAGTCCGGCACGTCCTACGTCCACCTCCTGCCCGCCTTCGACTTCGGCACCGTCCCGGAGCGGCGGTCCGACCAGGCCCGGCCCGGCTGCGATCTGGCCGCGCTGCCCGCCGACTCCGACCGGCAGCAGAAGTGCGTGGCCGAGACCGCGGCCGGGGACGGCTACAACTGGGGCTACGACCCGCTGCACTACACCGTGCCGGAGGGGAGCTACGCGAGCGACCCGGACGGCCCGGCCCGCACCCGGGAGTTCCGGCAGATGGTGCGGGGCCTGGCCCACGCCGGGCTGCGCACCGTCATGGACGTCGTCTACAACCACACCGTGGCGGCCGGGCAGGATGACAAGTCGGTGCTCGACCGGATCGTGCCCGGCTACTACCAGCGGCTGCTGGACGACGGCGGCGTGGCCACCTCCACCTGCTGCCCAGGCACCGCGCCCGAGCACGCGATGATGGGCAAGCTGGTGGTGGACTCGATCGTCACCTGGGCCAGGCAATACAAGGTCGACGGCTTCCGCTTCGACCTCATGGGCCACCACCCCAAGGCCAACATCCTGGCCGTGCGCAAGGCCCTGGACGCCCTGACGCCCGCCAAGGACGGGGTGGACGGCAAGTCGATCATCCTCTACGGCGAGGGCTGGAACTTCGGCGAGGCGGCCGACGACGCCCGCTTCGTCCAGGCCACCCAGCGCAACATGGCCGGCACCGGCATCGCCACCTTCAGCGACCGGGCGCGGGACGCGGTGCGCGGCGGCGGGCCGTTCGACGAGGACCCCCGCGTCCAGGGCTTCGCCTCCGGGCTCTTCACCGACCCCAACGGGTCACCCGCCAACGGCACCCCGGACGAGCAGCGGGCCCGGCTGCTGCACGCCCAGGACCTGATCAAGGTCGGGCTCTCCGGCAACCTCGCCGACTACTCCTTCACCGACACCGGCGGACGCCGGGTCAAGGGCTCCGAGGTGGACTACAACGGCGCCCCGGCCGGTTATGCCGCCGCCCCCGGCGACGCGCTCGCCTACGCCGACGCCCACGACAACGAGACCCTCTACGACGCGCTCGCCTACAAGCTCCCCGAGCGGACACCGGCCGCCGACCGCGCCCGGGCCCAGGTGGTGGCCCTGGCCACCGCCACCCTCTCCCAGGGCCCGGCGCTCAGCCAGGCCGGCACCGATCTGCTGCGCTCGAAGTCGCTGGACCGCAACTCCTTCGACAGCGGCGACTGGTTCAACGCCATTCACTGGGATTGCGCGTCCGGCAACGGCTTCGGCCGGGGACTGCCTCCGGCGGCGGACAACGAGCCCAAGTGGCCCTACGCCAAGCCCCTGTTGACCAACCCGGCGGTACGCCCCGGCTGCCCCGAGATCACGGGCGCCTCGGCGGCCTACCGGGATCTGCTGCGGATCCGCACCACCGAGAAGGCGTTCAGCCAGACCACGGCGGAGGGGGTGCAGCAGGCGCTGTCCTTCCCGCTGTCCGGGGCCGAGGAGACACCAGGCGTCATCACCATGCGGCTCGGCCGGCTCGTCGTGGTCTTCAACGCCACCCCGTCCCGGCAGTCACAGACCGTCCCCGCTCTGGCCGGAACCCCGTACGTCCTTCACCCGGCCCAGGCACACGGCGCCGACACCACGGTGAAGAGCTCCACTTACGAACGCACGACCGGCACCTTCACCGTCCCTGGCCGCACGGTGGCCGTTTACACGGCGGGGGCCGCCGGGCGCTGAGCGGTTGTCTACACGGCGGCGGGGGCTGTCGAGCGCTGAGCAACTCGGCGGAGGCCGGTCGCGGTTCGAGGCGCCCCGAAGGGGCGCGGGGCTGTGTCGATGTGCGGCTCCGCCGCGTGGGCGCGACCGGCGGCTCTTTCCCCTCCCCGCCCCTTCCCGAAACTGGGGCTCCGCCCCAGACCCCGGGGTCCAGGGGCGAAGCCCCTGGTGACAGGAGGGGGAGCCCCGCCGGTCCCGCCGCCCGGGGCCCGGCCCCGGGCCTCGGGGTTCAGGGGCGGAGCCCTGCCGCGCGGCGGAGCCGCATGTCGATGCTGTGGGAAGGGGCGGGGAGGGGAAAAACCCACCGGGCACCCCCTAGCGCAGGGGCCCCATCCGATCGCCGTTCATCAGCCGGGCCCTGAGGTCGGCGCGGGCGCCCGCCTTGGCGGGCAGGATCAGGCCGCGCCCGTAGGAGCGGCCCCGGACCCCACCCGTGGCGACGATCCCGGTGACCTGGCGGCTTCCGGCGGCCAGCAGGTACCAGTGGCCGGATCGCGCCTTCCACAGCACCCCCGCCAGCACCCGCGGCTCGCGCGGACCGCAGGCGGGGGAGTTGTCGGCGCCGGCGGCGACCGCGCCCGACGCGCCCCGGCGGGTGTCCCACGGCTGGAACTGGGCGAGCACCTTGCTGCCCGTGCCCCGCCAGGTGTCGGCCCGGGTGCACAGCCACGCCGCGTGGCCGCCCGCCTCCGGCAGGGCCTGGGCGGCGAACCGCCAGGCGTTGACCGAGCGCACCCCGCGCGTCCGCATCATCGCCAGCCGGCACCCGGTCCTGGCCCAGCTCGCACGGGCCGCCCGCCCCGCCACATCGCGCACACCGGCGCCGGGGGCGCCGTAGGTGAGCCGGGCCGGGGCCAGTTCGCCCAGGTCGGCCACGAGCCGTGAGCCGAACTGAAGCGCGGGCCAGCCACGGCAGGGCCGCAGCCGCGGAACGGTGCGCACCGGGTCGGTCACCCCGTCCCCGGAGCGGTGCAGCGGACGCGGCGCCACACCCGGGCGCAGCAGATCCCGCACCCAGGCGTGGCGCACCCAAGGGGCGGTCAGATAGCGGACGTTGCCATCGGTGCGGCTGAGGACCAGCGCGGTCGAGGTGGCCGCGTCGGCGGCGTCCAGCCGGGCGAAGTCCAGCGCGGCCGCGCCGCCCTCGCCCGTCTCCGCGTACCGCGCCACCCGCAGCCCGTCGTACAGCAGCACCACCGACGCCTGGTCCACCTCGCCCGCGAACAGCAGCTGCGGCGGTCCCGAAGGCGGCCCGGACTGTGTGCCCAGGGTGGCCGACACCCGCACCGAACGGCCCGGCCGCGCCCAGACGGCCAGCGCGCGGCGCAGCAGCTCGGTGTCCCGGACGCGGTCGCCGCGCGCGGGCCAGGAGGAGAAGTCGGCGCGGGAGGCGGTGCGCCAGGCGTCGGGCGTGGCCCGCGTCAACCGATGGGGATCCAGGGCCCGTTCGGAGGACGGATTGCGGGCGTACGAGGGCGCGGCGGCGCTGGTCGGCCCCCAGCCCTCGCCCGGCATCCCGAGCAGCGTCCCGCACACCACCAGCGCCACCACGGCCACCAGCACCGCCCGCAGATGCTGACGGCGGCGCATCAGATCGGTGGGCCGCGCCTGGAGCGAACACGGGTCGAACTCGGCGGACTCCAGCAGCGATCCGTCCCGGCTGCCCGCCGGATCGGGCACCGACTCCGCCTCCTCCAGCGCGGCCCGCGCGTCGGTGACCCCCGCGGTGCGCAGCAGGGTGCGCGTCTCATGCTCGCCGAGCTGCTCCAGCTCCAGCAGGACGTACGCGGCGCGGCCGGGTCCGGACAGCTCCGACAGCGCCTTCTCCAGGGCGAGTTCATCGGCCCCGCCGGAGCGCGGGAACAGCCGCAGCCCGAACACCTGCGGCAGCGCCGGGGGCCGCTGCCACCAGCGCCGCGGCCGGGCGGCGCGCAGCGCCAGCCGCAGCACCCGCAGCCGCACATAGGCGTAGCCGGAGTCGGCGGCCGGGCCCTTCGTCCCGCGCTGCCAGGGCAGTTCGACCTCGGGGTGCTGGTCCGGGCCGGTGCCGTAACCCCGGTTGCGGGGCAGCGCGCGCTGGGCGAGGGCATGCGCCGCGAGCACCCGGCGGGTGCGGCCGATGCCCGGCGGCAGGATGAGATACGCGAGCCGCACCAGCCGCGGGTAGTGCTCGACGAGGGCGGCCTCGGCCTGCTCGACGTCGATCAGGCCGGTGGTTTCGTCGTCGGGGGCGACTGTCGCCTGGTGCTGGTCCACGGTTCGTGAACGAGCGGCGGGCGGGGTTGGTCACCTACGGGGCGTCCGGCGGCCCATGACGCCTACGGCGGGCCGCTTTCCCCTCCCCGCCCCTTGAGCCGCCGGATCCCCTGAGCCCCCTGCGCTCCCTGAGCCGCCGACCCCCCTGCGCCCCACCCCGCCCCCGACGCCACCCCGCTACGGCGTGCCCGTCTTCCAGCCGCTGAACTCGACCGTCCCCCGGGCGCCCGTGCCGCCGTTCGCCGCGCTCATGAAGATCCCGGCGTCCTGGGACGCCGCCGCGCCCGGGGCCGTCACGGTGGCCACCTTCCGCCAGGTCGCGCCGTCATCGGTGGACAGCTCGCCGGTGTAGGAGGTGGCGGCGGTGCGGGTCAGCCGCAGCAGCACGGGCGCCTTGACGCCGGTGATCCGCTGGTAGGTGTCCAGCGTGCCGTCACCGCCCGAGTCGTACGACAGGACGACACCGTTGGCCGGGGTCACGGAGAGGTTCACGAAGCCGGGGGAGCCCGCCGTGGCGAGGTCGTCGCGGACGATGATCCCGGCCCGCGCCCACGGCCCGGTGGCCGCCTGGGCGTCCACCTTCACGGTCATGGCCGTGCCCACCGTAAGGACGCCATCGCGGTAGACGGAGCCGAATTCGGCGGTGCCCTTCCAGAGGTCCTGGCCCGCGCCGTCGATCGCGAACCGCTCGTCCAGCTGCCCGAAGACCGCACCGCTGTTGGTGACCGTCCGCATCCCCTCCGGCAGCGGTCCGGCGATCCACAGCGTCCCGGTGCGCACCGCCCGTACCCGGTCCTCGCCCCGTGGCCCGTAACTGACGCCCAGCTCGTACGGCAGCGGCTTCAGCGGGTGCTCCAGGGGGTCGCCGGGCGCGGTCGCGCGCCAGCGGACCTCGCCCGTGCCGCCCGCCGGGACGCCGGGCAGCCGGGTCGGCCCGTCCGGGGTCGGGTCAAGACCGGTCACGGCGAGGTCGAAGTCGACGCGGCCGGTGGGGCGCAGCCCGTTGACGTTGCGCAGCGCGGCGGTGAGGGACGCGGAGCCGCCGGGCGGCAGGGTGGCGGGCTCGGCGGTGACGGTCAGCGTGCCCTGGTACGGGGCCCTGGCCAGCGCCTCGTACACCCGCTGGGCGGTGCGGTGGGCGTCCGCCGTCGGCCGCACCGGATAGCTCTTGCGCTCCCGTGTCCACGGCTCCTCGACGGCGTACCAGTCGAAGGAGCGCGGCGCCCGGTCCTCCGCCAGCGCGTCCTCCAACTCGTCCAGATAGGACTGCCACTGGGGGAGGTGGAAGTCGGCGATGAGGCCGCTCCAGTCGCGGTTGGCGTAGTTGGCCAGCTTGCCGCCGTCCGCCGTGGCGCGGTCCGCCCAGGTGGTGACGAGGGTGCGCGCGGCCCGCTCCAGCTGGGCCGACTCCTGCTCGCCGGACGCCATCCGCTTGGCGTCCTCGAGCCACGGGCCCAGCAGGAACCGCCGGTGGGCGCCGGTCATGTCGTCGCTGAGCCGCATCAGCTTGAGCCACAGCCGGGACAGCGTCCGGAAGGCGTCGCGGTCCTTGCGCTCGTAGGCGTCCTGGAGCTGCGGGATCAGCTGCCAGGAGCGGTTGGCGAGCGCCTGCCGCGCGATGTCGGTGAGGTCATGGCGGTAGGCGTCGCTGTCGCGTAGCCCGGCGCGCACGCCCAGCAGCGCCGCGAAGGCCGCGTCGAAGCCGGCCGGGTCGAAGGCAGGGGTGTGGGTCGCGTAGTTGGTGCCCGAACGCGCGGTCAGGGAGGGGCGGGCAGCGAAGACCGAGTCATGCGGGCGGCCGTCCTTGCTGCTGATCTCGTACGCGGTGTCGCGCAGCGCGGCGAACGCCTCCCGGGCCCCGGTGTCCCGTCCGCCGTAGCGCACATCGGCGTAGGAGCGGAACCACTCGGCCCGGTCCACCGCTTCCTCGCGCCACGCCAACTCGCTGAACAGCTCGAACGCGGCCGGGTCCCGCTCGACCGCCTCCGGCATATAGGCCGTGCCGACCAGCTTGCTGCCGGGTTTGTCGCGCCAGACCGTGAACCGCCGGACCCACATATGGGTCTTGGCGCCGATGGTGGTGCGGCCGCCGAAGTTGGGGATGGTGCCGAACGCGTACGGCACCGAACCCCAGTCCTTCTCCCGGTCGGTGACGGTGTCCAGATCCGAGAGACCGTCCACGATGAGCATCCGGTCGTGGTCCACGGCGTCCAGCAGATCGCGGCGGGGGTTCTCCTGCCAGCCGAGGATCACCCAGGTGGCGCCGGGGCGGGCGGTCCGGAGCGAGGTCTCCACGGCGCGGGCGGCCTCCGGCACGGGGACGTCACCGGGGTTTCCGCCCTCGTGCAGCAGATCCATCTTGAACAGCTCGGCCTCGCCGAAGAGTTCGCGCTGGTGGCGGTAGAAGGCGGCGGCCACCTCGCGGAACACCTCGGTGCGGGGATCGAGCCAGTCGGGCCGTCTGAGCCCGTTCCAGTCGCCCTGCGGAACCGTACGGGCCCCCGGGTTGCGGTCGGCGAAACCGTCCGGAACGGTGCCGAAGTAGCCGGGGAACACCGGCCGCATGCCCAGCTCCCGCAGCCGGCCGGCGATCCGCCGACCCAGCTCCGTGCGCTTGGCCAGCAGCGCGGTGGACACCGGGCCGCCGTATCCGCTCATGTTCTGGAGCAGCCACCACGGCTGGTGGGAGGGGGCGGGGAGCCAGGCGCGCGCCTCGGCCTCCGTATAGCCGAAGTCCTGGAGCAGCCGGTGGTAGACACCCTCCTGACCGGCGGTGACCAGCAGTTCGTTGCAGCCGTGCAGGGCCGCGACATCGATCAGATGCTCCCAGCGGTCCCAGTCGGCGAACGGCGCGGTGTAGCCGTCATGGGTGTCGTTGAACGCGAAGCGGTGCGGCAGCGCGGTCGAGTGGGTGACGCGCCGGGCGGGCGCGGGCAGCCTCTTCGGCAGGTTCAGCTGGTCGCCGGACCAGGTGAGCTGTGCGTGGCAGGTGTACTTGAGGTACCAGTGGACCCCGGTGAGCAGCACCGCCGGGCTGGTGCCGGAGACCGTCGGCCGCCCCGTGGACCCGCCGATCTCGAACCGCTCCCGCTCGCCCCGCCGCTCCAGCGCCTCCAGCCGGAACTGATCCGCGTGCTCCGGCAGCAGCCGCCGCAGGGCGGCGCGGGCGGGAGCGGTGTCGAAGACGGTCACGGCGCCATCCTGTGCGTCATGCGGCTCGTCGGCCATCGCCGGTAACCGGCTCCCCAGCGTGGCCCCGGCCCCCAGTGCTCCGGCTGTTCCGATCAGCGTGCGTCTGCTCAGGTCGCTCATGCGCCCCCCAACGGACAACGGCCAATGCCTCGTATGGAAAAGGCACTTAACCAGCGTTACCGGGCGGGAGCAATGGGGCGCACGTGAGGTCTCGGCCCACCTCGCGGCCGAAGGGCTTCGCCGGATCAGCCCCGGTCGAGGTAGGCCAGCACCGCCAGCACCCGGCGGTTGTTGTCGTCCGACGGCGGCAGGCCCAGCTTGCCGAAGATATTGGAGGTGTGCTTGGCGACCGCCCGCTCGGTGACGAACAGCTGGGCCGCGATCGCCGTGTTGGACCGCCCCTCCGCCATCAGCTCCATCACCTCGAGCTCCCGTGGCGTCAGCCGCCCCATCGGCTGGTCCTGGGCGCGCCGGTCCAGCAGCTGCGAGATCACCTGCGGATCCATCGCCGTGCCCCCGGCGGCGACCCGGCGCACGGCGTCGATGAACTGATCGGCGTCGAAGACCCGGTCCTTGAGCAGATACCCGATGCCGCCGCTGCCGTCCGCGAGCAGCTCCCGTGCGTACAGCTGCTCCACATGCTGGGACAGCACCAGCACCGGCAGCCCCGGCCGGGCCCGCCGCGCCGCCAGCGCGCACTGCAACCCCTCGTCGCTGAACGACGGCGGCAGCCGCACATCCACCACCGCCACATCCGGCTCCAGCTCCGCCAGCGCCTTGCTCAGCTCGGGCCCGCTCTCCACGGCGGCCACGACCTCGAAGTCGTACGCCTCCAGCATCCGCACCAGCCCGTCCCGCAACAGGAACAGATCCTCGGCGACCACAACACGCACGACGGCTCCAAGACTTCGTCGGGCCCCTGGGGTGGGGGACGTGACCGAATCCGACGAATGTACCGCTGTGCGGTGAGCGGGGGTGCCCGACGCCTGGCCCCGCGGGTTGGGCGCCCCGCGCGGGGAACCGTTCTGCCGGATTCCGCGTGATGTCCTCTTGACGTGCTGCTGGCTGGTGGCTGGCGAACGAAGGGGGAGCCGGTGCTGGGTCGGATGCGGGTGATGGTGGGCGTGGCGGTGTCGCTTTCGGCGGCGTTGGTGGCGTGCGGGCCGGAGAAGGAGAAGGAGTGGACGGGGGCGGAGCCCTCGAAGGGGTCCGCGGCCGAGGCCGCGCGGTTCGCGCCGTTGGTGCGGCTGGCCAAGGGGGAGTCGCTGTTGCCGATGGACGCGACGCGGTTCATCGGGCGGTCCGCGCTGCGCTTCGACCACGAGGGCTTCTGCCGTGACGAGGGGCCGGTGGCCGATCCGATCGACCCGCGGCGGTTGGGGAGCAAGGACAATCCCTACAAGCACGCGGACGTGGAGCCGGGGAAGTCCTCGTCCAAGCCGGTGTCCTGCCCCGGACACGGGGATAAGTGGCACACCTCGACCGAGGCCGACGGCGGTTTCTATCTCGACCCGCCGAAGGAGGTGCGGAAGGGCGAGGGCACCGACGCGCCGGTCTACTGGGAGTACCACAACCACAAGACCGACCCGAAGCGCGCGGCGTACGTCTACTGGTTCTTCTACGCCTACAACAACCTGACCCCGGGCAACCGGCACGAGGGCGACTGGGAGCGCGTCGCGGTCCAGCTGCGCGACGGCAAGCCGGAGGCGGTGACGTTCGCGAAGCACGGCAAGGATACGTGCGGCGTGAAGTGGTCGGACCTGGATCCGCGGGACGGGCATCCGACGGTGTACTCGGCGCGTGGTTCACACGGCTCCTATCCGACTGACAAAAACCAGTGGGTGAACGGCACGCTCGATCGGCCCTCGAAGGGCGGCGCCGAGTGGCACACCTGGGACCACGTCCGCCCTGTCGACGGCGAGCCCTGGTGGGGGTATGCCGGGTGGTGGGGGTCGCAGCAGCATGTGAGCGGATTCAACGGGCCGATGGGCCCGCGCCCGGGGCGTCTGCTGTCGGGCATCTTCACCAACGACAGTTGCGGGGGCGGCGACAAGGCGCCGACCGATCCGCCCAAGGACCAGCCCACGAATCAGCCCACCGGCCAGCCCACCGGCCAGCCCACGGACCAGGCCGCGCCCAGGACGAAGGAAGGGGCGATCCGGCGGTACGAGGAGTATCTGCACGCCGTGGGCCGGGAGGACATCAAGACGGTCTGCGAGGTGGCCGGGCCCGCGGCGAAACAGGCGGAGGACCAGGGGTTCGGTCCGTGCACGTCCACGTTCCTCGTCACGTTCCAGATGATCTCGCCCACGCAGAAGAAGGCTCTGCAAACGGCGACGGTCGACCCGCAGAAGGTCGTCGTACGAACCCCCGAAAAGTTCGACATCCCGGCCGCGGCGGTCAAGGCCCCCGTCACCTTCTCCGAAAACGAGATCGGGACCAGCACCCTGGAGTACCTGAAGGACGACTGGTACATCACCGACTGAGCGCGCGCGGCGCGGTGGAGTGTCAGCGGTGGCCCGGGACGTTGTGCACGCGGCCGCCCGGGGAGCGGGCGGCATTGGGCGCCCAGTGGGTCATCGCGCGGCGCCCCGCGCCGAGAGTGTGCAGGGGATCTCCATCGTCACCATGGTCGGCCCGCCGGTGGGGCTGCTGACCGCGAGGACCCCGTCGAAGGTGCCCAGGCGGCGCTCGACCCCGCTCAGCCCGCCGCCCGGGGTGATCTCCGCGCCGCCGTGGCCGTCGTCGGTCACGGCGATGCGCAGCATGCCGTCCTCGTGGTGCAGGTCCAGCCACATCCGGGAGGCGCCCGCGTGCTTGGCCGCGTTGGTCAGCACCTCGCTGATCGCGAAGTAGGCGGCCGATTCGACCGGTTCCTCGGGGCGGCCCGCGAGGTCCACGTCCACCTCCACGTCCACCGCCATCCGCAGTGTCAGCGCGCGCACCGCGTCCCCCAGACCGCGCTCGGCCAGGACCGGCGGATGGATGCCACGCACCAGGTCGCGCAGCTCGGCCAGGGCCTCGGCGGAGTTGGTACGGGCCGCGGCGAGCAGTTCCTTGGCCTTGGCCGGATCCCGTTCGATCAGGGCCTCCACCGTGCCCAGGCTCATGCCCATCGCCACGAGCCGGGCCTGGGCGCCGTCGTGCAGATCGCGCTCGATGCGGCGCAGTTCGGCGGCGGAGGTGTCCACGGCGTCATGCCGGGTCTCGGTGAGCCGCCGCACCCGCTGTTCGAGCTGCATATGCGGGGTCGGGTCGAGGAAGGCGCGCGAGAGCAGGAAGTGGCCGCGCAGCAGGAGGGGTGAGACGGCCGTTCCGGCGGCGATGAAACCGGCGCCGACCGGGACGGCCAGGAGAGCGGTCCACTGCGAGTCGATGGGCAGGAACGCGTACCAGTACGTGCCGCCCGCGTCCACGATCGGCTGCCACACCCCGGCGGCCAGGACGAACCCTTCGAGTCCGTACGGCATGAAGGCGAAGGCCAGCAGCGCGATGACGTATCCGGCCGTCATATCGATCTGAAGCCACAGCAGATCGCGCCAGGTCGCCGGGTCCTTCAGCAGAAGGGTGCACAGCTCCACCTGTCCGGTGACCCCCGAGCGCCGATCGGCCGGCAGCGGCCGGTACGGCAGCTGGATCCGTACATCGGCCCAGGTGGCGGCCAGCAGCCGGCGCTGATTGGCATGCGCCCGCACCGCGCGGATCAGCGGAGGGGTGGTGAACACCCCCACGCCCAGCGGGATGAAGCAGATCGACAGGATCGTCAACACGGACAGGATGATCGACACCAGCGCGAGCCACGACACGGCGAACCCCCGTACGCAGGCCGTCAGCGCTCTACGTCCCTTCATCCGGCTTCCCCCTCGCAGGTCGGATTTTCAGCCCGCACCGGCGGGCCTCATCAGTCTGGCAGCGCCCCGCCGCCCGGACACGGGGGCCGCACACCGTCCGGGGGTGTACCTGGCACCACCTCCCCGCCTCGCCTTATGGCTCGGCGACTGGGTGGCTGCCCGGCTGGGGCCCGGACCTGCGAATTTCTAACGTCGTGGCATGACCTGTTCCGTCCGTACCTCACGGGGAGAGACGCCATGAGCGCAACGAGGAAGAGCCTGGCCGTGCGGCTGGGCGGGTGGTCCACCCGCCACCGCAAGACCGCGATCATCGGATGGCTGCTGTTCGTCGTGGTCGTCGCCGTGGTCGGCGGTATGTCGGGCTCCCGGCAGATGACCAATTCCGAGAACGGTACGGGCGATTCCGCACGTGCGGAGAAGATCCTGGAGGACGCGGGCCTCCAGACCCCGGCCGGAGAGATGGTGATGCTGCGCAGCGACCGCCCGGACGGCTGGCGGGACGCGGCCCGCGACCTCTCGGGGCGGCTGGAGCGGACCGGGGAGACGGTGCGCGTCCAGCCCCCGGTGCGCTCGGAGAACGGACGGGAGGCCCTGATCAGCTTTGAGATGAAGGGCGACCCGGACACGGCCGGGAAGCGGGTGGAACCGGTCGTCGAGGCGGTGCGGAAGACCGAATCGGCCCATCCGGGGATCGTGACGTACGAGTTCGGCGACGCCACCGCCCAGCACCGGCTCGACGACATGCTGACCGACGACTTCAAGAAGGCCGAACTGACCGCCGTACCGCTGGCGCTCGGCATTCTGCTGGTGGTCTTCGGGGCGCTGGTCGCCGCGCTGCTGCCGGTGCTGCTCGCGGTGACCGCCTGCGTCGGCACCTTCGGGCTGCTCGCCCTCGTCAGCCACCAGCTGCCCCTGTTCGACTCCACCAACTCGGTGATGTTCCTGGTGGGCCTGGCCGTCGGCGTCGACTACTCGCTGTTCTATCTGCGCCGGGAGCGCGATGAGCGGGCCGCGGGCCGGGACGCCGGGGCCGCGCTGCGGATCGCGGCCGCCACCAGCGGCCGGGCGGTGCTGATCTCCGGGGTCACGGTCATGCTGGCGATGTCCGGGATGTTCCTGTCCGGGCTGCTGCTGTTCCACGGCTTCGCGGTCGCCACCATCCTGGTCGTGCTGATGGCGATGCTCGGCTCGGTGACCGTGCTGCCCGCGATGCTGTCCTGGCTGGGCGACCGGGTCGACGCCGGACGGGTGCCGCTGCTGAACCGCCGCCGCAAGAAGGGCGTACACGCCAGCGGTGGTGTCTCCGGTCGGCTGATGCGGCCCGTCCTGGCCAAGCCGAAGCTGTTCGCCGCCGTATCGGGCGCGCTGCTGCTGGTGCTGTGCGCACCCGCCCTCGGGATGAAGACCGAACAGCTCGGCCTGGAGAAGCAGTTCGGCTCGGATGCCGCCATCAGCGTGGCCTACAAGGAGATCATCGACTCCTTCCCCGGCGGGCCCGCCCCGGCCGAGGTGGTGCTGCGCTCCGACGAGGTCGACTCGCCCGGCTTCCAGGCGGCCGTGGCGGACTTCAAGAAGGGGCTCGCCGACTCCGGGCGGTTCGGCAAGACGGTCGACGTCGAGACGCACCGTACGGAGGGGGTGGCCCGGATCGAGGTGCCGCTGGCCGGCGACGGTCAGGACACCACCTCCCGGCGCGCCCTGGACACCCTGCGGGACGATCTGGCCCCGAGGATCCTCGGGCCGGTCTCCGACCAGGTGTACGTGAGCGGTGAACTCGCCTCGAACCGCGACTTCAACGACCAGCTGAAGACCGATATCGCACCGGTCTTCCTCTTCATCGCCGCCGTGACCTTCGTACTGATGCTGCTCTGCTTCCGGTCGCTGCCGATCGCGATCGTCTCGATCCTGCTCAACCTGCTGTCGGTGGGCGCCGCGTACGGCACGATGACCGCCGTCTTCCAGCACGGCTGGGGCGCGGAGCTGCTGGGGATGGAGCCGGCCGGGGCGATCGAGTCATGGATGCCGCTGTTCGTCCTCGTCATCCTCTTCGGGCTGTCGATGGACTACCACGTCTTCGTCGTCTCGCGGATCCGGGAGGCCCATGAGCGGGGCCTGGCCACCCGGGACGCGATCCGCGAGGGCATCCGGACGACGGCGGGCTCGGTCACCGGGGCGGCCGCCATCATGGTCGCCGTGTTCGCGGTCTTCGCCCTGCTGCGGATGCAGGACATGCAGCAGATGGGCGTCGGGCTCGCGGTCGCGGTGCTGGTGGACGCCACGCTGGTGCGGATGGTGCTGCTGCCCTCGGTGATGGCGCTGCTGGGGGAGCGCAACTGGTATCTGCCGCGCGCCCTGCGGTGGCTGCCGAACGTCAGCCACGGCGAGGAGCCGATGGAGCGGCCGCGGCCGCCGCTGGTCGGGGCGGGCCGCTGAGGTCCGCGGCGTACACCGCGGCTACGCACGCGCCCGCCGTGCCGGACAGGCTCCTGGCCTGCCCGGCACGGCGGGCGTTCGCCGGTTCACGGCGTCACGGCGTCATGGGTTCATGACGTCACGGCTTCATGGCGTCATGGGTTCGCGGCGTCATGCGTTCATGGCGGCGCGCGCTCGTGGGAGTGGTCAGGCGGTGGGCACGTACTTGTACCCCACCCGCCGCACCGTCACGATCGTCCCCCGGTGCTCGCGGCCCATCTTGCGGCGCAGCCGGGCCACATGGACATCGACGGTACGGCCGTCGCCGACATGGCCGTACCCCCACACCGTGGTCACCAGCTGATCGCGGCTGTGCACCCGGTGCGGATGGGCCACGAGATGGCTCAGCAGCTCGAACTCGAGATAGGTCAGGTCCAGCGGCCGCCCCGCGACCTCGGCGGTCCGCCGGTCGGGATCGATCCGGATGAGCTCGTCACCCGTGGTCGCCGGTATCCCCTCCGGGGGCGGCGCGGCCGCCTCGGGATGCTGACGGTCGGCCGGGACCAGCACCAGATAGCCGACCATCGGCGGATGGCCGGGAAGCGTGGGCACGGTGTGCGGGGGAGCGGGCAGCCAGGTGGCGCCGGGGTGCAGCAGATCGGCGACCGGTGGCACCTCGTCCGGTGCTACGGCCCGCAGCCGCTGGCGGGCCGCCGAAGCGGGCGCGGCGGACGGGGCGGACTGGGCGGATGGAGTGGCGGGAGCGGAGGCGGAGGACAGACGACGCAGATTCGTCATGGAGGTCAGCTCTTTCGCGCGAGAAGGCGTCAGTGGACGTCGTGCGCGCGGGCTGGGCGGCTGGGCGAAGAGATCAGCGGCCGAGCGAGCGGGCCCGCGCATCGGATGCGCGGCAACACTCGCGGTCGAAGTGGTGCGCCTGCCGGGATGGCCAGAACGGCTCGAGGTCATAACGACCCGTCGCGATGTCGTGGAGGCTGGCCATGGCCCTATTGAAGCAGATATCGGGCCCGGGGCGCTCGGCCGTTGAGCAGGAAGAGGCGCGACGGCGAACTATACGCCATTGGGTGCGAATCCGGCATCTACCTATAAACCAGGGCGAGGCGCACAATGGTGGTGCGGTGTTTTTACCGCACTGCGCGGTCAGACTTGCATGGATCGAAGGAGGCGAGTCGAATGGCCGACGTCTCACGAGCGAGAGGCGATCTCACGGGCCACCCCGACGTGACCGAGATGCGGGAGCGTTACGCCCGCATGATGGACGCGAGGGACGTTGTCTTCCTCGACGGGCCGGTGCTTCTCGCCGGTCTGTACTTCGCCATCTCTCCCTGGGTGGTGCACTTCTCGGGCACCAACCCCAACCTCATGGTCAACAACCTCATCCTCGGCATCACGGTCGCCCTGCTGGGGCTCGGCCTCACCACGGCGCCGAGGAGGATGTACAGCCTGTGCTGGGCCATGTCCGCGATCGGTATATGGATGATCATCTCCCCCTGGGTCGTCGCCCGGGGCGCCGATGCCGGGGTGATCGCGAACAATGTTGTCGTGGGTGCCATCACCTGCCTGTTCGGCCTGATCGCGGCCGGCATGGTGATGCGGAAGGGCAGGGAAACCTGACTGGACGCTGAATCCCTGGACCATCTGACCATCTGACCCTCTGGACAACGGCGAAGGCCGTCCACCGCGGGCCCCCGAGGGGCGTGCGGCGGGCGGCCTTCGCACGCTGCCTGTGTGTCTTTGCCTTCTTTTTCGCGCGGGGGCTCAGCCGATCGGCTCGGGCAGCGGGACCACGTCGTAGGAGCATTCGATGGTCTGCCCGGTGGCCGGGTCGCCCAGCTCCACCCGCCAGCGCTCGGCGAACTGGTCCACGCCTTCGGCCATCGGGATCGTGCCGGAGATCAGCACGGTGCCGGGCACCAGGTCACCGCGTTCGCGCAGCACCTCGACCCAGTAGGACGGCGGCAGCAGCTCGGCCAGGGTGCCGCTCTGCACCTCGGTCTCCTCACCGTCGTGAGTGACCCAGGCACGGAGCGTCAGATCGTCGAGGCGGGGCGCCACATCGGACAGCCGCCAGGCGCGGGTGGCCAGTACATCGGGGGCCGCGTTCTTGCTCCAGGCCACGCCGTGGACCTCCAGCGCCCGGTCGGTGTGGTCGCAGGCCGCCGTCAGCAGTAGTTCCCCGTCCGCGGCCACGACCAGTGCCCACTCGGCCTCACCCGAGGTGTGGCCGTGCTGGACGCTGACCCGGCCGGTCTGCTGGGCGAGGTAGGGGGAGACGGGGTAGAGGGCGGGCGTCACGGAGGGCGCGGGCACGCCCAGCTCGGCGAGCTCGGCGACATGGGCGGCCACATCGTCCTGGCTGCGTCCCGCGTAGCCCGCGTTGAGCACCTGGACGACGTCCACGTGGTGGAGGGAGCCGTCGGGGAGCTCGAAGGTGAGCGAGGAGCGGGCGGGCTGTGCGGGCTGCGAGGGCTGCGTCGTCATGGGCTGTGCTCTCCAAGGCGCGGTGGGGCGGTCGTGCGGGTTCTGCGCGTGCCGTGGTGGTGGCCGTGGTCGCGCTTTCCGCGGTTTCGAAGCGGTTAACTTCCCCCTGAGGGGTTGCGCATACGCTTGGTATACAACAAGTATGCCGGAAGGTCGATCCACGTAAACCCCCGCCCACCTCATCGCATCACCCCGAAAGCACCACGTACCATCCCGTAAGCCTCATGCACCACCAACGAGGACGGAACATGCAGCCCACCGCATCGAGCGCACCGCAGCCCCGGGCCGACCGGACCGGGGTGCGGCGCGCCTTCGTCGCCAGCCTCACCGGCACCGCCCTGGAGTGGTACGACTTCGCCGTCTACTCCGCCGCCGCGGCCCTCGTCTTCGGCGATCTCTTCTTCCCCTCCAAGGACCCCTTCACCGGCACCCTGCTGGCCTTCTCCACCTACGCCGTCGGCTATCTCTCCCGGCCGCTGGGCGGCTTCGTCTTCGGCCGGCTCGGCGATGTCATCGGCCGTAAGAAGGTGCTCATCGCGACGCTCGTGCTCATCGGCGGCGCCACGCTGCTGATCGGGCTGCTGCCCACCTACGCCACGGTCGGCGTCGCGGCCCCGGCCGCGCTGGTGCTGCTGCGCTTCGCACAGGGCGTCGGCGTCGGCGGTGAGTGGGGCGGCGCGGTGCTGCTGTCCAGCGAGTTCGGCGATCCGCGGCGGCGCGGCTTCTACGCCTCCGCCGCACAGGTCGGCCCCCCGGCGGGCAATCTGCTGGCCAACGGTGTCCTGGCCGCGCTGGGCGCGGCGCTGACGGAGGACCAGTTCCTCAGCTGGGGCTGGCGGGTGGCGTTCCTGCTCTCCGGCGCCCTGGTGGCGTTCGGCCTGTGGGTCCGCGCCAAGCTGGAGGAGACCCCGGTCTTCAAGGCGATGGAGGCCGCGCAGGACCGCCCGGAGGCCCCGCTGCGCGAGGTGTTCACCACCCAGCCGAAGGCGCTGACCGCCGCGATCCTCAGCCGGGTCGCCCCCGATGTGCTGTACGCGATGTTCACCGTCTTCGTACTCACCTACGCCACCGAGGAACTGGACATGTCACGCGGCTCGGCGCTCACCGCCGTGCTGATCGGCTCCTCGCTCCAGATCGTGCTCATCCCGCTGGCCGGGGCGCTCTCGGACCGTGTCAACCGGCGGCTGCTGTACGGGGGCGCCGCCGTCGCCGCCGGTGTCTGGCCGTTTCTCTTCTTCCCGCTGGTCGCGGACGGCAGTTGGGCGCTGCTCACCCTCGGGGTGGTCGGCGCGCTGGTGATCCACTCGCTGATGTACGGACCGCAGGCGGCCTTCGTCGCCGAGCAGTTCTCCCCCCGGCTGCGCTACACCGGCTCCTCGCTCGCCTACACCCTCGCCGGGCTCATCGGCGGCGCGATCGCGCCGCTGCTCTTCACCGCGCTGCTGGGGACGTATCACGCATGGGTGCCGCTGGCCATCTACATCGCGATCACCGCGGTGGTCACGGTGATCGGCCTCTGGCTGGGCCGGGACCCCGGCTCCGCCGAGGACGAGGAGCCGCTCCCGCTCCCGGTCGGCCAGACCGCATCCTCCACGACCGTCTCCTGACCCGTTCCCGCCCTGCCCCGGCGGCGGCCCGGCCCCGGCGGCGGCTCGGCCCCGGCTCGTGCGCCCGGTGTCCGGCTCCCGGCTGGCGGCTGGCGGCTGGCGGCTCCGCGGAGCTGTAAAGCGGGCCGCGCCGGGGAAGGGGCGGGATGGGGCGGCGCACCCAGGCCGAGCCCGGCGGACGCGCCGCCTCGCGCTTGCCCGCCCCGCCTACCACCCGACCTCCCGCCCCGCCTACCTCCCGACCTGCCGACCCGCCGACCCTCCCGACCAGGAATTTCCGACCCTCCCGACCAGCTTCTCCCGATCAGGAAATGAGGCAGCACCCGCCATGCCCCTCCGCATCGCACTGAGCCAGATCACCACGGGCCCGGACCCGGCGTCGAACCTCGCCCTTCTGCGCCGGGAGACACAGCGGGCGGCGGAGGCCGGGGCGCGTCTGGTCGCCTTCCCGGAGGCGGCCATGGCCTGCTTCGGCACCCGGCTCGGCCCGATCGCCGAACCGCTGGACGGCCCCTGGGCCACCGAGGTCCGGCAGATCGCGAAGGACGCCGGGCTGGTGGTCGTGGCGGGGATGTTCAACCCGGCGCCCGACGGCCGGGTGACCAACACCCTGCTGGCCACCGGCCCGGGGGTGGAGACCTCCTACGACAAGATCCATCTGTATGACGCCTTCGGCTTCGCCGAGTCCAAGACCGTGGCCCCGGGCTCCGAGGTGGTGACCTTCGACCTCGACGGCGTCCGCATCGGCCTGGCCACCTGCTACGACGTACGGTTCCCCGAGCTCTTCCGGGCCCATGCCGACGCGGGCGCGGTGCTCTCCCTGCTGCCCGCCTCCTGGGGAGCCGGGCCCGGTAAGCGTGAGCAGTGGGAGCTGCTGACCCGGGCGCGGGCGCTGGACGCCACCGTATGGCTGGCGGCCGTGGGCCAGGCCGATCCGGCCGCGTCCGGCCTCACCGCCGCGACCTCCGCCCCCACCGGTATCGGCCACAGCGCCCTGATCGGCCCCGACGGCACCGTACGGGAGCGGCTGGACGCGGGGCCGGCGCTGCTGGTGGGGGAGGTGGACACCGAGGAGGTCACCGCGGTGCGCCGCACGGTGTCCGTCCTGGCCAACCGCAGGCTGGGCGTCCAGCCATGAGCGGCACCGGCGGGGCCAAACCGGAGCGCGAATTCCATCTGCCCTCCGGGCCCTGGCGGCGGCCGCCGGGCGCGGCCGCGGGGGTCAGCGAACAGATCCTGGCCGTGGACGGGAGCGGCACCCACACCACCGCCCTGGTGCGCTGGGAGCCGGGGACGGACACCTCCTTGTCCGGGGTGGCCCGCCATGACGGCTGGGAGGAGGTCTATCTCCTCGAGGGCAGCATGCGCGATCTGACGCTGGGGGAGACCTTCTCGCGCGGCTTCTACGCCTGTCGGCCACCGGGGATGCCGCATGGCCCCTGGGTCTCCGAGGAGGGCGTCACCATGCTGGTGATCACCTACCCGGAAGCGGTGCCGGTATCCGGAAGCGGTGCCGGGCGCTGACTCACCCGGCGAGCAGCACCTTCAGCGTTGACTCCAGATGGGCGCTGATCGCCGTGCGGGCCGCCTCCGTGTCCCCGGCGGCCACCGCCTCCAGGATGGCGCGGTGCTCGCCGAGCACCTCCTCCTGGCGGCCGGTCTGGTTGTACAGGGCCACCACCCCGGCCCGGATCTGGCGGCTGCGCAGCCCCTCGTAGTGCCGGTTGAGGAGTTCATTGCCCACCGCGGCGATCATGGTCGCGTGGAAGAGGTGGTCGATGGCGATGAACTCCTTGGCCTGCTCCGGGCCCATCAGCTCGCGCTGCCGTTCCAGCAGCTCCGTCAGCTTCCCGACCGGCACCGTGCCCGTCTCGATGGCGTGCTCGGCGGCATAGCGCTCGACGATCCCGCGCAGCTCCATCAGCTCGGTGATCTCCCGGCCGGAGAGCGGGGCGATATGCGCACCCCGCTTGGGGACCAGCTGCACCAGATCCTCGGCCGCCAGCAGGAGCAGGGCCTCACGGATCGGGGTCCGGGAGATGCCGATCCGGTCGGCGATCTCCTGCTCGGTGAGGAAGCTGCCCTGCATATCGGGATCGGTCAGCACGGTCTCCTTGAGGAACGCGTACGCCTTTTCTCGTCCGGACTGAGCTGGCACTGGGCCCCCATGCTGCTTCGCATACAACTCGTATACGAAAATTATCACGAACTGGTGGCCGGGTCGGGGATCCAGGAGCCGTGGATCCCCGCGGGAACGTGGTGGGCAGATCCACGGTGGCGACGGGGGCGGCCGTGATGTCCCGGGGCTTGCAGCTCATCGCGCGCCCTCCTCGCCGCCCCGGCGGGCGTCCTGGTCCGCGACCAGGACCACCTTTCCGGTGACGGTGCCGGATTCGGCCAGCCGCATCGCCTCCGCGGCGTCGGAGAGCGGAATCCTCGCCGCCACCATGGCGGTGAACTCGCCGCTCGCCAGCAGCGCCAGCACCTGCCCCAGGTCGGCGCGGATCCGCGCCTGGTAGGCGGCCTTCCGGCGCCGTCCGGCCCAGAGATTGAAGAAGTGCGCCCCCCGTCCGTTCGGCAGCAGATTCCACAGGAACAGCCGGGCGAACAGCTTGAGCACCGGGGCCCGGGACGAGCCGGGGACGTCCCGGGTGGCCGCCGTGCCGTAGGAGACCAGCGTGCCGCCGCGGGCGAGCAGCCGGAAGGAGTCGACTATGCCTTCGCCGCCGACATGGTCGAAGACCGCGTCGACCCCGCCCGGGGCCAGTGCGCGCACCCGGCCGGGCAGATCCGGATCGCGGTAGTCCAGCGGGGTGGCGCCGAGGGCGCGCACCGCGTCGTGATGGCGGGGCGAGGCGGTGCCGATGACCTTGATGCCCGCGTGGCGGGCGAGCTGGACCAGGGTGGTGCCCACCCCGCCATTGGCCCCGTGCACCAGCACGGTCATCCCGGGGCGCACCTTGGCCACGCGGTGGAGCATCTGCCAGGCCGTGATCCCGTTGACCACCACCGTCTCGGCCTCCGTCGCGTCCACCCCCTCGGGGACCTCCACCAGATCGCCCGCGTCGACAAGGGTGTGGCTGGCCCAGCCGCCGATCTTCGTGAGCGCCGCGAACCGGCGCCCGCGCAGCGCCGGATCCACCCCGGGGCCGGTCGAGACCACGGTGCCCACCAGGTCATAGCCGGGGACGAAGGGAAACGGCGGCTGGTCGTAGTACTTCCCGCGGCGCATCTGCTGCTCGGCGAAGGAGACCCCCGACGCCTCGACGGCCACCAGCGCCTGCCCGGGGCCGGGCTCGGGCAGCGGGCGGGTGCGCAGCTCGAGCCCTTCCGGCTCCACCTGGCCCGGGAGAACGACTTCGGTGATCATGGCTGACCTCGCTTCAGGTGAGGAGTTCTCGCTGTGGTGAGAACTTCTAACCAAACAATGAACCTGTTACTCTCGGTGTGTCAAGTGGGAGATCGACGACCCGTACGAGAGGCGCGTCCATGGCGACAGCACGGCGAGAGCGCTACCGCAAACAGACCCGGGAGGAGGCCAAGGCCGTGGCCCTGGCCCAGCTGTCCGAGTCGGGCACGGCCGGCATCTCGGTGAACGCGATCGCGAAGGCGATGGGCATGACCGGCCCCGCCCTCTACCGCTATTTCGCGAGCCGGGACGAGCTGCTGACCGAGCTGATCACCGACACCTACCGCGATCTGGCCGAGACCCTGGCCCGGGCCGTCGCCGACGCCGCCCCCGCCGACCGCTTCCGTGCCCTGGCCCGCGCCCTGCGCGACTGGGCGAAGCGGCAGCCCGACCGCTATCTGCTCATCTACGGCACCCCGGTGCCCGGTTACCACGCACCGCCGGAGACCACCGAGATCGCGGCCGGGCTGATGCGGACCATCTTCGACGCCTGCGCCACCGTCGGTGAGGCCGGTGAGGCCGGTGAGGCCGGCGGCGGCGGTGTCGACGGGGGCCGTCAGCAGCCCCTCACCGAGCTCGAGGCCGAGCTGGCGCGCCATCTGGAGGGCACGGGCCCCTGGGGGCCCGGGGAGGAGCCCGGCGGGGAGGTGAAGGGCCGTGCGCTGCGCACCTGGACCCGGCTCCACGGCGTGATCAGCCTTGATGTGCAAGGCCAGTTCACGGGCATGGGCTTCGATCCCTCGGTCCTCTTCGAGGCCGAGATCGACGCCCTGGTGCGCGGCGGCTGAGCCGCCCAGGTCCGAGCTGCCCGCCCGGCGGGCCCGGAGCACACTGGAAGGACATCGGAGCGCAGGGGTGACCGGAGGGCGCGATGGAGCACGGTGAGTTCGATGTGGTCGTGGAGATCCCGGAGGGGTCTCGCAACAAATACGAGATGGACCATGAGACGGGCCGGATCCGGCTGGACCGGATGCTGTTCACCTCGACGAAGTACCCGGCCGACTACGGCTATGTCGACCACACCCTCGGCCGGGACGGCGATCCGCTGGACGCCCTCGTGACCGTCGCCGAGCCGACCTTCCCCGGCTGTGTCATCCTCTGCCGGGCCATCGGCATGTACTGCATGCGCGATGAGCAGGGCCCGGACGAGAAGATCCTCTGCGTCCCGGCCCATGACCCGCGCTACGTCGGCGTCCAGGACATCGAGGACGTCCCCGAGTTCGACCGGAAGGAGATCACCCACTTCTTCGAGGTCTACAAGGACCTCGAGCCCGGCAAGTCCGTCGAGGGCTCCCACTGGGAGGGCCGCGACCGGGCCTACGCCGAGATAGCCGCCTCCCGCGCCCGCGCCGCCGAAACCGGCCGGTTCCAGAGCCCCTGACCCCAGAGCCTCTGCCTCCAGGGTCCCTGACCCCAGGGCCCCCGCCCCCGGAGCCTCTGCCCTCAGGGTTCCTGCCCACCCAGCGTCCCTGACCCCAGAGCCTCTGCCCCCAGGGTCCCTGACCCCGGAGCCCCTGACCGGGGCCGGAGTTCAGGGTGTCTCCCCGCGCGGCGCCGGCACCCCGCGGTCGTTCTGTAGCTCCCACAACTCCCGGAACAGCCCCGGGGACCCCGTCAGCTCCGCGAACGTGCCCTGCTGGATCACCCGCCCCCGCTCCAGCACCACGATCCGGTCCGCCACCGCCACGTTCGCCAGCCGGTGGGTGACCAGGACGACGGCCCGGTCCTCCGCCATCTGCCGCAGCCCCGCGAAGATCCGGTGCTCGGCGCGGGCGTCCAGCGCGCTGGTGGGCTCGTCCATCACCAGCAGCCCGGCGGGCCGGTGGAACGCGCGGGCCAGCGCGATGCGCTGCCACTGCCCGCCGGACAGCTCCACCCCGCCCCACCACTGCCGGGCGAGCAGGGTGTCCAGTCCGCTGCGCAACCCGTCCACCACCTCATGCGCCCCGGAGCGGACCGCCGCCTCCCGGACCCGTTCGTCCCCGCCGTGCGGCTGGCCGAGGGTGATGTTGTCGCGGGCGGACAGCGGCCAGTGCGCGTAGTCCTGCGGCACAACCGCCGTATGCCGCCACATCGCCTGCGGATCCAGCTCCTCCACACCCACGCCGTCCCAGGTCACCGCGCCCTTGGTGGGCAGATAGAGCCCGGTCAGCAGCTTGCTCAGGGTGGTCTTGCCCGAGCCGTTCTCGCCGACCAGCGCCAGCACCTCGCCCTGCCGCACCTCGAGCGTCACATCGTCCAGGGCAGGGGCGTCGGACTCCGGATAGGCGTAGGTGAGCCCCTCGGCCCTGATGACCCGCGGCGGCGCCGGGACCCGGGTGCCGCGGACCATTCGGTGCCCGCCCGCCTCCTCGATGAACTCCGCCCAGTCGTCCAGATACAGCCCCGTACGGAACAGCCGCGTCCCGTAACCGACCATCCCCTGGAGCGAGGCGCCGACCGTCCGCAGCGCGAACACCGCCGTGCCCGCCGACGCCACCGACATCCGCCCCGCGCCCAGCAGCAGCGCCAGCGACACCCAGACCAGCCCGGACGCCACCCCGCCCGCCACCGCCCCCAGCACCGCGTACCGCGCGCCCCGGTGGACGGCCTTGTCGGTGGCCGCGTCCACCCGCGCCCCGATGGCCCGGTACCGCTTCAGCAGAAACTCCGCCATGGTGCCGGAACGGAGCTGATCGGCGATGTCCTTGTCCATCATGTACCAGCGGAGCAGTCCGAGCGTGCGCCGGTCGGCGCTCATGGCGCGACTGGTCTCGTACTGCACCCGGGCCGCCTTCATCCCCGCGATCCCCTGTGGCAGCGCGGCCAGCAGCAACAGCGGCAGCAGCGCCGGATGCAGCACGGTGACCACGCCCGCCGCCGCGATCAGCGAGGAGAGACACGCCATCAGCTGCTGCGACTCGGTGATCAGATCTCGCGCCACCTCGGCGCCCCGGTCCGCCGCGTCCCACTTGTCGTTGAACCCGGGGTTGTCGTACGCCGCGAGCTCGGCGTTGATCGCCGCGTCCAGCATCTGGGTCTCGGCCTCCCGGGAGATCCGCGGGGACAGCCGGCTGGAGATGTTGCCGACCGCGATCCCCAGCAGCGCCCGCAGCCCGGCCGCCCCCGCGAGCACCGCGATCGAGGGCAGCGCCTCCCGGAGCCGGTCGGTGATCTGGCCGGAGGAGATGAGCGCCGTGATCGTGCCCGTGGTGGCCAGCAGCCCGAACGCCTCGAAGAACCCCGACAGCGCCTGGCACACCAGCAGCGCCACCACCGCCTTCCGGTCCACCTTCCAGGCCAGCGCCAGTGAACGGCGCACCAGTTGGGGCAGTCTGCGGGCCATGGCCCGGGTGGTGACGGGGTTCCGCTCCCAGGCCGTCAGCGTGGGCGGCCGGAACCGTAACTCCTCGGCGGGCCGCTCGGCCGATGAATCCGATGGTTCCGACGGCTGTCCCGATGGCTGTTCCGGCGGTTGTTCCGATGGCGGTTCCGTCTGCTTCGTGGTTTTGGACGTCACAAATCCCCCTGGGCGTCTGTTTTCCATTCGGTGCGCCCCAGATTGCCGCAGACCGGGACAGGGATGCCCGGGTTTTATGGTGAGGTCCACCGAACGTGGAGCGGCCGCGGCACAGTGGGGAGCGGCCGCGGCACAGTGGGCCGCCCCTCGCGCCGGACCGGAAAAGGGCTGGAGCCGCGGAGTGTTGGCGTGCTTCGATGCGCTCCATGGTGTCCATCGACCGGCTGCTCGCCTTCGCGGCCATGTCCTTTCTGCTGATCGTGATCCCCGGCCCCAGCGTGCTCTTCGTGGTCGGCCGGGCACTGGCCCAGGGGCGCCGCGCGGCGCTGACCACGGTCGTCGGCAATACGCTCGGGGCGTATGTGCTGGTCGTGGCCGTGGCGTTGGGCGTCGGGTCCGTGGTGGAGCGCTCGGCCGTCGTCTTCACCACGCTGAAGCTGGTGGGTGCCGCGTATCTCGTCCATCTGGGCGTCAAGGCGGTGCGGCAGCGCCGCTCGCTGCACGCCGCCTTCACCGGCGACGGCCCCGCCCACGGCGGTCTGCGCACGCTGTGGGAGGGGTTCGCGGTCGGTGTGGCCAACCCCAAGACGATCGTGTTCTTCGCCGCCGTGCTGCCCCAGTTCGTCGATCGTGAGCAGGGCCATGTCGCTTGGCAGATGCTGCTGCTCGGCCTGATCTTCAACGCCATCGCGGTGATCTCCGACAGCGTGTGGGGTCTGGCCGCGGCCACCGCCCGTACCTGGTTCGCCCGCTCCCCGCGACGCCTCGCCATGGTCGGCGGCGTCGGCGGGCTCTCCATGATCGGCCTCGGTGTCACCGTCGCCGCGACCGGCCGCGCGGACTGAGCGCTTCGCCGGACACGCGCTGAGCCGCCCCCGCCCGGCCGACGGCCACGTCCTCTGACGCCCCGCCCTGCGCTGGGCGCGCCAGGGGAGCCTGAGCAGGGGAAGCGCGCCGTGCACGGGGTGGGGGAGTGCGCCGGGGGAGGGCGTGGGCGCTGCGCCGTATGGGGTAATTCAAGGGCTTATCTATGGTGTTGGCGGCGTGTCGCGCGCCTACTGGTGCTACAGACCGGTGGGTTCCACATCTGCCGGGGGCGAGACGCGCATCCCGCGTCGCTCGCCGTATGTGCGCACCCCCTGGCCTCCGATGCGCCGCCGCGCGCGGTCACCGTCCCGCGTGGCGAGTAACGGCCCACCATTCCACTCCCTTTGGAGGGCCCATCATGGCTTCACCCACTGTCACCCTGGTCACGGCGGCACCGAACCCCGCCGTGGCCGGGCAGTCGGTCACGCTCACCGCCACCGTGATCCCGCTCGGCGCCGGAACGCCCACGGGCACCGTCACCTTCGTGGTCGGCGGCGGCCCCACGCTGACCGGGACGCTGTCGGGCGGGACGACCTCGGTCACCGTCCCCAACCTGACCCTCGGCACCCATATCGTCACCGCCACCTACAACGGCGACGTCAACTTCACCTCGTCCACCGGCACCACGGCCGTCGTGGTGATCCAGGCGTCGACCACGACATCGGTGATATCGGCGCCGGACCCCTCGACTCTGGGGCAGCCGGTGACCTTCACCGCCACGGTCACCCCGGTCGCGCCCGGTGCGGGCGTCCCGACCGGCTCGGTCACCTTCGTCATCGGCGGCAGCGGGGGCGGTACGTTCGTCCAGCCGCTGTCGGCCGGCACGGCGACGCTGTCCCTCAGCACCCTCGGCGTCGGCACGCACACCGTGGTCGCCCTCTACGGCGGCAGCGCGGACTTCCTGGCGTCCTCAGGCACCGACACCCACACGGTGAATCCCGGGCCCGCGGCGACGACCACGACGCTGGCGTCCTCGGTCAACCCGTCCGTGTTCGGGCAGCCGGTGACGTTCACCGCCACGGTCACCCCGAACCTGCCCACCACCGGCACCCCGACCGGCTCGGTCACCTTCGTGATCAGCGGTACGGGCGGGGGTACGTTCACCGAGCCGCTGTCGGGCGGCACCGCGACGTTCATCACCAGCGGCCTGGGCACGGGCTCGCACACCGTGACGGCCACCTACAGCGGCGACGCCGACTTCGCCACGTCGACATCAGCGCCGCTGACGCAGACGGTGGACATGGCGAACTCGATCACCTCGCTCAGCTCCAATCCCAACCCGGCCGAGGAGGGCACGCCCATCGACTTCGTCGCCTTCGTGGCGGCCATGGCGCCCGGCGGCGGCACCCCGACGGGAACGGTCGCCTTCACCCTTGTCATGGGAATGACCACCATCGAGATGAGCGTGCCCGTGGACGCCTTCGGATTCGCCTTCCTCTCCGACCAGATCCTGGCGGCGGGCACCTGGGACGTCAGCGCGGTCTACTCGGGAGACGCCAATTTCGGGGCCTCGGGCGTCTCCGACTACGCACAGGTCGTCACCGGGGCGGTCAGCGGCGTCCAGACCACCATCTGACCGCACCGCACCGAGCCCCGCCACCGCCCGCCAGAGCCGGTGGCGGGGCTCGGCCACGCGGTGCTGAAGGGCATGCTCCAGGGCATGCTCGCGCATATATGGTGCTTATAGGGGTAAACGCGAAGTGTGTCCGGCAAGACGCCGCGATGGGGCACGCTGTTCCTCGCGGCCCTCGTCGCCCTGACGGCGGTGCTGCTCACCGCCGGGGGCCCGCGTGCCGAAACGGATGTGGACAAGATCGGCAAGGCGCTGCGGAGCAGCCCGGTGTACGTCGATCCCGGCGCCTCCGACGCACTGAGCGCCCGGCAGGCCCGTGCCCTGGTTGCACACATCCGCGAGACGGGGGCGCCCCTCTACGTCGCCGTGCTGCCGGACGACCCCGCGTACGGCGGAGACCGCGTCTTCGGGCGGCTGCGTGCCGCCGTCGACCGTCCCGGCATCTACGCCGTCGCGCTCGGCTCCTCCCTCGGTGCGGCCTCCGACACCTCGGTGCTGCCGGGGCGCACCTCACAGGCGCTCGCGGCGCAGAACCTGCGGCAGCATCCGCGCGACCTCGCGGCGGCCCTGGACGGCTTCGTGACCGACGCGGCCACGGAGTTCCACGACCGGGCCGGTCAGGGGACCGGCGGCGACCAGGGGACCGGAGGTGACCAGGGCGCCCGCGACTCCACCGGTCTGTCGGCGGGTGACGCGGTGGCCGTGCTGATCGTCCTGGCCGCCGTCGCCGGAAGCGGTCTCTATATGGTGCGGCGCACCCGTAAGCAGCACCGCGAGCGCGAACTGGCCGAGCTGGAGCAGGTGCGCGGCGCGGTCGAGGAGGACATCACCGCGTACGGCGAGAAGCTGAGCCGGACCCGCTTCGACCCCGCCGACCCGGCGTCCACCCCCGAGATGGTGGACGGCTACGGCCGCGCCCTGGACGCCTACGAGGAGGCGAAGGCCAGATCGGCCGCCGCCCGGCGCCCCGGGGACGTACGGCCGGTGACCGAGGCGCTGGAGGAGGGCCGCTTCGCGCTGACGGTGCTCGACGCCCGCCGCGAGGGCCGCCCGTTGCCCCAGCGGCGCCCTCCGTGCTTCTTCGACCCGCGCCATGGCCCATCGGTCCGGGACGTCCCGTGGGCGCCCCTGGGCGGCACCCGGCGTTCGGTCCCGGCCTGCGCCGCCGACGCCACCCGCATCGACGACGGCGCCGAGCCGGACGCCCGCACCGTCCCGGTCGGCGGCGACCGGCGCCGCCCGTACTGGGAGGCCGGTCCGGCCTACGGGCCGTGGGCGAGCGGGTACTTCGGCGGATATGGCTCGATGCTGCTGCCCGGACTGCTGATCGGCACCTTGCTGGGCGGATCCCTCGGCCCCGGCTACGACACCGGCTATGACACCGGCGACTTCGGCGGTGGCTACGGCGACTCCGGGAACGGCGGCGACTTCGGCGGGGGCTTCGGGGACGGTGGCGACTTCGGCGGGGGCTTCGGGGACGGTGGCGACTTCGGCGGGGGCTTCGGGGGAGGCTTCGGCGAATAGCGGCCCACGGCGGCGTCCGCACGCCGGGCCGACGCGCCCCCGGCAGGCACACGGCGGACGCGTGTGCGCGGTGCGTACACGGTGCCCCGGCCATGGGAGACGCGCCGCACGGGGTGGATGGTGTGCGCGGGGAAGGCCGCCGAGCGCTGCGCTATCCGGGGTAATTCGGTGGCACCTCTATGGCGGTGGCGGCAAGTCGCGCGCCTACTGGTGCTACAGACCGGTGGGTTCCACAGCTGCCCGGGACGGCGACGCGGGATGTCCCCGTGTGGATCGCCGTAGGTGCGCACCCCCTGGCCGCCGATGCACCGCCGCGCCTTGTGTCCGCATGCGTGGCGAGTAACGGCCCACCACCCCACACCACTTGGAGGGCCAACATGGCTACGCCCACGATCACCCTGGTCACGGTCTCACCCAACCCCATCACGGTCGGACAGTCGGTCACGCTCACCGCCACCGTGATCCCGCTCGGCCCCGGAACCCCCACCGGCGATGTCACCTTCGTCATCACCGGGGGCCCCACCGTGACCGGCACGCTGTCCGGCGGAACGACCTCGGTCACCGTCCCCGGCCTGGGCGTCGGCGCCCACGCCGTCCTCGGCAACTACAACGGTGACACCAACTTCTCGCCCTCCACCGGCGCCAATGTCATCCTCGTCGTCCAGGCGGCGACCACCACAGCGGTGTCCTCGGCGCCGGACCCCTCGACACAGGGCGAGCCGGTGACGTTCACCGCCACCGTCACCCCGGTCGCGCCCGGTGCGGGCGTCCCGACCGGCACGGTCACCTTCATCATCGGCGCCGTCGGCGGAGGCGCGTTCGTCCAGCCGCTGACGGCGGGCACCGCGACGCTGACCCTCGACACCCTGGGCACCGGTACCGCCCCCGTGGTCGCCATCTACAACGGCGACACCAGCTTCCTGCCGTCCTCCGGCACCGACACCCAAACCGTGAACCCCGCCGCGTGATTCGTCCACACACCACCGAGCCCCCGCCGCCGCCCATGGAGGCGGTGGCGGGGGCTCGGGCCAGAGCCGGAGGAGCTCATACGGCCGGCACGGCTCACACGTCGAAGTAGAGCTCGAACTCGTGCGGGTGCGGACGCAGCTGGAGCGGCGCGATCTCGTTGGTGCGCTTGTAGTCGATCCAGGTCTCGATCAGGTCGGAGGTGAAGACGCCGCCCTGGAGGAGGAACTCGTGGTCGGCCTCGAGGGAGTCGAGGACGGCCGGGAGGGAGGTCGGGACCTGCGGGACGCCCGCGTGCTCCTCGGGGGCGAGCTCGTAGAGGTCCTTGTCGATCGGCTCGGCCGGCTCGATCTTGTTCTTGATGCCGTCCAGACCCGCGAGGAGCAGGGCGGAGAAGGCCAGGTACGGGTTGCCGGAGGAGTCCGGGGCGCGGAACTCCACGCGCTTGGCCTTCGGGTTGGAGCCGGTGATCGGGATACGCATCGCGGCGGAGCGGTTACGCTGCGAGTACACCAGGTTGACCGGGGCCTCGAAGCCCGGGACCAGCCGGTGGTAGGAGTTCACCGTCGGGTTGGTGAAGGCCAGCAGCGACGGGGCGTGCTTGAGGATGCCGCCGATGTAGTAGCGGGCGGTGTCCGACAGGCCCGCGTAGCCCTGCTCGTCGTAGAAGAGCGGGGAGCCGCCCTGCCACAGCGACTGGTGGACGTGCATGCCCGAGCCGTTGTCACCGAAGATCGGCTTCGGCATGAAGGTCGCGGTCTTGCCGTTCTTCCACGCCACGTTCTTGACGATGTACTTGAACAGCATCAGGTCGTCGGCCGCGGCCAGCAGCGTGTTGAACTTGTAGTTGATCTCGGCCTGGCCGGCGGTGCCCACCTCGTGGTGCTGGCGCTCGACCTGGAGACCGGCCCTGTTCAGCTCGAGGCTGATCTCGGCGCGCAGATCGGCGAAGTGGTCGACCGGCGGCACCGGGAAGTAGCCGCCCTTGTAGCGGACCTTGTAGCCGCGGTTGTCCTGAAGCGCACCGGTGTTCCAGGCGCCCGCCTCGGAGTCGATGTGGTAGAACGACTCGTTCGCCTTGGTGTCGAAGCGCACGCTGTCGAAGACGTAGAACTCCGCCTCCGGGCCGAAGTACGCGGTGTCCGCGATGCCGGTGGAGGCGAGGTACGCCTCGGCCTTCTTGGCGATGTTCCGCGGGTCACGGCTGTACTGCTCACCCGTGATCGGGTCGTGGATGAAGAAGTTGATGTTGAGGGTCTTGTCCCGGCGGAACGGGTCGACACGTGCCGTGGAGAGGTCCGCGCGCAGCGCCATGTCCGACTCGTGGATCGCCTGGAAGCCGCGGATCGACGAGCCGTCGAAGGCCAGCTCCTCGTTCGGGTCGAACGCCTCCGCCGGTACGGTGAAGTGCTGCATGACGCCGGGAAGGTCGCAGAATCGGACGTCTACGAACTTGACGTCCTCGTCCGAGATGAACTTCCGAGCGTCGTCGGCGTTCTGGAACATCCAACTCCTCCTAGCCCGGCCGCGGTGGGACGGGGATTTGTCCGGTGGCGCGGTCCATGTGCGGTGGCGCGCTCTGGCCGACCATAGGCAGACGGGATTTCCCGGGCATGACCCATTTGTTTCACCCAGGTTAACCGGCCGGAGGGGGGTCGCGGAGGTGTCGTGGCCTCGGAAAAGGCGCCGGAACGGCCCGGCGGGAACCGCTGGAAGGGGCCCGGCCGGGGGAACGTATGCCGTCGCAGTAACGTAGACGGGTGGACAAGAGGCAAGCAATCGGATCGTGGCTTTCCGGGCCCCGCGCGGCCGCCGAGGAGATGGGCGTCGATTTCGGCTACCGGGGCCAGGGCCTCGGGCTCCCCGAAAGCGGACCGGGCTCCATAGCGCCGCTGGGACGCCGCTTCGGGGCGCTTTTCATCGACTGGGGCCTGTGCCTCCTCGTCTCCTACGCCCTGCTCTCCGGCCGCGACGCCCAGGCCGCCGGGAACTGGGCGCTGCTGGTCTTCCTGGGGCTGAGCCTGGTCACCGTGGGCACCGTCGGCGCCACCCCCGGCAAGCTGCTGCTGAGGCTGCGGGTCATCGGCGAGGGCGGGGTGCGGCTGAGCCTGCCGAAGGCCGTGCTGCGCAGTGTGCTGCTGGTGCTGGTCATCCCCGCGGTGGTCTGGGACCGCGACACCCGCGGACTGCACGACCGGCTCTCCCGCGCCGTACAGATCAGGGTCTGACGCCCCACTCCGAGCGGATGCGCGGATCAGGGTTCCGAGGGGCCATGGGCCCGGGATTGCGTACAACCGCGGACAACGCGTAACAGCGGACCGCGGCGGTATATGCGAAATATAACGAGGCGGCGGCCCGGACTCTCCGTCCGGGCCGCCGCCTCGTATCCGTTTGTCGGCGGGAAGGGGCTCAGCGCCCCTTCGGCATCCGCATCCCCTTGGGCATCGGCCCCTTCGGAATCGGCATGTTGCTCATCAGGTCGCCCAGTGCGCGCAGGCGGTCGTTCACCACCGTGACCTGGGCGCCCGGCAGGACCCGGGGGAGCTTCAGCAGCGTGGTGCGGAGCTTCTTGATCTCGACCTGACCCTCGCCGGAACCGACGATCACATCGTGGACCGGGACCTCCGCCACGATGCGCGCCATCTTCTTCTTCTCGGCGGCCAGCATGCTCTTGACCCGGTTCGGGTTGCCCTCGGCGACCAGCACGATGCCCGCCTTGCCCACCGCGCGGTGGATGACGTCCTGGTTGCGGTTCATGGCCACCGCGGGGGTCACCGACCAGCCGCGGCCCACGTTCTCCAGCACCGCGGCCGCCGCGCCCGGCTGGCCCTCCATCTGTCCGAAGGCGGCCCGCTCGGCACGGCGGCCGAAAATGATCGCCATCGCGAGGAATGCCAGGACGAAGCCCAGGATGCCAAGGAAGATCGGGTGGCCGATCCAGAAGCCGATCGCGAGAAGGACACCGAAGGTGACAATCCCCACGCCGGCGACGACAAGTGTGACCTTCGGGTCGACCCGCTTGGTCATCTTGTAGGTCAGGGCGATCTGCTTCAGCCGCCCGGGGTTCTCGGATGTTTCCTTCCTCGCCATACAGCGAAGTTTACGTGGCCTGGGAAGCCCCGGTGGACACGGCCTCCAGCACGTGTTCGGCCTCGTCCCGGTCCTTGGCCCGGCGGCGGTCCTCGAGCACGGCGGTCCACGCGTTGCGGCGAGCGGTGCGCTGCCCGCCGCGCAGCAGCAGACCTTCCAGGACGAGGAGTGCGTCGGTGACGGACGGGCGTACGGGCGCAGCCGGCATGGATACCCCTCGGAAGCGGCGGATGATCGCTACGCACAACGTATAAGCGGTGCGTGGCTCAATCGTTACCCAATGGTGTTACCAGTGCGTGACTGGCCGGTCAAACACCGATGAAACCCGGCTGTGGCCGGTATTCCGCCGTTGAGCTGCGGCGTTCTCGGGGCGCTCGAAAACGCGTGTGCTCGCAATCACACAGAGTGTTGCTCACACGGCCCATGGCATGACGGAACGTGACGGAGAATCAGTTCGGACCGCCCGGGGTTTCGGACGGTCCGGAACGTGGACAACTGGGGCTTTGGACGGCCCTGACGGGCCGCCGTTCGGACCGTTCGGACCTCAGACCGCCTGGGAGGCCACCGCGACATTGCGCCGCTCGACGGCCTGCTGGTACAGACGGCCGGCGCGGTACGAGGAGCGGACCAGCGGGCCGGACATGACACCCGCGTAACCGATCTCCTCCGCCTCCTCCTTGAGCTCCACGAACTCCTGGGGCTTGACCCACCGCTCCACCGGGTGGTGCCGGGCGGACGGCCGCAGGTACTGGGTGATGGTGATCAGCTCACAGCCCGCGTCATGCAGGTCCTGGAGCGCCTGGCTGATCTCCGCGCGCTCCTCGCCCATGCCCAGGATCAGGTTGGACTTGGTGACCAGACCCGCCTCGCGCGCCTTGGTGATCACCTCGAGCGAGCGCTCGTAGCGGAAGCCGGGACGGATGCGCTTGAAGATCCGCGGCACCGTCTCCACGTTGTGCGCGAGCACCTCGGGACGGGCCGAGAAGACCTCGGCGAGCTGCTCGGGGACCGCGTTGAAGTCCGGGATCAGCAGCTCCACACCGGTGTCCGGCATCAGGGAGTGGATCTGGCGGACGGTCTCCGCGTAGAGCCAGGCGCCGCCGTCCTCCAGGTCGTCACGGGCCACACCGGTGATGGTCGCGTACTTCAGCTCCATCGTGCGTACGGATTCGGCCACCCGGCGCGGCTCGTCGCGGTCCAGCGCCTGCGGCTTGCCGGTGTCGATCTGGCAGAAGTCGCAGCGCCGGGTGCACTGGTCGCCGCCGATGAGGAAGGTCGCCTCGCGGTCCTCCCAGCACTCATAGATGTTCGGACAGCCCGCCTCCTGGCACACGGTGTGCAGGCCCTCGCGCTTCACCAGGCCGTGCAGCTCCGTGTACTCGGGGCCCATCTTCGCCCGGGTCTTGATCCACTCGGGCTTGCGCTCGATGGGGGTCTGGCTGTTCCGGACCTCCAGGCGCAGCATCTTGCGTCCGTCGGGTGCGACTGCGGACACGTCCGGCACTCCTCTTTGCTTGGCTCTGCTTGGCGGCTCGGCGTGGCGAGTTTGCCGGCGGGCTTTCGAATCGTCGGCGGTCACCAGGGTACGCCCGTGGTTCGTACGGATTTACGTCCAGGGCAACCGAAGGCAGCGAGGACGCATTCCCGCAAGGGCCGGATTCCGGCCGGAGCGGGCCGTCCCGGGCCGCCCCGGATCCGGCCCGATCGGGAACGGCCCCGGAACGGCCTCGGGACAGCCCCGGAACGGCCCCGGAACGGCCTCGGAAGGGCTCCGGAGACGGTCCCGGAGGGTCCCGGAGGGGTCAGACCGCCCGCGGCAGCGGGACGGCGGACTCCAGGACCTCCCGCAGATGCCGCTCGATCACCGGCAGCACCTCGGCGATCGGCACATCCCGGCCCAGCTCCTCCGAGAGCGAGGTCACACCCGCGTCCCGGATACCGCACGGCACGATCCGGTCGAACCAGGTGTTGTCCGGATCGCAGTTGAGCGAGAAGCCGTGCATCGTCACGCCCTTGGCGATCCGGACCCCGATGGCGGCCAGCTTGCGGTCCTCACGGCGCTGCCCGGCGTTGGACGGGGCGTACTCCGGGCCATTCAGCCGCGCGTCGAACTCCTCGTCCGCCAGCCGCGGGTCGAAGTCCAGCTTCAGCCCGCCGAGCGCGGGGCGCTGCTCCACCGGATCGCCCAGCACCCACACCCCGCTGCGGCCCTCCACCCGGGTGGTCTCCAGACCGAACTCCGCACAGGTGCGCAGCAGCGCCTCCTCCAGGCGGCGGACGTGCGCGATGACGTCCACCGGGCGCGGCAGCTTCAGGATCGGATAGCCGACCAGCTGACCGGGGCCATGCCAGGTGATCTTGCCGCCGCGGTCCACGTCCACCACCGGGGTGCCGTCCAGGGGGCGTTCGTTGTCGGCCGTGCGCCGCCCGGCCGTGTAGACCGGAGGGTGCTCCAGCAGCAGACAGGTGTCGGGGATCTCGTCCGCGAAGCGGGCGGCGTGCACCCGGCGCTGCTCCTGCCACGCCTCCTCGTAGTCCACGGCGTCCGCGCCGAAGCCCAGGTGGACGTAGCGCAGCGCCGATGAACCGGGGGCCGCCCCCGGCGAAGCAGTGGTCACGGCGGTCACGGCAAGCTCCTTCTGGGCCGCGTCGGATGGGGTGGCGAAGCCTCGCGGCGGCGCCTCAGCCACTGTACGACCGTGTCCCCATACGTCCTCACCCGGCTCGTTCTCACACGATCGGATGAATGGAGCCCGACGGCCGCGATCAGCCCTCTAGCGGCGGTTACATTCGCGCCGTTCCACCGAGCGATCAGGGAGACCGGCAGGCTGATGACGGAACGACCCCCGCAGCGCATCCCCAATCGTCAGCTCGCCGCGCTCATCGCAGAGGCGGGCTTCTCCAATGCAGGGCTCGCCCGGCGGGTGGACCAGCTCGGACTGGAGCACGGTCTGGACCTGCGGTACGACAAGACATCGGTGACGCGTTGGCTGCGCGGACAGCAGCCGCGCGGCACCACCCCCGCGCTGATCGCCGAGGTGTTCACCCGGCGGCTGGGGCGCCGGCTGACCGCCCAGGACCTGGGCCTGGACGCCTGTGCGCCGGTCTACGCGGGGCTGGAGTTCGCCGCCACCCCGCAGGAGGCGGTGGACATCGTCAGCGGGCTGTGGCGCAAGGACTCCGGGAGCCATGCGGAGCTGCGGAAGATCGCCTTCACCCCGGCGGGCCTCGTCGTCCCCAGCCGTGACTGGCTGATCGGGCGGCCCGACGACCGGGTGGCGCGCGGTGAGCCACCGGCGGGCCCCGCCCCGGCGGGGGCGGCCGTGGGCGTGGGCACCGGGGCCGGGCGGCTGCCCGCGCAGGGCGGCCGGGCGGGCGCCCAGGCGGCGGCTGCCGGTGCGGCCGGGGTGGCGCCGGGGCGCGGGGCCATGCAGGGCTCCCAGGGCCCTCAGAGCGCCCACGGCGGTCCGGGGGTTCATGGTGCCCATGGCCGGGCGCCGCTGCCCCGCCAGCGTCGCCACGACCGCGACCGGCGCGGGCCGGGCTACCGGGTGACCACCGGCGATATCGCGGCCCTGCGCTCGGTCGGCGAGCTGTTCGCGGCCCTCGACCAGACGTACGGCGGCGGACACGCCCGGCAGGCCCTGGTGCGCTACCTCGAGCACGAGGGCGAGCCGATGCTGCGCGGCTCGTACAACGAGGCGACCGGGCGGCGGCTGTTCGGCGCGATCGCCGATCTGACCCGGCTGGCCGGGTGGACCTCGTTCGACATCGCCGCCCACGGTCTCGCGCAGCGCTATTTCGTCCAGGCGCTGCGGCTGGCGCAGGCGGCCGGGGACCGCACGTACGGCAGCTATGTGCTGGTGACCATGAGCCGCCAGGCCGTCTATCTCGGCCATGGGCGGGAGGCCGTGCAGCTGGCCCGGGTGGCCCAGCAGGGGGTCGGCGGCGGCGCCCCGCCGGTGCTCCAGTCGCTGCTGCACGCGATCGAGGCGCGCGGCCATGGCGTCCTGGGCGAGGTGCGCGCGTGCACCGCCTCGCTCGCCCGCGCCGAGCGGGCGCTGGAGGCGGCCCGGCCGGGGGACGAGGTGCCGTACTGGGCGCGGCTGTTCGACGAGGCGCAGCTGGCCGACGAGTTCGGCCACTGCCACCGCGATCTCCAGCAGTACCGGGCCGCCGCCCAGCACGCGGAGCGCTCCTTGCAGCTGCATGGCGCCGGCTGCGCGCGCAGCCGGCTCTTCTGCCGGGTGGTGCTGGCGACGGCGCGGCTGGGCCTCGGCGAGCTGGAGCAGGCGTGCCAGCTGGGGGCGGAGGCGGCGCACCAGGCGTCGGAGATGCGGTCGGTGCGGGCGGTGGAGTACGTACGGGACTTCGAGCGCCGCCTGGAGCCGTACCGGGACGCGGCACCGGTGCGGGGGTACCGGGAGCGGGTGGCGACGCTGGGGTGACGCTGGGGCGGGGGGCTCGCGCCGGGGCGCCCGGGACGGATGCGTCCAGGCGTCCCGGGCCCGCGCTGGGGTGTCTGGGACCGGTGTTGTTCAGCTCTCCAGGACGTCAGCTGTCCAGGACGTCAGCTGTCCAGGACGTCAGCTGTCTTCGGCGTCAGTTGTCCAGGACGACGCCGAAGGTGCGCTCCAGCCCGGTACGGCCCGCGTCGGTCAGGTGCACCACGCGGCGGCGGCCGCCACGGCGGATCCAGTCCAGCGCGAAGAGCCGGTCCGTCAGGGCGGCCCCCAGCGCCCCGGCGAGGTGGTGGCGCTGCTCGGTCCAGTCGACGCAGTAGCGGATCAGCGGGCGGCGCCCGGCGACGAGCCCGTCCGCGTCCACGCCGAACGCCGCCAGCGCCGCGCGCCCCGGCTCCGTCAGCCGGTACGTCGTGTCGTTGCCCGGGGCGGAGAGCCTGTCGCCCTCGGCCGCCTCGGGGTGGAACCGTCCGTCACCGCCCTCCAGGACCCCGCGTTCCAGCAGCGCCGCCAACAGGGCCACGCCGAGGGCGCCCGCGACATGGTCGTAGCAGGTACGCGCCCGGCGCAGGGCGTGCGCGTGGCTGCTCTGGCGCAACGAGGTGACCGGCAGCGGCGGGGCGATCCTGGCCAGCGCCTCGAGGGCCTCGCCGACGGCGGGGCCGGTCAGCCGGTAGTAGCGGTGCCGCCCATGCCGCTCGACCCGCACCACCCCGGCCTCCAGCAGCTTGGCCAGATGCCCGCTCACCGTGGAGGCGCTGACCCCGGCCTCGGTGGCCAGCACACTCGCCGGCAGGGCCCGGCCCTCCAGCAGCGCGGTGAGGACGCGGGCACGGGACGGATCGGCGATCGCGGCGGCCGCGCGAGCGATATCGGCGTCACGGGCGCCCGTGGTGGTGGCCATGGATCCCAGCGTAGGACGGCCTCGCTTCGGCGACGGACGAAGTGTGCCGGGCGGCGGCGCGCGCCTTCGGCGTACGGGGCGAGGCACGTGCGGACATCGGGCCGGACGCCTCGCTGTACGAGCCCCGGCCCTGGCCAGCCGGCTCCGGCGCGCACCGAGGCCCGTGGGTCTTGGGCCGCGTGCTCAGGGCTGGACGCCTGGCCCTGTGAGCCCCCGGCCGTTGGCCGTGGCGCACCCGCCGGTCTGCGCGCCGTCAGGCCGCCGCGGCCGGGAAGGGGTCGGGGCCGGTGTCGGGGGTTGTGCCGGAGCCGGAGTCCGGGGGTGCGCCGAAGTCGCTGAGCACCGCGCGGGCGGCTCGGCGGCCGGAGGCCAGTGCGCCCTGCACCGTGCTGGAGTCCCGGTGGTCGCCGCAGACGTACAGCCCCGACAGCAGCCGTACCGGGCGGCGCGGGTCGTGCGGTGCGGGCATGGCCGGGACGGCGTACGGGTCGTGATGGGCGGCCAGCAGCTGCCAGCCCGCGGTGGACGTCCCGTAGACCGCCGCCAGTTGGGCCCTGACGGACCGGTCGAGCTCGGCGGTCGGCAGCGCGGCGGAGGTGCCCAGCACGGTGGAGGTGATCAGCACCCGGCCGGGCGGGGTGCGCGAGGGGTCGACCTCGCTGGCCACCATGGTGTGGGCGACCGGGCCCCGGCCGCCCGCCGCGAGTATCAGCGCGGGCTCGCGCAGCGGCGGCCGGTCGGCGGTGTGGTGCACCACGGTGACCGGGTGGAAGGCCGGCACCCGCAGGCCGGGCAGGAGCCCGGCCGCGTCGTGCGCCCCGGTGGCCACCAGCACCGCACGGCAGCCGAACTCGCCGTGTTCGGCGGTGGCCACGGCGCTGGTGGAGGCCGATACGGCCCGGACGCCCGTACGGACCGTCCCCGGCGGCAGCGCGGCCGCGAGCAGTTCGGGGACGGTGGACGCGCCGCCCGCCGGGAGGCAGAGGCGGCCGCGTGCGTAGCCGCGCAGCGCGAGGTCGGCGCAGCGGCTCGAAGTGGTGAGGTCCGGGTCGCTCAGCAATGAGACGAGCAGCGGACGCAGCACCCCCTCGACCGTACGAGCAGGTAGGCCCCGCCCCCCCAGGGTCTCGGAGACCGGCCGGTCGGGGCGGGCGAGCAGGCGGTCCGCGGGCAGGGCGGCGAGCCTGCCGAGCGCGGCACCGAGTCGGGCCTGGTCGAGCCCGCTGCCGAGCGGCGCGCGGGCGGCGTTCGCGAGGGCGCGTGCCGTGGTGAATGCGCCCCTCATGCTCCGGGGCGTGTCCACCCGGTGCGTACGGCCCTCGCTGTGCACGAGCACACCCTGGGCCAAGGGGCGCAGGGCGAGGGCGCCGAGCCCCGGAGTGCGCCGCAACTCCGGGAAGGAGGTGTTCATCAGGTGGCCGTTACGGTCCAGCCGGAAGCCGTCGACGGTGTCGGTCGTCATCCGCCCGCCCACCCGGGGCGCGGCCTCGAGCACCGTGACCGCCACTCCCGCGCCGGTCAGCCGATGAGCCGCGGCCAGCCCCGCGAGCCCGGCGCCGACGATGACGACGTCCGTGCGGTGCGCGCGCTTGAGCACGTGTCCTCCCCGAGGTCGGTGCGTCCGTCACGGGGGCTGCTGCCCCGACCGGCGGCCTGGATGCGTGGGTCCCGCGAGTCGGCTCGGCGAGACGGTCTTGACAGTACGGACAAAAACGGTCGATGCCAGACGCGCATCGACCGGGCACGGGCGCACAGCGGTCGCACACCGCCATGGGGCGATATGCGACCGGAGAGCTGGAAGGGCGTCAACCCTCCTGAGTGAGCGCCGCCTTGATGGCCTCGTCCACATGTGGGTACGCGAAGGTGAAGCCGGAGTCCAGCAGTCGGCGGGGGACGGCCCGGACGCTGCCGAGGACATCGCCGGACATCTCGCCCAGGGCGATCCGGAGCGCGGGGGCGGGGACCGAGAAGAGCGTGGGGCGGCGCAGAACGCGGCCCATGGCCGCCGTGATCTCGCGGTTGGTGACCGGCGTCGGCGCGGTGAGGTTGACCGGGCCGGTGAGCTCGGGCGTGTCGAGGATATGGCGCAGCGCGGCGATATGGTCCCGCAGCGCGATAAAGCTCCAGTACTGGTGGCCGCTGCCCATCCGCCCGCCGAGGCCCAGCTTGAACAAGGGGAAGAGCCGCCCCCACGCCCCGCCCTCGGCGGAGATCACCAGCCCGGTCCGGGCGAAGGCCGTCCGGACGCCCGCCTCCTGCGCCGCGCCCGCCGCCTCCTCCCAGTCCTGGCAGACATCCGGAAGGAAACCATGGCCAGGGGGCGCACTCTCATCGACCGCGCGCTCCCCGGTGTCACCGTAGAAGCCGATCGCGCTCCCGCTCACCAGCACCCGCGGCGGGGTGTCCAGCGAGGCGATCGCCTCGGCGATGGCGGCGGTGCCCAGCACCCGGCTGTCCCGGATCTCCTTCTTGTACGCGTCGGTCCAGCGCCGGTCGCCGACGCCCGCGCCCGCAAGGTGGAACACGGCCTCACAGCCCATCAGCCCCGCGGTGTCCACCCACTGCCGCCGCGGATCCCACTCCGCCTCGTCCTCCGCGCGCGGCGAACGCCGCACCAGCCGCACCACTTGGTGGCCGTCCTCGCGCAGCGAGCGGACGAGTGCCGTGCCGATGAGCCCGGAGGAGCCGGTGACCGCGATACGCATGGTCACCATCCTGCCCTCGATCAGAGGCGGGATGTCGGACAACGGGCGGGCGTGGCACAGTGACGCGCATGTCCCAGCCGTCCAGCCTGCCTCAGCCCTCCGACCCACCACACCCCTCCGGCCCGCCGTCCCGGCGTGCCGAACTGATCATCCGCCCCGCCGTGATCGACGACGAGACGGCACTGGCCGATCTGGACCGCCGCACCTGGTCGACCCTGCATTCCGTGCAGCCGAGGCCGCAGCCGCCGTACGACCGCTTCTTCACCCTGCACAACCGCGTCGATGAGATCCTCGTGGCCGAACTCGGCGGGCACCCCGTCGGCTATATACGGCTCGTGCCGCCGACCCCGCTGGCCTGCAACGCACATGTCCGTCAGATCCAGGGGCTCGCGGTGGACGAGCGGACGCGGGGGCGGGGCGTGGCGCGGGCGCTGCTCGGCGCCGCGTGCCAGGAGGCGCGGCGGCAGGGCGCCACCCGCATCACCCTGCGGGTGCTGGGCCACAACACCCCCGCACGGCGGCTGTACGCGTCGGAGGGGTTCGCGGTGGAGGGCGTCCTGCCGGGGGAGTTCCTGCTGGAGGGGGAGTACGTGGACGATGTGCTGATGGGACGCTCGCTGGACCGCTGAGGCGCCACCGTCCCTCAAACCGGTCAAGCCCCTTCGAGCTCCCCTGGCCCTCAAGCCCCCAGCCCTCAAGCCCCCAGCCCTCAAGCCCCCAGCCCTCAAGCCCCCAGCCCTCAAGCCCCCAGCCCTCAAGCCCCCAGCCCTCAAGCCCCCAACCCTCAAGCTCCCCCAGACCTCAAGCTCCTCAAGCCGCTCAAGCTCCGCTCCCCAAGCCCCTCAGACCCTGAAGCGCTCCCACAGCCGGGGATACCGCTCCGCCAGCACCGCCTCGCTCTCGAAGTCGAGGGGCTCCCCGATCGGTTCCCGGGGTGCGGGGGCGAGTTCCAGGTCCGGCAGGGGCGCGCCGGTCAGCCGCTCGTACGCCTCGTCCGCCGCGTACCCAAGATCCTCGCAGTCGCCGTCCACCTGGTCGTCGAAGTCCTCGAGCAGATCGGCGAGCGCGTCCGGATCGAGCAGCGCGCCCTCGAAGATCCCCCGGCCCTGGCCGATCAGCCAGTAGCGGAACGCCTCGAAGGCATCATCGCTGACCCCGCCCAGCAGCACCCAGGCGGCGCCCCACACATCCCAGCGGTACGCCCGGTTGGAGCGGGCCTCGAAGTGCCGGGCGAAGTCCAGCACGGCGTCGGGGTCCAGCTGTGACAGCCGTTCGACGAGCAGGTCGGACTGGTCCTCGGGGTCGCCGTCCGCGGCCTCCCGAGCGCTGTCGACCAGCCCCCAGAACTCCGTCTCGTCCATCATCACGGGACCAGGATCGGCCCTCCCGCGCACCCCCGCACGCGGAGGGGGCCGGATGCGGCCGCCTCGGGATACCGGACAGAAGGTGTCGGGTTTTGCTGCGAGGGTCGACCGTGGTCGACCGGACTCGAGCCGGGTCGACCATGTCACCCACACCGGTTTCCACACCGGGACGCACATGAGAGGACGTATGGACGTGAGCACACAGGGCGCACTGGCGGGCCGGATCGCGCTCGTCGCGGGGGCGACGCGCGGCGCGGGCCGGGCGATGGCCGTCGAGCTGGGAGCGGCCGGGGCCACCGTCTACGCGACGGGGCGCACCACGCGCGAGCGGGTCAGCGAGGTCGGGCGGCCGACGGAGACCATCGAGGAGACGGCCGAGCTGATCACGGCCGCGGGCGGCACGGGCATCGCGGTGCCGACCGACCATCTGGAGCCCGAGCAGGTCCGGGCTCTGGTGGAGCGGATCGACCGGGAGCAGGGCCGGCTGGACGTCCTGGTCAATGACGTCTGGGGCGGTGAGGCACTGATCGAGTTCGGCAAGAAGACCTGGGAGACGGATCTGACGGGCGGGCTGCGGATGCTCCGGCTCGGCGTCGAGACCCACCTCATCACCAGCTACTACGCGCTGCCGCTGCTGATCCGGCACCCGGGCGGGCTGGTGGTCGAGGTGACCGACGGCAACGAGGAGTTCAACAAGACCTACCGCGAGAACCTCTTCTTCGACCTCACCAAGAACGCCCCGATCCGCACGGCCTTCGGGCTCGCGGAGGAGCTCGCGGAGTTCGACGGTACGGCGGTGAGCATCTCGCCGGGCTTCCTGCGCTCGGAGCAGATGCTGGACCACTTCGGGGTGCGGGAGGAGAACTGGCGGGACGCGGTGGAGAAGGAGCCGCACTTCGCGATCGCCGAGTCGCCGCACTTCGTCGGGCGGGCCGTCGCCGCGCTCGCCGCCGACCCGGACCGGGCGCGGTGGAACGGGAAGTCCGTCTTCAGCGGGGATCTGGCCAAGGTCTACGGCTTCACCGATCTGGACGGCTCGCGGCCGGATGTCCTCGGCTACTTCCAGGACGTCGTCTTCGGCGGCAAGGAGGGCACGGCCGCCGACTACCGCTGAGCGCTCCGCCGGAGGCGCGGCCGAGCTGCCTCGGCCGTCCGCGGCGCGGCGCCGTCGTGGCCGGCCGGTCCCACGCGGCGGAGCCGCATATCGCCACAGCCGCGGCGGAGCCGCAAATCGACACGGCCCCGCGCCCCTTCGGGGGCCTTGCGAACCGCGGCCGACCTCCGCCGATCCGCTGAAGCTCCGCGGTCACTCGTAGAGCCGCGCCGTGCGGCGCGCCGCGTCGGCGAAGAGTTCGCGCAGCTCCGGCGGCCCCAGCACTTCCGCCTCCGGGCCCAGCCCGAGCAGCTGGGCGAGGGCGACCTGGTACGACTCGACGGGCAGGGTGACGGTGATCCGCCCCTGCCCGTCGGGCTCCCCGGCCGCGCGTACCGCCTCCTCGGCCGCCGCCCGGTCCGTGACATGCGGCAGCCACCGGGCACCGGCCGGGGTCAGCCGTACGACGGCCTGTTCGCGCAGGATCGAGCGGGCGAACTGATCGGCCCGCTCCGCCCAGAAGGCGGGCAGCTCGAAGTCCTCGGCCCGGGTGAAGCGGGCGCCGGACGGTTCGACGGCGGCGAAGCGGTCCACGCGGTAGACCCGGAAGCCGCCCTCCGCACGCGCCGCGAGATACCAGACGCCCGCCTTGAGCACGAGCCCGTACGGTTCGAGCTCGCGCCTGACCTCCGCGTCCCGGCGCCGGTAGCGCACGGTGATCCGCAGATCGTCCCAGACCGCGTCGGCGATCCTCGGCAGCAGCTCCGGCGTCTCCGGCTCCCGCCACCAGCCCGGGGCGTCGAGATGGAACCGCTGCGCCACCGTATGGGAGGCGTCCCGCAGCTCCGGGAGCAGCGCGGCGGACACCTTCAGCCGGGCGGCGGAGGCGGCGTCCGCGAGCCCCATCTCGCGCAGCGCGGAGGGGACGCCGGACAGGAACAGCGCCTCGGCCTCGGTCCGCCCCAGGCCGGTCAGCCGGGTGCGGTAGCCGCCGATGAGCCGGTAGCCCCCGGCCCGGCCCCGGTCCGCGTAGACCGGGATGCCCGCCTCGGAGAGCGCGGCGGCGTCCCGGGTCACGGTGCGCTCGGAGACCTCCAGCTCCCGCGCCAGCTCGGCCCCCGTGATCGAGGGCCGGGCCTGGAGCAGAAGCACCATCTTGATGAGCCGGGCAGCACGCACGGCCCCATGATGCACTGCCCTGCGGGGGCGCGGCGGACCATGGCGGGCGGCCCCGTCCCTTCCCGCAGCATCGATATGCGGCTCCGCCGCGGGGCAGGGGCTGAAATCAGCCCCTCCGGCGATTGAGGAGCGGGGTCTGGGGCGGAGCCCCAGTTGTGGGAAGGGGCGGGGAGGGGAAAGCCTCGATATGCGGCTCCGCCGCAGGCGTCGCCGGGCCCCGGCGACCGGGGCGACGTCCGAGCGCGCACCGGGGGCCGGGCCGCCGCCCGGCCTCCGGCGCGCTCGCGCCGCGCCGTCAGATGCCGTACCGCTCCGCGGCTTCCTTGGGCGCGGTGGCCGGGACCGCGCCTTGGCGGGCCAGCCGGGACAGTGCGGCCACCACGATGGCCGGGGCGTCCACGCCGAAGTGGCGGCGGGCGGCCTCGCGGGTGTCGGAGAGGCCGAAGCCGTCCGTGCCCAGTGAGTACCAGTCCTGCTCGACCCACTGGCTGATCTGGTCGGGGACGGCACGCATCCAGTCGCTGACGGCGAGGACCGGGCCCGGTGCGCCTGCCAGGGCACGGGTGACGTACGGGACCCGGTCTTCGCCGTTGAGCTGCGCCGCGTCACAGGACAGGGCGTCGCGGCGCAGCTCGCTCCAGGAGGTGGCGGACCACACGTCGGCGGCCACGCCCCAGTCGTCGGCGAGGAGTTTCTGGGCCTCCAGCGTCCAGTGGATGGCGGTGCCGGAGGCGAGCAGCTGGATACGGGGGGAGTCCGCGGCCGGGGCCGTGGCCTCCCGGTAGCGGTACAGGCCCTTGAGGATGCCCTCCTCGACGCCCTCGCCCGTGGGCATCGACGGCTGGACCTTGGGCTCGTTGTAGACCGTCAGGTAGTAGAAGACGTCCTCGGCCTCGGGGCCGTACATCCGCCGCAGACCCTCCCGCACGATCGCGCCGACCTCGTAGGCGAAGGCCGGGTCGTAGGCGAGCGCCGCCGGGTTGGTGGAGGCGATCAGCGGGGAGTGGCCGTCGGCGTGCTGGAGGCCCTCGCCGGTCATCGTCGTACGGCCGGCGGTGGCGCCGATGAGGAAGCCGCGGCCGAGCTGGTCGGCGAGCGCCCACATCTGGTCGGCGGTGCGCTGCCAGCCGAACATCGAGTAGAAGATGTAGAAGGGGATCATCGGCTCGCCGTGGGTCGCGTACGACGTCGCGGCGGCGGTGAAGTCGGCCATCGAACCGGACTCGGTGATCCCCTCGTTGAGGATCTGACCGTTCGCGGCCTCCTTGTAGTACAGGAGCTGATCGCGGTCGACCGGGTCGTAGGTCTGGCCGAGCGGGGAGTAGATCCCGGCGGTGGGGAAGAGCGACTCCATGCCGAAGGTCCGTGCCTCGTCCGGCACGATCGGCACCCAGCGCCGCCCGGTCTCCTTCTCCCGCATCAGGTCCTTGACCAGCCGGACGAAGGCCATGGTGGTGGCGATCTCCTGGCTGCCGGAGCCCTTGGCGAGCGTCTCGAACGGCTTCGCGGACGGCTCGGGCAGGGCCACCGGGTGGACCCTGCGGGCCGGGGCCGGGCCGCCGAGGGCCGCGCGGCGCTCCTGGAGGTAGCGGACCTCGGGGGAGTCGGGGCCGGGGTGGACGTAGGGGACGAGGTGCTCGTCCAGCTTGCTGTCCGGGATGGGGAGTTCGAGGAGGTCCCGCATGGCGCGGAACTCCTTGCCCGTCAGCTTCTTCATCTGGTGGTTGGCGTTGCGCGACTCGAAGCCGGGGCCCAGCGTCCAGCCCTTGACGGTCTGGGCGAGCACCACGGTCGGGGCGCCCTTGTGCGCCATGGCCGCGCGGTAGGCCGCGTACACCTTGCGGGGCTCATGGCCCGCGCGCGAGGTGTGGAAACACTCGGCCAGCTTGGCGTCGGTGAACCCCTGGGCGAGCCGGGCCAGCTCCGGCTCGGCGCCGAAGAAGTGCTCGCGGATATAGGCCGCGTCGCGGGTCGCGTACGTCTGGAACTGGCCGTCCGGGACCTCGCGCAGCCGGCGCACCAGCGCGCCCGTGGTGTCCTGCGCGAACAGCTCGTCCCAGGCGGAGCCCCACAGCGACTTGACCACGTTCCAGCCCGCCGCGCGGAACTGGGCCTCCAGCTCCTGCACGATCTTGAAGTTGGCGCGCACCGGGCCGTCGAGGCGCTGGAGGTTGCAGTTGATGACGAAGGTCAGGTTGTCCAGGCCCTCGCGGCCGGCCAGGGCGAGCGCGGCCGTCGACTCCGGCTCGTCCATCTCGCCGTCGCCGAGGAAGGCCCAGACGTGGGAGTTGGCGGTGTCCTTGATGCCACGGGCCGCCAGATAGCGGTTGAAGCGGGCCTGGTAGATCGCGGAGATCGGGCCGAGCCCCATCGAGACGGTGGGGAACTCCCACAGCCACGGCAGCCGCCGCGGATGCGGATAGGACGGCAGGCCCTCGCCACCCGCCTCGCGGCGGAAGTGGTCCAGATGGCGCTCGGTCAGCCGCCCGTCGAGGAAGGCGCGGGCGTAGATGCCGGGGGAGGCGTGGCCCTGGATGTAGAGCTGGTCGCCGCTGCCGTCCGCCTCCTTGCCGCGGAAGAAGTGCTGGAAGCCCGTCTCGTAGAGCCAGGCGGCGGAGGCGAAGGTGGCGATGTGGCCGCCGAGGCCGTCACGGCTGCCGCGGGTGACCATCGCCGCCGCGTTCCACCGGTTCCAGGCGGTGATGCGGCGCTCCATGGCCTCGTCGCCCGGGAACGCGGGCTCGGCGGCGGTCGGGATGGTGTTGAGGTAGTCCGACTCCAGCAGGGGCGGCAGCGCGAGCCCGGCGCTCTCGGCGCGCTCCAGGGTGCGGCGCATGAGGTACGAGGCGCGGTGTGACCCGGCCGCCCGCGCGACGGCGTCCAGGGAGGCGCCCCATTCGGCGGTCTCCTCGGGGTCACGGTCGGGAAGCTGGTCGAGCGCACTCGGCTGCGTGCGTACGAGATCGGTCATGAGGCGACTGTAAGTCTGATCGATGATCGATCAAAGCTCTCCTGGGGAAAAAGTGCTCCGTAAGCCGAAATTGGCATTCCGTGCCGCGAAACTAGGCACGCGGTGCACAGCCCAGGACATGCTCCTTGACCAGTTCGCCCACCCTCGGATCCCGCCGCCTGAAGGCGTCCACCACCGCCTGGTGCTCCTCGGCGTACGACTCCTGGACGGTGCCCAGCCAGCGGATCGACAGCGTCGTCCAGATCTCGATGCCCAGCGACTCCCAGGTGTGCAGCAGCACGCTGTTGCCCGACGCCCGCACCAGCTCCCGGTGGAACGCCACGGTGTGCCGGACCTGCGCCTCCCCGTCGGCCTTGCGGTCCGCCTCGTACAGCGCCCGCACCTCGGGCTCCAGCCGGGAGGTGTCCTCGGCCAGCACGGGCGCCGCCAGCTCCGCCGCGATCTGCTCGAGCCCGGCCCGTACCGGATAGATCTCCTCGAGGTCGGCGGCGGTCAGATTGCGCACCCGGACGCCCTTGTTGGGCGCCGATTCGATCAGCCGCAGCGACTCCAGCTCCCGCAGCGCCTCCCGTACGGGCGTCTGGCTGACCTCAAGCTCCGTGGCGATCCTGCGCTCCACGATCCGCTCGCCCGGCTTCCAGCGGCCGCTGACGATGCCCTCCACGATGTGTTCGCGGATCTGCTCGCGCAACGAGTGGACGACGGGCGGGGCCATGGGGAGCTCCTTAGAACCAGCGGTGAACAGCTGCCATTATCCCGGTACCGGGTAAAGAAAACCGCGCCCCGCACGGACTTCCCGTGCGGGGCGCGGCAGTGCCTCGTAAGGCTCAGAGACCGAGGTCCACCTCGAACTCGCCGGCCTCCAGGATCTCCTTGACGGCCGTCAGGTAGCGGGCCGCGTCGGCACCGTCCACCAGGCGGTGGTCGTAGGAGAGCGCCACGTACGTCATGTCGCGCACCGCGATGGTCTCGCCCAGCTCCGGGTGGTTGATGACCACCGGGCGCTTGACGGTCGCGCCGATGCCCAGGATGGCGACCTGGTTCGGCGGCACGATGATCGTGTCGAACAGCGCACCGCGCGAACCGGTGTTGCTGATCGTGAAGGTGGCGCCGGACACCTCATCCGGGGTGATCTTGTTGGAGCGGACCTTGCCCGCCAGCTCCGCCGTCTTCTTGGCCAGACCGGCGATGTTGAGGTCGCCCGCGTTCTTGATGACCGGGGTCATCAGGCCCTTCTCGGCGTCCACCGCGATACCGACGTTCTCCACGTCGAAGTACGTGATGGTGTTGTCGTCCTCGTTGATCCGGGCGTTGATGGCCGGGTGGGCCTTCAGCGCCTGGACGGCGGCCTTCACGAAGAACGGCATCGGCGAGAGCTTGACGCCCTCACGCTGCGCGAACGACTCCTTGGCCTGGGCGCGCAGCCGCATGACCCGGGTGACGTCCACCTCGATCACGCTGGTCAGCTGGGCCTGGCTGTGCAGGGCCTTCATCATGTTGTCGCCGATGACCTTGCGCATCCGCGGCATCTTGATGGTCTGGCCGCGCAGCGGGGACACCGCCTGCGGGGCGGCCGCCTTCGGCGCGGCGGCGGCCGGGGCCTGGGCCTGGGCGGCGGCCTTGGCGGCCTCCGCCGCGGCGATGACGTCCTGCTTGCGGATGCGGCCGCCGACGCCGGTGCCCTTGACGGTGGACAGGTCCACGTTGTTCTCGGCGGCCAGCTTGCGCACCAGCGGGGTGACGTAGGCGCCCTCGGCCTCGGGGGCCGTGGGTGCCGGGATCGTGGGTGCCGCGGCCGGAGCCGGGGCGGGCGCCGGAACGGCCGGGGCCGGCTCGGGGGCGACCGGCGCCGGGGTGACGGCCTGCGGCGCGGGGGCGCTCGGGGCCTGCGGGGCCGGGGCGGGCGCCGGGGCCTCCTGGACCGGCTCGGGAGCCGGAGCCGGGGCTGCCGGGGCGGGCGCGGCGGCCGGAGCGGCACCGGCCACGCCGATCACGGCCAGCTTGGCGCCGACCTCGGCGGTCTCGTCCTCGCCGACCAGGATCTCCAGCAGGGTGCCCGCGGCCGGGGCCGGGATCTCGGTGTCGACCTTGTCGGTGGAGACCTCGAGCAGCGGCTCATCGGCCTCGACGGACTCGCCGACCTCCTTGAGCCAGCGGGTCACGGTGCCCTCGGTCACCGACTCGCCCAGCGCGGGCAGGACCACATCGGTGCCCTCGGCGCCACCGGCCGGACCGGCGGCGGCAGGGGCGGGGGCGGGAGCCTCGGCGACGGGCGCCGGGGCGGGCTCGGGCTGGGCCGCCGGAGCGGGCTCGGCCGCGGGGGCGGGGGCAGCGGCCGGGGCCGCGCCGCCGTCGTCGATGACGGCCAGCTCGGCGCCGACCTCGACCGTCTCGTCCTCGGCCACCTTGATGGACGTCAGCACACCGGCCGAGGGGGCCGGGATCTCGGTGTCGACCTTGTCGGTCGACACCTCGAGCAGGGGCTCATCGGCCTCGACGCGTTCACCTTCGGCCTTGAGCCAGCGGGTGACGGTGCCCTCGGTCACGCTCTCGCCGAGCGCCGGCAGGGTTACGGAAACCGCCATGGTGTTCGGTTGCTCCTTAACGATCTTTGCGGATGGTTCGCGCTCGGGATGATCAGTCGTGGGAGTGCAGCGGCTTGCCGGCCAGGGCCAGGTGGGCCTCGCCGAGCGCCTCGTTCTGGGTCGGGTGGGCGTGGACAAGCTGCGCGACCTCGGCGGGCAGCGCCTCCCAGTTGTAGATCAGCTGAGCTTCGCCGACCTGCTCGCCCATCCGGTCACCGACCATGTGGACGCCGACGACGGCACCGTCCCGTACCTGCACGAGCTTGATCTCGCCCGCGGTCTTGAGGATCTTGCTCTTGCCGTTGCCCGCGAGGTTGTACTTCAGGGCGACGACCTTGTCCGCGCCGTACAGCTCCTTGGCCTTGGCCTCGGTGATGCCCACGGAGGCGACCTCGGGGTGGCAGTAGGTCACCCGCGGCACACCGTCGTAGTCGATCGGCACCGGGTTCTGACCGGCCAGCCGCTCCGCCACCAGCATGCCCTCGGCGAAGCCGACGTGGGCCAGCTGGAGGGTGGGGACCAGGTCGCCCACGGCGGAGATGGTCTCAACGTTGGTTCGCATGTACTCGTCGACGAGGACATAGCCGCGGTCCATGGCGACCCCGGCCTCCTCGTAGCCCAGGCCCTGCGAGACCGGGCCCCGGCCGACGGCCACCAGCAGCAGCTCGGCCTCGAAGGTCTTGCCGTTCTCCAGCGAGACCTTGACGCCGTCGGCGGTGTACTCGACACCGGAGAAGCGGGAGCCGAGGGAGAAGTTGATGCCGCGCTTGCGGAAGGCGCGCTCCAGCAGCTTGGAGCTGTTCTCGTCCTCGACCGGGACGAGGTGGGGAAGCGCCTCGACGATGGTGATGTCGGCCCCGAAGGACTTCCACGCGGAGGCGAACTCGACGCCGATGACGCCGCCGCCCAGCACGACCGCGGACTTCGGCACGCGGTCCAGCACCAGGGCGTGGTCGGAGGAGATGACGCGGTTGCCGTCGATCTCCAGGCCGGGGAGGGACTTGGGCACCGAACCGGTGGCCAGCAGGATGTGGCGGCCGGTGTAGCGCTCGCCGTTCACATCGACCGAGGTCGGGGAGGACAGCCGGCCCTCGCCCGTCACATAGGTGACCTTACGGGAGGCGATCAGCCCCTGGAGACCCTTGTACAGGCCCGAGACCACGCCGTCCTTGTACTTGTGCACACCCTCGATGTCGATGCCCTCGAAGGTGGTCTTCACGCCGAATTCCGAGCCCTCACGGGCCTGGTCGGCGAGCTCACCCGCGTGCAGCAGCGCCTTGGTGGGGATGCAGCCGCGGTGCAGACAGGTGCCGCCCAGCTTGTCCTTCTCGATCAGGGCGACGTCCAGACCCAGCTGCGCCGCGCGCAGGGCAGCGGCGTAACCGCCGCTACCGCCTCCGAGGATCACTAGGTCGAAAACGGTGCTGGCGTCGTTCGCCACGTCACGTCCTCCATGCATGGTGCGCCGGGACCGGCCTTCGGTTGCCGGGCGGCGGCGTGTGTTCGGCCGCTTCTTGCGTCGGCCCTGGTGTCGGGGGCCCTGTCCTGCCGGGACAACATCTTCGCACTTGTTGGGAGGAGGCGGGACGCGGGGCCGCTGTGTGAGAAATCTCCACGGCCCAGTTCAGGGGTTACTCCTGCGTATCCGGAACGCGAAGCCCCGTCGATTTCGTTGAGGGCGAAATCGACGGGACTTTCGGCCTATGGCCCACCGGGTCGGCGGCGGGTACGTGGCGGGGCCGGGCGGTCGCGATGCGTTGCCGCACCGCGCCGCCGTGTTCCGGCCCCGGCTCAGCCGAGACCGCCGTCGGCGGCGCGCTCGGCCAGCCGCACCAGGGTGCGGACCGCGGCGCCAGTGCCGCCCTTGGGGGTGTAGCCGAACGGGCCGGACTCGTTGAAGGCCGGGCCCGCGATGTCCAGGTGGCCCCAGGTGATCCCGTCCGCAACGAACTCCTTCAGGAAGATGCCGGCCACCAGACCGCCACCCATGCGCTCACCCATGTTCGCCAGATCGGCGACCGGGGAGTCGATGCCCTTGCGAAGGTGCGAAGGCAGCGGCATCGGCCAGGACTGCTCACCGGCCTCCTCCGCGATCTCGTGGAGCGTGCCGCGGAACGCCTCGTCGTTCGTCATGATCCCGAACGTGCGGTTGCCCAGCGCGAGGACCATCGCACCGGTCAGCGTCGCCACGTCCACGATCGCGTCCGGCTTCTCCTCACCGGCGCGGGTGATCGCGTCGGCGAGCACCAGCCGGCCCTCGGCGTCGGTGTTCAGCACCTCGACGGTCTTGCCGCCGTACATCGACAGCACATCGCCGGGGCGGGTGGCCGAACCCGAGGGCATGTTCTCGGCCAGCGCCAGCCAGCCCGTCAGATTGACCCGCAGGCCCAGCTTGGCGGCGGCGACCACCGTGGCGAACACGGCGGCGGCACCGCTCATGTCGCACTTCATCGTCTCGTTGTGACCGGCCGGCTTGAGGGAGATACCGCCCGAGTCGTAGGTGATGCCCTTGCCGACCAGGGCGAGCGTCTTCTCGGCCTTGGGGTGGGTGTACGCGATCCGGACCAGCCGCGGCGGGGCGTCCGAGCCCTGGCCCACGCCGAGGATGCCGCCGTAACCGCCCTTCGTGAGCGCCTTCTCGTCCAGCACCTCGGTCTTGAGGCCGTGCTCCTTGGCGGCCGCGACCGCCTCGGCGGCGAAGGCGGCCGGGGTGAGGAGGTTGGACGGGGTGTTGATCAGGTCGCGGGCGCGGTTGATCTCCGCGACGAGAGCGGTGGCGCGCTCGGTGGCCGCCTTGTACGCCTTGTCGCGCGGTTTGCCGCCGACGAGGGCGACCTCGGCGAGCGGGCCGTTGTCCTTCTTGTCGCCCTTGCCGCCGTTCTTGTCCTTGGACTTGGCGTCCTTGGCGTTGCCGTTGGTCTTGTCGTACGTGTACGCCCCGAGCAGCGCGCCCTCGGCCACGGCGGCGGCGCCCGCCGCGTCCTCGACCGGCAGCGCGAAGGCGCCCTTCTTCGAACCGGACAGCGCGCGGGCGGCCACCCCCGCGGCCCGGCGCAGCGTCTCGGCGTCATAGCCGCCGCCCTTGGCCGGGACCTCGCCCAGCCCGACCGCCAGCACGACCGGGGCCTTGAGGCCGGACGCGGCGGGCAGCTTGGTCACCTCGCCGTCGGCGCCGGTCGCGCCGAGCGTCTCCAGAACGGCGGCCAGCTTCCCGCCGAACGCCTTGTCCACGGCCTCGGCGCCGACGGCGACAACGGGGCCCTTGGCCCCCTTCGCCACGCCGACGACGACGGCGTCCGCGCGCAGTGCCGCGGCGGACGAGGTGCTGAGAGTCAGAGCAGTCACAGTGGTCGGGTCCCTCTTCCGATAGTTCGTCGGCCGATATGGGTTGTAGGCCGCGCCCCTCCGCATCGTATGCCTAGGCCCCTTTTGAGGCTCCGAGCGCCTCCGGGACGCCTTTGCCCCGCGCCCCGGCCACCGCTGGGAGGTACGGGGTGCTTTTGACCGTGGTCACTCATGAATGGGGCCCACGGGGTAGCCTTCCGCGCGATGGACACCACGCCGGAGTCGCCGCAGCCGCAGTCGCAGTCGTCCGCACGGCCGCCGGGGGCCGGGCCGGAGGCCCCGGAAAACTCGGGACCCGCTGAGCCCGCCGCGCCCGCCGAGGCCGTCGAGTCCGCTGGGCCTGCCGCGCTCGTCGAGTCCGCCGAGTCCGGCGAGCCTGCCGCGCCTGCCGTGTCCGGCGAGTCCGCTGGGCCTGCCGGGCCTGCCGGGCCCGCTGCGCCCGCTGGGCCTGCCGCGCCCGCCGAGGCCGTCGAGCCCGCTGGCCCTGCCGCGCCCGCCGGGCCTGCCGCGCCTGCCGCGCCCGCCGAGTCCGGCGAGCCTGCCGAGCCCGCGGAGCCCGCGGAGTCCGCCGCGCCCGCCGAGTCCGGCGAGCCTGCCGCGCCTGCCGTGCCCGGCGAGTCCGCCACGCCCTCCGAACGCGCTGAGCCCGCCGCGCCCTCCGAGCCCTCGAAGGATTCGGAGGGCTCAGCGGGCTCGGAGGACTCAACGGGCCCCGGCCGCCCGGAGCCTCCGCCCCGCCCTGCCTACGATCCGCCGCCCGCGCATGCTCCGCGTGCCCCCTGGGCCGACGGGATCCGCTTCGCCTTCGGCACGCTCACGGTGCTGCCCATACGCGGCACACGCTGGGACCGGGAGGCGGCGCACGCGGGGATGCTGTGCGCTCCGCTGGCCGGGCTGACCGTGGGGCTGTGCGCGGCGGCGGTGGGCGGGGTGTTGCTGTTCCTCGGCGGTGGGGCGCTGCTGGCGGCCGTCGCCACCGCCGCGATACCCGCCGTACTGACCCGCGGCCTCCACCTCGACGGGCTCGCCGACACCGCGGACGGGCTCGGCAGCGGCAAACCCGCCGAGGACGCGCTGCGCATCATGAAGCGGTCGGACATCGGGCCGTTCGGCGTGATCGCGCTGCTGTTCGTCCTGCTCGGCCAAGTGGCGGCCCTGGCCCAGCTCTACGGACAGGGCTGGGCGCACGGCGCGGCCGGGGCGGCCGTGGCCGGTGTCACCGCGCGCTGCGCCCTGACGCTCGCCGCCCGCGTGGGCGTTCCGGCGGCGCGGCCGGAGGGGCTGGGCGCGGCGGTCGCGGGCGCCGTGCCGTGGCGTTCCGCGGGTGTCGTGGCGGCGGTGACGGTGGTGGGCTGTGCGGTGGTGGCCGTCCCCTTCGGCCCGTACGCCGTCGTCCTGCACGCCTTCGCCGCCCTGGCCGCGCTGGCGGCCGCCGAACTCCTCCTGCACCACTGCCGCCGCCGTCTCGGCGGGGTGACCGGCGACGTCTTCGGCGCGCTCGCGGAGACGGCCGCCACGGCCGCCTTGGTGGTCCTGACCTTCGGCTAGGGCCCTGGGCCCTTAGCCGCCGCTCTCGTTGCCCCCGTTGTCCTCGTCGCGCTCCGGGAGCTCGGCGTGCAGGGCCGCGGCCGCCTGTACCAGTGGCAGGGCGAGCAGCGCGCCCGTGCCCTCGCCGACCGTGACGCCCTGGTCGAGCAGCGGGGTGAGGGCGATGCGGTCCAGCGCCTTCTCCTGCCCCGGTTCGCCGCTGGCCTGACCGGCCAGCCACCAGTCCGGGGCCCGGAACGCCACCCGCTGGGCGACCAGCGCACAGGCCGCCGAGACCACGCCGTCCAGGATCACGGGGGTGCGGCGCACCGCGCTCTGCAACAGGAAGCCGGTGATCGCGGCGAGATCAGCACCGCCGACGGTGGCCAGCAGTTGGAGCTGATCGCCCAGCACCGGGCGGGCCCGGCGCAGCCCGTCACGGATCGCGGCGCATTTACGCATCCAGGCGAGGTCGTCGATGGCGGCCCCGCCACGGCCGGTGACCACGGAGGCGTCCGTACCGCACAGCGCGGCGATCAGCGTCGCGGCCGCGGTGGTGCCGCCGACGCTGAGGTCACCGAGGACGAGGAGGTCCGTACCGGAGTCCGCCTCCTCGTCGGCGATGGCCATCCCGGTACGGAAGGCCCGCTCGGCCTCGTCCAGGGTGAGCGCGTCCTCGACGTCCAGCCGGCCGGACGCTCGGCGTACGCGGTGGCGGGTGACGTCCTCCGGGAACTCCTCGGGGTCGCAGTCCAGCGCCATGTCGATGACGCGGACGGGCGTGCCGAGACGGGCGGCGAGGATGGCGGCCGGGCTTTCACCGTCGAGCACGGCGCGGACCAGACGGTGGGTGCTCCTGGCGGGGCGGGCGGAGACGCCGAGGTCGGAGACGCCGTGGTCGCCCGCGAAGAGGATGGCCCGGGGCTGCTCGATGGGCTTGACCGGCACCCGCTGCTGCGCGGCGGCCAGCCACTCACCCAGCTCGTCCAGCCGCCCGAGCGCACCAGGCGGCAACGCGAGCCGCTCACGGCGCTCCTCGGCGTCACGCCGGATGCCCCCGTCGGGGCGCTCGATCAGGTCGACGAAGTCATCGAGATTGAGAGCACTCACCTGCCGAACCCTACCGGTGGTCCCCGACGCGCTGCGCGGCTCGGTCGAGCACGGCTTCCGTCCAGCGCCTCCGGCGCGATTGAGCAGCGGGGCAGGGGGCGACGGGCGCGGAGGCGTTGCCGCCCGCCGGGCCGGTGGGGCGGGTCCCGCTGACGGCTCCGGCGCGCGGGGCGGGGCCAGTTGCCGGGCTGCCAGCGGGATGGGGCGGGGCGGTCGGCCGTGTGCGGCTCGGGTCCGCCGAACCGGGCCACTGGCCGCGATGGGCTGCGCGGGGCCGTGACGGGTTGCGCGGCTTGGTCGAGCGCGGCTTTCGTCTCGCGCCTTCGGCGCATTTGAGCAGCGGGGCAGGGGGCGGTGGGCGCGGGACTACCGCCGGCCACCGGGCTGGCGGGGTACGCGTCGGTGGCGGCATCCCCCATGGGCGGCCGAGGTCTCACCCGGACTGCGGGTCCGTTGGCCTTGGGTGGCCCGAGCCCGAGTCCCGGGTCTTGTGGGGGTTGTTCGGTTCGGTTGTCTGCGTCGCCGTCTCGCGCCTTCGGCGCAATTGAGCAGCGGGGCAGGGGGTGGCGGGCGAGGCCAGGTTGCCGGGTGCCGGGTTGGTGGGGGCTTGCGGCCGTGGCGGCTTCTCGCATCGGTGGCCGAGGGCCATCCGGACTGCGGGTCGGTGGGGCCCAAGTCGGCCTCTCCGGGTACCCCTGCAAAAAACGTTTGATCTGAAGCAACTAATTTGTCAAAGGTTTTCGCGGGGGGTACCCAAACCCCTGCGATTCGGCGGTCCGGCGGCCCAGGACCCATGGCCCGCAGTCCGGTTGGGCCTTGGCCACCGATGAGGGATGCCGCCACCGGCGCAAACCCGCGCCGCCCCGGTACCCGGCGGTGGTGCCGCGCCCGCCACCTCCCTGCTCCGCTGCTCAATTGCGCCGAAGGCGCGAGACGAAGGCCGCACCTGACCGAGCCGAGTAGCCCCGCGCGGCAAGGGACCCACAGGCCCGCAGTCCGGGTGGGGCCTTGGCTGTCGATGGGGGTTGCCGTCACCGGCGTAAGCCACCGTCAGCCCGGCGCTCGGCGGCGGTGCCGCGCCCACCACCCCCGCCCCCCATGCTCAATTGCGCCGAAGGCGCGAGATGGCGATGCACCCGACCGAGCTGAGTAGTCCCGCGCGGCGGGGGACCGACGGGCCCGCAGTCCGGTTGGGCCTTGGCCGCCGATGAGGGATGCCGCCACCGGCGCAAACCCCCGCCGCCCCGGCGCTCGGCGGCGGTGCCGCGCCCGTCACCTCCCTGCTCCGCTGCTCAATTGCGCCGAAGGCGCGAGACGAAAGCCGCACTCAGCCGAGCCGAGCAGCCCCGCGCGGCCCCGCCCCGGCCCCGGGCCAGCCCGGTTCGGGGCCAGCCCGGTTCGGGGCCGGGGCCCGGCTGGGCCGAACCGGGCCCAGCTCAGCCCCAACCCAGATCAGCCGCGTAGCGGCATCGGCTGACCCGCCACCACCAACAACACTTGCTCACACTCATCCGCGAACCCCGCGTTCAACCGCCCCAGTTCATCGCGGAAGCGACGACCGGCGGCGGTCGCGGGAACGACACCCGCGCCGACCTCGTTGCTCACCGCCACCACCGTGCGGCTCGTGGCGCGGACCGCCGCGACGAGGGCGGACACCCGCTCGTGGAGGGCGTGTTCGCCGCTGTGTGCCCACTTCTCGTCGTCCCAGGCGCTCACGGAGTCCATCGCGTCGGTGAGCCACAGCGCCAGGCAGTCGATGAGCAGCGGTGGGCCGTCCTCGGCGAGCAGCGGTGCCAGATCGCAGGTCTCGGTGGTGCGCCAGGAGCCGGGGCGGCGTTCGCGGTGGGCGGCGACGCGGGCGGCCCACTCGGGGTCGCCCGCGCGCGTGCCGCCCGTTGCGACGTACAGGACGTCGGGGAACGCGGCCAGCCGCCGTTCCGCCTCGAGGGACTTACCGGACCTGGCCCCGCCCAGCACCAGCGTGCGGCGCGGCAGATCCGGCACCGCGTGATATTCGCCGACGATCAGCGTCCGGCCGTCCGGCACCGCCCGCGCCCCCGCCGTGGCCAGCCGCCGGTGCAGCTCCCGGCCGGGCGGGACGGTGTGGTCGAGATGGACGGCCAGGACATCGGTGGTGGCGCCCACGGCGCCCGACGCGCGCAGGGCGGCCAGGGCGTCGGGGCGGCCCAGTACGTCGAGCAGCACCATGTCGTACGGCTCGGCCGGATCGGGGAGTCCGGCCGCGCCGCCGCCCGGCGGGAGGTACAGCAGCCGGGTGCCGTCGGGGCCGGTGACCTCGTAGCCGGTACCGGGGGAGTCCAGCGCGACCGCCCGCACCCGATGGCCGCTGATCAGGGACAGCGTGCGGCCGTCCGGCACCCGCCCCGGCGCCGGCAGCCCGGCCGGGAACTCGACGGCCGGACCGGCGTGCGGATGGGAGAGCAGCACCTGCCGGACGCCGACCAGCGAATACCCGGCCCGCGCGGCGGCGAACGCGGCCCCCGGGGTGAGATCGATCAGCAGCGCCCCATCGATCAGCAGCGAGGTGGCGGCCCGCGCCTCCTCACCGACGGCGGCGGCACAGGAGGCGCAGGGGCAGCCATGGCGCGGCAGCCCGTCGGGGGCCCCGGTGCCCAGAAGAGTGAGTTCCACGCCCCGATCGTCTCGCGTCCGTTCCCACGGGTCGCGCGGGGCCACCCCGTACGGAGTGATCAGTCACCTAGGCTGCGGGCAGACATCACCTGTGGACCGGCGGGTATCACCTGTGGGCCGGCGGGATGGAGGAGGCTGGAATGGCGTGGACATGGCGGTTCGAGAAGTCCGACGGGACGGAGACGAAGCCCGCGGTGCAGCCGGAGGAGTTCCCGACCCAGGGGGACGCGGAGTCGTGGATCGGTGAGGAGTGGCGGGAGCTCCTCGAAGGAGGCGCGGAACAGGTGACGCTGTTCGAGGACGGTACGAAGATCTACGGTCCGATGAGTCTGCAAGCCGAATAGACAAAGCGCCCAAGAGACACGCACGCCGCGTAGCACATACGCGGTGAGCGGGGCACCCGCCCGGTGGGGCCTACGAACGAGATGAGTCGGCATGCGCCCGGGGGGCGCCCGCTCAGCCGAACACGCCGGGCACTGCCGCACAGGGCGCGCGCCGAGCCGGGCGCGTGCCCCGTGCGGCGATATGGGCCGGGCGCGTGCCCCCATACGGCGCCATGGGCCGGGCGCGCGCCCGGCTCGACGCGATGGGTCGGTGGGCGGGTGGGCCGGTGGGCCTCCCACCTCAGATCTGCGCTGCTCGCGCATGCCGGGCCGTACGGGGCGGCCCGTCACGGGGCGGCGGTCCGCACCAGCCAGTACGGGCGGCGGTCCGCACCGGCCAGTACGGGCGGCGCTCCCCACCGGTCCGTCGAGGGCGGCGGTCCCACCGCCACCCCGCCACCGGATCAGCCACGCACCCCCGCGTCAGCCACGCACCCCACACATATGCAGCAGCGCCGCCACCGCGCGATACGGATCCGTGCGCCCCGCCCGCTCCTCGGCCGCCAGCAGCCGCTCCCACTCCGGGGAGCCGGGCGGCTCGGCGTCGTTCGGGGCGAGATCGGTGAAGACCCGCACGCCGTACCAGGCGCGCAGCGGCGCGCCGATCGCGGTCAGGGTCTCGGTCAACTGCTCGCGCCGGTCGGCGCGCACCGGCAGCCCGATCCGGTTGATGTACGAGGGGGAGTCGAAGGCGGTCAGCGCCGTGTCCCAGTCCCCGGCCAGCCCCGCCCGCATCGCCAGCGCGTCACCGTTGCGCACCAGCAGCGACAGCAGTCCCCCGGGGGCCAGCACCCGGGCCAGCCCGGCGAGCAGCGGATCCGGTTCGGGCATGTACATCAGCACCCCGTGGCACAGCACCACATCGAAGGTGCCCGGCAGGAAGTGCGCCCCGGTCTCCCGGCCGTCGCCCTCGAGCAGCCGTACGCGTCGCCGGATGCCCTCGGGCTCGTCGGCGAGCGCGGTGCGTGCCGCCTCCAGCATGGTGGGGTCGGACTCCAGTCCGGTCACCTCATGGCCCGCGCGGGCCAGCCGCAGGGACTGGGTGCCCTGGCCGACGCCCACGTCGAGCACCCGCAGCCGCCGCCCCACGGGGAAGCGTGCGGTGATCTGCTCAGCGAGCTGGTGGGCGACCAGCGCCTGCCGGACGGTGTTCCGCAGCCCCCCGAGGCCGCTCAGCCAGTTACCCGCCCCGCCGGCGAACCGGGACGAGCCGGCAGAGCCGGAGACTCCGGAAGGATCAGAAGAACCGGAGGATTCGCCGCTCAGGGCCGCTCTCCGCGCTTGACCTGCGGCTTGGGCAGCCGCAGCCGGCGCATCTGGAGGGTGCGCATCAGCGCGTACGGCATGGCGCCGCGCAGATTCTCGTCGGGGAACCGCTTCCGCAGCTGCCGCTTGAGCTGGAAGCCGAGAACGATGGAGTTGATCACGATCAGGACGATGACCACCATCCACAGCAGCAGCACATAGCTCTGCATGGCGCCGGCCCGGATCATGCTCAGCACGAGGATGACCACCGCGAGCGGCAGGAAGTACTCGGCGACGGAGAACCGCGAGTCCACGAAGTCACGGGCGAAGCGCCGCACGGGACCCTTGTCGCGGGCAGGCAGATACCGCTCGTCACCGCCGGCCAGCGCCTCGCGCTGACGGGCCAGATCGGCGCGGCGGGCCTCGCGCGCACGCTTCGTGGCGTCCTTACGGTTGGCCGGCGTCTTCGCCAGGCTGCGGCGCTGGGACTGGGCCTCACTCCGCTTGGGAGTGGGGCGGCCCTTGGGCGCCTGCGGGTCACGGGTCTGCTGCGGCTGGTCCGCGGTCACCTTGGCGGTAGCGGCCTGCTCATCCTTGGAACGGCTTCGGAACACAAGGCCCAAGGGTACGGGGTGCGGGGTGTGCGCCCCAGCCTCAGGGGGAACGATCGGGCAACGGAGTCCCGCCCTAATCGGGACACAGGGGGCGCACTCCTCCTTGCGCCGGAGGCTCCTACCCCCCTGATCGTCCTGGAGGAGGAGCGCGAGCGGGCTCGAACAGTGCGGTAATGGAAGCAGGCCCCGTAGGCTGGGTCTGTTGGAGTGCCGGAGTCATACGTCCGTCAGAAGGGGGCGCGCGAGGCCCATGAGCGGTGTCATGAAGCGTATGGGGATGATCTTCCGCGCGAAGGCCAACAAGGCCCTGGACCGGGCCGAGGACCCGCGCGAGACCCTTGACTACTCGTACCAGAAGCAGCTCGAGCTGCTCCAGAAGGTGCGCCGCGGCGTCGCCGACGTGGCGACTTCGCGTAAGCGCCTGGAGCTCCAGCTCAACCAGTTGCAGGGCCAGTCCACCAAGCTGGAGGACCAGGGCCGCAAGGCGCTCGCGCTCGGCCGGGAGGACCTGGCCCGCGAGGCGCTGTCCCGCCGCGCCGCGCTACAGCAGCAGGTCACCGACCTGGAGACGCAGCACCAGACGCTCCAGGGCGAGGAGGAGAAGCTGACCCTGGCCGCCCAGCGGCTCCAGGCGAAGGTCGACGCCTTCCGCACGCGCAAGGAGACCATCAAGGCCACCTACACCGCGGCCCAGGCGCAGACCCGGATCGGCGAGGCGTTCTCCGGCATCTCCGAGGAGATGGGCGATGTCGGCATGGCGATCCAGCGTGCCGAGGACAAGACGGCGCAGCTCCAGGCCCGCGCGGGTGCGATCGACGAGCTGCTGGCCTCCGGCGCCCTGGACGACCAGTCCGGGATGGCCACCAAGGACGACATCGCGGCCGAGCTCGACCGGATCTCCGGCGGCACGGACGTGGAGCTGGAGCTTCAGCGGATGAAGGCCGAGCTGGCCGGCGGCAGCCCGCAGCAGGCGATCGAGGGCGGCAAGGCGGACGAGGGCCAGCAGTCCCAGACCCAGCACAAGTTCGACAAGCAGTAGTTTCCCGCGCCCCCGCCTGGGCGAGGTCTCCAAGGAGGTCGTCATGATCGTACGGATCATGGGGGAGGGCCAGGTGCGGGTGGCCGAGAGCCATCTGCCCGGACTGAACAGGCTGGACGACGAGCTGCTCGCCGAGATCGAGGGCGGCGATCACGAGGGCTTCCGGAAGACCTTGGGCGCGCTGCTGGACGCGGTGCGCTCGGCCGGTGAGCCCTTGCCCGACGACGTGCTCCAGCCGTCCGGTCTGATCCTCCCCGCCGCCGACGCGACCCTCGAGGAAGTCAAGGCGATGCTCAAGGACGACGGCCTCATTCCGGGCTAGTGCGGCGCGCCCCCGGACCACACTTCAGCACAGGCCGTGCCTCCCTTCACCGGCCGGGTCCGGGCCGCCCAGGAAGTCGGGCGGCCCGCCGCGGCCCTTACCGTTGGATCCCGTGACTCCCCTCGCCGTCGGGCCGGGTCTGGCCCGTCCGCACCGCTGGCTGTGCGCTCACCCCCGTGCCCTGGACATCCTGGTGGCGATGGGGGTCCTGGCGCTGATCCTGATCGGCGCGGTGGCCGGCCCGCGCATGCGCAACCAGCCGCTGGGCCCCTTCTTCGTACTGCTGGCCGTGCTCGTCGCCGCCTCGCTGGTGTTCCGCCGCGATCGGCCGCGCTGGGTGCTGGCCTTCAACGTCGTCCTCACCCTCGTCGAGATCGTCACCAATGACGTGGGTCCGCCGCGCACCTCGATCGTGTTCGGGGTCGTGGTGGCGCTCTACACCGTGGCGGCCCGCACCGACCGCCCCACCACCTGGCGGCTCGGCGCCGCCACGGCCGTGCTGCTCACCGGGGCCGGGATGCTCTTTGCGCTCAACCCCTGGTATTCGCAGGAGAATTGGGGCCTCTTCGCCTGGACCGGGCTGGCTGCTTGCGCGGGCGACGCGGTGCGCAGCCGGCGCGCCTATATCGCCGCCATCGAGGAGCGGGCGGTCCGCGCCGAGCGGACCCGTGAGGAGGAGGCGCGCCGCCGGGTCGCCGAGGAGCGGCTGCGGATCGCCCGTGAGCTGCACGATGTCGTGGCGCATCACATCGCGCTGGTCAACGTTCAGGCCGGGGTCGCCTCCCATGTCATGGACAACCGCCCGGACCAGGCCAAGGAGGCGCTCGCGCACGTACGGCAGGCGAGCCGCTCGGCGCTGGACGAGCTGCGCGCCACGGTCGGCCTGCTGCGGCAGTACGGCGATCCCGCGGCCCCCACCGAACCGGCCCCCGGCCTCGCCGTCCTGGACCAGCTCGTGGACGGCTTCGTACGGGCCGGGATGCGGGTCAAGGTCCGGGCGGAGGCACGGGAGGCGCTGGACCCGCTGCCGGGCTCGGTGGACCTCACGGCCTACCGGGTCGTCCAGGAGGCGCTGACCAATGCGCACAAGCACGCCGGGCCTGGGGCCACGGCCGAGGTCCGCATCGCACGCGTCTGGGGCGCCTTGGAGGTCACGGTCGAGGACGACGGAGCGGGGACACGGACCGAGGGGCCGGAGAAGGCGCCGGACGGCAGGGGCGCGTCCGGGGAGCCCCGGGCGGGCGGCGCGGAGCCCGGGGAGGAGACCGGCGGCGGACACGGACTGCTGGGGATGCGCGAGCGGGTGACCGCGCTGCGCGGCAGCTGCGAGGCGGGACCCCTGCCCGAGGGCGGATTCCGGGTGCGGGTGAGACTTCCTCTACAGCCAGGCAGGGGAAGGGACTCATGACGATCAAGGTGCTGCTGGCGGACGATCAGGCGTTGCTGCGCAGCGCGTTCCGCGTCCTGGTGGACTCCGAGCCGGACATGGAGGTGGTGGGGGAGGCGTCCGACGGCGCGCAGGCGGTGGAGATCGCCCGGGCGAAGGGCGCCGACGTGGTCCTGATGGACATCCGGATGCCCGGTACGGACGGGCTGGCCGCCACTCGCATGATCACCGAGGATCCGCGGCTCCAGGATGTCCGGGTGGTCATGCTGACGACCTTCGAGGTCGACGAGTACGTGGTGGACTCGCTGCGGGCGGGGGCCAGCGGCTTCCTCGGCAAGGGCGCGGAGCCCGAAGAGCTGCTCGCGGCGATCCGTATCGCGGCGGCGGGCGAGGCGCTGCTGTCCCCGGCCGCGACCAAGGGGCTGATCGCCCGCTTCCTGGCCCAGGGCGACGGGGGCGACGACGACAGCGCCTATGACTCCGCACGGCTGGAGGCACTCACGGTGCGCGAGCGCGAGGTCCTGGTCCAGGTGGGGGGCGGGCTGTCCAACGATGAGATCGCCACCCGGCTGGAGGTCAGCCCGCTCACGGTCAAGACGCATGTCAACCGCGCGATGGCCAAGCTGAACGCCCGCGACCGCGCCCAGCTGGTGGTGATCGCCTACGAGACGGGGCTGGTCCGCGCGGGCCACTGATCGCCGCGCGGGCGGAGCCGCGACGGCCGTCGGCAAGGCGTCGGACGCGGGCAAGCACTGATCGCCGCGCGGGTGGAGCCGCGGGCGCGCGTCCGCCGTCGCGGCGGCAGGGATCCTGCCGCCGCGACGGCGGGACGTGGCATGGCACTGACCGGCCGTGGCGACCGCGCCGCGGCCCGATGACCGCCCCATCGCCAGACGCTGCCTACGGCAGCATGAGCATCCGCTCCAGGGCCAGCTTGGCGAAGTGCTCCGTCTCCTCGTCGACCTGGATGCGGTTGACCACCTTGCCGTCCACCAGCGACTCCAGCGCCCAGACCAGATGCGGCAGATCGATCCGGTTCATGGTCGAGCAGAAGCAGACCGTCTTGTCGAGGAAGACGATCTCCTTGCCCTGGTCGGCGAAACGATTGGCCAGGCGCCGTACGAGGTTCAGCTCCGTGCCGACGGCCCACTTCGAACCGGCGGGCGCGGCCTCCAGCGCCTTGATGATGTACTCGGTCGAGCCCACGTAGTCCGCCGCCGCCACGACCTCGTGCTTGCACTCGGGGTGCACCAGCACCTTCACATCCGGTATCCGCTCGCGCACATCGTTGACCGAGTCCAGCGAGAAGCGGCCGTGCACCGAGCAGTGGCCGCGCCACAGGATCATCGTCGCGGCGCGCAGCTGCTCGGGGGTGAGCCCGCCGTTCGGCTTGTGCGGGTTGTAGACGACGCAGTCCTCCAGGGACATCCCCAGGTCGCGGACGGCCGTATTGCGCCCCAGATGCTGATCGGGCAGGAACAGCACCTTCCGGCCCTGCTGGAACGCCCACTCCAGTGCCCGCTGGGCATTGGAGGAGGTGCAGATCGTGCCGCCGTGCTTACCGGTGAACGCCTTGATGTCGGCGGAGGAGTTCATGTACGAGACCGGCACCGTCACATCGGCCACGCCCGCCTCGGTCAGCACCTCCCAGCACTCGGCGACCTGCTCGGCCGTGGCCATGTCGGCCATCGAGCAGCCGGCCGCCAGATCGGGGAGGACGACCTGCTGGGCGTCGCCGGTGAGGATGTCGGCGGACTCGGCCATGAAGTGCACACCGCAGAAGACGATGTACTCGGCGTCCGGCCGGGCGGCCGCGTCACGGGCCAGCTTGAAGCTGTCCCCGGTGACATCAGCGAACTCGATGACCTCGTCGCGCTGGTAGTGGTGGCCGAGGACGAAGACCTTGTCCCCGAGCTTCTCCTTGGCCGCGCGGGCACGCGCCACCAGATCCGGGTCGGAGGGCGCCGGCAGGTCTCCCGGGCACTCCACGCCGCGCTCGCTCCGGGGGTCGGCCTCCCGGCCGAGAAGCAGCAGAGCGAGCGGGGTCGGCTGCACGTCGAGGGGCTGGGCGGTGGTCACGTCACGCACCCTTCTTTCTTCGCTGGGAACCCTAATCGTCAGAATGACGCTATCTATCATAGCGGCTTCACGTCACTTTGACGATGGGCATTGTGTCGATGTGACGCATTCCGGTGTGTGGCCCCGTATGCGAGCATGAAGGGCAACAGGGATAAGTGCTGGGGCCCGGAATGAATCCGGGACGCCGTTGGTTTGTGCCGAGGGCAAGCAGTCCGTACGACCCGGGAGAGAAGCAGATGACCGTTCAGGACGAGACCACCGCGAGCGAGGGCATCATCCTGTCCGACGCCGCCGCGTCGAAGGTCAAGAGCCTGCTGGAGCAGGAGGGCCGCGACGACCTCGCGCTGCGTGTCGCCGTCCAGCCCGGCGGCTGCTCCGGCCTGCGCTACCAGCTCTTCTTCGACGAGCGCTCGCTCGACGGCGACGTCGTCAAGGACTTCGGCGGTGTGAAGGTCGTGACCGACCGGATGAGCGCCCCGTACCTGGGCGGTGCCTCGATCGACTTCGTCGACACCATCGAGAAGCAGGGCTTCACCATCGACAACCCGAACGCCACGGGCTCCTGCGCCTGCGGTGACTCCTTCAGCTGAGCCCCGGCGCCGTCGCGGCGGGAAACAGCGAAACGTGAAGGGGGCGGGCCCACCGGGCCCGCCCCCTTCCGCATGCCCCGGACGGCTGTCCCGGGCGTTGTTCCGAGCGGTCCGCTCACTTCCGCAGCGGCACCGTCTCACCGGTGGAACCGTCCACGACCTTCCGGCCGTCCAGCGGCTCCTTCAGCGTCACCTTCCGGTCCAGCTGCTTGGCGATAAGGATGCAGGCCCGCCCCGGATGGGTCGGCTTGCTCTTCAGCTCCAGCGTCACCCGCTCGGAGGTCTCCTTCGCGGAGACCGAGTAGGTGTTGCAGACACCGCCCCAGAAGCGCACCGTCAGGGTTTTGCCGTCCACGGTGTACGAGGTGATGTCATCCGGCTTGGAGGTCCCCTTGCCCGGCGGGGCCGACGGGGAGTGGCCCGGCTGCTCGGCCTTCTTGATGTACTCCGGCTTCACCGCGGGGTAGGGGAGGGTGACCGCCACGCGGTTGGTCCCGGTCGGCCTGGTCTCGAAGATCCACGATGGCACCAGCGCCCGCCGGCCGTCCACCATGTGCGAGGCGAGGCCGAACGTCACCTTCCGCACCGTCACCTTGTCCGGGGTGCCGTCGCCCTTGGCCGTCCTCGCGTTGAGCCGTTGCAGCGCCTGCTCCGCGCCGATCAGCGGATAGGTGTCGTCCTCCTTGGGCTTGGACAGCGTGCCGCTGCCGCCCACCAGCTGGCCGTCCGAGCCGACCTGGAGATTGGTCCCCCAGCCGTAGGTGGGCAGATCGCCCACCTTCGGGTCCGCGTTCACCATCCGCACGGCGCCGTACAGGCCGCTCGCGTCCAGCTTCGCGTCCGACAGCCCGAGCGCCTTCAGCACCGGCTCGGCGGCGCGCTCGGCCTTCGCCTCGGACACCGCCTTGTCGCGGCCCTCGGCGGCGCCGTTGTCGCCGCGCCGGTCGCCCTCGCGGTAGGACGGGCAGCTCTTGTCGGCCTCGTCCGTACCGTCGCCCTTGTCGGTGCGGGCGGCCCGGGCCGCGCGGTCGGAGTGTTTTCCGTCCGGCTTCTTCCCGTCCGGGTGGACGCAGGACGTGTCGCCCGGCGCCCCATAGCGCGAGTACGACCAGCTGCCCGGTCCGGTCCGGCTGACCCGCAGCGTGGGGCCGCCCGCGTCCGGGGCGCCCCCGACCTTCCAGTACCCGTGGTCGGCGCGGGGGCTGCCGGAGACGTCCAGGGCCTTCGCCAGCCGCGCCACATCGGCCTCGGTGACCTTCGGGTCGGTCAGATACACCGGCGCCTCATCGGGCCCGTCCGGCAGTTCGCCGGTCACCACATAGCGCCCGCCATGCGGATCGGGCTCACCGGGCGCGATGCCGTTGTCCCCTCCTCGCTCTCCGCCTCCGCTCGGGGAGGCGTAGGCGTCCAGTGCGAGGGACTTCGGCGATCCGTCCTTGCCGGGCGCGCCCGTGCCCCGGGTGCCGCCGTCCGCCGCGGTGGACGCCCAGTAGGCGCCGCCACTACCGGCGACCAGCACCGCGGCCGCCACCGAAACGACGGCCAGCGGCGAGCGCCGGCGCGATCGGGGAGTGTCGTCGTCGGGGGTCTGCGGGGTGTCGGTGTCCTCGGTGCTCACCGTTTCGCTCCTTCGGCTCCGCTCACGTTCTACGGTCCCATCCCTCGCGAGGAGATGCCGATGAGACGGAGCCGGGGCGCGGCCGGTTCCTTCAGTTGCCGTAGTCCGACATCCCGGCCAGCAGATCGGCCGATGCCGCGGGCACGCTGATCCCCCGGATGCGGGAGGCGGCGACCGGGGAAACGGGGCTGGTGGGAGGCGATACGGTGGCCGACGTCCAGTGCGGCGCCATCCGCGCACCGTCGCCGCGCAGCCCCTCCAGATACTCGGGCTCGATGGCCCCGGTGGCGGGAAGGGCGGGGGTGAGGTGCTGCTGGGGCATGGGGGGCCTCCTGGTCCATGGGGTCGCCGACGCGTACCCCGTGCCCACGCACCGTATTCAGCGGGTGTCGGCGAAAAAAGCCCTACTATCGGGTAGTTTCTTCCGTTCCTATGGGCAGGGCCGAACAGATAGCGTGAAGCGTCCGACTCTCTCCGCCCCGCAGGAGCGACTCTCGTGCGTATTGCCGTAACCGGCTCCATCGCCACCGACCATCTGATGTCCTTCCCCGGCCGCTTCGCCGATCAGCTGGTCGCCGATCAGCTCCATACGGTCTCCCTCTCCTTCCTGGTCGACACCCTCGACGTCCGCCGTGGCGGCGTCGGCCCCAACATCTGTTTCGGCATGGGTGTGTTGGGCCTGACCCCGATCCTGGTCGGCGCGGCCGGCGAGGACTTCGCCGACTACCGCGCCTGGCTGGACCGGCACGGTGTGGACACCGCGTCCGTGCGGATCTCCGAGGTCCAGCACACCGCGCGCTTCGTCTGCACCACCGACGCCGACCACAACCAGATCGCGTCCTTCTACACGGGCGCCATGAGCGAGGCCCGGCAGATCGAAATCCAGCCGGTCGCCGAGCGCGTCGGCGGTCTCGACCTCGTGCTGATCAGCGCCGACGACCCGGAGGCCATGGTCCGCCACACCGAGGAGTGCCGCTCGCGCGGCATCCCCTTCGCCGCCGACCCCTCCCAGCAGCTCGCCCGCATGGACGGCGAGGACATCCGGATGCTGATCGGCGGTGCGGAGTACCTCTTCACCAATGAGTACGAGGCCGCGCTGATCGAGACCAAGACCGGCTGGACCGCGGACCAGATCCTCGCCAAGGTCGGCACCCGCGTCACCACGCTGGGCGCGCAGGGCGTGCGGATCGACCGCGAGGGCGAGGAGCCCATCGTCGTCGGATGCCCGGAGGAGGAGCAGAAGGCCGACCCGACCGGCGTCGGCGACGCCTTCCGCGCGGGCTTCCTGACCGGACTGTCCTGGAAGCTCCCGCTCGAGCGGGCCGCCCAGGTGGGCTGCATGCTGGCGACGCTGGTCATCGAGACCGTCGGCACCCAGGAGTACGAGCTGCGCCGCGGCCACTTCATGGAGCGCTTCGCCAAGGCGTACGGCCATGAGGCGGCGGGCGAGATCGCGGCCCACCTGCCCTGAGCCGTAGGGCGCCCAGGGGGCCGTCGCCCCCTGGGCCCCGCCGGTCTCCCAGCGCATCGGCCAAAGCCGGCCGCGGTTTGGCGGCGCCCCGAAGGGGCGCGCCTGTGTCGATCTGCGGCTCCGCCGCGTGGCCCGCCGCAGGCGTCACGCCCCGCCGGACACCCCTAGGCGCGGCGGCGCACCCGATAGGCCACGCCGCGGTCGGCCGGCCGCTCGCCCTCGTAGGTCTGGCCCCGCATCTCGCACCAGGCCGGGATGTCCAGCCGGGCGGCCTCGTCGTCGGACAGCACCGTCACCACACCGCCCACCGGGACCTCGCCGATCACCTTGGCCAGCTCGATCACCGGGATCGGGCACCGCTTGCCGAGCGAGTCGACCACCAGCTCCGGCTCCGGCTCCGGCTCCGGTTCGGGGTCCGGATCCGGTCCGAGCGCGGCTTCGGCCGGTTTCGGCGCGCCCAGGTGCTCCCGTACGTCGGCCACCACCCCCGGCAGCACCTCCAGGAACCGGTCCACCTCCGCCTCGGCCGTACCGCGCGGCAGCGAGACCCGGACATTGCCCTCGGACAGCACCCCCATGGCCCGCAGCACATGGCTCGGGGTCAGCGTGGACGAGGTGCAGGAGGAGCCGGACGAGACCGAGAACTCGGCGCGGTCCAGCTCATGGAGGAGCGCCTCTCCGTCGACATAGAGACAGGAGAAGGTGACCAGATGCGGCAGCCGCCGTTCCGGATCGCCGACCACCTCGACCTCCGGCACCAGCTCCGGCACCCGCGCCCGGATCCGGTCCACCAGCCCCCGCAGCCGCTCCGCCTCGGCGGCGGCCTCCGCCCGGACGGCCCGCAGCGAAGCCGCCGCGGCGACGATGGCGGGGAGGTTCTCGAACCCGGGGGAGCGGCCCGACTCCCGCTCATCGGCGGGCTGGACCGTACGGAAGCGCACCCCCTTGCGCACCGCGAGCAGCCCCACCCCCGCAGGGCCGCCCCATTTATGGGCACTTGCGGTGAGAAGTGACCAATTGCCCTCCGTGGGGCCCCAGCCGAGCGACTGCGCCGCGTCCACCAGCAGCGGTACGCCCGCCGCCGCGCACTCCTCGGCCGCCTCGGCCACCGGCTGGAGGGTGCCGACCTCATGGTTGGCGGATTGCAGACAGGCCAGCGCCACCCCGTCCGGGGCCTCCCGCAGGGCCGCCGCGTACGCACCGGGCGCGATCCGTCCCGTACGGTCCACCGGGACCTCGGTGACCGTGCCGCCGTCCGCCTCGTGCGCGCCCGCCGTGTGCAGCACCGAGGAGTGCTCAACGGCGGAGACGATCAGACGGCGACCGGCGCGCCGCCGTCCCGCGAGCGCCCCCGCGATGCCCTCGTGCACGGCGCGCGTCCCCGAAGGGGTGAAGACGAGCTCGTCCGGGCGGCATCCGACGGCCTCGGCGGCCGCCTCCCGCGCGGCGTCCAGCAGCAGCCGGGCGCGCCGCCCCTCCCGGTAGAGGCGTGCGGGGTCGGCCCACCCCTCGTCGAGTGCGGCGAGGAGTGCCTGCCGGGCGACGGGGTGCAGAGGAGCGGACGAGGCCGCGTCGAAGTAGGGCACATAGGGAACGCTAGTCGCCGCGACTGACGAACGGACGGGCACGACCGCGCGGGGTCCGCGCGAGGTCCGCGCGGGGCCGCATCAGGCCCGGCGCCGAGGTCGCGCCGGGACCGGGATCGGGTCCGCGCCGGGACCGGGAGCCGGGTCACGCTCGGCCGGAGCCGGAGCCGGAGCCGGAGCCGGAGCCGGAGCCGGAGCCGCGCCGGGATCGGAAGCGGGGCCGCACCAGAGCCGGGACCGCAGCCGGGTCGCAGGGCCTGAACCAGGCCCGGAGCCGAGGTCATGGCGGGGCCCGAACCAGGGCCCGAACCAGGGCCCGAACCAGGGCCGGAGCCGGGGTGGCGGCGGCCCGGAAAAGCCTGCCGGATCCCGGTATTCCACCCCTTCGTGGAGGGCCCCGGCGCGTTGGGCACCCTCCCCGCGCGACGCCAAATGGCGTCCAGTAGGGTTTGGTCCGCATAAACATCCAAACCCCTGCCCGCACCGGGCCGGCGACCGACCAGACAGACGGCCGCGGCCGACCGCGCGGGCGAGACTCTCGGGAAGGCGCTACGTGAGTCCCAACGGCTCCGACCGCTCGTCGCGGCGCCCGGTGCGGCGGAAGCTGCTGCAGGCGCTGGCCGCGGGCTTGGTCCTGGCGACCGCCACCGGTTGCACATCAAAGGACTTCCCCCGCCTCGGAATGCCTACCCCCGTCACGGAGGAGGCGCCGCGGATCCTCTCCCTGTGGCAGGGCTCGTGGGCGGCGGCGCTCGCCACGGGCGTCCTGGTCTGGGGCCTGATCATCTGGGCGGTCATCTTCCACCGTCGCAGCAGGACCAAGATCGAGGTTCCCGCGCAGACCCGGTACAACATGCCGATCGAGGCGCTGTACACCGTGGTCCCGATCATCATCGTCTCGGTGCTGTTCTACTTCACCGCACGCGATGAGAACGCGCTCCTCAAGACCTCCAAGAAGCCCGACCACGTGATCAACGTGGTGGGCTACCAATGGAGCTGGGGCTTCAACTACATGGAGAACGTGGACGGGTCCACGGCCTCTCCGAAGCAGGAAGCCAAGGAGATCTCCGCGATCCCCAAGCGGATGCTGAGCGCGGTCCCCAAGGGCGCCGAGGGCGTCTACGAGGCCGGCACCCCCGGTGAGCGGAACCCGCAGACCGGCAACCCGGGCCCGACCCTGTGGCTGCCGAAGGGCGAGTCGGTCCAGTTCATCCTGACGTCCCGCGATGTCATCCACTCGTTCTGGGTGGTCCCCTTCCTGATGAAGATGGACGTCATCCCGGGTCACACCAACCGCTTCGAGGTCACCCCGAACCGCGAGGGCACCTTCATGGGCAAGTGCGCCGAGCTGTGCGGCGTCGACCACTCCCGGATGCTCTTCAACGTCAAGGTCGTGTCGCCGGAGCGCTACCAGCAGCACCTCAAGGACCTGGCGAAGAAGGGCCAGACCGGCTACATCCCGGCGGGCATTGAGCAGACGGACGCCGCCAAGAACGCGGAGACCAAGATCCAGTGAGCATCCTCAACGAACCCCAGGGTGCCGGCACCACGGCCCCGCAAGAGCCGGAAGCGCCGGTACGGCGGAAGCAGCCGGGCAATGTCGTCGTCAAGTGGCTGACCACCACGGACCACAAGACGATCGGCACGCTCTACCTCGTCACGTCGTTCGCGTTCTTCTGCATCGGCGGTCTGATGGCGCTCTTGATGCGCGCCGAGCTGGCCCGTCCGGGTACGCAGATCATGTCGAACGAGCAGTTCAACCAGGCGTTCACCATGCATGGCACGATCATGCTGCTGATGTTCGCCACCCCGCTGTTCGCGGGCTTCACGAACTGGATCATGCCGCTTCAGATCGGTGCGCCCGATGTGGCGTTCCCGCGGCTGAACATGTTCGCGTACTGGCTGTACCTCTTCGGCTCGCTGATCGCGGTGGGCGGGTTCCTGACCCCGCAGGGCGCGGCCGACTTCGGCTGGTTCGCCTACTCCCCGCTGTCGGACGCGGTGCGTTCGCCGGGTGTGGGCGCGGATATGTGGATCATGGGTCTGGCCCTCTCCGGCTTCGGCACGATCCTCGGTGCGGTCAACTTCATCACCACGATCATCTGCATGCGCGCTCCCGGCATGACGATGTTCCGCATGCCGATCTTCACCTGGAACGTGCTGCTGACCGCGGTGCTGGTCCTGCTCGCCTTCCCGGTGCTGGCCGCCGCGCTGTTCGCCCTGGAGGCGGACCGTAAATTCGGGGCGCATGTCTTCGACGCGGCCAATGGCGGAGCGCTGCTCTGGCAACACCTCTTCTGGTTCTTCGGCCATCCAGAGGTGTACATCATCGCGCTGCCGTTCTTCGGCATCATTTCCGAGGTCATTCCGGTCTTCTCCCGGAAGCCGATGTTCGGTTACATCTCCCTGATCGCCGCGACCATTTCGATCGCCGGTCTCTCGGTGACGGTGTGGGCCCACCACATGTATGTCACCGGCGGAGTGCTGTTGCCGTTCTTCTCGTTCATGACGTTCCTCATCGCGGTGCCGACCGGTATCAAGTTCTTCAACTGGATCGGCACGATGTGGAAGGGGTCGCTCAGCTTCGAGACCCCGATGCTCTGGGCGATCGGCTTCCTGATCACCTTCACCTTCGGTGGTCTGACCGGTGTGATCCTGGCGTCGCCGCCGATGGACTTCCACGTCTCCGACTCGTACTTCGTGGTGGCCCACTTCCACTACGTGGTCTTCGGCACCGTGGTCTTCGCGATGTTCGCCGGATTCCACTTCTGGTGGCCGAAGATGACCGGCAAGATGCTGGACGAGCGGCTCGGAAAGATCACCTTCTGGACGCTGTTCGTGGGCTTCCACGGCACGTTCCTGGTGCAGCACTGGCTGGGCGCCGAGGGCATGCCCCGCCGGTACGCCGACTATCTGGCGGCCGACGGCATCACCACGCTGAACACCATCTCGACCATCAGCTCCTTCCTGCTGGGCCTGTCGATCCTGCCGTTCCTCTACAACGTCTGGAAGACCGCCAAGTACGGCAAGAAGGTCGAGGTCGACGACCCCTGGGGCTACGGCCGTTCGCTGGAGTGGGCGACCTCCTGCCCGCCCCCGCGGCACAACTTCCTCACCATGCCGCGGATCCGCTCCGAATCCCCGGCCTTCGATCTGCACCACCCGGAGATCGCGGCGCTCGACCAGCTCCAGAACTACGGTGCGCCCGAAGATGACAAGGCCCTCGCGGGTGGTAAGGAGGCCGGCAAGTGAAGGTCCAAGGCCGGATGTTCATCTGGCTGGCCGTCTTCATCCTCGCCATGGCGATCGTCTATGGCGTGTGGTCGAAGGAGCCGGCCGGTACCACCGCGCTCTTCCTGGCCTTCGGGCTGAGCATCATGATCGGCTACTACCTGGCCTTCACGGCCCGCCGGGTGGATGTCGGTGCGCAGGACAACAAGGAGGCGGATGTCGCGGACGACGCCGGCGAGCTGGGATTCTTCTCCCCGCACAGCTGGCAGCCGCTCTCCCTGGCCGTCGGTGGCGCCATGGCCTTCCTGGGCGTGGTCTTCGGCTGGTGGCTGCTCTTCTTCTCGGCCCCGATCATCATGATCGGTCTCTTCGGCTGGGTCTTCGAGTACTACCGCGGCGAGAACGCCAACCAGTAGCCGGCCCGCGACCGGCCGACCCCAGCGGGGTCCGGACACCTCCCCAGGTGTTCCGGGCCCCGCTCGGCGTTGTGCCGCGCTGGTGGGCCCGCCGGTTCACTCCGCTGCCTCACTCCGCGCGCCGTTCCCGGACACCGTTCTTACGTTGGGTTCATGAGCCACACATTTCGATCACCGCGAAGCCGGGCGGCGCTGACCTGCGCCCTGCTGGTGGCGCCGCTGATAGCGGGTCTGAGCGGATGCGGGGGATCCCCCGACCCCCTGTCCGCCAAGCCGTACGACGCCGCCGACCAGATCTCGTTCAGCGGCGACGGCGACGGCCGCAAGGCCGACCCGGACAAGCCGCTCGAAGTGACGGCTAAGGGCGACGACAGCCGGATCACGGATGTCACGGCCACCGACGCCGCGGGCCGCTACGTCCGGGGTGAGCTGGCCGACGACGGCAAGCACTGGCGCAGCACCGTGCCACTGGCCGCGGGAGCCCACTACACGCTGAAGGTGTCCACGGAGGACTCCAACGGCGCTCCGGGCCGCCGCACCGTCGACTTCACCACCAGCTCCGCCCGTCGGCTGCTGAAGGTCGCCTTCGGCCCCAAGGCGGGGGAGTACGGGGTGGGGCAGCCCGTCACGGCCAAGCTGAGCCGGCCCGTCAAGGACCCCAAGGCCCGCGCCGTGATCGAGCGCGCCCTGAAGGTGGACTCACGGCCCGCGGTGGAGGGTGTCTGGCACTGGGTGGACAGCCGCACCCTGCACTACCGCCCGCAGGAGTACTGGCCCGCCCACGCCACCATCACGGTGCACTCCAACCTCAAGGGCATCAGGATCGGCGGTGGGCTCTACGGCGGCGAGGCCAAGTCGCTGCGGCTGACCACCGGCGACCGACTGGAGGCCCTCACCGACTCCGGCACCCACCAGATGACGGTGAAACGCAACGGAGTGCCGATCCGGACCATCCCGATCACTACCGGTATGCCCGGATTCGACACCCGGAACGGCATCAAGGTGGTCCTGGCCAAGGAGTCCGCCGTACGGATGACAGGCGCCAGCATCGGGCTCGGCGCGGGCTCCTACGACCTGATGGTCTACTGGGCCGCCCGGGTCACCAAGAGCGGTGAATACGTCCATGCCGCGCCCTGGTCCACCGGTTCACAGGGCGCCGCCAACGTCAGCCACGGCTGCACGGGTATGAGCACGGCGAACGCCGAGTGGTTCTTCAACACCGTGCGCCTGGGTGACATCGTCCAGGTGGTGAACAGCAACGGAGAGGACATGGCGCCGTTCGGCAACGGCTACGGCGACTGGAACATGGCCTGGGCGGACTGGCGCAAGGGCAGCGCCGTCGCGGCCGGCCAGCCCGACGCCACCCCCGCCGACTCCGCCCGGCTGCGTCCTCAGGTCTGAGCAGTGGAGAGGAAGGACGGTGAGGTCAGGCGTCCACCGAGAGCCGCTTGCGGAGCAACCCGGCCAGCGCGTCCGCCAGGGCCAGCGGGTCCACCGGATGCGTGACCGCGGCCTCCGCACGGCTCCAGGTGGCCAGCCAGGCGTCCTGCGGGCGGCCGATGAGCAGCAGCACCGGCGGACACCGGAAGATCTCGTCCTTGATCTGCCGGCAGACGCCCATCCCGCCCGCGGGCGCCGACTCACCGTCCAGCACACAGGCGTCGATACCGCCGTCCTCCAGCGCCGAGAGAACGGCCGGGAGGGTGGCGCACTCCACGAACTCCACCGGCGGCACATCGGCGGCGGGCCGCCGCCCGGCCGCCAGGCGCACCTGTTCGCGGGTGCTCGCGTCATCGCTGTAGACCAGCACCGTTGCGATCGGGCGCATCATGACCTCCGGACGAAGTAAGTGATCTGCCGGGCTCCTGGGGCGGATGCTACTCCCGTACAGCCGTCCGGAGGAGGGGGCGTACGGATCTCTCCCTCCTTCGAGGGACTGTCCGCAAGAGCCCCGACGAGCAGGGTCGATGTCCTTGACGCGGCCCTTGACACTCCGAACGGGACCCCCGGGAGTGAGGGCTGGATAAGCGACCGACATAATGTCGGTCGTGGCGACAGCAACAGCAGTAGAAACCGGGCACGCGCACCCGTCGGTCAACCGGCCGAACCTCACCAGCGTCGGAACCATCATCTGGCTGAGTTCCGAGCTGATGTTCTTCGCGGCCCTCTTCGCGATGTACTTCACCCTGCGATCGGTGACCGGAGCCGAGCACTGGAAGGAAATGGCGTCCTCGCTGAACTTCCCGTTCTCGGCGACGAACACGACGATCCTGGTGCTCTCCTCCCTCACCTGCCAGCTCGGCGTCTTCGCCGCCGAGCGTGGCGATGTGAAGAAGCTGCGCTCCTGGTTCGTGATCACCTTCATCATGGGCGCGATCTTCATCGGCGGTCAGATCTTCGAATACACCGAGCTGGTCAAGAAGGACGGGCTTTCGCTCTCCTCCGACCCGTACGGATCGGTGTTCTACCTGACCACCGGCTTCCACGGACTGCATGTGACGGGCGGCCTGATCGCCTTCCTGCTGGTCCTGGGCAGGACGTACGCGGCCAAGAGGTTCACCCACCAGCAGGCGACGGCGGCCATCGTCGTGTCCTACTACTGGCACTTCGTCGATGTCGTCTGGATCGGCCTCTTCGCCACGATCTACATGATCAAGTAAGCCGGTCACCGCACCGGAACCACGTCCTTAACAGCATCGACGCAGAAGATCCTGACACCGGGGTAATCCGTGAAAAAGCTCTCCGCACGACGGCGCCATCCGCTGGCTGCGCTCGTCGTCCTACTCTTCGCGCTGGCGGTCACTGGGGGGCTGTACGCCGCGTTTTCGCCGAGCGAGGCGAAGGCCGACGACAGCTCCGCCCAGTCCCTCGCCATCGAGGAGGGCAAGAAGCTCTACGCCGTCGGCTGCGCCACCTGCCATGGCACGGGCGGTCAGGGGACCTCTGACGGCCCGAGCCTGGTCGGCGTCGGCTCCGCCGCCGTGGACTTCCAGGTCGGCACCGGTCGTATGCCCGCGCAGCAGCCGGGCGCCCAGGTGCCGAAGAAGAAGAAGATCTACTCAGACGCCGAGATCGAGCAGCTCGCCGCCTACATCGCCTCGCTCGGTGCGGGTCCGGTGACGCCCACCAAGAGCCAGTACAGCCCGGACGGCGCGGATGTGGCGAAGGGCGGGGAGCTCTTCCGTACGAACTGCGCGCAGTGCCACAACTTCGGCGGCAAGGGCGGTGCCCTGACCAACGGCAAGTACGCACCGGCCCTCGACGGAGTCAGCCCCAAGCATCTCTACGAGGCCATGCAGACCGGCCCGCAGAACATGCCCTCCTTCCCCGACACCGTGATGCCGGAGAAGAACAAGCAGGACATCATCGCGTACCTCGACACGGTCAACAGCGACAAGAGCAAGAGCCCCGGCGGTCTCGAGCTCGGCGGGCTCGGCCCGGTGAGTGAGGGTCTGTTCGGCTGGATCTTCGGTATGGGCGCGATGATCGTCCTCACCATCTGGGTCGCAGCCCGGACCGCAAAGGCCAAGAAGTCATGAGTAGCCACGAGATTTCAGAAGCAGAAGAGAAGCTGCCGGAGGCACGGGGGGCCGAGAGCGCCGTCAGGCCGGTCGACGACCCGTTCGCCGACCCGGGGCTGCCCCCGCACGAGCACCGCAAGCAGGACATCGACGAGCGCGCCGCGAAGCGCTCCGAGCGCACCGTCGCCCTGCTCTTCACGGTCTCGATGGTGGCCACGATCGCCTTCATCGCCGCGTATGTGGCGATCCCGGTCGACAGGTACATCTACGTCTTCCCGATCGGGCACATCAGCGCGCTCAACTTCGCGCTCGGAGTGACGCTCGGCATCGCGCTGTTCACCATCGGCGCGGGCGCGGTCCACTGGGCCCGCACCCTGATGTCCGATGAGGAGATCGCCGACGAGCGGCACCCCATCGAGGCCGACCCCGAGGTGAAGTCGAAGGTCCTCGAGGAGTTCAGCACCGGCGCCAAGGAGTCGGGCTTCGGGCGGCGCAAGCTGGCCCGCAACACCCTCTTCGGCGCGCTCGCGCTGGTGCCGCTCTCCGGCATCGTGCTGCTGCGGGACCTCGGTCCGCTGCCCGGCACCAAGCTGCGGCACACCAAGTGGGCCAAGGGCAAGCGGCTGATGAACTACAACACCATGCAGCCGCTGCGCCCCGAGGACATCTCCGTCGGCTCGCTCACCTTCGCCATGCCCGAGGGCATGAGCGAGGACCAGCACGACTTCCAGACGGAGATCGCCAAGGCGGCCCTGATGCTGGTCCGGCTCCAGCCGGAGAACATCAAGGACAAGCGCGAACTGGACTGGTCGCACGAGGGCATCGTCGCGTTCTCCAAGATCTGCACCCACGTCGGCTGCCCGATCAACCTCTATGAGCAGCAGACGCACCACGTCCTGTGCCCCTGCCACCAGTCGACCTTCGATCTCTCCGACGGTGGCCGAGTGATCTTCGGTCCGGCCGGTCACGCACTGCCGCAGCTGCGGATCAGGGCCAATGACCAGGGGTACCTCGAAGCCATGGGCGACTTCCCGGAGCCCGTCGGTCCTGCTTACTGGGAGCGCGGATGAGTACTGCAAGCGACAGCGGCGCGCAGCGCCGCGGCAAAGCGCCCGCGGGGGAGCGTGTCGCGGACTGGGCCGACGGCCGGCTGGGGGTCTACAGCCTGGCCAAGGCCAATATGCGCAAGATCTTTCCGGACCACTGGTCCTTCATGCTGGGCGAGGTCTGCCTCTACAGCTTCATCGTCATCATCCTCACGGGTGTGTATCTGACGCTGTTCTTCCACCCCAGCATGGAAGAGGTCACGTACCACGGGCCGTACGTCCCGATGCAGGGCGTCAAGATGTCCGAGGCGTTCGCCTCGACGCTGGACATCAGCTTCGAGGTGCGTGGCGGTCTGCTGATCCGGCAGATCCACCACTGGGCCGCGCTGGTCTTCCTCTGCGGCATGTTCACGCACATGATGCGCGTGTTCTTCACCGGCGCCTTCCGCAAGCCGCGTGAGATCAACTGGCTGTTCGGCTTCCTGCTGTTCTTCCTCGGCATGATGACCGGCTTCACCGGCTACTCGCTCCCGGACGACCTGCTCTCCGGTACCGGTCTGCGGTTCATCGAGGGTGTGTTCCTGTCGATCCCGGTGGTCGGCACCTACATCTCGATGTTCGTCTTCGGCGGCGAGTTCCCCGGAATGGACCTCATCCCGAGGCTCTACCCGGTCCATGTCCTGCTGCTGCCGGGCATCATGCTCGGCCTGCTGGTGGCGCACCTGATCCTGGTCTTCTACCACAAGCACACGCAGTACCCCGGCGCCGGAAAGACCGAGAAGAACGTCGTGGGCATGCCCCTGCTGCCGGTCTACATGGCCAAGGCGGGCGGCTTCTTCTTCCTGGTCTTCGGTGTGATCGCGGTCCTCTCCGCGGTGGCGACCATCAACCCCGTCTGGACCATCGGTCCCTACCGTCCTGACCAGGTGTCCACCGGCGCCCAGCCCGACTGGTACATGGGCTTCGCCGAGGGTCTGGTCCGGGTGATGCCGGGCTGGGAGATCACCGCCTGGGGTCATACGCTCGTCCTGGGCGTGTTCATCCCGATCGTGCTCTTCCCGCTGGTCCTCTTCGCGATCGGGCTCTACCCGTTCATCGAGTCCTGGATCACCGGCGACAAGCGTGAGCACCACATCCTGGACCGCCCGCGCAACGCCCCGACCCGTACGGCCTTCGGCGTCGCCTGGCTGACGGCGTACTTCATCATGCTGGTCGGTGGCGGTAACGACCTGTGGGCCACCCACTTCCAGCTGTCGATCAACGCGATCACCTGGTTCGTGCGGATCGGCTTCTTCGTCGGCCCGGTGGTGGCGTTCATCGCCACCAAGCGGATCTGCCTCGGCCTCCAGCGGCGCGACAAGGACAAGGTGCTGCACGGCCGGGAGACCGGCATCATCAAGCGGCTGCCGCACGGTGAGTTCATCGAGGTCCACGAGCCGCTCTCGCAGGAGCAGCTGCACACGCTCACCCAGCACGACCAGCCCGAGCCCTACGAGATCGGCCCCGCGGTCGACGAGAACGGGGTCAAGCAGAAGATAAAGCCTTCTCAGAAGCTCCGTTCGAAGCTCTCCAAGGGCTACTACGGCGAGGACAACGTCATTCCGAAGCCGACCCGCGAGGAGTACCACGAGATCACCAGCGGCCACGGCCACCACTGATCTCCCGGAGCCCCTCCAGCGACCGGTTTCTTCATACAGCTACGCCACAGACCAGGGCCCCGGCCCGGACCGCACGGTCCGGCCGGGGCCCCGGCCGTGCTGCCGATAGGCTTGCCGACGGGCCGCTGAAGTGCGCGGACCCCTTCCCTGCCCACCCCACGGATCCAGGAGCGGACCATGGACGTTGTGACCACCGCCGGAGGCGACAGCACCGCGACGGCCCGCACCTGGCCGGACGTACTGAGCACGCTGATCGCCGGCCGTGACCTCGACGTGGACGACACCGCCTGGGCCATGGACCGGATCATGCGGGGCGAGGCCACCGACGCCCAGATCGCCGGATTCGCGATCGCGCTGCGCGCCAAGGGCGAGACGGTCTCCGAGGTGGCCGGTCTGGTGCGGGCCATGTACGAGCACGCCAGGGTGATCGAGGTGCCCGGGGCGACCGTGGACATCGTCGGCACCGGCGGCGACCGCGCCAGGACCGTCAATATCTCCACCATGTCCGCGCTGGTCGTGGCCGGTACCGGCGCGCGGGTCGTCAAGCACGGCAACCGCGCCGCGTCCTCCGCCAGCGGCGCCTCCGATGTGCTGGAGAAGCTGGGCGTCAATCTGGACATCGGCCCAGAGCGGGTGGTCGAGGTCGCGGAGGAGGCGGGGATCACCTTCTGCTTCGCGGTGAAGTTCCATCCGTCGCTGCGGCATGTCGCCTCGGCCCGCCGTGAGCTGGGCGTCGCCACCCCGTTCAACCTGCTCGGCCCGCTGACCAACCCGGCGCGGGTGAAGTGCCAGGCCACCGGGGTCGCCGACGCCCGGATGGCGCCCATCATCGCCGGTGTGCTGGCCGAGCGGGGCTCCTCCGCGCTGGTCGTCCGCGGCGACGACGGGCTGGACGAGCTCACCGTGACCACGACCTCCCAGGTGTGGGAGGTCCGGGGCGGCGCCGTGCGCCAGGAGACCTTCGACCCCCGGGACGCGGGCGTCGCACTGGCCCCCATCGAGGCCCTGCGCGGTGCTGACGCCTCGTACAACGCCGATGTGGCCCGCAGGCTGCTGGCGGGCGAGAAGGGCCCGGTCCGGGACGCGGTGCTGCTGAACTCGGCGGCGGCGCTGGTGGCGCTCGAGCCGGAGCCGGGCGACAAGCCTCTGGCGGACCGGATCGCGGCGGGCGCCGCGCGGGCCGCCGAGTCGATCGACTCGGGCGCGGCGCGCGACGTCCTGGAGCGGTGGGTACGGGCCACCCACGCCTGAGCGCTCCGCCGTCGGTCACGGTGCCCATGTTCTGTCCGGGATACGGACAGGGCATGGGCACCGCCGTAGGACATGGCATACTCCTGCCCAGGTCACGAGCGACAGCGACTACGGCCCCGGCCCGCTGTCCGGCAACCCTCCGTCCGTGGCGGGGTGCCCCGGGTGATGACCAGGCCGCCAGGCAGCGAGGCCGGCGGCAAGCGCGGACCCCTCGCACTAGGGGTCCTGGTGGTCGAGGGAGCTCTTCCGTGATGCAGCGAATGCGCTAGGGCCGGACGGCCCGTTTCTCTCCTGCTCCGCGCGGTGTCCGCCGTGCGTCGAGCGTCCTCTCCGCGCCCCGACGGCCGGCTCGTCGCCGTCCCCGTGCGCGGCACGCATTCCTTCGACCCTTACGGGAGACTTCGCCATGTCCGTGCGCCCTTCTGCCCTCGCCTCCGCCTCCGCCTCCGCCGATTCCTCCGTCGCCGCCTGTGAGCCGCTGCCCGTGCTGGGCAGCGACGTTCTGGTGCCCCTGGTCACCGGGGGCGAGGTGACCTACGCGGCGCTCGACTACGCCGCCAGCGCCCCCGCGCTGCGCCGGGTCTGGGACGACATCGCCGCCTACGCGCCCTACTACGGCAGCGTGCACCGCGGGGCGGGCTATCTCTCGCAGCTGTCCACCGACCTCTTCGAGAACAGCCGTAAGGACGTCGCCGCCTTCCTCGGCTGCCGCGAGGACGACCAGGTCGTCTTCACCCGCTCCACCACCGACTCGCTCAACCTCCTGGCCGCCGTGGCGCCGCGGGGCACCGAGGTCTACGTCTTCGAGACCGAGCACCATGCCTCGCTGCTGCCGTGGGAGCAGCGGGCGGACCTCACCGTCCGCTACCTCAGCGCCCCGCGCTCCCCGCGGCAGGCGGTGGAGACGCTGGAGCGGGCGCTCGCGGGGCGCTCCGGGGGCCCGGCGCTGGTCTGTGTGACCGGCGCGTCCAATGTGACCGGTGAGCTGTGGCCGGTGCGGGAGCTGGCCGCGGCCGCGCACGCGCATGGCGCCCGTATCGTCCTGGACGCCGCGCAGCTGGCCCCGCACCACCCCGTGGACATCGCGGAGGCGGACGTCGACTGGGTGGCCTTCTCCGGGCACAAGCTGTACGCGCCCTTCGGGGCCGGTGTGCTGGCCGGGCGGGCGGACTGGCTGCGGGAGGCCCGGCCGTATCTGGCGGGCGGCGGCGCCAGCCGTAAGGTGGCCCGCAGGGACGACGGCGGTGTCGACGTCGAGTGGCACACCACCGCCGCCCGGCACGAGGCGGGCTCGCCGAACGTGATCGGGGTCTACGCGATCGCCTCGGCGTGCAAGGCGCTGACCGAGGCCGGTTTCGAGGGGCTGGTCGCCCGTGAGCGGCAGCTGATCGAGAAGGTGCGGGCGGGGCTGGCCGAGGTGCCCGAGGTGCGGGTGCTCTCGCTGTTCGGCGACGACGCGCCCCGGGTCGGGGTGCTGTCGTTCGTGGTGGAGGGCTGGAACAGCTCCCACTTCGCGGCGGCGCTCTCCGCGGAGTACGGCATCGGCGTACGCGACGGGCTCTTCTGCGCGCATCCGCTGGTCCGCACCCTGCTGGACAGCGAGCCCGACGAGCCGGGCGAGTGCGGTGCGCCCGAGGCCGCGCCGGGGGAGCGGGCGCTGAACGCGATCCGGGTCAGCTTCGGGGCGGGCACCCCGGACGAGCATGTGGAGCGGTTCGTCGGCGCCGTGAAGGAGCTGGTGCGCGACGGGGCCCGGTGGAGCTACCGCACCGAGGACGGCCGCTGCGTCCCGGACCGCGGCTGAGGATTCCGGACCTGTGGCCCGAGCGTTCGGGCGCGGCCGGGCCCTACGGGGTCTACGGCGCGGCTCCGCCGCGTGGCAGGGGCTTCGCCCTCAGCCCCCGGGGTCCGGGGCGGAGCCCCGGTTCCCCTAGCCGTCCAGACCGATCGCGAACGCGGCCTCCAGGTCGTGCTGCGAGTACGTACGGAAGGCGATGTGGGTCTCGGTCGAGGCCACCCCCGGCACCTTGCTGATCTCGCCCGTGATGATGTCCGCGAGGTCGTCGTGCCGGGCCACCCGCACCATCGCGATCAGATCGTGCGCGCCGGTGACCGAGTAGACCTCGCTCACACCGCCGATCGCGGCGATCTTCTCGGCGGTCTCCGGAATCTGGTCCACGTTGGTCTTGATGAGCACGATCGAAGTGATCACGGCTGACTTTCTCCCTCACTGGCCCGGGCTGCGCCGCCCACTCTAGCCGTCCGCCCGAATCGGGCCCACGCGAAGAGAAACCCGAGGGTGAAGCCCACGAGATGGGCGAGATAGGCCACGCCCGGGCGGTCGTCGGCCTGCCGGGCGGCCAGCCACTGGAGGGCCACCCAGAAGATCAGCACCGCCCAGGCGGGGAAGCGCAGCGGGAGGAAGAGCAGAAACGGGAAGAGGCTGGTCACCCGGGCCCGGGGAAACAGCCACAGAAACGCGCCGAGCACCCCGGAGATGGCCCCGGAGGCGCCCACCAGGCTCTGGGCCGAGTCGGCGTGCGCGGCGGCGTAGCCGAGCAGCGCCAGATAGCCGGTGGCGAGGTAGAAGGCGGCGAACTGGAGGCGTCCCATCCGCTCCTCGGTCATCGCCCCGAAGACGTAGAGAAACAGCATGTTGCCGAGCAGATGCAGCCAGTTGCCGTGCACGAACAGCGCGGTCAGCGGGGCGAGCGGCTGGTCCGGGGCGCCGCTCCACAGCGCGCTCGGCACCACGCCCCAGCGCTCGAAGTACGTGGACTGGGCCTCCACCAGCCGCCCGCCCGAGCCATAGCCGGGGTTGAGCCCCGAGGCCGGTCCGAGGACGAAGATCAGGCAGCAGCTGACGATCAGGCCGTACGTCATCCACGGGCGGCCGGGCCCCGCCATCCAGGGGCGGCCGGGCCCCGACGACGTCTCGATCATGGTCAGATCATTCCGTACCGGACGCAACCTCCACAGAGCGCCTCGCCGCGCTCCCCGTGGCCGCGGGCGGGAGACGGGCCCCGGCGCGGGCCAGGGCTCAGGCCGTAGGGTTACAGGACGCCGCCGACGAGCCGAGAAGCGAGGACCGCACCATGGCCGTGCCCCTGCCGACCGCCCAGACCCGCTGGCGTTGCACGCTCTGCGGCAATCTCACCCGGTTCGATGTGACCCGCGCGACCAGAGCCGTGGAGTATGTGCATCTCGACCTGGCCGGGGAACCCAGAGTCGAGGAACGCGAGGTGCTCGGTGAGAGCATTGAGTCAGTGCGCTGCCGCTGGTGCAACGCGGTCGATCAGATCGAGCTCGTGGATCGCCCGAGCGCCGGCCAGAGCGCCTGAGAACGGAGCGGTGACAGGTGGTGGAGCGGACCGGTGACCCCGGGGCGGCCGGTGACGCCGAGGGCGTCACCGAGGCGCTGGACCGCCCCCTGCCGGAAGGGGTGCGACGGCGTGTGGTGGCGCTGGTCGCGGACGCCTTCGGCGGTCTGACGGTCACCGAGCTGCCCACCCAGCTGCGGCAGTACGCCCGTTTCACCCCGACCCGGCGCGCCAAGTTCGCGGGCAACGCGATGGCCGCCGCGGTGGAGAGCGACCCCGTCTTCCGGCAGCGGATCGCGGGACGGCTGCGGGAGGCCCAGCGGGAGCTGGCCGAGGCGATCGAGGGCGGGTCGCCGCCCGCGGCGGCCGATCCGGTGGATGTCGCGGCGGTGGCGTATGTGCTGCGCCCGGCGGGCTGGGTCAAGCTGGTCGAGGCGGCGGGCGAGGAGGCCCAGCGGGCCTCCGCCGAGCGGGCCGGCGAGGAGGCGGCGCGCGAGCTCCAGCGGCTGCGCGACGAACTCGCCGAGGCCAAGGCGGCCATCCGGCACGAGACGGAGCGGACGCGCGCCGAGCTGGAGACGGCCCGCAAGGAGAACGACGTGCTCCAGCGCAAGCTGCGCAGCGCGCAGAGCGATGTGAAGCGTGGCGCGGCCGCGCTGCGCAAGCTCGAGGCCGAGCTGGAGTCCGTACGGTCGGAGGCGGCCGCGAGCCAGGCCACCGCGGACACCGAGGCGCGGCGGCTGCGAGCCCGGCTCGGGGAGGCGGAGTCGGCGCTGGAGGCCAGCCGGCGGGCGGTGCGCGAGGGGCGCAGCGTGGAGGACATGCGGCTGCGACTGCTGCTGGACACGGTGCTGGACGCGGCGCAGGGGCTGCGGCGCGAACTGGCCCTGCCGCCCGCGTCGATGCGCCCGGCGGACACGGTGGACGCCGTGGAGCCGGGGAAGATGACGCCGAAGGACATAGCGACCAGGGCGCTGTCGGAGATGGACCCGGCGCTGCTGGACCAGCTGCTCGCGCTGCCGCAGGCCCATCTGGTGGTGGACGGCTACAACGTCACCAAGACCGGCTACCCCACGATGCCGTTGGAGAAGCAGCGGCTGCGGCTGCTGGGCGGTCTCGCGGTGCTCGCGGCCCAGACGGGCGCGGAGATGACATGTGTCTTCGACGGGGCGGAGCTGGCCGCGCCGGTGCTGCTCGCGCCGCCGCGCGGGGTGCGGGTGCTGTTCAGCAAGCCGGGGGTGACGGCGGACGAGTTGATCCGGCAGCTGGTGCGGGCCGAGCCGCCGGGCCGGCCGGTGGTGGTGGTGTCCACCGACCGAGAGGTGGCCGACGGGGTGGCACGCGCCGGAGCGCGTCCCGTGGCATCCGCGTTGCTGCTGAAGCGACTTGCCCGCACCTGAACCACGGGTGGCGCCGTATCCGGGTTGTGCGTGCATCCCGCGTATCCCGCTATCCCGCTATCCCGCTATCCCGCGTATCCCGTGTATCCCCTGTATCCCGGTTCCGGGCTTCCGTGCCCGAATGACTTCAGAAGTCTGACCCGAACCACTTCCGGCATCAGCGGAGCGTCGATCGGTCATCACTGCCCGTGTGATGTTTGTAAAAGATGCGCTTGCGGAGCGACTTTTTTGCCGTCGGGATTTGAACGGATCACGGCGGGGTCACTATGGTCAGCTCGAACCTTCGCGCGGTTGATCACCCATCCGGGGTGACAGCGGAGGTACCGCCGAGTCCGCGCCCTGTCGCGGAGCCGGGGTTTCGCAACCCCACAACTCCCGGTAGGCGGCTGGAGGAAGAAGGAGCTCGCCTTCGTGGCGTCCCACCGTCGACCCAAGCAGCCGAGCCGCACTCGGGTAACCGTTCTCACCGCGACCGCGGCCGCCGCCGTCGCGCTCACCTCCCAGGCCGCCCAGGCCGCTCCGAAGCAGGACAAGAAGGACGTCAAGGAGCAGGTCGACAAGCTCTACGAAGAGGCGGAGCAGGCGACCGAGAAGTACAACGGCGCCAAGGAGAAGCAGGAGAAGCTGGAGAAGCAGGTCGGCGACCTCCAGGACAAGGTGGCGCGCGGTCAGGAGGACCTGAACAAGCTGCGCGACGGCCTGGGTGCGATGGCCACCGCCCAGTACCGCTCCGGTGGGATCGACCCCTCGGTACAGCTGCTCCTCTCCTCCGACCCGGACACCTACCTCGAGAAGGCGTCCACCCTCAACCAGTTGAGCGGCAAGCAGGCCGAGTCCCTGCGGAAGATCGCCGACAAGCAGCGCACCCTCAAGCAGCAGCGCGAAGAGGCGTCCACCAAGCTCCAGGACCTCGCCGACACCCGTAAGGCGCTCGGCAAGAAGAAGGACGAGATCCAGGGCAAGCTGTCCAAGGCCCGGAACCTCCTCAACACCCTGACCGCCAAGGAGCGCGCCAAGCTGGCGGCCCAGGACGCGGAGCGCGCCAACCGCTCCAACCAGCGCGTCGACCTGGGCAACGAGGTGCCCGAGTCGGGCCGTGCCGCCGCCGCGCTCGCGGCCGCCAAGACGAAGATCGGCCTCCCCTACGTCTGGGGCGCGACCGGTCCGTCCTCCTTCGACTGCTCCGGACTCACCGGCTGGGCCTACCAGCAGGCCGGGGTGCAGCTGCCGCGCATCTCCCAGGACCAGGCGAACGCCGGCAGCCGCATAGGCCGCGGTGAGCTCAAGCCGGGCGACCTGGTGCTCTTCTACGGCGACCTGCACCACATAGGTCTCTACGCGGGCAACGGCCAGGTGCTGCACGCGCCCAAGCCGGGTGCCGGTGTGCGCTACGAGTCGATGGACAACATGCCGTTCCAGTTCGGCGTCCGGGTCTGATCCGGAGCCGGAAAACGGGTCTCAAACCGCCCCAAGGGCCATCCTTTCGGGCGAATCTCCAGCGCACTCGCTGATCCCCCGCCCCGCCGGTGACCTGCGTCAGTCGGCGGGGCGTCAGTCATGTCCGCACCCTCGGCCGTTGGATCGCGGGTAGCCCCACGGCTACTGTCTGCCCGCAGTTCTCGCCCGACACTGCGGAAGGGAGTGCGGCTTCCCATGGCGTCCTGTCGCCGCGTCGCGAAACCCGGGTCCGGCCGGGTCACCGTATGGACCGCCGCCTCGGCGGCCGCGGTGGCCTCCGTCGCCGCGCTGTCCGCCGTGCCCGCCGGTGCCGAACCGCATGACCCGGCGGGCCATCCGTCCGCCCGGTCCGTCGGCGACCGCATCACCACGCTCTACACCCAGGCGGAGCGGGCCACCGAGCGCTACAACGCGGCCGAGACGCGCTCCCGGGCCCTGCGCCGCCAGGTCGACCGGGTCCAGGACCGGGTCGCCCGCGGCCAGGGGCGGGTCAACCGGATGCGGGCGGCGCTCGGCGCGCTCGCGGGCGGGCAGTACCGCACCGGCGGGATCGACCCGGCGCTCGCCCTGCTGCTCTCCGGGGACCCGGACCACTACCTCGACCGGGCCGCCACGCTGGAGCGGATCAGCAACCGCCAGGCGGCCCAGCTGCGAGTGCTCCAGAGCGCACAGCGCACCCTGCGGCAGGAGCGCGCGGAGGCCGCGGCCAAGCTGGTGAGGCTGGAGCACAGCCGTCGGGCCGTGGCCCGCCACAAGCGGGCGGTCCAGCGCCGGTTGGCCACGGCGCGGCGGCTGGTGAACGCGCTGCCGCCGGGGGAGTGGGAGACCTATGCGCGGCGCGCCTCGCGGGCGGGCGGACGGGAGGCCGATGCCCTCGCGGGGCTGCCGCCCGGCGCCCTCCCCGGCCGCGGTTCCGGGACCGGCCCCGGTACCGGCCCCGGTTTCGGCTCAGACGAGCTCTCAGGCGGCCTGAACGGCGGGCCGGACGCCGCGCCCTCCTCGGGGTGGGCCTCCGCGGCGTTCGGCGCGGCACGGGCGGCCGTGGGGCAGCCGTACGCATGGGGCCAGGCCGGTCCCACCGCCTTCGACTGCTCCGGGCTGATGCAATGGGCCTACGCCCGCGCCGGGGTGGCCATTCCGCGCACCTCACAGGCCCAGGCGCACGCCGGGCAGCCGGTGCCGCTGTCCCAGGCCCGCCCCGGCGATCTGGTGGTCTACCGCTCCGACGCCAGCCATGTGGCCATGTACGCGGGCAACGGACAGGTGATCCACGCCCCCTACCCCGGGGCGCGGGTCCGCTACGACCCCGTCGGCATGTTGCCGATCTCTTCCATCACACGCGTCTGAAGCCGGCGCGCGGACTCGTACGATCTAAGACGTGGCGGGTCGTTGGAGGTCGGGCGGATGGCGGGCGTTGTTGTGCCTGCCGCTGGTGGGCGCGTTCTCGCTGACCGCGCTGAGCGGCTGCGGCCCGGCTCCCGCCCCCGACGACCCCGAGGGGCGCGACGGCCGGGCCGTGCAGCGCATGCTGGACCAGCGGGCCGCGGCGGTCCGGGAGCGGGACACGGACGCCTTCCTGGCCACCGTGGACCGCGGCGCCACCCGCTACCTGGCCGAGCAGCGCCGGGTGTTCCGGCAGATGGCCGCCGTACCGCTGCGCTCCTGGAGCTACCGCCTGGTGCGCACCGGCGGCTTCCGGACCGCGCCGGTCGGCGGCCGCAGCCTCGCCGCGCAGGTCGAACTCCGGTACCGGCTCAGGGGATACGACACCGCGCTGGTCGTCTCCGCCCAGTACCTGACCCTCGCCCGGCGCGACGGGCGGTGGTACGTCGCCTCCGACGACGGGGTGGTGAACGGCAAGCGCGGTATGGAGCAGCTCTGGGACCAGGGCACGGTCGACGTCGTCCGCGGCGCCCACAGCCTCGTCCTCGGCGTCGGCCAGGACCGGCGGGTGCTGCGCGCGCTCGCCGGCATCGCGGACCGGGCGGTGCCCGTCCTGGGCCAGGTCTGGCCCCATGAGTGGGCCGGACGCGTCGTGGTCGAGGTGCCCGCCTCCCTGGGCCGGATGGCGGCCCTGCTCGGCGCCTCGGCGGACGGCTACCGCGGGATCGCCGCCGTCACCACGGGCGAGGTCGGCGGCGCCGGTGACGAGGCGCCCGCCGACCGTGTGATCGTCAACCCCGAGGCGTACCAGGTCCTCGGCGACTTCGGCCGACGCGTCGTGATCACCCATGAGACGGCCCATGTCGCCACCCGCACCGCCACCAGCGCCTCCACCCCGCTCTGGCTCTCCGAGGGCTTCGCCGACTGGGTGGGCTATCGCACCCCCGGCCGAACCCCCCGCCATATCGCCCCCGAACTCACCGACACCGTCGCCGCGGGGCGGCTGCCCGCCGCGCTCCCGCGCGACGACGACTTCCGCTTCGGCAGCGACCCCGACCGGCTCTCCCGCGCCTATGAGCAGGGCTGGCTCGCCTGCCGTCTGATCGCGGACCGGTGGGGCGAGCGGAAGCTGGTCGACTTCTACCGCGCGGTGGGCCGGGCGCCCGAGCGCTCGGGGGCGGTGGAGTCCGCGCTGCGGAAGGTGCTGGGCGTGAGCCTGGCGGAGTTCACGGCGCTGTGGCGGAAGTACGTGGCGGCCGAGCTGGCCTGAGCGCCGCCCGGGGCGCGGGGCCGGGCGCGAGCGGGTGCGCCACCGCACCCGGTACTGTCGGCCACGATGGACAAGACGCTGCTCGTGACCAACGACTTTCCGCCCCGCCCCGGCGGCATCCAGGCGTTTTTGCACAACATCGCGCTGCGCCTGGACCCGGACCGGATCGTCGTCTACGCCTCCACCTGGAAGCGCGGCCGGGAGGGCGCCGAGGCCACCGCCCGCTTCGACGCCGAGCAGCCGTATCCGGTCGTCCGGGACCGGACGACGATGCTTCTGCCCACCCCGCGCGTCACCCGTCGCGCGGCCGCGCTGCTGCGCGAGCACGGCTGCACCGCGGTGTGGTTCGGAGCCGCCGCGCCGCTCGGGCTGATGGCCCCCGCGCTGCGCGCCGCGGGGGCGCGGCGGCTGGTGGCCACGACGCATGGCCACGAGGCCGCCTGGGCGCAGCTGCCCGCCTCCAGGGGGCTGCTGCGGCGGATCGGCGGGGCCACGGACACCCTCACCTATCTCGGTGAGTACACCCGCTCCCGGATCGCCGCCGCGCTCGACCCCGAGGACGCCGCCCGGATGGTCCAACTCCCGCCCGGTGTGGACGAGAAGACCTTCCACCCCGGCTCCGGCGGCGACGAGATCCGGGCCCGGCTGGGCCTCGCCGGGCGGCCCGTCGTGGTCTGCGTCTCCCGGCTGGTGCCGCGCAAGGGGCAGGACACGCTGATCCAGGCCATGCCACGGATCCTGAAGCGGGTCCCGGACGCGGTGCTGCTGATCGTCGGCGGCGGGCCGTACGCGAAGGATCTGCGGCGGCTCGCGGAGACCACGGGCGTGGCCGAGTCGGTGCGGTTCACCGGCCCCGTCCCCTGGGAGGAGCTGCCCGCCCACTACGGCGCGGGTGACGTCTTCGCCATGCCCTGCCGCACCCGCCGCGGCGGGCTGGACGTCGAGGGCCTCGGCATCGTCTATCTGGAGGCGTCCGCCACCGGTCTGCCGGTCGTCGCCGGGGACTCGGGCGGGGCGCCGGACGCGGTGCTGGACGGGGAGACCGGCTGGGTCGTACGGGGCGGCTCCGCCGAGCAGAGCGCCGAGCGCGTCGTGACCCTGCTGGAGGACGCCGAGCTGCGCCACCGCATGGGCGAGCGGGGGCGCGCCTGGGTGGAGGAGCGCTGGCGCTGGGATCTGCTGGCCGACCGGCTGAAGTCGCTGCTGTGACGACGGCCCGGGGCGTGCCCCGGGCCGTCGTGAGCCTTGATGGACGGTCGTCCCGCCGCCGTCAGCCGCGGTAGAGGGCCTCGATCTCCGCCGCGAAGTCCTTCGCCACCACGTTCCGCTTCAGCTTCAGCGAGGGCGTCACATGCCCGGAGTCCTCGGTGAACTGCGCCGCCAGCACCCGGAACTTGCGCACCGACTCCGCCTTGGACACCGCCGCGTTGCCGTCGTCCACCGCCCGCTGGATCTCGGCCAGCAGCTCCGGGTCCTCCAGCAGCTCGTCCACCGTCACACCCTCGGGCTTGCCGTGCTCGGCCGCCCAGCGCGGCAGGAACTCCTCGTCCACGGTGACCAGCGCGCCCACGAAGGGACGGCCGTCGCCGACGACCATGCACTCGGCGACCAGGGCATGGGCGCGGATCCGGTCCTCGATCACCGCCGGGGCGACGTTCTTGCCGCCCGCGGTGATGATGATCTCCTTCTTCCGGCCGGTGATGGTGAGATAGCCGTCCTCGTCGAGCGTGCCAACGTCCCCGGTGTGGAACCAGCCGTCCGACAGCGCCTCTGCCGTGGCCGCCTCGTTGTTCCAGTACTCGGTGAAGAGGTGCTCACCGTGGAGCAGCACCTCGCCGTCGTCGGCGATGCGCACCACCGTGCCCGGCATCGGCTGCCCGACCGAGCCGATCTTCTGCCGGTCCCAGGGGTTGAAGGTGGTCGCCGCGCAGGACTCGGTCAGGCCGTACCCCTCGAGCACCGTGAAGCCGATGCCCCGGTAGAAGTGGCCCAGCCGCTCGCCCAGCGGCGCCCCGCCGGAGATGGCGTGGGTGGCCCGGCCGCCCAGCACGGCCCGCAGCTTGCTGTAGACCAGCCGGTCGAAGACCTTGTGCTTGAACCGGAGCCCGAGGGACGGCCCGCCGGGGGCGTCCAGCGCCTTGCTGTACTCGATGGCGGTCTCGGCCGCCTTGTCGAAGATCTTGCCCTTGCCCTCGGAGCGGGCCTTCGCCCGCGCCGAGTTGTAGACCTTCTCGAAGACGCGCGGCACGCCCAGCACCAAGGTGGGCCGGAAGGCGGCGAGTTCGTCGGTCAGGGACTTCACATCCGGCACATGGCCGAGCTTGATGGGCGCCAGCACCGCCGCGATCTCCACCAGGCGGCCGAAGACATGCGCCTCGGGGAGGAAGAGCAGCACCGACGACTCACCGGTGTTGAAGATCGGTTTGAGCCGCGCCACCGCGTTGCCGCATTCGGCGAAGAAGCTGCGGTGCGAGAGCACACAGCCCTTGGGACGGCCGGTGGTGCCCGAGGTGTAGACGATGGTGGCGGGGGAGTCGGCGGTGGCGATCGAGGAGCGCTCGTCCACCTTCTCGTCGGCCACGTCCGCGCCCAGCTTGCGCAGCGTGCCGATGGCGTCGCCCTCGATCCGCCAGACGTGCTTCAGACCGGGCAGGGTGTCCCGGACCGCCTCGACGGCGGCCTCATGGGTGCCGGTCTCGACCAGGGCCGCCACCGCGCCGGAATCGCTGAGGATCCACTGGATCTGCTCCGGTGAACTCGTCTCGTACACCGGCACGGTGACCCCGCCCGCGCTCCAGATGGCGAAGTCCAGCAGGGTCCACTCGTAGCGGGTCCGGGACATCAGGCCGACCCGGTCGCCCGGCTCCACCCCGGCCGCGATCAGACCCTTCGCGGCGGCGCGGACCTCGGCCAGGAACGCGGTCGCGGTCACGTCCTCCCAACAGTCGTCGACCTTGCGGCCGACCACGGCGACATCGGGATGCTGTGCGGCATTGCGGCGGATGAGATCCGTCAGATTGCCGTCGGCCGGAACCTCGTACAGGGCCGGAAGGCTGAACTCGCGCAAGACTGCTGCTCCTCATGGGGCGCCGGCGCCGCTACAGGGCATGGGGGGTGATGGACGGCCCGGACGTTACCCATCGGTACGCTTCCGGGATAGGGGTTCCAGCCCAGATGTTTGATGCGTCACACACCGCCTTCACGCTGTCCGCAGACTAGTCGACGGAAGCCGCGTCCGCTGAGGAACCGCAGGTGGACGCGGGGCGGTGCAGGCAGAACACCTTACGGGCGCGGGCCCTTACGTCTTAGGGTGACACGCATGCGAGTCCACGTGGTGAGTGACGTGCATGGCAACAGTGAGGACCTCGAGAAGGCCGGTGACGGTGCCGACGCCCTGATCTGCCTCGGCGACCTCGTCCTCTTCCTCGACTACGCCGATCACTCACGTGGCATCTTCCCCGACCTTTTCGGGGAGGAGAACGCCGACCGGCTGGTCGAGCTGCGCACCGCCCGCCGCTTCGAGGAGGCCCGGGAGCTCGGCAACCGGCTGTGGGCGGGGCTCGACCGCAACGCGGCCATAGAGTCCGCGGTCCGCCGCCAGTACGCCGAGCTCTTCGCCGCGTTCCCCACCCCGACATACGCCACCTACGGGAATGTCGACATGCCGTCGCTGTGGCCGGAATACGCCCAGTCCGGCACCACCGTCCTCGACGGTGAGCGCGTCGAGATCGGCGGGCTGGTCTTCGGTTTCGTGGGCGGCGGGCTGCGCACCCCGATGCGCACCCCCTACGAGATCGACGACGAGACCTATGCGGCGAAGATCGCGGCCCTCGGCGCGGTCGACGTGATCTGCACCCATATCCCCCCTGAGGTGCCCGACCTCTGCTACGACACCGTCGCCCGCCGCTTCGAGCGCGGCAGCGCGGCCCTGCTGGAGGCGATCCACATCGTCCGTCCCAAGTACGCCCTCTTCGGCCATGTCCATCAGCCGCTCGCCCGCCGTATGCGGATCGGCGCCACCGAGTGCGTCAATGTCGGACACTTCGCATCCTCCGGCACCCCCTGGACCCTGGAGTGGTGACCGGCGCGCGGTAGCCTGCACCGGCAGGGATCCCATGCGGCGGACCGGTACGGAGGAGCCACGGCGATGGCGGAACACACCAGCTCGAGCATCACGATCGAGGCGGCCCCGGCCGACGTGATGGAGGTGATCGCCGACTTCGACCGTTACCCGGAGTGGTCCGGTGAGGTGAAGGAGGCCGACATCCTCACCAAGGACGCCCAGGGGCGGGCCGAGCAGGTGCGGATGCTGCTCGACGCCGGAGCGATCAAGGACGACTACACCCTCCAGTACAGCTGGACCGGAGCCGACCAGGTCAACTGGTCCCTGGTCAAGTCCCAGATGCTGCGCACCCTCGACGGCTCCTACCGGCTGTCGGCGCGCGACGGCGGCAAGAGCACCGAGGTGACGTACCAGCTCACGGTCGACGTCAAGATCCCCATGCTGGGCATGATCAAGCGCAAGGCCGAGAAGGTCATCATCGACCGCGCGCTCGCGGGCCTGAAGAAGCGCGTCGAGGGCGCCTGACCCGCGCGGGCCACCCCGGGCCCCGACGGTGCCCGGGGCGGTAGGTGGCGCGGGGTACGCTCCGGCCAGGGCGGATCGTCCGGCCCATGCCACGCATCTGACGCATCACCCTGCCGGAGGCTCCTTTCATGCGTACGGTCCTCGTCACCGGTACCGGCGGCGCGGGCCGCACCACCGTGGCCGCCGCGACCGCCCTCGCCGCCGCCCGTGAGGGGCAGCGGACGCTGCTGCTGACCGCCGACCCGGACGGCACCCCGGAGGCGCTGCTCGGCATCGGCGCGCTGCGGTCCGCCCCCGGGCGGTCGGCTGACCGGCTGCCGTGGTCCGTACCGGTCGAGCTCGCCCCGGGGCTGTGGGCCGCGCGGGTCGTCGCGGACGAGTGGTTCCGCGGTGAGCTGACCGCCCTTCAAGATCGCGGCCATGGTCTGATCGACATGCTCGGCGCCACCCCGCTGGACGGCGAGGAGCTGACCGCGCTCCCCGGGGTGGAGGCCATCGCGCTGCTGCGCGCCCTGCGCGCCGCCCAGACCGCCCCGCCCGGCACCGGCTGGGACGTCCTCGTCGTCGATCTGCCGCCCGCGCCGGACACCGTGGCGCTGCTCGCGCTGCCCGAGCAACTGCGGCGCTATCTGCGGCGGCTGCTGCCCGCGGAGCGGCAGGCGGCCCGTGCGCTGCGGCCGATGCTCGCCCAGCTGGCGGGGGTGCCGATGCCCGCGCAGAAGCTGTACGAGACGGCCGAGCGCTGGGAGCGGGAGCTGGCCGCCGTCCAGGGGGTGATCGAGTCCGAGGCCACGACGGTACGGCTGGTCGTGGAGCCAGGACCGCTCGCCGACCGGGCGCTGCGCACCGCCCGTGCCGGTCTCGCCCTGCACGGCTGCCGGGTGGAGGCGGTGATCGCCAACCGGCTGCTGCCCACCGGCACCTCCGACCCGTGGCTCGCCGCGCTCTCCGGCCAGCAGCAGGACGCGCTCAAGGAGCTGTACGAACAGTGGGCCCCCGCCGTTCCGGTCCGTGAGCTGCCGCATCTGGGCCGCGATCCGCACGGCCTCGGCGACCCGCGGCCCGTGGACGCGCCGCCCGGCGACGACGCCCGGCGCGCCCCGGCCGGGCTGGCCGCGCTCGCCGGGGCCGTCGGGGCCCCCGGGGCGCGGCCCGACCGGCCCGCCCCCGACCCCTGGACCGTCGAGGACCGGCTGGCCGAGGACGGAGTGCTGCTGTGGCGGCTGCCGCTGCCCGGCGCCGACCGCGACGGCCTCGGGCTGGTGCGCAGGGGCGACGAACTGATCGTCACCGTCGGCCCGTTCCACCGGGTGCTGCCGCTGCCGTCCGCGCTGCGCCGCTGTACGGTCTCCGGCGCCGGGCTGCGCGACGGATGGCTCCAGGTCCGCTTCACCCCCGACCCCGACCTGTGGCCGAAGAGGCTCTGAACCGGGCCGCGACCCTGGCCGGTCCCCGGCCCCGACCCCGGCCGGTCCCCGGCCCCGACCCGGGCCGGTCTCTGGCCGCGACCCGGGCCGGAGTTCGGCCCGTCCCGGGCCCCGGCTCCGGCCGGACTCCGCTCGGACTCCGGCCGGTCTCCGGCTCTGACCCGGCCTCCTCCTTCCGGTAACGTCGGTCACAAGCCCGGATGAACGTCACCGGGCAGCCAGCATCCCCGCCGCAGGAGTTCGCCATGAGCGATGCCACCGAGCGCCCCCCGGAGCCCCCGGTCACCGAAGTGCCGGTCACCGAGATAGACCCCGACGCCTGGGAGCGTGCCTGTGCCGAGGACCTCGCCGCCGAGCGGGCCAGGCGGCGGGCCCGGCAGGCCGCCGAGGAGCCGGGGAGCGTGGCCGAGGAGTTCCTCAAGCTGGCCGACGCGCTCGCCGACAAGGTGGCCCAGGCGCCCATCGCCGGGGCGGCTGTTCAGGGCGCCGTACAACAATTGATCGAACAGGCGAAGGCCGCCGTGGAACCGGTCATAGAGCGCAATCCAGATGTTTTCGAACACCTCGCAAGTGCCGGAACCGAACTGCTCGCCGCCTATCGTGCCGCCGTGACCGGCCAGGAGCGGCGCTGGACCCAGGGCTCCGAGAGCGGTACGAAGGGCGGAGGCGAAGAATCCGAGAGTTCGAGTAGTGAACACATCGACCTCGACTGAGCGCCACCTCCGGTACCGTTAGCCTCGGCGGGGTTCGACCAAATAACTGAGGGACTCATGGGACTCACCATCGGCGTCGACATCGGCGGCACGAAGATCGCGGCCGGCGTGGTCGACGAAGAGGGCTCGATTCTCGAGACGAGCCAGGTATCGACCCCGCAGACTCCCGAGGGAGTCGTCGACGCCATCGCGGACGCGGTGCGCATCGTCAGCGAGGGGCACGACATCGAGGCCGTCGGCATCGGCGCGGCCGGGTACGTGGACGACAAGCGCGCCACGGTGCTCTTCGCGCCCAACATCAACTGGCGGCACGAGGCGCTCAAGGACAAGGTCGAACAGCGCGTCGGCCTGCCCGTCGTGGTGGAGAACGACGCCAACGCCGCCGCCTGGGGCGAGTACCGCTTCGGCGCCGGAGTCGGCCATGACGACGTCGTGTGCATCACGCTGGGCACCGGCCTCGGCGGTGGCATCATCATCGGCGGCAGGCTGCACCGCGGCCGCTTCGGCGTCGCGGCCGAGTTCGGCCACATAAGGGTCGTCCCGGACGGTCTGCTGTGCGGCTGTGGCAGCCAGGGCTGCTGGGAGCAGTACGCCTCCGGCCGTGCGCTGGTCCGCTACGCACAGCAGCGCGCCGCCGCCACCCCGGAGAACGCCACGCTGCTCCTCGGCCTCGGTGACGGCACCGCCGAGGGCATCGAGGGCAAGCACATCAGCGACGCCGCCCGCCAGGGCGACCCCGTCGCCATCGACTCCTTCCGTGAGCTGGCCCGCTGGGCCGGGGCCGGACTCGCCGACCTCGCCTCGCTCTTCGACCCCTCGGCGTTCATCGTCGGCGGCGGGGTCTCCGACGAGGGCGATCTCGTCCTGGAGCCGATCCGCAAGTCCTTCCGGCGCTGGCTGGTGGGCAATCAGTGGCGTCCGCACGCCCAGGTGCTGGCCGCCCAGCTCGGTGGCAAGGCCGGGCTCGTCGGCGCCGCCGACCTGGCCCGCCAGGGCTGAGACGCGAGGGGGGAACGTCATCGTGCCGCTCGCGGACCTGCCCGGATCCACCACCGGCCCGGACGCGGCGGTGGTGCGGGTGCTCAGCTACAACATCCGTTCCCTGCGCGACGACCGCGAAGCGCTGGCCCGGGTGATCCGGGCCTGCGCCCCCGACGTCGTCTGCGTCCAGGAGGCGCCGCGCTTCTTCCGCTGGCGCAAGGCCGCCGCCTGGCTGGCCCGGGAGACCGGCCTCGTCTACACCACGGGCGGGGCCACCGCCGCCGGCCCGATGATCCTCACCTCGCTGCGCGCCCATGTGGAGCACGCCGAGGACACCCTGCTGCCCCGCGTCCCCGGGCTGCACCGGCGCGGCTTCGCCACCGCCGTGCTGCGCTTCGGCGGCGGCCACCGCGACACCGGCGGTCCGGTGGGCGGCGACGGCGTCCGGCTCGGAGTGGTCAGCTGCCATCTGAGCCTCGCGGAGGCCGAGCGCTACGAACAGGCCGGGATGCTGCTGGACCACGTGACCGGGCTGGACGTCCCGTACGCCATCGCGGCCGGTGACATCAACGACCGGCCCGACGGCCGCGCCTTCCGCCGGATCGCGGGGAAGCTGCGGGACGGCTGGGCCACCGAGCCCTGGGGGAGCGAGGCCACCTCGACCCCCGAGGATCCGCGTCGGCGCATCGACGCCCTCTTCGCCTCCGAGGGCGTCGAGATCATCGGCTGTGGGGTCCCGGCCGGGCTGCCGGGCGTCACCGACGCCGACCTCCGGGCGGCCACGGACCACCTTCCGGTCCTGGCCGCGCTCAGGCTGCCCCGCGTATCCCAGGTCTGAGCCCGCTCTGGGTGGGATTCGGACGCCCGTCCGGGCCGGACCCGGAGCCGGGGTGCCCGGCTCCGGAGCGCCGCGGTCGAACGACGGCGAGGGTCGGACGGCGAGGCTCAGACGACGGCGCCGCGCCCCGGGTCCTCGTCCTCGTCCTCGTCGTCGTCCTTCATCCGCAGCACCAGCGTGACGAAGCCGCCCAGGAAACCCCCGACGCCCAGCGTCGCGATCCACCAGACCATCTCCACCTGGAACAGCACCACACCGAGCAGCAGCAGCGGCCCGCCCAGCACGCCCAGCCAGGCGAAGCGGGAGGTGGTGTCGGACTCGGGGAGCGGAGGCGGCTCGGGCGGGACGAAATGGCCCTCGTCGGTCTCGTCGAAGTCGTCCTCGGACGGCTCGTCGGGCTCCCAGTCGCGGGGGCCCACACCGGGGGCGTAGACGATGAAGCCGCCCACCGGCTTGTCGGTCTTGTCGGTCTTGGTCAGCCCGCCCGTGGCCGCGTCGCCGGCGGCGTCGCCGTCACCGGATCCCTCGGCGTCGGTGGTGTCGTCGTCGGCCGCGGACCGGCGGTCCCGCTCCTCGTCGAGGTTCTCGACGGCGGGCCACCGCTCGGCGCCCGGCGGGTCCTGCGGCTCCTCTCCGTACGCGGCGACGATCGCGGCGAAGGCGGCGTCGTCGTCCCGCCGCGCGTCCGCCTCGTTCTCATTCGAATCGCGCTCAGCCACTGGCCGCCGCCCCCTCCTTCCCGCTGCCCTTCCCGAGGCCGGTCCGGGTGTCTTCACCCATACCCGCCGTCAGCCGGGTGATGAACGTGTCCGTCTCCTCGAAGATGAAGTCGGCGTCGTGGTCCAGGGTCGCCACGTGGTAGCTGCGCTCCAGCAGCCGCTCGGTGACGTCCCGCGAGGACACCTGACTCAGGATGCGCTCGGAGTCGGCCGGCGGCACCACATGGTCCTGGGGGCTGTGCATCACCAGCAGCGGCTGGGTCACCTGCGGCAGTTCGGCGTCGACCACCCGGTAGAAGCGGCGCATCGAGTGCACGGCGTGCAGCGGCATCCGGTCGTAGCCGGACTCCCGCGCCCCCGGCTTGGCGATATCGCTCACGATGCCCTTCACCGACGGCACCAGATGACGCAGCACCGGAAGGGCCACGGCCAGCGGATCGTGGATCCGGTTGGCCGGATTCACGACGGCGACGCCGCTGATGGCCGCGCCATGCTGGGCGGCCAGCCGCAGCGCGAGCGCCCCGCCCATCGACAGACCGCAGACGAACACCCGCGCGCACTCCCGGGACAGCCTGCGCAACTCGCGGTCCACCTCGGCGTACCAGTCCTGCCAGCCGGTGACGGCGAGATCCTGCCAGCGCGTGCCATGGCCGGGAAGCAGCGGCAGTGAGACGGTCAGACCACGGGCCGCGAGATGGTCGGCCCAGGGCCGCACGGACTGCGGGGAGCCGGTGAAGCCGTGACAGACGAGGACGCCGATCTCTCCGCCGTCGTGGCGGAACGGCTCGGCTCCGGGCAGGAGCGGCACCACGGATCTCCGTTCACTGGGGAAGCGGGCATCGAGGTCCTCAGCGTACGCGGCGCGCCGCATACGGGGTAGGCAGGTTAAGGTCTCCTCGTCGGATACAGGAGGTCCCGGTTGTTCTACGGCGCAATGAAGCTGTCGGTGGGTGGCGCGTTGAAGCTCACCTTCCGGCCCTGGGTCGAGGGCTTGGAACATGTCCCCGCCGAGGGTCCGGCGATCCTCGCGAGCAACCACCTCTCCTTCTCCGACTCCTTCTTCCTGCCCGCGGTGCTCGACCGCAAGGTCACCTTCATCGCCAAGCAGGAGTACTTCACCACCCCCGGGCTCAAGGGGCGGCTCACGGCGGCCTTCTTCAAGGGCGTCGGACAGCTCCCGGTGGACCGCTCGGGCTCGCGCGGCGCCGGTGAGGCCGCCATCAAGGCGGGCATCGAGGTGATCAAGCGGGGTGAGCTCTTCGGCATCTACCCCGAGGGCACCCGCTCGCCCGACGGACGGCTCTACCGGGGCAAGCCGGGCGGTCTGGCGAGGGTCGCGCTCGCCACCGGTGCGCCGGTGATCCCCGTGGCGATGATCGACACCGAGAAGATCCAGCCCCCCGGCCAGGTCATGCCGAAGCTGATGCGGCCCGGCATCCGGATCGGCAAGCCGCTGGACTTCAGCCGCTACCACGGCATGGACGGCGACCGCTTCATCCTGCGCTCGGTGACCGACGAGGTCATGTACGAGATCATGAAGCTCTCCGGCCAGGAGTACGTGGACATCTACGCGACCGCCGCCAAGCGGCAGATCGCGGACGCGGAGGCGGCCAGGAAGCAGGCCGAGAAGGAGAAGGACAAGCACAAGTCCGGCGCCTAGCCGCGCCGGCACCGGGGGTGGGGGACATTGGCGGAGCGGTCCAGAGGTGAGCGCGCCGGGGGCGAGCGCGTGGTGCGGATGTCCGTCGAGCAGCCGCTGTGGCAGGCGCTGACCGCCTACCGGGTGCTCACCCTGCTCTATGCGCTCGGCCTGTGCGTCTACTCCTTCGACGACTACGACCATCCGGCCGGCGCCGTCGTCTACATGGCGGTGCTGACGCTGTGGACGGCCCTCACCTTCCGGATGGTCTCCTCGGCCGAGCGCTGCACCCGGCGGTTCCTCGTCGGCGACCTCGGCATCGCGGTGACCGGCATTCTGCTCACCCCGCTCGTGGACAACCACGACCGGATCGCCGAGGGCACACCCACCCTGCCTTCCATATGGACGATGGGCGCGGTCCTGGGCTTCGCGATCAAGGGCGGCTGGCGCTGGGGCGCCTCGGCCTCCACCGTGGTCTGCGCCGCCAATGTGATCGAACGCGGCGAGTTCGCCCAGGACACCATCCATATGCTGTCGCTGGTGTGGGTGGCGAGCGTGGGCATCGGCTATGTGGTCGAGGTGGCCCGCGCCAGTGAGCGCACCCTCGCGCGGGCGCTGCGCATCGAGGCGGCGACCCGGGAGCGGGAGCGGCTGGCCCGCGACATCCACGACAGCGTGCTCCAGGTGCTCGCCATGGTGCAGCGGCGCGGCGCCGCGATCGGCGGCGAGGCGGCCGAACTGGGCCGGATGGCGGGGGAGCAGGAGATCGCGCTGCGCACGCTGGTCTCCACCGGTCTGGTGGCCCCGTCGCGCGGTGCGGACGGGGTGGACGCCGTACCCGACCCGGACGGCCTCCCGGACGCGGTGGGACCGTCGGCCGAGCCCAGTGTGCCGGGCCCCGAGCGCTCCGACGGCGGGCCCTGCGATCTGCGGGCCCTGCTGGCGCCGCACGCCGGTTCCCGGGTCACCTTTTCCGAGCCGGGCGCCCCGGTGGTCCTCCCGGCGGGCGTCGCCGGGGAGTTGGCCGCCGCCGTCGGCGCCGCCCTGGACAACGTACGGGTCCACGCCGGGCAGGACGCGCACGCCTGGATCCTGCTGGAGGACGAGCCGGACGCGGTGATGGTGACCGTACGGGACGACGGCCCCGGCATCCCCGAGGGGCGGCTGGCGGACGCGGAGGCGGAGGGCCGCCTGGGGGTGGCCCTGTCGATCCGGGGGCGGCTGCGCGACCTCGGCGGCACCGCCGCGTGGATCTCGGCGCCGGGGCAGGGCACCGAGGTGGAGCTGACGGTCCCCAAGGCGTCGGCGAGGAAGGCGAAGACGAAGGGGGAAGCGGCGCGATGAACGCGAAGGGGGAAGCGGCGCGATGAACGCGAAGGGGGGAGCGGCACGATGACCGCTCAGCACGACGGCCGCCCGGTGACGGTGATGGTGGTTGACGACCACCCGATGTGGCGTGACGCGGTGGCCCGGGACCTGGCCGAGGCCGGGTTCGACGTGGTGGCCACGGCCGGGGACGGACCGCAGGCGGTTCGCCGGGCCAAGGCCGCCGGGCCCGATGTCCTGGTGCTCGACCTCAACCTGCCGGGGCTGGCGGGGGTCGAGGTGTGCAAGGAGGTCCTGGCCGACCGCCCCGAGCTGCGGGTGCTGGTGCTCTCCGCGAGCGGTGAGCACGCGGACGTCCTGGAGGCGGTCAAGTCCGGCGCCACCGGCTATCTGCTGAAGTCGGCCAGCACCGAGGAACTCCTGGACGCGGTGCGCCGCACGGCGGCCGGCGACCCGGTGTTCACCCCCGGCCTCGCGGGCCTGGTGCTCGGCGAGTACCGGCGGCTCGCGGGCGAGCCCACCCCCACCGCAGCCGACCAGCCCGCCGCCCCGCAGCTCACGGAGCGTGAGACGGAGGTGCTGCGGCTGGTGGCCAAGGGGCTTTCGTACAAGCAGATCGCCGAGCGGCTGGTCATCTCGCACCGCACGGTGCAGAACCACGTCCAGAACACCCTCGGCAAGCTCCAGCTGCACAACAGGGTGGAGCTGGTCCGCTATGCGATCGAGCGCGGCCTGGACGACGCCTGACGCCGTCCGGCCGAGGCCGGTGACGCCCAGTCACCCCTCGTACGGGTGAAGTTCAAAACCAACTCCCTTGGTACGCACGGGAATCGAGTGACGCCCCATCCCGTGTGACCTGGATCACCGTTAGCGTGGCTTTCCGTACCGGGCCCAATCACGGGATTCCACGGGAGAAGGGAAGAAACGATGCGGGTCGGAGTGCTGACCGGCGGCGGTGACTGCCCCGGGCTCAACGCGGTCATCCGCGCCGTCGTGCGCAAGGGCGTACAGGAATACGGCTATGACTTCATCGGCTTCCGAGACGGCTGGCGAGGCCCTCTCGAGAACGACACCGTTCCCCTCGACATCCGCGCGGTGCGCGGCATCCTGCCGCGCGGCGGCACCATTCTCGGTTCCTCCCGCACCAACCCCCTCAAAAGTGAGGACGGCATCCGCAGGGTCAAGGAGACCCTGGTCAAACAGGAGGTCGACGCGCTGATCGCGATCGGCGGCGAGGACACCCTCGGCGTCGCCGCCCGGCTCTCCGGCGACTACGGCATCCGCTGCGTCGGCGTCCCCAAGACCATCGACAACGACCTCTCCGCCACCGACTACACCTTCGGCTTCGACACCGCCGTCAACATCGCCACCGAGGCCATCGACCGGCTCCACACCACCGCCGAATCCCATATGCGCGTCCTCGTGGTGGAGGTGATGGGCCGTCACGCCGGATGGATCGCCCTGCACTCGGGGCTCGCCGGCGGGGCCAACGTCATCCTCATCCCCGAGCAGCGCTTCGACGTCGACCAGATCTGTGCCTGGGTCGAATCCCGCTTCAAGATCCGCTACGCCCCGATCGTCGTCGTCGCCGAGGGCGCCATGCCCAAGGACGGCGACGCGGTCCTGAAGGACGACACCCTGGACTCCTTCGGCCATGTCCGGCTCTCCGGGGTCGGCGAGTGGCTGGCCAAGCAGATCGAGAAGCGCACCGGTAAGGAGGCCCGCACCACCGTCCTCGGCCATGTCCAGCGCGGGGGCACGCCCAGCGCCTTCGACCGCTGGCTCGCCACCCGCTTCGGGCTGCACGCCATCGACGCGGTGCGGGACGAGGACTTCGGGAAGATGGTCGCGCTGCGCGGCACCGACATCGTCCGGGTTCCGCTCGCCGAGGCGACCGCACGGCTCAAGACGGTCGATCCCTCGCTCTACGCCGAGGCCGAGGTCTTCTTCGGCTGAGGCCGTCTGGGTGCAGTACGACGATGGGCCGGGTGCGTACCCCGCACCCGGCCCATCGCCACGCCGCCCGCCGGGCGGGCTCCTCGGGGCCGTTCGGGCCCACCGCGCCCCGCAGCGCGGCGCCCACCGCCGGGCCCTTGGAACCGGCCGCACTCCGGGCCGGTGCGCCCCTCAGACCAGCACGGCCGCCAACAGCTCCGCCACCAGCGCCGCACCGTCCCGTGACAGCACCGACTCCGGGTGGAACTGCACCCCGGCGAAACCCGGTCCGCGCAGCGCGTGCACATCGCCGGTCACCGGGTCCCGGCTCAGCTCCACGCGGTGCGTCGCCAGCTCCGCCTCCGCCGCCTCGTCACAGCGCGCCGTGAAGGTGTTGTAGAAGCCGACGGTCTCCTCGCGCCCGAAGAAGTCGATCCGCTCCTGTGCGCCCTGGAACGGCACGTCCTTGCGTACGATCTCCAGCCCCAGCTCGGCCGCGATCAGCTCGTTCCCCAGGCACACACCCAGCAGCCCGTGCCGGTGCCCGGCCACCAGCTCGGCGGTCAGCGCCCGCAGGAACCGCATCTTCGGGTCGGCCGTGTCGCCCGGGTCGCCGGGGCCCGGGCCGAGCACCACGGGCCCCTGATGCGCCGACGCGGCCTCCCGCACCCCCGGCTCGTCGTACCGCCGCACGGTCACGGTCAGCCCCGAGGTGCGCAGCAGATGCGCCAGCATCGCGGTGAAGGTGTCCTCGGCGTCGATCACCAGGGCGTGCCCGGACAGCCCGCCGGCCACAGGCCCATCCGCCGACCCCCGCCCTCGCCGCGGCGGCTCCTGCATCCGCAGCCAGAACGGCGCGAGGTCCGCCCGTCGCGCGTCCAGCGCCGCCCGCACCCGCGGATCGTCCGCGAGCCGCGGCCGCGGGCCCTCCGCCCCGGACCGTACGGGCGCGGGCCGCACGCCCAGCGCGGTCAGCACCCCGGCCGCCTTCGCATGGGTCTCGGCCACTTCGCCGCGCGGGTCCGAGTGGCGCACGAGCGTCGCGCCGACCGCCACCTTCAGCGATCCCCGGGCGTCGATGTCGGCGGTCCGGATCAGGATCGGCGAGTCCAGGGTCTGCGCACCGCCGCCGTCCCGTCCGATCAGCGCGAGCGCCCCGGCGTAGTAGCCGCGGCCGGCCCCGTCCGGTCCGACGGGCTCGTAGCGCTCGATCACCCGGCAGGCGTTCTGCACCGGCGAACCGGTGACCGTCGCGGCGAACATCGTCTCGCGGAGCACCTCCCGGACATCGAGCGAGGAGCGGCCGCGCAACTCGTACTCGGTGTGCGCGAGATGCGCCATCTCCTTCAGCCGGGGCCCGATCACCGTCCCGCCCATGTCGCCGACGGTGCACATCATCTTCAGCTCCTCGTCCACGACCATGGACAGCTCCTCCACCTCCTTGCGGTCGTGCAGGAACGCCAGCAGCCCCTCCGCGCTCGGCCCGCCCTCGGGGTAGCGGTACGTCCCGCTGATCGGGTTCATCACGACCGTGCCCGCCCCTCGCCCGCCACCGCCCTCCAACGAGGTCGCTTCGCGCTCGCCCCTCCCTCCCGTCATCCGCACATGCACCTCCGGGCTGGCGCCCACCAGCGTCCGCCCGTCCGCCAGCCGCACCACATATGTCCAGTAGGCGCCGCGCTCACCGGCCAGCAGCCGCCGGAAGAGCGCGAGCGCGTCGCTTCTGCCGAACCCCGGGATCTCGCCCCGGAACGTCCGCCGGATGACGAAGTTGGCGCCCTCGCCGGTGCCGATCTCGTCCTCGATGACCCGGCTCACGATGTCGGCGTACGCGTCGTCGGGCACGTCGAACGCCCCGCCCTCGACCCGCACCGGATGCGCGGGCAGCGCCGCCAGCGCCTCGGCGAGCGGCAGCTCGTGGGTCTCGCGCGGGCGCAGCACGGCCAGCGGCGTGCCGTCGTCGCGCACCTCGAACCCCCGCTCGCGGATCTGCCGGAACGGCACCAGCGCGAGGGCGTCCGCGACCGGCGCGCCGTCCTCCGGCGCCCCGGTGGGCAGCGGGATGTCGGCCAGCCGCGCCACCTCGCCGACCGGGCCCAGCAGCACCTCGACGGTGTCGGGCGCCCGGCCGGGGGTGCGGCGGTGCAACAGGGCGAAGGGTGGCGCGTCGTCGGAGAGCAGCCGTGCGACGACGGCCTCGGCGTTGTTCTGCATGGCGGGTGGTTCCTTCCGGAATGAGGAACGACCCGCGGAAACGCCGAAGGCCGCCCCTCGGGCGGCCTTCGCGAGATCTTGGGAGTGCGCGATTCAGCGGGCCGCCGGATGAGCGGTCCACCACCAGGTCATGGTCAGTCGCGCGAACATGCGGTGGACTCTACCTCAGCGGTGAGGCATGAGGTGGAGCCCGGAGTTCTCGAAGGTGAGAGGAAGGCCGGTGTCTCATCTTCTGGGCGGCGGACTGGACGGCGGTGAAGACCCCGTAACCTTGTGCGGGTGACCGTGAACGCTGAAACCCACGCTGGTGGCAACACCTGGCAGTCTCTTCCCGCGGCGCAGCAGCCCGACTGGCCGGACCGAGCGGCTCTGCGCGATGTGATCGCTGAGCTCGAGTCCTATCCGCCGCTCGTCTTCGCCGGCGAGTGCGACGCGCTGCGGCACCGCCTGGGGGCCGTGGCGCGGGGCGAGGCGTTTCTGCTCCAGGGCGGTGACTGCGCCGAGGCGTTCGACGGCGTGGGCGCCGACCAGATCCGGAACAAGCTGAAGACCCTCCTTCAGATGGGCGCCGTGCTGACCTACGCCGGGTCCGTCCCGGTGGTGAAGGTGGGCCGGATCGCCGGGCAGTACAGCAAGCCGCGCTCCAAGCCGACCGAGACCCGCGACGGGGTGACCCTGCCCACCTACCGTGGCGACTCCGTCAATGGATTCGAGTTCACCCCCGAGGCGCGGATCCCCGATCCGCAGCGGCTGAAGCGGATGTACCAGGCGTCGGCCTCGACGCTGAACCTGGTGCGTGCCTTCACCACCGGTGGCTACGCGGACCTGCGCCAGGTGCACGCCTGGAACCAGGACTTCGTGAAGTCCTCGCCATCGGGGCAGCGCTACGAGGTGCTGGCGCGCGAGATCGACCGGGCGCTGGCCTTCATGAACGCCTGCGGGGTGGACCCGGAGGAGTTCAAGACCGTCGAGTTCTTCTCCTCGCACGAGGCGCTGATCCTGGACTACGAGACGGCGCTGACCCGCACCGACTCGCGCACCGGTGAGCTGTACGACGTCTCCGGGCACATGGTCTGGATCGGCGAGCGCACCCGGCAGCTGGACGGGGCGCATATCGAGTTCGCCTCCAAGGTCCGTAACCCGGTGGGCGTGAAGCTGGGCCCGACGACCACGCCGGAAGAGGCGCTGTCGCTGATCGAGCGGATCGACCCGGACCGCGAGCCGGGCCGGCTGACCTTCATCACCCGGATGGGCGCGGACAAGGTCCGCGACAACCTGCCCGACCTGGTGGAGAAGGTGACCGCCTCCGGTGCGCAGGTCGTCTGGGTCTGCGACCCGATGCACGGCAACACCTTCGAGGCGGCGTCCGGGCACAAGACCCGCCGCTTCGACGATGTGCTGGACGAGGTCAAGGGCTTCTTCGAGGTCCACAAGGAGCTCGGCACCCATCCGGGCGGTATCCATGTGGAGCTGACCGGCGACGATGTCACCGAGTGCGTGGGCGGCGGCGACGAGATCTTCGTCGACGATCTGCACCAGCGCTACGAGACGGCGTGCGACCCGCGGCTCAACCGCAGCCAGTCGCTGGACCTGGCGTTCCTGGTGGCGGAGATGTACCGGGACCAGTAGGCATCGTCCGGGGTCGGTGAAGATCACAAAGACGCAGGTGGGGCGCGGATCACATGGATCCGCGCCCGCTGTGCGTTGTGGGGGCCCGATGCGGCAGGTAAGGTAAGGGTTACCTCACTGATCAACGCCGTCGCCATCCGCCATCGTCACCGCTGGAGAGCCCGTGTACGTCTGCTCATGCTTCGGCATCACCGAGCGGCAGGTGCGTGAGCACGCGGAGACGGGCGCGTGCACCCCGCGCCAGATCGCCGGTGCCTGCAAGGCGGGCACGGACTGCGGATCGTGTGTACGGAAGATCCAGGCATTGCTGGGCCGCGGTGCCTGCCCCCGGCGCGAGGCGCTGGACCCGGTGGTCCTGACGACGGCCGCGACAACGGCGGCTGCCGCTGCCGCTGCCGCCCCGGCACAGGCGGCGGCCGAAGCGGCCTGACCGGCGGATCGGTGCCGCCGCCGCGGGCTCAGTGGCCCTTTCCGCTCCCGGAGTAGTTGTCGCCGTTGTCGCTGGGCTGCTCGATCTGCTGGGCGATGTAGAGCGGCTCGCCCAGCTTCTCGACCAGTTCGAGCTGGGTGTCGAGATAGTCGATGTGGAGCTCCTCGTCGGCGAGGATGTACTCGAAGACATTCGCCGAGGTGATGTCCCCCTTGGACCGCATCAGCTCGATGCCCCGCCGGAGGCGGTCGATCGCCTCGATCTCCACCTGCCGGTCGGCCTGGAACATCTCGGTCACCGTCTGACCCACCCGCACATGGAAGAGCCGCTGGTAATTAGGCAGCCCATCCAGGAGAAGGATCCGGTCGGTGAGCATCTCCGCATGCTTCATCTCATCGAAAGACTCCGACCGGGTGTATTTGGCAAGCCGAGTCCAGCCAAAGTGATCCTGCATCTTTGAGTGCAGAAAGTACTGATTGATCGCGGTCAGCTCGCCGGTCAGCTGCTCGTTGAGGAACTCGAGGACCTCGGGGTCACCCTGCATCGGAGGGGCTCCTTCCAATCCGATCGGGAACGGCAGGTTCCGCGCATCGTCGCATCGCGCCTGTTGGGGCGTCCAGTAAGTGCACGCTTAGTACGAGTTGTGCCTGTCCCTGATGCCCTGGTCACGACCACCCCCGGTGGTCTGAGACCATGGAGCCCATGGGTCAGTCGGAAAGCCGCGAGGGGGAGCTCGCGAAGCTGCCTCCGGGGCAGCGACTCCAGCGCGGTTGGCCGGTTACGCACTATGGGCCGGTCCCGAAGTTCAAGCCGGACCGATGGGAGTTCCGGGTCTTCGGCGCCACGGCGGATGGCGATAAACGCTGCTGGACGCATGAGGAGTTCTCGGCCCTGCCCTACTCGACCGTTGTCGCCGATCTGCACTGCGTCACCAAATTCAGCATGCTCGACGCCGAATGGGGCGGGGTTTCCGCGCTGGCGATCGTGGAGCTCGCACCGCCGGCGCCCGATGTCACCCATGTGATGGTGTGGGCGGAATACGGCTTCAGCTCGAATCTCCGGCTGACCGACTTCATGACGGAGACCGCGATGTTCGCCACCCACAAGGACGGCGAGCCGCTCACCGCCGAGCACGGCTTTCCGGTGCGGCTGGTGGTGCCCCATCTCTACGCCTGGAAGGGCCCGAAATGGGTGCGCGGGGTGGAGTACATGACCGCCGACCGCCGCGGCTTCTGGGAGGAGCGCGGCTACCACAACATCGGCGACCCCTGGGCCGAGCAGCGCTACTCCTACCAGGAGGAGCCGGGCGACGGCCCGGAGCTCTAGACGGCCGCCAGGGGCTCCGGACCGGGCCGGGGTGCTCACGGCGCCGCCGTACGGCGGTCAGTGGTACTGCCGTACGGCGGTCAGTGGTACTGGTGGACCACCGCATGCCCCTTGCCCCGCCCGATCATCCACCTGTTGACCGGTGTGGTGATGAGGAAGGCCACCACGAACGACAGGGCCAGGCTGAGCCAGAAGAGCGCGTCGGACAGCGTCGCGTCCATCGCGCCGGGGAAGGCGACGATCGTCGCGTTGTCGGCCAGCTCCATGATCGCGATCGATACGGTGTCGGCCGCCAGGGCCACCCGTAGCGCGCCGCGCATGTCCAGCCCCGCCCGCAGTACGCCCCGCATCGTCAGGGAGTAGCCGAAGACGAAGGCGAGCACGATCGCCAGGATCATGGTCGGGACGTTGTGCCAGGCCAGGGCCGTGCCGATGGCCATGCCCGCGATTTCGCCGATGGCGCAGCCGGTGAGGCAGTGCAGTGTGGCCTGGGCGGCCATCGGCCAGCTGGTCGAGGATCCGTGGCGCTCATGGGCACCATGGGACTGATGCCCGTGGTGGCCATGAGGTCCGCTCTGTGTGTGCTCATGCTGTCGCATATCCATACCCCCAGCGGTGGTCGCGTGCCGTCGACCGGCTCAACGCTATACCCCCTGGGGGTATTCCTCCATGTGTTGGACGCGTTCTCAGGCCGCCCCGGCGCGCAGGTCCTTCAGCCGGGCCACATCCGCCGCATGCCCCTCCGTACCGCCCGGGGTCTCGATCACCAGCGGCACCCCGTCCGTCGCGGAGTGGGTGAACAGCTCGCGGAACGGCTCCGCCCCGATGTGCCCGGCGCCGATGTTCGCGTGCCGGTCCTTGTGGGCGCCGACCACGTCCTTGGAGTCATTGGCGTGGATCAGCCTGAGCCGCCCCTCGCCCATGACGGCCACCAGCTCGTCCAGGGTCTGCTTCATACCGCCCGGCGCGGCGAGGTCATGGCCCGCCGCGAACACATGACAGGTGTCCAGGCAGACACCGAGCCGGGGGTGCCGGTCGAGCGCCTCGGCGTACGGGCCCAGGTCCTCCACCAGCGCGCACAGCGACGTGCCCTGCCCGGCGGTCGGCTCCAGCAGCAGCCAGGGGTCGTCGTCCCGGGTCAGCTCGTCAAGCAGCGGCAGCATCCGCTCCCGCATCTGCGCGATCGCGGTGGCCCGCGCGCGTCCCCCGGTCGCCGAACCGGTGTGGACGACCACGCCGAGCGCGCCGATCTCCCGGCCGCGCCGGAGCGAATGGCGCAGGGAGTCGACCGAGCGGTCGGCCGTGGCCTCGGTGTGCGAGCCGAAGTTGATCAAGTAGGGGGCGTGGACGTACACCGGTATGGACCGCTCGGCGCAGCCGGCGCGGAACGCCTCGTCCTGGGCGGGCGTGCCGGTCGGGGTGGCCCAGCCGCGCGGATTGGCGACGAAGACCTGGACGGTCTCGGCGCCGATGTCGGCGGCGTGCGCCAGACCGACGGTGGCGAGGCCACCGGCCACACGGATATGGCCCCCGATGGGGTTGCGGATGCGATGCGTACTCACGCCATCAAGGGTCCCAGGTGAGCCGGGCCCGAGTTGCCGGGGCTCCGGCCCGGCCCCGGCTGTCGGTGGGCGCCTTTACTGTGACGTACATGACTCTGCTGAGCTTTGACCGTCGCTGCTCCGAGATCGTCGCGCAGACCCGGCTGCTGCGGGGCTCGATCGAGGGCGCGGATCTGACCCGCCCGGTGCCCAGCTGCCCCGGCTGGAGCGTCGGGCAGCTGCTGCGGCATCTCGGCGGGACCCATCGGTGGGCCGAGGAGATCGTGCGGACCCGGGCCCCGGAAGCACTGCCCGACCAGCACTTCCGCGATCTCTCGCGCTATGTGGACGAGGACCCCGCCGAGCTGGCCCCCTGGCTGGTCGAGGGCGCCGAGCTGCTGGCGGGGACGCTGCGCGCGGCGGGGCCCGACGCGGAGCTGTGGACCCCGGTGCCGGACTTCGGGCAGATCGCGGGCGGGCGCGCGGACTTCTACGCCCGCCGCTTCACCCATGAGACGGCGATCCACCGGGCCGACGCGACCCTGGCTCTCGGCGCGGAGTACACCCTCGACCAGGAGGTCGCCCTGGACGCGTTCGACGAGTGGCTGGCGCTCGGCTCGCTGCCGATGCACTTCGAGATCCACCCCTGGATGCGCGAGCTGCTAGGCCCCGGCCGCACCCTGCACTTCCACGCGACCGACACCGCGCCGGAGATGGCGGCGGAGTGGGTGGTCGACCTCACCGGCGACGCGATCACCTGGCGGCGGGCGCATGAGAAGGCCACGGTCGCGGTGCGCGGGCCGCTGACCGATCTGCTGCTGATCATCTACAAGCGGCGCCCGGCCCGGAGCGCGGGCGTCGAGATCCTGGGCGATGAGAAGCTGCTGGACTTCTGGCTGGAGCGGGTCAGCTTCGGATGAGCCGCCGGACGGACGGCGGGCGCCATCCGTCCGGCACCAGCCGTCCGGCGGGGTCCCTCAGAACACGCCGCCCTTGACCTTGATGGTGATCGTGCTCCCCTTGGGCGCCTCGTCGCCGCCCTGCACCGACTGGTCCTGCACCGCGTCCCCGGGGAAGAGCAGCGCCTTCTCGACGTTCACCTTGAAACCGGCCTCCTCCAGCTTGGCCTTGGCCTCGTCGACCTTCATGCCCGTGACATCCGGCACCTCGACCATCTGCACGCCCTTGGAGACGGTCAGCGTGACCGTGTCGCCCTCGGCCCCCTTGCCGTCCCCCGAGGGTGACTGCTCGGCGATCGAGCCCTCGTCCTCCTCCGAGAACACCTGCCGGTCGGCGATCTTCACCTTGAAGCCCTGGTCCTCCAGCGTGGACCGGGCCTCGTCGACCGAATCGCCCACCACGTCCGGGATGTCGACCGGCCGGCCCTTGCTGACCACGATCGACACCGGCGTCTCGGGGCGGCGTACCGAGTCGGGGGCCGGGCTGGTGGAGAGGACCGAGCCCTGGGCCGTCTCACTGCTGAAGCTGCGGGTGATCCGGCCGACCGTCAGCCCCTGGTCCGCGATCTTCCGCTTGGCCTCGGCGAGCGGCATGCCCACCACATTGGGCACCTCGGCCCGCGGCCGCCCCTGGGAGATCCGGATGGTCACGGTGCCGGTGTCGCGGACCCGTTCGCCCGGCCCCGGCTTGGTGCCGATGACCTTGCCCTTGGGGACGACATCGCTGAACTCGTTGACGACCTTCACACCGAGACCGGCGCCGTGCAGCTTCTTCTCGGCCTCCGCCTGGGTCTTCCGCAGCACCGGCGGCACCTCGGTGAACTGGCCGACGCTGATGTACCAGATCCCGGCGCCGAGGCCGAGCGCCAGCAGCACCGCGGCGACGATCGTCACGATCCCGCGGCGCGGCAGCCGGCCCCGGCCGCCCCCGCGGTGCCCGTCCTGCCGGGGCGGTTCCGGGGGCAGCTCCAGCCGGCTGGTGTGGTTGAACCCCTCCTGGCCGTCGAGGGCCGCCGCCGGGCGCGGAATCACCGACGTACGGTTCTCGGAACCGGCCAGCGGGTCCTCCTCCCTGGCCTGCGGGGGCGCCGCGTCCAGCTGCTCGTCGGTCAGCGCCGCCCGCGCCGCGCGGGCCGCGCCCAGCAGCGCGACGGCGTCGGCGGGGCGGGCCTCCAGGCGGCGCGCGGTGGCCGAGGCCACCAGCGCGTCCAGCTCCGGGGCGACCTCGGGCGCGAGGGCGGAGGGCGGCGGAACGTCCTCGTTCAGATGCTGGTAGAGCACCTGCGCAGGGGTGGTGCCGCCGTGCGGCTTGGCGCCGGTCAGCATCTCGTACAGCACCACGCCGCAGGCGTAGACATCGGCGCGGGGGTCGGCCGTGCCGTGCTCGATCTGTTCGGGCGCGAGATACGACACGGTGCCGAGAAGGGTGCCGGTGGAGGCGCTGGTATTGGTGTCCACCGCCCGGACCAGCCCGAAGTCTGCCACCTTGACCCGGCCGTCGTCCCCGATCAGCACATTCTCGGGCTTCATGTCCCGGTGGACGAAACCGGCGCGGTGGGCCGCCCCGAGCGCGGCCAGCACCGGCTCCAGGATGTCCAGCGCGGCGCGTGGATGCAGGGCCCCGCGCCCCCGGAGCACATCGCGCAGGGTGCAGCCCGCCACGTACTCCATGGCCAGATAGACATGGCCGCCGTCCGTTCCCTGGTCATAGACGGCGACCACATTGGCGTGCGCGAGTCTCGCAACGGACTTCGCTTCCCGGATGAATCGGTCGACGAAGGCGGTGTCGGAGGCGAGGCTCGGATGCATCACCTTCAGCGCGATCACACGGTCGAGCCGGGTGTCGACGGCCCGGTAGACCGTCGCCATCCCGCCCACGGCGATCCGCGCCTCGACGCGGTAGCGGCCGTCGAGCTCCTGCCCGACGAGGGGGTCCTGGAGGGTCGTATCCACGGGGGAAGTCTACGAGGCGCCGATCCGGGCCAGGACCGGCCGCCCCAGGTGGGGTGGGTACTTGCAGCGGAACGGTGACAACGGCGGGTCAGTTGTGCGACGCGGCGGCGATCGCGGCCAGCTCCTCGAGCGCCGAGGTCCAGGACAGCGTGGCGTATTCCGCGTGCTTGGCCTTGGCGTCGTCGGGGACGGCCAGGGCACGGATGCCGCTCTCCGCGAACCGCAGCCGGGTGCCCCGCCCCTCGGGGGAGAGCGTGAACTCCACCAGGGTCGCCTCGCCGGGGTCCGAGGGGGCGTGATCGGGTTCCAGGGCCAGCCGGAAGCGGAACAGGGTGTCCGGAACCGCTCGCTCGACCTGACCGTGGAACTCTCCGTGTTCATCCCAGCGGAACCGGAGCCTCCCGCCCGGATGCGGATCGATCTCGCAGCCGCCGGGCGCGTACCAGGCGCGGATGTGCTCGGGCGTCGTCAGCACCCGCCACACCCGGTCGATCGGCGCCGGTACGAACACCTCGCGCTCGATCCGGTCATCCACGGTCACGGTCACGGCGACCACCTCCGCGCTGTCGCGCTGCTCCCTGCCATCCACGGTAGAGGCCCGCGGCGGCCCCCGGCAGGGAGCAGGAGGTCTCTCCGGCTGAGGCCGGGCAGGGGGGGCAGGGGGGCAGAGGGCCTTTCCCGGACGAGTGCAAGGACCCCTTAGCCGAACGCAGGGCGCTCGGGGTCCAGGGCCGCCAGGCCCTCGGCCGGGCTCGACGCCTCGGCGAAGTGGCGGCGCGGGATCCGGCCCGCCCGATGGGCCAGCCGGCCCGCCTCCACCGCGTACCGCATCGCCCCCGCCATCAGCTCCGGCTCCTGGGCCCGGGTGACGGCCGAGGCGAGCATCACCGCCGCGCACCCCAGCTCCATGGCCAGCGCGGCGTCCGACGCCGTGCCCGCGCCCGCGTCCAGGATCACCGGCACGGTGGCGCGCTCGACGATCAGCTGGAAGTTGTGCGGATTGCGGATGCCGAGCCCGGAGCCGATCGGGGAGCCGAGCGGCATGATCGCGGCGCAGCCGACGTCCTCCAGCTTCCGGGCCAGGATCGGATCGTCATTGGTGTACGGCAGAACCGTGAACCCGTCGTCGACCAGGATCTCGGCCGCGTCCAGCAGCTCGATCGGATCGGGGAGCAGGGTGCGCTCGTCGGCGACCACCTCCAGCTTGATCCAGTCCGTGCCCAGGGCCTCCCGGGCGAGCCGGGCGGTGAGCACGGCCTCACCCGCGGTGAAACACCCGGCGGTATTGGGCAGCGGGCGGATGCCGTGGCGGCCGAGCACGGAGAGCACCGACCCCTGCACGGTGGGGTCGAGCCGCCGCATCGCGACGGTCGTCAGCTCGGTGCCGGAGGCCAGCAGCGAGCGCTCCAGGATCTCCAGGCTGGGCGCGCCGCCCGTGCCCATGATCAGACGGGAGCCGAAGTCGGTCCCGGCGATGGTGAACGGGTCGGGCGCGGTGAGGGACGCGAGGCGCGGGGTGGCGGGGGCGCTGGTGACGGCCGGGGCGCTGGTGACGGTCGTGGCGTCTGCGCTGGTCGTGGCGTCTGCGCTGGTCGTGCTGGTCGTGGTGGGAGCCATGGGTGGGATCAGCCTCCTTGGACCGCGGTGAGGACCTCGACGCGATCACCGTCGCCGAGCGGGGTCGCGGACCACTGGGTGCGCGGGACGACCGTCTCGTTGACGGCGGCGGCGACGCCCGAGGGCGCCTGGGTGAGGGTCGCGACAAGCCGGTCGAGGGTGGTGCCGTCGGGGATCTCGCGGGGTTCGCCGTTGACGGAGACGGTCATGTCTGCTGCTCCTGTGCTGGGGAGGGCGCGGCGGCGGGGACGGCGGAGACGGTCGGGGCCGCTCCGGTGCCCGAGGGGGCCGTAAAGCGCCGCGGGGTGAACGGCCGGGCCTCCGGCGGGAGTTCTCCGCTGGTCAGCGCCTCGGCCATGACATCGCCTGTGATCGGGGTGAGCAGGACGCCGTTGCGGAAGTGGCCGGTGGCCAGCAGCAGACCCGGCAGCGCGGTCGGGCCGAGCATCGGGGCGTTGTCGGGGGAGCCGGGGCGCAGCCCGGCACACGTCTCCACCAGCGGCAGTTCGGTGATGCCGGGAACCACCTCATGGGCGTCGCGGAGCAGTTCGTACACCCCACCCGCGGTGACGGTGGTGTCCCAGCCCAGCTCCTCGCTGGTCGCGCCGATGACCAACTCGCCGTTCTCGCGCGGCACCAGGTAGACCGGCCCGCCGCGCACCACGGCCCGTACGGTCCGGGACAGGAACGGCGCGTACCGCTCGGGCACCGACAGCCGCATCACCTGTCCCTTGACGGGCCGTACGGGCGGCAGGACGTCATCGGGGACGCCCGCGAGCCGTCCGCTGAGGCTGCCGGCGGCCAGCACGGTCCGCTCGGCGGCCAGCCGTACGCCCCCGGTCAGCTCGACCCCGGTGGCGCGGTCGCCGTCCACCAGCAGCCGCTCCACACGGGCGCGGTGGAAGGCGACCCCGGCCCGCTCACACGCCGTGAGCAGCGCCGCCGTCAGCCGCCGCGGGTCCACCTGGTGGTCGCCCGCGACCCGCAACCCGCCGTGCACACCCGGCGCCAGCATCGGCTCCAGACGGCGGCATTCACGCCCCGTCAGCCACTCGGACTCCAGCCCGAGCCCCTGCTGGAACGTGTGGAGCTCACGCAGATGGGCGCGGTCGTCGGCGTCGAACGCCACGGCGAGCGTGCCGCACGCGCGGTAGCCCACGTCCTGGCCGCTCGCCTCCTCCAACTCGGCCACGAAGTCCGGATAGCGGCGCGCCGAGGCCATGTTGAGACCGAGCAGGGTCTGCTCGCCGTAGTGGAGCTCGGTGACGGCCGCCAGCATCCCGGCCGCGACCCAGGCGGCCCCACCGCCGGGCTCCGGATCGGCGAGCGCGATCCGCACCCCCCGCTGAGCCGCCCGCCAGGCGGTGACCAGCCCGACAATGCCGCCCCCGATGACGAGGGCGTCGTAGCGCCCGTTGTGGCCTGATGTGTGTGGCTCGTCGTCGTGATCTGGTGCGTGCGTGGACACGCTGCCCCTCCCTTCGCCGGCATGACCCGGATCAGGTTCGTACGGTCGGAGGCCGTTCCAGCCTCCCTCTCAGCCCGGTACGTCCGGGCTCCCGCGAGTGCTCTGTCCCGCCACCCTAGTACGAGGCCCGAATCGTCCGAAAGAGCAGCCGACCCCAACCCCTAGCCTCGCCCCCCTCCGCCGTCTGAGGAACGGGGTCGGGGCGGAGCCCCGTGTTCCAGCTCCTTCGGCGTTTGGGGGCGGGGCCGGGGGCGGAGCCTTGTGTTCCAGCTCCTTCGGCGTTTGGGGGGCGCGGCCGGGGGCGGAGCCTTGTGTTCCAGCCTCTCCGGCGCTTGAGGAGCGGGGCCGGGGGCGGAGCCCCAGCGGGGTGACGGGGCGGAGCCCCGTCTTTCGGGAAGGGGCGGGGTGGGGGACTCACCGCCGAAGGCGCCCACGCCCCGCACCCAGCCCCAGGGCGGAACCCCACCCACCCCCCACCACCACCCGCCGCTCCCCTTCTGTGCCCGAGATCTCGCCCCGCCCTCTCCGGCCCACCCCACCAGCCGCAATACAGTGATCGTGTGAGCGATGAGACGACGACGAAGCCGTCTTCGAACGGCGGCGAACAGCGGGTGGTGATCGTCGGAGCGGGAATGGCGGGGGTGCAGACCGCCGTCGCGCTGCGCGAACAGGGCTGGACCGACGAGATCGTCCTGCTGGGCGCGGAGGTCCACCAGCCCTACGACCGGCCGCCGCTGTCCAAGGCCGTACTGCTCGGCAAGGCCGAGGGATCGACGCTCGACGTGGACTTCGCCGGGCTCGGCATCGGGCTGCGGCTCGGCGTCGAGGTCACCGGCCTGCGCACGGACAAGCGCCTCGTGGAGACCGCGACCGGGCAGCTCCCGTACGACGTCCTGGTGCTCGCCACCGGCGCCGAGCCGATCCCGCTGCCGGGCAGCGAGGGCGTGCCCGGCGTCCATCTGCTGCGCACCCTGGACGATGCCACGCGGCTGCGCCCGGTGCTCGCCCGGCAGCGCGAGATCGCGGTCGTCGGGGCGGGCTGGATCGGCGCGGAGTTCGCCACGGCGGCGCGCGAGGCGGGCTGCGCCGTGACCGTGGTCGAGGCCGCGGACCGGCCGCTGGCGGGCGCCCTCCCGGCCGAGGTCGCGGCCCCCATGGCGGCCTGGTACGAGGACTACGGCGCCCGGCTGGTGACCGGAGCCCGGGTCGCCTCCGTGGACGAGGCCGGGCTGGTGCTCGGCGACGGCACCCGGCTGCGGGCGGGCGCGGTGGTCGTGGGGATCGGGGCCCGGCCGGCCACGGACTGGCTGGCGGGCTCGGGCGTGGAACTGTCCGGGGACCGCTCCGTCGCCGCCGACGAGCGGCTGCGCGCCTCGGCGCCGGACGTCTACGCGGTCGGCGACTGCGCCTCCTTCCCGTCCGCCCGCTACGGATCGCGGCTGCTGGTGCACCACTGGGACAACGCGCTCCAGGGCCCGCGCACCGTCGCCGCCAATGTGGTGGGGAGCCGGACGGCCGCCCACTTCCCCGGTGTCGTCTACGACCCGGTGCCGTACTTCTGGTCCGAGCAGTTCGGGCGGTTTGTGCAGTACGCCGGACACCACGCGGGCGCCGACGAACTGGTCTGGCGCGGCGATCCGGCGGGTGCCGCCTGGTCGGTGTGCTGGCTGCGCGAGGGCGCCCTGGTCGCCCTGCTGGCCGTCGGCCGTCCGCGCGATCTGGCCCAGGGGCGCAAGCTGATCGAGCGCGGCGCCCGGCTGGACCGGACGCGGGCGGAGGACCCGTCGGTGCCGCTGAAGTCGGCCGTCCTCTGACCGGCCGGGCGGCCGCCGGTCGGCCGCCGGACGGGGCGTCCGGGGCGGGGCGGGCGGCCCGCGCGCCGGGCGCCCGGCTACCCACTGTCAGTCCCAGATGGCAGGCTTGTTCCGTGACCGAGATTGACGCAAAGATCGATGCTCTCGTCCCCGCCTGGCTCACCCTCCCCGATGTCGCCGAGCGGCTAGGGGTCGAGGTGACACGCGTTCGGCAGCTGGTCAAGGAGGGCCAGCTGATCGCGGTGCGCCGTGGCGAGAACAGGGTGCTTCAGGTGCCCGAGGAGTTCATCGGTGAAGGAAGGGTCGTCAAGGGCCTCGTGGGCACCTTGACGCTTTTGAAGGACGACGGCTTCAGTGACGAAGAGATGCTGGAGTGGCTCTTCACCCCCGATCCGAGCCTGCCCGGCACCCCGGCACAGGCACTCAGCGAGAATCGCGGTACGGAAGTGAAGCGGCGCGCCCAGGCGCTCGCCGTCTGACGCCCGCTGTCCGACACCGCCGGCGCCCAGCCTTCCGCGGCGTTCCGTACGGGGCTCGTACAGCACTCGTACGGGGCTGGGACAGGGCTGGTCGTTTTCGCGTACTCGTAATTCGCTGTCGCATCCGGCGTACGGGCCGGGCTCCACTCACGGCCCGTACGCCGCCCGACCCTCCCGGGGGAGCCGATCCATGTCCACCACCGCCACCGCTCATGAGCAGCTGGCCGACGCCCGCCTCTACCTGTGCACCGACGCCCGGAAGCGCCAGGGCGACCTGCCGGAATTCCTGGACGCCGTTCTGGGGGCGGGGGTGGACATCGTCCAGCTCCGGGACAAGGAGATGGAGGCGGCCGAGGAGCTGGAGCACCTCCGGGTCTTCGCGGACGCCTGCCGTCGGCACGGCAAGCTGCTCGCCGTCAACGACCGGGCCGATGTCGCACACGCCATCGGTTCGGATGTGCTCCATCTGGGCCAGGGCGATCTGCCGGTGCCCGCGGCGCGCGCGATCCTCGGCGAGGACGTGCTGATCGGGCGCTCCACGCATGCGGAGGCGGAGGTGGACGCGGCGGCCGTGCAGCCCGGTGTGGACTATTTCTGCACCGGCCCCTGCTGGCCCACCCCCACCAAGCCCGGCCGCCCCGCCCCGGGGCTGCCCCTGGTGCGCTACGCGGCAGCGCTGGGCACGGATCGGCCCTGGTTCGCCATCGGCGGAATCGACGCCTCCAACCTGGATCAGGTCCTGGAGGCGGGCGCCCGCCGCATCGTCGTGGTCCGGGCCATCACGGCCGCCGACGACCCGGCGGCGGCGACGGCGGACCTGGCCAAGCGGGTGCGCGCGGTCTGACCGGGGTTCAGCCGCCCACCGGGTTCCGGCCTGGCGTCTGGCCTGGCGCCCGGCCGACACGGTTCCGGCCTGGCACGTCTCCGGCCCGACACGGATCCGGCCCGACACGGGCCGGACCTGACCTGACCATGCCCCACCCGGCTCTTCACCCGTCTTTCACCCGGTTTTCATCCCGCTCGGCTCGTCCGCCGGTCAGGACCGCGCGGTTCTGTCCGCGCTGGCGCACAGTTCTGTCCGCACTCCGGACAGAAAGCTGGCAAAACCCCCATATCTCCGAGGTCGGGTGGGCGTAACCGGGCCAGGTCGATAGCCTGCTCATATGGCCCTAGGCACCGCTTCCACCAGGACCGATCGCGCCCGGACCGTGCGTGATCTTCTCGCGTCGGGCGAGCAGTCGTATTCCTTCGAATTCTTCGCCCCCAAGACGGCGAAGGGCGAGCAAACGCTGTGGAACGCCATCCGCAGGCTGGAAGCCGTCTCGCCCACCTTCGTCTCCGTGACCTACGGGGCCGGTGGCTCCTCCCGCGAGGGCACCGTGCGCGTCACCGAGCGCATCGCCACGGACACCACGCTCACCCCCGTAGCCCATCTGACCGCCGTCAACCACTCCAGGGCAGAGCTGCGCAACATCATCGGCCAGTACGCCGGTGCCGGGATCCGGAACATGCTCGCCCTGCGCGGTGACCCGCCGGGCGATCCCATGGGGGAGTGGATCAGCCACCCCGACGGTCTCGACTACGCCGCCGAGCTGGTCCGGCTGATCAAGGAGTCCGGGGACTTCTGCGTCGGCGTGGCCGCGTTCCCCGAGATGCACCCCCGCTCGACGGACTGGGACACCGACATCGGTCACTTCATTAACAAGTGCCGCGCGGGCGCCGACTTCGCCATCACGCAGATGTTCTTCTACCCCGAGGACTATCTGCGGCTGCGCGACCGGGTCGCCGCCGCGGGCTGTACGACACCGATCATCCCTGAAATCATGCCCGTCACGAACGTCAAGCAGATCGAGCGGTTCGCTCAGCTCAGCAATGCCGCGTTCCCGCCCGAACTGGCCGAGCGAATCCTGGCGGTGAAGGACGACCCGGCGGCTGTACGCTCGATCGGGATCGACTACGCCACAGAGTTGTGCGCGCGGTTGATGGCCGAGGAGATCCCCGGGCTGCACTTCATTACCCTGAACCACTCCCCGGCGACGCTGGAAATCTACGAGAATCTGGGACTGCACCAGCGGTCCTGAAATCTGGGACCGCGTCAGCGGTCCTGATGACGGCAGCCGACGGGCGGCCGCATTGAGAGGGGCGGGCATGGGCTGGACGGTCCTCTACATCGCTTTCGGCGTCGTCGCGCTATGGCTGCTCGGCGAGGTCCTCTTGCAGTACAAGGCGCGGCTGCGCTGGCGGCTGCTGGCCTTCGTCGGCTTCCTGGGTGTGGTCGGCGGTGTGCTGATCCCGTCGGTTCCGGTGATCGGGGTGGGTGCGATCGCCTTCGCCATAGGCCAGACGTATGTGACGCTCTCCTTCCGGCGCGGTTTCGCCGCGGGCTGGGCGCTGAGCGGCGGGCTGCCGGGGCTGCTCGGCCGCGAGGAGAGGGGCGCCCGGCCGGACGGCGTGGACAAGGAGCCCATCCTCGAGGTGTCCGACCTGGAGGCGGTCCCGGCGGCCCAGCCGGAGCCGCCCACCTACCAGCCCCAGCCGGAGCCGCCCACCTACCAGCCGCAGCCGATGCCGGACGAGACCGGTGAGTACGGCGTCTACGAGGAGCCGTCCCCCTTCACCCCGGCCTCGGGCGAGTACAGCGACGCGGCGGCCGCCGGCTACAGCGCGTACGAGACGTACGGCGGCTACGGCTCGCAGCAGGACCACAGCCAGGGGCAGGGCCAGAACTACGGCCAGGACGTCTACGCGGACCAGATGGGCCAGGCCGGGCAGTACGGCTACGGGAACGAGGCGTACGCGGCCTACGGCCAGGACCCGTACGGCGGCGCCCAGCCCCAGCCCCAGCCCCAGGCCCAGCCCTATGACCAGCAGGTTTACGGTCAGCAGCAGTACGAGCAGCAGCAGTACGCCGACCAGTACTCGGCCTATGGCCAGCAGGACCCGTATGGCGGGGGCGCGGCTTATGGCGGCGACCACTGGGCGGCCGACGCCTCCTACCCCTCACCGGACCAGGGGTACGACGTGATGCAGTCCGGCGGGCCCTGGGTGCCGCAGCAGCGCGAAGGCGACGCGGCGCCCGCGGCGGACCAGCAGGCGTATCCGTACCAGCAGCAGCACCAGGGGCAAGGGCAGGGCTACCCCCAGGGCTTCGACGAGCAGTACCGCTACTGAGCCGGGAGGCGGGGTGAGCCCCGCCGCCGGATGAGCCCCGCTCCCGGAGAGCGGGGCTCACGCGTTTCCCAGGAGCCACCGGAGCCGATCCGCTCGGAGCCGCTCTGCCGCGAGTTGGAGCCGCCCTGCCGGGAGCCGCAGGGGCCGCCCTATTGGGAGCCGCGCCAGTCCTCCCCCTCGACGATCAGCCCGGCCACCAGCGCGCCCGACATCCCGGCATGGGCGAGCCCACCGCCCGGATGGGCCCAGCCGCCCGCCAGATACAGGCCCGGGAGCCGGGTGACGTTGGCGGGCCGCAGAAACGCGCCGTCCGCTCCGGCGAGCGCCGGGCCCGGCACGCCGCCGCCCCGGGCGCCCGTCTCCGCGCCGGTGTCGGCGGGGGTGCGCACCTCATGCCACAGCAGCCGGTCCCGCAGCCCCGGTATCGCGGCCTCGGCGGCCGTGATCAGCCGCTCGGCGTCCTGCTCCGCCGCCGTGCCGTCCGTCCAGTCCACCGGGCCGTGCGGGGCGACGACGGCGGTGAGGGTGACGGCCTCATGGTCCTCGTCCGGGCGCACCGCGGGGTCGGCCGGGCGCAGCACGGTCACCGTGGGGCGTGGGCAGGGCTCGCGGAGCCCGGGGCCGTCGCCGAAGACGGCGGTCAACTCCGCCTCCCGGTCCGGGGCGTGGACCACGGTGCGGTGTGCGGCGTCCTCGGGACGGGCGCCGCTCAGCGCCAGGAAGACGGTCAGCCGCCCCGGTGTGCCGCCGCCCGGGTCGGGCTCCGGCCGCACATCGCCCTCCCGCCAGGGTTCCTGCCCGCCGAGCAGCGGCGGCAGCAGCGCGGGGTCGATACCGGAGACCACCACGTCGGCCTCCGCGACGGTGCCGTCGGCCAGCTCCACGCCCGCCGCGCGGCCGTCCTTCTCCACGATGCCGGTGACCTCGGCCTCGAAATGGAACTCGACCTTTCGCCGGCGGCAGCGCTCATGGAGGGCATCGGCGAGCGCGCGCATCCCCCCGCCCACATACCAGGTGCCGAACGTCTGCTCGATATAGGGCAGCACGGTGGCCGCGGCGGGGGCGGCGCGCGGGTCGAGGCCGTGCGCCAGCGCATGGCTCTCCAGGAGGGCCGCGGCGCGCGGATCCTTCAGCTCCCGGCGGGCCACTTCGGCGAGCGTGCGCGGGCCGTCGGCGCGGCCCCGGCCGAACAGGCCACCGAGCCGGCCGCGCCGCACAGGGGCCGCCGGATAGGGGTCGCGGCCCAGGACCCGCCAGTCGGCGCGCAGCGGCTCCTCCAGGAGCGGTCTGCGGGTGGCGTCCCACACCTCGCGCGCACGGTTGACCAGATCGCTCCAGCGCTCGCCCGCGCCCGCGCCGAAGGCGCCGTCCAGCGCCTGGAGCACCCCGGCCCGTGAGGCATTGGGCAGCCGGACGTCCGTGCCGTCGGCGAAGAGGTGCCGACTCGCCGGGTCCACCTGGACGAGCTCGACGCTCTGCTCCAGGGTCTGCTTGCCGGTCTTGACGAACAGATCCCGGTAGACGGCGGGCAGGTGGAGCAGCCCTGGCCCCGTGTCGAAGCGGAATCCGTCCCGCGCGAAGCGGCCGACCCCGCCGCCATGGGTCCGCCCGCGCTCGTACACCACCACTCGGTGGCCCGCCACGGCCAGCCGGGCGGCCGCCGCCATGGCGCCCATCCCGGAGCCGATCACCACGATCCGTGCCATGACCGTGACTTTATCCGCCCCCACCGACAGCCGGGTCACCCCGCCTGGGGACGAGTGCGCAGACCTGAGTACGCGTACTCAGCCGGGGAGATGAGTAGCCGCGCGGATGGGCCGCCACCTGCGCGGACGGAAGAGTGGAGCACACGGAAGGGCCACGCGCCGGACCGCCGGCACGGGGCGGCGGAACGGCGCGGGCCCGGACGAAAGGTGGGAGTCACCGGGAGTCTCCGGACCAGGAGCCTCCAACGGGGGAAGTACGGGGGAGTTACGGGGGGAGGCGCTGCTCCGGTCAGGTTGAAGTCCATCTGACCGGAACAGCGCCTTCTGTTTTCACCCGACGGCTGTTCCGCCCGCTCCCCAGGCCGTCCGGAGGGCCCTGGAAGGGCCACGGGGCGACGGCCGGCTACCCGGAGGCCACGGTTCCGCCGACGCGGCCCTGGAGCAGCCGTGACAGCGCCGCGTGCACATCCTCCAGCGACCGCTCCGGCTGATACGACTGCCAGTCCAGCGCGGCCACCAGCACCATCCCGAACAGCGCGGACGCCGTCAGCGGGATGTCGATGTCCCCGCTGAACTCATGGGCGGCCACCCCGGCCCGCAGCTCGGACTCGATGACCGCTATGGCCCGCTGCCGGACCATCATCAAGGTGGACTGCCAGGCGCGGTTGGTGCGCCACAGCTCGGCCACGTACAGCTGGGTCAGCGACGGATAGCGGGAGATGAAGTCCAGTCCGGCCCGGACCATGGCGTCCAGCGCGTCCACATGGCTGCCGCCGCGCTCGGCGTTCTCGTCGGCGGCGCTCTGGAGCGATGCGGTCAGCAGCTCGATGCCGTGCCGGAGCAACTCCTCGAAGAGCACGGTCTTACTGGCGAAGTTGTAGTAGACCGTGCCCTTGGCCACCCCGGCCCGCTCGGCGATCTCGTCCACCGTGGTGGAGGAGAAGCCCTGTTCGGCGATGAGGGTGACCGCTGCCTCGAAGAGCTTCTGCCGGGTGGCCTGGCGGCGTGTGCTGCTGCTGTCCATGGCGCCGATTGTGCCCGTTGTCGATGTTGCTCCGCTCACAGACTCAGCTCCGGATGCAGCCGGTTCAGCGACCATACCTGCCGGCGCCGCGCCGACCACGCGGTGAGCGCCAGGGCGGCCGCGGTGTATCCGAGGAGCACCCCACAGGCCGGCCACACCGGGCCAAGGCCGCCTCCGGTGATGAGCCGGCGCAACCCGTCCACCACGTAACTCATCGGCAGGAAGGGGTGGATGGCGTTGAAGAAGCCGGGGCTGGTCTGCACCGGATAGGTGCCGCCCGCCGAGGTCAGCTGGAGCATCAGCAGGGCCAGCACCAGGATCCGGCCGGCCGGTCCGAAGCGGGCGTTCAGCCATTGCACGATCGCCGCGAAACAGGCCGTCACCAGCATCAGGAAGCCGAGGGTGCCCGCGGCCCGCACCATCTGGAGGCCGATCGCCCAGTGCAACACCGCCATCAGGGCCAGTGTCTGGAGCACACCGATCGCGGCGACCGGCAGCCAGCCCGCGAACGCGATCCGCCAGGACGAGGCGCCCACCGCGAGCGCGCGCCCGTTGAGCGGCTGGATCAGCATGTAGGCCACCATGGCGCCGACCCACAGGGAGAGCGGGATGAAGTACGGGGCGAAACCTGTGCCGTAGTTGGGCGCCTTGTGCACCGCCTGGTTGACCAGCCGTACCGGATCCGACATCACCTCCGTACGGTCGTCACGGTCCTGTTCGCCGTAGTCGGGGATCTTGGCGGCGCCGTCGTGCAGACCGCCGGAGAGCTTGCCGGAGCCGTCGACGAGCCGGTACATCCCGCCGCCCAGGGTGTCCGCGCCGCCGCGCGCCTTGCCGACGCCGCTGTCGAGGTCGGAGGCGCCGGTCTTGGCGGTGTTCAGCCCGGTGTGCAGGGTTCCGGCGCCCTCGGCGACCTTCTGCGCCCCGGAGTTGAGGGCGTTGACCTTCCGTACGGCGGTGTCGAGGTCGGTGTCGAGGTGCGGGGCGTTGTGGGCGAGCCAGACCGCCTGGTCGTGCAGATCGTCCAAATGGCCGCCGAGGGCATCGAGTTCGATGGTGTGGTCCTTCACCAGCTGGTTGACGTCCTCGGCTACATCGGCGGCGGTACCGGCCGCCGCCACCGACTTCTTCAGCGCGGGGCAGTCCGGGCCGGCGGGCACCGCCCCCTCACAGCGGGCCCGGTGGTCGGCGGCGAGGTCGTCGGACGCCTTACGGGCCTTGGCGGCCGCCGTGGCGGTCGTCTCGGGCAGGGTGTCGAGGTTGTCGGACGCCTTCCGGGAGGCGTCGGCGACCAGTTGGGAGACGTCCCCGATCTCCTTGCCGTGCTCCTTGAGGAACGGGCGGACCTTGGCCGCCACGTCGTTGACCTTGTCGGACAGGGACTGGGTGCCGTCGGCGACCCCGCCCGCGCCGGTCTTGAGCGTCCCGGAGCCCTTGTAGAGCGTGCCGAGCCCGGACTTGAGATCGCGGCTGCCCTCCTTGGCCTTGGCCAGGCCCTCGGCGAGGTCGTCCGCGCCCTTCTTGGCCTTGCCGATGCCCTTACCGAGCTTGTCGGCGCTCTTGGCGGCCTTGGCCGTCTCGCCGTGGATATCGGCGAAGGAGATGAAGATGTTGTCGTAGAAGCCGCGGGACGCCTTGGCGGAGGCCGCGGCGCGCACCTCGGAGAAGACCGAGCGGGAGATCTGGCCGACGATGTAGTTGTTGGCGTCGTTGGTGCGCACCTTGAGGGCGCCGGTCTCCGGGGACTTGCCGGAACTGGAAGCGATCTGCCGGCTGAAGTCCGAGGGCACGGTCAGCGAGAGGTAGTACGTGCCGTTCGCGACGCCCTTACGGGCCTCGGCGGCGCTCGTGGGATGCCAGTCGAAGGTCTTGCTGTCGAGCAGCTCGCCGGTGATGTCGTCCCCCGCGGCGAGGCGCTCGCCCCGCACGGTGGCGCCGGTGTCCGAGTTGACGAGGGCGACCGGGATCTTGTCCAACTTGCCGTACGGATCCCAGAAGGACCACAGATACAGCGCGCCGTAGAGCAGCGGCAGCAGAAGCAGCGCGGCGAGCGCGGCCCGCGGCAGCCTTCCCCTCCCGAACCGCTTCAGCTCAAGCGCGGCGAGTTTCGGCGAGCGCATCCGCCGCCCCCTCCTCGTTCTCGTCGTGTCGGTTGTCGTCGGCGGTGGGTGTGCCGACGGTGTCCGCGTCGGTCTTCCGGGGCTGCTGCGTCTTCTCGTCGCCGTCATCGGCGGCGCTCGTCCGGCCGGTACGGACGACGACCGCACCGGCCGGGGCCTGGCTGCACACCGCGAGGACCGTGGTGCCGCCCTCCGCGATCTCCCGGAGCAGCGCCCAGACCCGCTCGCGCTCGGCGTCCGAGAGCTTCATGTCGGCGTCGTCGATGCCCAGCAGCCGCGGCCGGGCGACGAGGGCGAGCGCGATCGACAGCCGCAGTGCCTCCATACGCTCCAGGTCCCGTACGGCCGTACGCGGCCCCTTGGGCAGCGTGTCGGGGTCCAGCCCGGCGGCCGTGAGGGCCGCGTCGATCACGGCCCGGGACGCGGCGGCCCGTTCACGGCGCGGGCGCAGCAGCCCGCGCGGGGAGTCGGTGAACCGGCGCCGCAGCAGGGCCCGCTCACGCAGATGCTCGGCGACCGTGAGCACCGGGTCGAGCTCGGCGACGCCCGGCACATGCGCGAGCGCGCTGATCCGGCGGATACGCGCCATCTGTTGGGGAACCCGGAAGTCCCCGACGCGGCCGTGCCCCTCGGTGGGGCGCATCCGGCCGGTGAGCGTGAGCAGCAGGGCGGTGCGGCCCGAGCCGGACGGACCCTCGATCGCGATCAGCGACCCGGGGTCGGCGGCGATACCGGCACCGCGGAACGCCCAGCCGTGCGGCCCCTTGACGCCGAGTCCCCCGGCCGTCACCGCCGCCCCGGACTCCGCCTCTGGGGTGCCCCCCACACAGATCACTTCCTTGGGTTTTTGAACTGACTGGTCAGTGCAAAAACAGTATGCGGCATGGTGAAGCGGGGCTTGGTGTCGGGGTCGTTCGCGCTGGTCAGAGCCGATTGTCAGTGGTGTGCCCCAGGATGGGCCCATACGGCGGTCGCTCTACCACATGACCGGCCGCCACGCGACGACAGGAGGTTCGTCATGGCCAGTACCGCCGCAGCGCGCCGGCACCGTGCCGCCGCCCCTGCCCCCTCGTTGACCGGTCCCGCCAGCGATGTCCACCCCGTGCTGCGCCGCGCGTCCGCCCCGCCCGCCGCCGTCGGCCTGCTCACTCAGGCACATCAGGGCCTGGAAGAGGCCGCCACACTCGAGACCCCCAACGAGCGCTTCGCGACCGCGCATCTGGCCGCCCTGCGCACGGCCGCCGCGGTGCTCGCCGTGCACGGCCGCCCCGAGCCCACCGCGCGCCGCCGCGCCCGGATCCGCAGCGCCTGGGAGGTGCTGCCGGAGGTCGCTCCCGAACTGGCCGAGTGGAGCGCGCTGTTCGCCTCCGGCGCCGAGCGCCGGGCCCGCGCCGAGGCGGGGATAGAGGGCGCGGCGACCCGGCGGGACGCGGACGATCTGCTGCGTGCCACCTCGATGTTCCTGCGGCTGGTGGAGCGCATGCTGATGTTGCAGCCCGCCCTGCCGCACCAGAGCCCACCGGGGGACGAGCCGGGCCCGGCGGGAGCCTGAGCCGGGCCTGGGGGAGCCTGAGCCGGGCCCGGCGGGAGTCTGTAGGGGGGCCCTCCGGCCGTCCCGGTATCCGCTTGGAGGGCGGCGGCCCCGGCCGCCCCAGCGCGGGTGGGTATCCGGTCGGGGACGGCCCGTGTCCGCTCCGGGCGGCCCTTCGGCCGCCTCGGAGCACCCGGCCCCATGGAGGCAATAGGCTGGGAGCGCCGACGTCAGTAAGCCGTCGTCACCGCCTCCGGGCGGTGGCGGCACCGCGCCGAGGAGCCACCCGCCGTGTCAGACCCGCAGCGCCCCCGTGCGTCCCTCCGTACCGCCGTGGTCTGGGAGGTCCTGAAAGACGCCCTGGAACGGCGGGCCAAGGCCGCGGGCCGGGAGGCGGTCGGGGGCGAGGCCGTGCACGGCGCGCTGGACGTCCTGGACACCGGTGGCGGCAGTGGCAACTTCGCCGTCCCCGTGGCCCGCCTCGGCCACCACGTCACCGTGGTCGACCCGAGCCCGAACGCGCTGTTCGCGCTGGAGCGGCGGGCCGCCGAGGCCGGGGTCGCCGACCGGGTGCGCGGAGTCCAGGGCGATGCCCACGGGCTGTTCGACGTGGCCGAGCGGGGCGGTTACGACGTGGTGCTCTGCCATGGCGTCCTGGAGTACGTGGACGACCCCGCCGAGGGCCTGCGGAACGCGGCGGCGGCCCTGCGCCCCGCCGGAACCCTCAGCGTGCTCGCCGCGGGCCTGGGCGGCGCCGTGCTCGCCCGTGCCCTGGCCGGTCACTTCACCGAGGCCCGGCAAGCGCTTACCGATCCCGAGGGCCGCTGGGGCTCCGGAGACCCCATGCCGCGCCGCTTCACCGCCGACCAGCTGTCCGAGCTGGTGACCGCGGCCGGTCTGGAGATCGCCGCGGTGCACGGGGTGCGGGTTTTCGCGGATCTGGTCCCCGGCGTGCTCGTGGACACCGAGCCCGGCGCGCTGGACGCCCTGTTGCAGCTGGAGGAGGCCGCCGCCGAACTGCCCGCCTTCCGTTCGGTCGCCACTCAGCTGCACGTTCTCGCCGAGCGGGACTGAACGCTCCTTCCGCCCCACCGGACGACGGGCGGTGCAGGTGGAGTCGGCCACAGGAGACCCGCTTGGACGTCCGGCGCCGTATGATCGGGGTACACCGTCCGGCATGGCCAATCGGCGGGAGGGGAATGGACGTCTCAGCGTCAACTTTCGCCACGCCCGAAGGGGTGGGCGAATTGGCGTTGAGGGGCGGGTTTCACGGGGGCGATTCCCTGCCTATCCTGAAAGGGTCGCACCCCGGTCGCCCCCCGCGACCGACGAGTAGGAGGACTCCGTGCCGCTCTCGGAGCACGAGCAGCGCATGCTCGAGCAAATGGAGCGAGCGTTGTACGCCGAAGATCCCAAGTTCGCGACAGCGCTTGAGGGAAGCGGCCTGCGCACGTACACCCGGCGACGGGTCTACCAGGCGGTCGCGGGTTTTCTGGTGGGTATCGCACTCCTCATGGTCGGAGTGATCGTCCCCCAGATCTGGATCAGCGTGGTGGGCTTCCTGATCATGCTGGGATGCGCGGTGCTCGCGGTGACCGGTTGGCGTAAGGCTCCCAAACCCGGCGAGGCGCAGCAAGGAGGCGGCGGGGCGGCTCCCCGCCGTCAGGGCCGTCAGCGCCGTTCGATGATGACGCGTATCGAGGAGCGGTGGCAGCGGCGCCGCGATGAGCAGGGCCATTGAGAATTCAGGGATGAACGATTGAGGGGCGGTCGCCGACTGGCGACCGCCCCTCAACTGTGCTGTGCCTTTCCGCTGTGCTGTGCTTTTCCCCGCCGGTGCCCTTCAGCCGTGGAGTAGCCGTGTGCTGTGGCTGTGGCTGTGGCTGTGGCTGTGGGCGTGGCGTGGGCGTGCTGTGGCCTCGCGGCCCTGGACCCGCGGCCTGAGCCTCGCGGCCCTGGAGCCGCCAGGGCTCAGGGCCGCCGGGGGATCAGCTCTCCTGCTCGCCGCGCGGGGTCCGCAGCTGGGCGGCCCAGCGGGCCCAGCGGGGCGCTCCCCACCGCTCGACCAGCGCGGACCAGCGCTGTCCGGCCGCCCATGCCACCTGAGCCGCGGACCGCGGGGCCAGCAGCGCCCGCAGCCGCTCCCGCCGCCCCGCCTTGGCCCGGAGACCGGCCACCACCAGCCGGACGTCGTCGGCGACGCCCGCGACCGGGCGCGGATGCGGTGCGTACAGCACCTGCTCGACCGCCGTGGCCACCCGCTGCGCCGCCTGGGCCGGTTCGTCGTCGAGCCCGGCGATCCGCACCATGCGGGCCACCGCCCTGCGCGAGGTCAGCGAGTCGTCCGGCATGACGCCGAAGTCCCAGGCCGAGTCGGTGAGTTCACGCCATACGGCGAGGATCCGGTCGGTGGCGTCCTGCTCCGTGCGCCCGGCCGAACCGTCCAGTCTGCGGGTGCGTATCCGCCGCCGCCACAGCATCGGCAGCAGGGGCACCACGAGCAGCAGCACCGCCAGCGAGCTCCAGCTGGTGACCTTGGTCGCCGACCAGCCCCCGCCCGAGGCACCGTTGTCCGGCTGCTGGGCCGCGGCGCCTCCACACGTGCCCAGCTTCTTCATCTCCGGAGAGCAGCTGTCGGACGCGGTCGGCGCGGCCGACGGCTCGGAGGTCTCGCTGGGCTCGGTCGTCGGCTCGTCTGTCGGAGTGCCGGAGGGCGTCTGCTCCATGGTGTAGTCGGGCTGGGTGCCACGGCTCGGGGTGGGCTCGAAACGCGTCCAGCCCACACCCTCGAAGTACAGCTCGGGCCAGGCGTGCGCGTCCTTCAGGCCCACCGAGACCGTGCCGTCCGCCTGGGCGGTGCCAGGGGTGAACCCGACCGCCACCCGCGCCGGAATGCCCAGCGTCCGGGCCATCGCCGCCATCGAGAAGGAGAAGTGGACGCAGAAGCCCTCCCGCTGCTTCAGGAACCGGACGATGGCGGCCGAGCCGCTGCCGGACTGCACCTGGGTGTCGTAACGGAACCCTCCGCTCACCGCGAACCAGTCCTGGAGCTTGACCGCCTTCTCGTACGCGTTGGACGCGCCGGCGGTCACCCCCCGCGCCGTACGGGCCACCACGGACGGCAGCGAGTCCGGCACCTTGGTGTATTCGCTCCGCAGCCGCGAGGGGGCCGCCGGTGCGTCCGCCAACTGCTCGGCCGTCGGCTCCACCAGCAGGCTGGTGACCCGGTAGCGGGCGCCCCGGGTGGTCTGGCCGCGGTCGCCGACCAGCGTGCGGCCCTCCGGCTCGTAGCGCCAGCGCCCGTCGATCTCGACCTTGGACGCGGGGTAGGGGAGGGGCAGCCAGTTCTGCGCGTACCAGTCGGCGGCCGAGATCGAGGTGTCGATCGAGGAGACCTGGACCGAGGGGCCGAGCCCGGACGGCGAGGGAAGCTGGTCCGGCACATCGGTCACATGCCGCTCGGACGACTTCCACGAGGTGCCGTCGAACCGGTCGAGCGCCACGATCCGCAGATAGAGGTCCTGGGTGGTCTGCGAGGAGGTGCGATAGCGCAGCACCTCCTTGTTCTCCGGCTGGTTCAGGCTGTCCTGGAGCGACACCAGCGGATTGACCGCCGAGATGGTGCCACCGCCGCTGCCCGCCCCGCCGGCGCCGCCCTGCCGGTCCAGCAGCCCGCCGTCCAGGGACGGCAGCACCGCGGGCACCGCGAGCGCGATGCCGAGCGCCAGCACGCCGATCCTGCGGCCGGTGCGGACCGGGGCGAGCGCCGGGCTGCCGCCGGCCCCGGCCAGGCCCGAGGGCGGCATACCCGACGGATGCGGGGCGCCGCCGCTGAAGACCCGGCCCCACTGGGACAGCCGGTCCCGGCCCTCGGCCAGGAGCAGCAGCAGATAGCCGGCCGCCGCCAGCAGGAACCACAGCCAGTCGCTTCCGTCGTCGGACAGACCGGCCGCGACCGAGTACAGCGCAAGCAGGGGCAGTCCGGCGGGGGCCGCGCTGCGGTATGTCACCGCGAGCGCGTCGACCACCAGGCCGATCGCCATCACCCCGCCCACCAGCATCAGCCGGATGCCGTCGGTGAGCGGTGCGGGGATCGCGTACTGCCCCACGTCGTCGGCGCCGTCGCGCAGCAGCAGGGCGAACTCGTGGAGGGCCTGCGGGCTGGGCAGCACCCCGCCCAGCGCCTGGTCGTGCGCGAAGACCAGGGTGAGCAGCAGCAGCGTCACCACGGCCTGCGCGACCACCGTCAGCGGGCGGGCCAGCGGCACCCGGCGGACCGCCACGCCCGTAGCGCTCTGGATCGCCAGCAACAGGACGGTCTGCAACAGCCAGCTCGCCGGATCCACCAGTGGCAGCAGCGCACACGCCGCCGCCACCGTGGCCAGCGCCGCGCATATCGCGAGCCGAACGCTCCCACTCATGTCCAGCTCCCTGTCATACCGCCGACCGCGGGACCTCCCGCGTCCGCCCGGGTGGCGCCCTGTGCGTCGGCCTCCCGCCACAGCTGGGCCAGCGAGGCCCCCGGGCCGACCGGCAGCGCCGTCCACCCCGCCTCGCGCAGCCGCCGCAGCCGCTCCTCCAGCTCCTGTGCGCCGCCGAACTCCGCCCCGCGCGACCATGCCGCGCCGTCCAGCACGAACGCCACCGCGGCCGTGGTGCGGTGCCGCATCCGGGCGGCCGTCGCCGCCTGCTCCTCGTCCAGATCGCCCAGGAAGGCCACCAGCAGCCCCTCACCGCCGCCGCGCAGCACCTCGAAGGCGGGCGAGAGCCCTCCGCCGTCGGAGTGGTCCACCACGGCGAGGGTGTCCAGCATCAGCCCGGCCGTCTCCGCCGAGTCATGGGTGGAACCGGCGAAACCGCCTCCGCCGTCCGGGCCCGGCACCGAGCTCCCGGTGTCGGTCAGCAGCCGGACCGCATAGCCCCGCTCCAGCAGATGGACCGCGGCCGAGGCCGCCCCGGAGACCGCCCATTCGAAGGCGGAGTCCGGTCCGGAGCCGTAGTGGGCCGTGCGCCGGGTGTCCAGCAGCACCGTGCAGTGGGCCCGCTGCGGCTGCTCCTCGCGGCGGACCATGAGCTCTCCGTAGCGCGCGGTGGACCGCCAGTGCACCCGGCGCAGATCGTCGCCGACGCGATAGCCGCGCGGGATGACATCGTCCTCACCGGCCAGCGCCAGCGAACGGTGCCGCCCGTCCCCGTACCCCGCGGCCTCGCCGGTCAGGCGCACCGGGGGCAGCGGCTCGACCCGGGGCACCACCGTGAGCGTGTCGTAGGCACTGAAGGCGCGGGTGAGCTCGCACATCCCGAACGGATCGCTCAGCCGCAGCTGGAGCGGGCCCAGCGGATAGCGGCCGCGCAGATCGGAGCGGACCCGGTAGGACACCTCGCGCCGCCCGCCCGGCTCCACCCGGTCCAGCACGAACCGGGGGCGCGGCCCCAGCACATAGGGCACCCGGTCCTGGAGCATCAGCAGCCCGGTGGGCAGCCGCGAGACATTGTCCATCCGCAGATGCACCCGGGCCTCGGAGCCCGCCGGCACCCGCGCGGGCGCGAGCCGTCTGCTGCCCGCCACCCGGTACCGGGTGCGGTGGACCACGGCCACGCACACCAGCGGCAGCGCGGCCAGCAGCAGCCCCACCCGCAGCAGATCCGCCTGGCCCAGCACATAGCTGCACACCGCGGCGGCCATCCCGGCGGCCAGGAAGGAACGGCCGCGGGTGGTCAGACCGGCGAGGGCGGCCCGCAGTCCGCCGGAGCGCTCGTCGGCACCGGGCCCCTCGGGGCCCATGTCCGTCCCCCCTGCGGCCATCACAGCCTCCGGGCGCCCGGCTGCGGCCGGCCGTAGTCGGCCGGGGGCATGGGCGGCATGGGTGGCATCCCGCCCGTGCCACGCGGGCCTGAGGTGGGCACCGGGGTGCGCTGCATGATGTCCGTGACGACCTGCTCCGAGGTGCGCCGGTTCAGCTGGGCCTGCGCGGTGGGCAGCAGCCGGTGGGCCAGTACCGCGACGGCGAGGGACTGCACATCGTCCGGCAGCGCGAAGTCCCGCCCGGCCAGCGCGGCGGACGCCTTGGCCGCCCGCAGCAGATGCAGCGTGGCGCGGGGCGAGGCGCCCAGCCGCAGATCGGGGTGGTTGCGGGTGGCGGCCACCAGGTCCACCGCGTAACGCCGGACGGCCTCGGCGACATGCACCGAGCGCACCGCCTCGACCAGCTTGACGATCTCATGGGCGTGCGCGACGGGCTGCATGTCGTCCAGCGGGGAGACACCGCCGTGGACGTCCAGCATCTGGAGCTCGGCCTGGGGGCTGGGGTATCCGATCGAGACACGGGCCATGAAGCGGTCGCGCTGCGCCTCGGGCAGCGGATAGGTGCCCTCCATCTCGACCGGGTTCTGCGTGGCCACCACCATGAAGGGGTCGGGCAGCTCGTAGCTCTCCCCGTCGATGGTGACCTGGCGCTCCTCCATCGACTCCAGCAGCGCCGACTGGGTCTTGGGCGAGGCGCGGTTGATCTCGTCGCCGATCACGATCTGGGCGAAGATGGCGCCCGGCTTGAACTCGAACTCCTTGCGCTGCTGGTCGAAGATGCTCACGCCGGTGATGTCGGACGGCAGCAGATCCGGGGTGAACTGGATCCGCCGCACGGAGCAGTCGATGGACCGCGCGAGCGCCTTGGCCAGCATCGTCTTGCCCACGCCCGGGACGTCCTCGATCAGCAGATGCCCCTCGGCGAGCAGCACGGTCAGCGAAAGCCGCACGACCTCGGGCTTGCCCTCGATCACACTCTCCACCGACCGGCGGATCCGCTCCGCTGTGGTGGTCAGATCGCTGAGGCTCGCTCGCTCGTCATAGGTCGTCACCCGGCCCTCCTCGGCCCGTTCTCAGGGCCGTTGCCCTCGGAACGGACCGGCCCACCGCAAACGCTGGCATCTGTCCCCCGCGTGGTTGCGGGGGACGATGTCACCTATGCATTCTTGCGGTCTCCGCGGCCTCGCGTCACTCGGCTGTGGATAACCCGGGGTTATTTGTCACGCTTGTACGAGTTCGGGCGCTGAATCCCTTCAGCGGTTCCTCACCTTCGCGGCGTGACCTCCCGCAGCAGACCGGTCGTCACATCGAAGACAAAGCCGCGGACGTCGTCGGTGTGCAACAGGAACGGCGAGGTGCGCACCCGCTGCATCGACTGGCGGACATCCGCGTCGAGGTCCCTGAACGCCTCGACCGCCCACGGCGGACGCTGACCCACCTCCTCCTCCAGCTCATGCCGGAAGTCCTCGGTGAGGTTCAGCAGACCGCAGCCGGTGTGGTGGATGAGCACGACGCTGCGGGTCCCGAGCGCCCGCTGGCTGATGGTCAGGGAACGGATGATGTCGTCGGTGACCACACCGCCCGCGTTGCGGATGGTGTGGCAGTCGCCCAGCTCCAGGCCGAGTGCCTCGTGCAGGTCCAGACGGGCGTCCATGCACGCGACGACGGCGACGCGCCGCACGGGCCGCGCGTCCATCCCGGGGTCGGCGAACTGCTCGGCGTATTTGCGGTTGGCCGCTACAAGGCGGTCGGTGACCGTGTCTCCCGTGCGGGCGTCGCGGTCGGTGGACGGGTTCGGCTGCGGCGCTGATATCGACATGATGACGACGCTACCTTTCACCAGCGGATTTGGTCTTCTCTTTAGGTAGGGCAAACGAGGGCAACGGGGTGGGCCGAAGGGGTGATGTGAGACAGCCCACAACCCCCCGCACCTCGTGGTGTGGGGCCCGAGGGAGGCGATGCCACCCCCGGGGCGGGACGCGCTGGCCGGTTGGTTGACCGAAGGGACGAGTGGACTAAAGTGGCGCGAAGTGGGAGGCGAGACGCTCCCCTCGGATCCCGGAATTTCGCGTGAGCGCGGTGCGTACGTACCCCTCGGCCTCCTCCCGCTCCGGTCGCCTGACGTCACTTCCCCGGCGCCAGTAGACCTCTTCCCCTTCAGAGCGGGCGGGGACCCAGGAGGTGCGTATCATCCTCGCCCGATCCTCAGAAGGGCGCACGAGCAGCGCAATGAGCAGCAACGCTCTCCATGTTCCCGTCATGCTCCAGCGCTGCCTGGACATGCTGGCACCCGCTCTCGCCCAACCCGGCGCGGTCGTGGTCGACTGCACCCTGGGCCTCGGCGGCCACAGTGAGGCGCTGCTGCGAGACTTCCCCGAGGCCCGGCTCATCGCCCTCGACCGCGACCCGTCCGCGCTGCGGCTCGCCGGTGAGCGGCTCGCCCCGTACGGCGATCGGGCCACGCTGGTCCACGCGGTCTACGACGAGCTGCCCGAGGTCCTCGACCGGCTCGGCGTCCCGCGCGTCCAGGGGATCCTCTTCGACCTCGGCGTGTCGTCCATGCAGCTGGACGAGGCCGAGCGCGGTTTCGCCTACGCCCAGGACGCCCCGCTGGACATGCGGATGGACCAGACCACCGGAGTCAGCGCGGCCGAGGTGCTCAACACCTACCCGCCGGGCGAGCTGGTGCGCATCCTGCGGGCGTACGGCGAGGAGAAGTTCGCCAAGAAGATCGTGGACGCGGTGGTGCGCGAGCGCGCCAGGGAGCCCTTCACCAACAGCGCCCGGCTCGTCGAGCTGATCCGTGATGCGCTGCCGCAGGCCGCCAAGCGCACCGGTGGCAATCCGGCCAAGCGCACCTTCCAGGCGCTGCGGATCGAGGTCAACGGCGAGCTCGCGGTTCTGGAGCGGGCCATTCCGGCGGCCGTGAGGACGCTCGCGGTCGGCGGGCGGATCGCCGTGCTGTCGTATCACTCGCTGGAGGACCGCCTGGTCAAGCAGGTGTTCGCGGCCGGTGCCGGCGATACGGCGCCCCCCGGGCTGCCGGTTATCCCCGAGCGGTACCAGCCCCGGCTGAAGCTGCTCACCCGTGGCGCCGAGCTGCCCACCGAGGAGGAGATCGCCGAGAACCGCCGGGCCACCCCGGCCCGCTTCCGGGGTGCGGAGCGCATCCGGGAGGAGGTCGGCCCATGAGCGTGCGGGGGACGCGGCCGAAAGGACGGCCGGTGCCGGGGGCCACCCCGGCCAGGCGCACACCCTTCGTGCTGCTCGTCGTGGTCCTGCTCGGCTCCGGCCTGATCGCTCTGCTGCTGTTGAACTCCTCCCTCAACCAAGGGTCGTTCGAGCTCAGCAAGCTCGAGAAGCAGACCAACGAGCTCACCGACGAGCGCCAGGCGCTCCAGCAGGACGTCGACAAGCTCTCCGCCCCCGCCGAACTGGAGCGGCGCGCCCGGCAGCTGGGGATGGTGCCCGGCGGAAACCCGGTCTTCCTCAATCCGGACGGTTCGGTCAGCGGGGTGCCCGCCCCCGTCACGGGGCAGCCCTCGGTGCTCGGCGCCCCCGGCGCGGTGCTGCCGTCCGCGCCCGACCCCGCGCCGTCCGAGGCGGCGTCCACCCGGTACGGGTCCTCGCCCACCCCGTCCGTCCTCGCACCGCCGGCGCCGCCGACCGCCACCCCGTCCGGGGCGGGCGCGGGCACGGCGTCCGTCACGCCCTCCGTGACCCCGTGGGCGCCGCCCACCGGCGTCTCGGCCTCGGCTTCCCACTCTGCCTCCGTCTCCGCCTCCGCGGAGGCCACCCCGGACCCTCAGTAGGTGACACGGTGACGCGATCCCCAGCCCGCGCCCAGCCCGGCCCGCCCGCGCGGACGACCGCCCGCGCGCCGTGGAGGGCCGCCGAGCCGTGGACGGCCACCGCCGAGCCGTGGACGGCCGCAGCCGGACCGGCGACGGCCACCCGGCCGCGGGCGGCCACCGAGCCGGGGTTGACCACCGGACCGGGGACCGCCACCGAGCAGACGGCGGCCGTCGCGTGACCGCGCCCAGGGACCCCCGCCGCCGCGGGGTGCCCGGCCCCGCCGGGCCGCGCGGTGACCGCCGCCCGCGCCAGGCCGCGGCACGCCGCCCCGGCGAGCGCCAGGGCGGGTCGTCCGGCCGCCCGGCCCGGCGCCCGCGCCCCGGTGGCCCCCCGGTGCTGCGGCTGGGCAGCCCGCGCCCCCGGCTGCGACTGATCAGCCTCGGCCTCACCCTCGTCATGCTGATCTTCGTCGTAAGGCTGCTCCAGGTGCAGGCCGTCGACGCCAGCGCCTACTCGGCCAAGGCCAACGTCAACCGCTACATCCCGGTGAAGCTGTCCGCCGAGCGCGGCTCCATCACCGACCGCAACGGCGTCGACCTGGCCACCACGGTGGACGCGTACGACATCACCGCCGCCCCCGACCTCCTCGCGCCCAAGACGGCCAAGACCCGTGACGCGCCGCGCCAGGCCGCGGCCCTGCTCGCGCCGATCCTCGGCAAGGAGCCGGCGGAGCTGGAGAAGAAGCTCACCGACAACCCCGCGTCGCAGTACGTCGTGCTCGCCCGGCAGCAGTCCCCGCAGGTCTGGAACCAGATCAAGGACCTGAAGAGCGCCCTGGACGACGCGGCGGCCAAGGGCAAGGGCACCAATGTCCTGGCCGGGGTCAACCGTGAGGCGCACAGCAAGCGGGTCTATCCGAACGGGGACCTCGCCGCCGGGATACTGGGATTCGTGGACGCCGACGGCCGTGGCGCCGCCGGGCTCGAGCAGCAGCTCGACAAGAAGCTCGGGGGCAAGGACGGCAAGCGCGTCTACGCCCAGTCCGGCGGCCACCAGGTGCCCACCGGCGACGTCAAGGAGCAGCCCGCGGTCCCCGGCAGCGACTTCGAGCTGACCATCGACCGGGACATCCAGTGGGCCGCCCAGAGCGCCATCGCCGACCAGGTCCGCAAGTCCGGGGCCGACCGCGGCTATGTGATCGTCCAGGACACCCGCACCGGACAGCTCCTGGCGCTGGCCAACGCCCCCGGCTTCGACCCCAACGACATCACCACCACGAACGCCGACGCCCTGGGCAACGCCGCCGTCTCCGACGCGTACGAGCCCGGCAGCGTCAGCAAGCTGATGTCCATGGCCGCCGTCCTCCAGGAGGGCGTGGCGCGCTGGGACACCCATGTGGTGGTCCCCAACCGGCTGCCGCGCGCCGACCGGGCCTTCGCCGACGACATCGACCATCAGACCTGGTACCTCACGCTCAACGGGGTGCTCGCCAAGTCCAGCAACATCGGCACGATCCTCGCCACCGAGCAGCTGGGCAAGACCAGGGCCGAGAAGAACCAGATCCTCTACTCCTACCTGCGCAAGTTCGGGATCGGCCGGCCCACCGGGCTCGGCTTCCCCGGCGAGACCCCGGGCATCCTGGCCCGGCCGCAGGACTGGAGCGCCTCGCAGCAGTACACGATCCCGTTCGGCCAGGGGCTGTCGCTCAACGCCGTCCAGGCGGCCTCGGTGTACTCCACCATCGCCAACGGGGGCGAGCGCATCGCGCCCACCCTCGTCCGCGGCTCCAGGGGGCCCGACGGCGACTTCACGGCCGCGTCCGCCCCCGAGAAGACCCGTGTCGTCAGCAAGGAGACCGCGAAGACGCTCGCCGAGATGCTCGAGTCGGTCGTCGACGACCAGCAGGGCACCGGCACCAAGGCCAAGATCCCCGGCTATCTTGTCGCGGGCAAGACCGGCACTTCCAACCGGGTGGACCCCAAGACCGGCCGCTACCGCGGATACACCGCGTCCTTCGCGGGCTTCGCCCCGGCCGACAAACCGCGGCTGACCGTCTACTGTGCCGTTCAGAACCCGACCAAGGGCAGCTACTTCGGCGGCCAGGTCTGCGGGCCGGTCTACAAGAAGGTCATGGAGTTCGGCCTCAAGGCCCTTCAGGTCCCGCCGTCCGGGAAGCAGCCCAAACGGCTCCCCGTGAGCTACAACCCGGGCCAGTGAGCGGACCCAGCAGTGATGACGATCACGCCGGACCCCGGGAACCACGGTCCGGCGGGGCCCCTCTTCTCCGACTCATTTCGCGGGGGAGCGGGTGTCCCGGGTACGCTCACCGCCGTGCCCCAAGCTGATCAGTCCCAAACCCCTCAGAAGGACGTTTCTGTGGAATACCCGGGAGCGCCCCGTCCCCTCCAGGTCCGCCCGATCCCGCTGGCGGAGCTGGCGGATCAGCTGGGCGTCGAAACCCCCGAAGCGTCGGAGCGGGCCGCGGTCACCGGGATCACCCATGACTCGCGGGCCGTACGCCCCGGCGATGTGTACGCCGCGCTGGCCGGTGCCCGCCTCCACGGCGCGGACTTCGCCGCCCAGGCCGCCGACCTCGGCGCGGTCGCGGTGCTGACCGACCCGGCCGGTGCCGAGCGCGCCGCCGCCACCGGACTGCCGGTCCTTGCGGTGGAGAACCCGCGCGGCCGGATGGGCGCGCTGGCCGCCACGATCTACGGCGAGCCGGGCAGCGACCTGCTCCAGATCGGCATCACCGGCACCTCGGGCAAGACCACGACCGCCTACCTCATCGAAGGCGGCCTCAAGGCCGCCGCGAAGCACGACGGCGGCCTTACGGGTCTCATCGGCACCGTGGAGACGCGGATCGGCGACGAGCGCATCAAGTCCGAGCGCACCACCCCCGAGGCCACCGATCTGCAAGCCCTGTTCGCGGTCATGCGGGAGCGCGACGTCCGCTCGGTCGTCATGGAGGTCTCCAGCCACGCCCTGGTCCTCGGCCGCGTCGACGGCTGCGTCTTCGACGTCGCGGTCTTCAACAACCTCAGCCCGGAGCACATGGAGTTCCACTCCGGCATGGAGGACTACTTCCAGGCCAAGGCCCAGCTGTTCACCAAGGCCCGCAGCCGCGCCGGAGTGATCAACTACGACGACGAGTACGGCCGCCGCCTGATCGAGCAGTCCGAGGTGCCCGTCACCACCTTCTCCGCCGAGGGCCACCCCGACGCCCACTGGCGCGCCGCGGACGTCGAGGTCGGCCCGCTCGGCTCGACCTTCACCGCCGTCGGCCCGAACGGTGAGTCCGTACGGGCCGCGGCGCCCCTCCCGGGCCCCTTCAACGTGGCCAACGCGCTCGCCGCCGTCGTGGCGCTCGCCGCCGCCGGGATCGACCCGCAGACGGCCGCCGACGGCATCGCCGCCGTCCCCGGTGTACCGGGCCGGCTGGAGCGGGTCGACGTGGGCCAGCCCTACCTCGCGGTCGTCGACTACGCCCACAAGACCGACGCCGTGGAGTCGGTGCTGCGTGCCCTCCGCAAGGTGACCGACGGCAAGCTGCACGCCGTCCTCGGCTGCGGCGGGGACCGCGACCGGCTCAAGCGCGGCCCCATGGGCGCCGCGGTGGCGCGGTACAGCGACACGGCCGTCCTCACCTCCGACAACCCCCGCTCCGAGGATCCGCTCGCGATCCTCGCCGCCATGCTCGCGGGCGCCGCCGAGGTGCCCGCCCACGAACGCGGTGATGTGCTGGTCGAGGAGGACCGGGCCAACGCCATCGCGGCCGCCGTCGCCCGCGCCGAGCCGGGCGATACCGTCATCGTGGCGGGCAAGGGGCACGAACTGGGCCAGGACATCGCCGGCGTGGTCCGTGCCTTCGACGACCGCCAGGTACTCCGCGAAGCCATCGAGCTCAGTGAGCGAGCCCACGGGCGCGATGCCACGCGCCCCGGGGCGAGCCCACAGCACCGGGACAAACACCAAGACGACCAGGGATGACAGACCGCCATGCGCGCACCAGCCCCCTCCAGGCAGCTCTCCCGTACGGCCGGAGGTGATCAGTGATCGCACTGTCCCTCACCGAGATCGCCGGCCTAGTCGGTGGACAGCCGCACGACATACCGGACCCGGACCTGAAGGTCACGGGCCCCGTCGTGATCGACTCCCGTGAGGTGCGACCGGGCAGCCTCTTCGCCGCGCTCCCCGGGGAGCGCGTGGACGGCCACGACTTCGCACGAGGCGCGGTCGAGGCGGGCGCCACGGCCGTCCTGGCCGCCCGCCCCGTCGGCACGCCGGACGCCCCCGTACCGGCGATCGTCGTGCCCGATGTGATCGCCGCCATGGGAGTGCTCGCGCGCGCCGTCGTGGAGCGCCTGGGCGCCACCGTGGTGGCGCTCACCGGCTCCGCGGGCAAGACCAGCACCAAGGACCTCATCGCCCAGCTGCTCCAGCGCCGCGGGCCCACCGTATGGACGCCGGGCTCGCTCAACAACGAGATCGGCCTGCCGCTCACCGCGATGAGCGCCGACGAGGCCACCCAGCACCTGGTGCTGGAGATGGGCGCCCGCGGCAAGGGCCACATCCGGTATCTGACGGACCTCACCCCGCCGCGTATCGGACTCGTGCTCAATGTCGGCACCGCCCATATCGGCGAGTTCGGCGGCCGCGAGCAGATCGCCGAGGCCAAGGGTGAGCTCGTGGAGGCCCTGCCCACGGCCGAGGAGGGAGGGGTGGCGGTGCTCAACGCCGACGACCCCTTCGTGCGCGCCATGGCGTCGCGTACCAAGGCCCGTACCGTCCTGTTCGGCGAGGCCGAGGACGCCGATGTGCGTGCCGGGAATGTCCGGCTCGCCGACGGCGGCCGCCCCGCCTTCACGCTTCACACCCCTACCGGGTGCAGCGAAGTGACCATGCGCCTGTACGGTGAGCACCACGTGTCGAACGCGCTCGCCGCGGCCGCCGTCGCCCATGAGTTGGGCATGTCCGTCGACGAGATCGCCGTGGCGCTCTCCGAGGCGGGTCAGCTCTCCCGCTGGCGGATGGAGGTCACCGAGCGCTCGGACGGCGTGACGGTCGTCAACGACGCCTACAACGCGAACCCCGAGTCCATGCGAGCCGCGCTGCGCGCGCTGGTCGCCATGGGCGCTGTCACACCGGGGCGTCGTACGTGGGCGGTGCTCGGCCCGATGGCCGAGCTGGGCGAGGAGTCACTGGCCGAGCACGACGCGGTCGGGCGGCTGGCCGTCCGGCTCAACGTCAGCAAGCTCGTGGCGGTCGGCGGCCAGGAGGCCGCCTGGCTGGACATGGGCGCCAAGAACGAGGGTTCGTGGGGTGAGGAGTCGGTGCACGTGTCCGACGTGCGGGCAGCGGTCGATCTGCTGCGCAGCGAGCTGCGACCGGGGGACGTCGTGTTGGTGAAGGCATCCAGGTCGGTCGGCCTGGAGCGGCTTGCGCAGGCATTGCTCGACGGTGAGGGTGAGGTCGCCGGCCCATGGGCATGAGGCAGATCCTCTTCTCCGGAGCCATCGGGCTCTTTCTGACCCTGATCGGCACACCGCTGCTGATCAAGCTGCTGGCCCGCAAGGGCTATGGGCAGTACATCCGGGACGATGGTCCGCGGACGCACGGCAGCAAGAAGGGCACGCCCACGATGGGCGGTATCTCCTTCATCCTGGCCACGCTGATCGCCTACGCCCTGACGAAGGTGATCACGGGCAGCCAGCCGACCTTCTCGGGCGTGCTGGTGCTCTTCCTGTTCGCAGGTATGGGCCTGGTGGGCTTCCTCGACGACTACATCAAGATCGTCAAGCAGCGCAGCCTGGGTCTGCGGGCCAAGGCCAAGATGGCCGGACAGCTGATCGTCGGCATCGCCTTCGCGATCCTGGCACTGAACTTCGCCGACGCGCGCCAGCAGACCCCCGCCTCCGACCGGCTCTCCTTCGTCCAGGACTTCGGCTGGTCCTTCGGCCCGGTGATCTTCGCCATCTGGGCGCTGTTCATGATCCTGGCGATGTCCAACGGTGTGAACCTCACCGACGGTCTCGACGGTCTGGCCACCGGCGCCTCCGTGATGGTCTTCGGCGCCTACACCTTCATCGGCGTCTGGCAGTACCAGGAGTCCTGCGCCAACGCGGAGACCCTCACCAACCCGGCGTCCTGTTTCGAGGTCAGGGATCCGCTCGATCTGGCCGTCGTCGCCTCCGCCCTGATGGGCGCCTGCTTCGGCTTCCTGTGGTGGAACACCTCACCCGCCAAGATCTTCATGGGTGACACCGGTTCCCTCGCGCTCGGCGGCGCGCTCGCGGGCCTTGCCATCTGCTCCCGCACGGAGCTGCTGCTGGCCCTCCTCGGCGGTCTGTTCGTCCTGATCACCATGTCCGTGGTCATCCAGGTCGGCTCCTTCCGGACCACCGGGCGCCGCGTCTTCCGAATGGCGCCACTCCAGCACCACTTCGAACTCAAGGGGTGGAGCGAAGTCCTTGTGGTGGTCCGGTTCTGGATCATCCAGGGCATGTGCGTGATCGTCGGCCTCGGCATCTTCTACGCGGGGTGGCGAGCTTCGTGACATCGGACGCCGCCGCCCTCGACGTGTCCGACCTCGCCGGACGGCAGGTCACCGTCGCCGGCCTCGGCGTCTCCGGGGTCCCCGCAGCGCGTGCGCTGCGGGGCCTCGGGGCCTCGGTGACCGTGGTCAACGGCAGCGACGGCGAACCACAGCGCGCCCAGGCGGCCGAGCTGGAGCCGCTGGGCATCACGGTCCGCCTCGGCGACGGAGAGGCCCTCCCCGAGGGCACCGAGCTGATCGTGACCACCCCCGGCTGGAAGCCCACCAGCCCGCTCTTCCTGGCCGCCGCCGAGGCGGGCGTGCCCATCTGGGGCGATGTGGAGCTGGCGTGGCGGCTGCGCGGCGCGGACGCCCCGCCCTGGCTCGCGGTCACCGGCACCAACGGCAAGACGACGACCGTAAGGATGCTCGCGGCCATCCTGGAGGCGGCCGGGCTGCGCACCGCCGCCGTCGGCAACATCGGCGTCTCGCTCCTGGACATCGTGCTGGGCGACGAGCCCTACGACGTGCTGGCCGTCGAGCTCTCCAGCTATCAGCTGCACTGGGCGCCCTCGCTGCGCGCCCACTCCGGGGCGGTGCTCAACCTCGCCCCCGACCACCTCGACTGGCACGGCTCCATGGCGGCCTACGCGGCCGACAAGGGCCGTATCTACGAGGGCAACCAGGTGGCCTGCGTCTACAACGCGGCCGACCCCGCCACCGAGGACCTGGTGCGCGCGGCCGATGTCGAGGAGGGCTGCCGGGCGATCGGCTTCACCCTCGGCACCCCCGGCCCCTCCCAGCTCGGCGTCGTGGAGGACATCCTCGTCGACCGGGCCTTCGTGGCGAACCGGGAGAAGCAGGCGCAGGAGCTGGCCGAGGTCTCCGATGTGAACCCGCCGGCCCCGCACAACATCGCCAACGCCCTCGCGGCGGCGGCCCTGGCCCGAGCCTTCGGCGTCCCGCCCCGGGCCGTACGGGACGGCCTGCGCGCCTTCCGGCCCGATCCGCACCGGGTGGAGCATGTGGCGGACGTCGGTGGCGTGGCCTACGTGGACGACTCCAAGGCGACCAACACCCATGCCGCGGAAGCGTCGTTGGGTGCCTATGAGCACATCGTGTGGATCGCGGGCGGCCTCGCCAAGGGGGCCACTTTCGACGAGCTCGTCCTTACGGCGGCCAAGCGGCTGCGCGGCGTCGTGCTGATCGGCGCCGACCGCGCCCTGATCGGCGAAGCGCTCGCGCGACACGCAACAGATGTCCCGGTCGTGGACCTCGACCGGACCGACACTGGGGCGATGGCGGCGGCTGTGCGCGAAGCGGCGCGGCTCGCCCGGCCGGGCGATACCGTCCTGATGGCCCCGGCCTGTGCCTCGATGGACATGTTCACCAACTACAACAAGCGGGGCGACGCCTTCGCCGCGGCGGTTCATGACCTGGCCTCCGGCCGGGTCCCGGACGACCAGTAGCCCGCCGGTCCCCCGCGAGGACCGCCCGCGCGGGGAAACCGGAGGGGATACGACATGACGCCCGACCAGCCCGCCGCCCCGCGCTCCCGGCCGGCCCGCCCCGGCACCGGCCGGTCCGCGCCGCGCCCGGGTGGCGCGCCGCGGGTGCGGGAGGCCGCACGGGCCAAGGGCCGGGCGGCGTCCCCGGCCCGTCCGCGCGGCACAGCGGGCGCCTCCCGGCTTCCGCGCCGCCCGTCGGGGTGGAATGTCCTGGACGCGCTGCGCGGGCTCCAGCAGCGCGTCAGGCGGGCCTGGGACCGGCCGCTGACCGCGTACTACCTGCTCCTCGGCGGCTCGCTGCTGATCCTGGTGCTCGGCCTGGTCATGGTCTACTCCGCCTCCCAGATCAAGGCGCTCCAGTCCGGGCTCTCACCGTCGTACTTCTTCCGCAAACAGCTCTTCGCCGCCGTGCTCGGCGGCGCGCTGATGCTGCTCGCCGTGCGGATGCCCATCAAACTGCACCGCGCCTTCGCCTATCCGCTGCTCGCGGTCTCGGTCTTCCTGATGTGCCTGGTGCAGGTCCCGGGCATGGGCATCGCGGTCAACGGCAACCAGAACTGGATCTCCTTCGGCGGCCCCTTCCTGCTCCAGCCCAGCGAGTTCGGCAAGCTGGCGCTCGTCCTGTGGGGCGCCGACCTTCTCGCCCGAAAACAGGACAAGCGGCTGCTGGCCCAGTGGAAGCATCTGCTGGTCCCGCTGGTGCCCGCGACCGGCATGCTGCTCGGCCTGATCATGCTGGGCGGGGACATGGGCACCGCGATCATCCTCACGGCGATCCTTTTCGGTCTGCTGTGGCTGGCCGGCGCCCCCACCCGGCTCTTCGTGGGCGTTCTGGCCCTCGCCGGGGTGATCGGCATGCTGCTGATCAAGACCAGCGCCAACCGGATGTCCCGGCTCGCCTGTATCGGCGCCACCGAGCCCGGTGCGCACGATCAGTGCTGGCAGGCGGTGCACGGGATCTACGCCCTCGCCAACGGCGGATGGTTCGGCTCGGGACTCGGGGCAAGTATGGAGAAATGGGGCGAACTACCTGAACCGCATACCGACTTCATCTTCGCCATTACCGGGGAGGAACTCGGTCTGGCGGGGACGCTGTCGGTTCTCGTTCTCTTCGCGGCTCTAGGCTATGCGGGTATCCGCGTGGCCGGACGCACGGAGGACCCCTTCGTGAGGTACGCCGCGGGAGGCGTGACCACCTGGATCACGGCCCAGGCCGTGGTCAATATCGGCGCGGTGCTCGGTCTGCTGCCGATCGCCGGGGTTCCGCTCCCGCTGTTCTCCTACGGAGGGTCCGCTCTGCTGCCGACCATGTTCGCCGTCGGCCTGCTGATCGCCTTCGCACGGGCTGAGCCCGCCGCGCGGGCGGCACTGGCCATGCGGCAGCCTGCTTTGCGGAAGAAGCTGGCTCGGGTGAGACGGAAGACGATGAGACGGCCCGTCAAGAGGCGGCCGTCCGGAGAGCGGTGAATTTCGGTGCATGTCGTACTCGCCGGTGGGGGGACCGCCGGCCACATCGAGCCCGCGCTCGCCCTCGCGGACGCCCTGCGCAGGCAGGACCCGACCGTGGGGATCACGGCGCTCGGCACGGAGCGTGGACTCGAGACCCGGCTCGTACCGGAGCGCGGCTATGAGCTCGGGCTCATCCCAGCCGTACCGCTGCCGCGCAAGCCCACCCCCGAACTGATCACCGTCCCCGGGCGGCTGCGCGGCACCATCAAGGCCGCGGAGCAGATCCTGGAGCGCACCAAGGCCGACTGCGTGGTCGGCTTCGGCGGCTATGTGGCGCTGCCCGGGTACCTGGCCGCCAAGCGGCTCGGAGTGCCGATCGTCGTCCACGAGGCCAACGCCCGCCCCGGCCTCGCCAACAAGATCGGCTCGCGCTACGCCCACTTCGTGGCGGTCTCCACCCCGGACAGCAAGCTCCGCAACGCCCGCTACGTCGGCATCCCGCTGCGCCGCTCCATCGCCACCCTGGACCGGGCGGCGGTCCGCCCCGAGGCCCGCGCGGCATTCGGGCTCGACCAGAACCTGCCGACGCTGCTGGTCTCCGGCGGTTCGCAGGGCGCGCGCCGGCTCAACGAGGTGGTCCAGACGGTGGCGCCGTTCCTCCAGCGCGCCGGGATCCAGGTGCTGCACGCGGTCGGCCCGAAAAACGAACTGCCGCATGTGGACCACATGCCCGGAATGCCGCCCTACATCCCGGTACCGTATGTGGACCGGATGGACCTCGCGTATGCCGCGGCCGACATGATGCTCTGCCGCGCGGGCGCGATGACCGTCGCCGAACTGTCCGCCGTCGGGCTCCCGGCCGCCTACGTCCCCCTGCCGATCGGCAACGGCGAACAGCGGCTCAACGCCCAGCCGCTGGTGAAGGCGGGCGGCGGGCTGCTGGTCGACGACGCCGAGCTGAGCCCCGAGTGGGTGCAGGGCAATGTGCTGCCGGTGCTCGGCGATCCGCACCGGCTGTACGAGATGTCCCGGCGCGCTTCGGAATTCGGCCGCAGGGACGCCGACGAGCTGCTGGTCGGCATGGTGTACGAGGCGATCAGCGCACGCCGCCAGGCGTGAGGAGGCAGGGAGCGTGGCCGGACCGTCGACCGCCGAGCGCGGCGCACGAAGCAGACCGCGGTCCGGCCCGCCCCCACGCATTCTCCGGGCGCGGCGCCGGTTCCGGCTGCCCGGCCGCCGTCCCCTGCTGGTGACCGCGGTGGCGGTGACCCTGCTCGGTGCCGGTGCCGTCTGGCTGCTCTACGGCTCGAGCTGGCTGCGCGCCGAGCGGGTGCGGGTCGCCGGCACCGCCGTTCTCACCGCCGAGGAGGTGCGGGACGCCGCCGATGTTCCGCTGAACACCCCGTTGGTGGCGGTGGACACGGGAGCGATCGAACACCGCTTGCGTGAGCGGGTCCCCCGGATTGCGAAAGTGGACGTATCCCGCTCATGGCCGAACACCATCAGTCTGGTGGTGACGGAACGCAGGCCGGAAGCCATTGTCGAAGAGGACGGGAAGTTCCACGAAGTGGACGCCACGGGAGTGAGGTTCTCCACCCTGAGCAAGCGCCCGAAGGGGGTTCCGCTGCTGGAAATGGAGGCCGACCGGTCGCCGAGTTCGCGCCATTTCGGCCCGGCCGGACTGCGCCGCGAGGCGGTCCGGGTGGTCGCCCAACTCCCCGAGAAGGTACGCCAGGACACCCGTTCCCTGCGGGTCCGCTCGTACGATTCGATCACCCTGGAGCTGACCGGAGGCCGTACCATCGCCTGGGGGAGCGGAGAGCGTGGCGAAGCGAAGGCGAAGACGCTCACCGCCCTGATGAAAGCGCGGCCGGACGCGGATCACTTCGACGTCAGTGCGCCGAGTGCCCCCGCGGTGTCTCGCAGTTGACCTGATAGGGGCAGGCCAGCACCCTGGTTGGCTAGCCCACTGGGTGATCACATAGGGTGAAAAGAAAAGCGGGAGGTTCGGCGTGTTCATTGAACGCGCGACACTTGTCGACTTAGTGTCCTGTTCCGAAGAGTCCGGGAAACAGAGGCACTGGTAACCCTAAACTTCAGCGTTAGGGTTGGGGTCGGCAATCGGAACCGTCCCATTCGGCATCAGTCGGCGCACCGCGGCAACAGCGGGGTGGCGACACGTAACTCGAGGCGAGAGGCCTTCGACGTGGCAGCACCGCAGAACTACCTCGCAGTCATCAAGGTCGTCGGCATCGGCGGCGGTGGCGTGAATGCCATCAACCGGATGATCGAGGTCGGGCTCAAGGGCGTCGAGTTCATCGCGATCAACACCGATGCGCAGGCCCTGCTGATGAGTGACGCGGACGTCAAACTGGACGTCGGCCGGGAGCTCACCCGTGGCCTGGGAGCCGGCGCCAACCCCGATGTGGGCCGTAAGGCCGCCGAAGACCACCGCGAGGAGATCGAGGAGGTCCTCAAGGGGGCCGACATGGTCTTCGTGACGGCGGGTGAGGGCGGCGGCACGGGCACCGGCGGTGCCCCGGTGGTCGCGAACATCGCCCGCTCGCTGGGCGCTCTGACGATCGGTGTGGTCACCCGGCCGTTCACTTTCGAGGGCCGCCGCCGTGCCAATCAGGCGGAGGACGGCATCGCGGGTCTGCGGGACGAGGTCGACACCCTCATCGTGATCCCGAACGACCGGCTGCTGTCCATTTCGGACCGCCAGGTGAGCGTTCTCGACGCCTTCAAGTCCGCCGACCAGGTGCTGCTGTCGGGTGTTCAGGGCATCACCGACCTGATCACCACCCCGGGTCTGATCAACCTCGACTTCGCGGACGTCAAGTCCGTGATGTCCGAGGCCGGATCGGCGCTCATGGGCATCGGCTCGGCCCGCGGTGACGACCGGGCGGTGGCCGCGGCCGAGATGGCGATCTCCTCGCCGCTGCTGGAGGCGTCCATCGATGGCGCCCGGGGCGTGCTGCTCTCCATCTCCGGCGGTTCCGACCTCGGGCTGTTCGAGATCAACGAGGCCGCCCAGCTGGTGAGCGAGGCCGCCCACCCCGAGGCCAACATCATCTTCGGCGCGGTGATCGACGACGCGCTCGGCGACGAGGTCCGGGTCACCGTGATCGCGGCGGGTTTCGACGGCGGTCAGCCGCCGTCGAAGAACCGCGACAAGGTGCTCGGCTCCTACGGCGGCCGCGAGGAGGGGGCGGGCAGTTCCTCCGGCCGCTCGTCCGGCCAGGAGAGCGGCCGCCCGTCCTTCGGCGGGCTCGGCAGCGTCACTTCGCGTGACGAGGAGCCCGCCCCGGCGGACCCGGCCCCGGTCGCCGAGGTGCCCCCGCCCCCGGTGCCCACCCCGCACCCCCAGGTCCCGCCGGCCCGCCCCTACACGGACAGCCAGGCCGAGGAGCTGGACGTCCCGGACTTCCTGAAGTGAGCCGTCCGGTATGGCTCGACGGCGACTTTGAAGTGAACCAGACGTGATAGCGCAACAGCACGACGCGAGCGGCGCGCACTTCGCCTTCACCGACCGGTGGGGCGGGGTGAGCGCCGCTCCGTATGAAGAGCTCAATCTCGGCGGGGCGGTCGGCGACGACCCCCAGGCCGTACGGACCAACCGCGAGTTGGCCGCCAAGGCGATGGGCCTGGACCCGGCGGCGGTCGTCTGGATGAACCAGGTGCACGGCCGGGATGTCGCGGTGGTCGAAGGACCGTGGTCGGACGGTGAGATTCCGGCGGTGGACGCGGTGGTGACACGGAGTCGGGGCCTCGCCCTCGCCGTCCTCACCGCCGACTGCACCCCGGTGCTGCTGGCCGATCCGGTGGCCGGAATTGTCGGCGCCGCCCACGCGGGCCGGCCCGGGCTGGTCGCCGGAGTGGTCCCGGCGGTGATGAAGACGATGACCGAACAGGGCGCCGAGCCTGCCCGGATCGTTGCCCGTATCGGCCCCGCGGTCTGCGGCCGCTGCTACGAGGTTCCCGCGGATATGCGCGCCGATGTCGCGCAGGCGGTGCCCGAGGCGTGGGCCGAGACCAGTTGGGGTACCCCGGCGGTGGATGTGATGGCCGGAGTTCGGGCCCAACTGGTGCGCGCCGGTGTGCGGATGGATGAGCGGGATGGACAATCTCACATCTGCACCCTGGAGTCGGTGGACCACTTCTCGTACCGGCGCGAGCGCACCACGGGGCGGCTCGCGAGCTATGTCTGGTTGGGCGGCTGAGCTGTGACGGATCGCAAGGCGGAACTGGCCGCGAATCTGACCCTGGTGGAGGAACGTATCTCTGCCGCCTGCGCCGGGGCCGGTCGCAAGCGTGAAGAGGTGACCCTGATCGTGGTCACCAAGACCTATCCGGCGAGCGATGTCCGTTTGCTCGCGGAACTCGGCGTACGGCATGTCGCCGAGAACCGCGACCAGGAGGCCGCCCCCAAAGCCGCGGAATGCGCGGATCTGCCGTTGATCTGGCACTTTGTCGGGCAATTGCAGACCAATAAGGTACGTTCCGTGTCCAGTTATGCCGATGTGGTGCAATCTGTCGATCGTAAGCGATTGGTCGACGCGCTCTCCCGGGCGGCTGTGGGGGCCGGGCGGGAGCTGGGCGTCCTGATTCAGGTCGCGCTCGACGCGGACTCCGGTGAGCGGGGGGCGCGCGGAGGGGTGGGACCGGACGGAGTGGAACGGCTCGCCGAGTCCGTGACCGAGGCCGAAGGGCTCCGGCTCGATGGCCTGATGACCGTCGCCCCGCTGGCAGGTCCCTACGAGGGGCGGCCGCGGGCGGCGTTCGACCGGCTGATGGAAATCTCATCCCGCCTGCGCGTGGCCCATCCGGCTGCCAACATGGTTTCGGCGGGGATGAGCTCGGACCTGGAGGAAGCGGTGGCGGCGGGAGCGACACATGTGCGCGTCGGCACTGCGGTACTCGGAGTCCGACCCAGGCTCCGGTAACGTCGCGAAGAAGTCGGACCACAGCAGAAAATATGGTCATTCCCGTCAAAAGGCGGGCGGGCCACGTGGATCCATGGCATCCGGTGGCGGAGCCGATCCACCACAGAGCGGAGGACGCAGAGAATGGCCGGCGCGATGCGCAAGATGGCGGTCTACCTCGGCCTCGTGGAGGACGATGGGTACGACGGCCGGGGATTCGACCCCGACGACGAGTTCGAGCCCGAGCCGGAGCCCGACCGGGAGCGGGACCGTCGGCGGCATCAGGTAGTGGAGCCCGAACCGCGGCCGGAAAGGGGCGAATCTGTGCGAGTCGTCCACCCTCCCGCACAACGTGAACCCGCTCCGCTTGCGGTGGAAACCGGGCGACCCGCGCGAATTGCCCCCGTGGCGTCCATCACACCTGAACGTCAGAACTTGGAGAAGAACGCGCCAGTGATCATGCCCAAGGTTGTGTCCGAGCGGGAGCCGTACCGCATCACCACACTGCACCCCCGGACCTACAACGAGGCCCGTACTATCGGGGAACACTTCCGTGAGGGCACTCCCGTGATCATGAATCTGACGGAGATGGACGACACGGATGCGAAGAGACTTGTCGACTTTGCCGCCGGTCTTGTGTTCGGTCTCCATGGGAGCATTGAGCGGGTGACGCAGAAGGTGTTCCTGTTGTCTCCTGCTAACGTCGATGTCACGGCGGAGGACAAGGCCCGTATCGCAGAGGGCGGGTTCTTCAACCAGAGCTGAGACGCAAAAACGGCAAACCGGCAACACCGAGTCATCCGAGGCCGAAAGGCCGGGTACGAACCAGGGGAGAGGGACGCGCGGGATGGGCATCGCACTACAGGTGATCTACATCGCGCTCTATTGCTACCTGATCGTGCTGATCTTCCGGCTTGTGATGGACTACGTCTTCCAGTTCGCGCGCTCGTGGCAACCCGGTAGGGCGATGGTGGTCATCCTCGAGGCCACCTACACTGTGACCGATCCGCCACTCAAGCTGCTGCGGCGGTTCATTCCGCCGCTGCGTCTCGGGGGTGTGGCGCTCGACCTGTCCTTCTTCGTGCTGATGATCATCGTCTGGATCCTGATCACCGTCGTGAGCAATTTTGCGAGCAGGGTGTGAACGATACGGTCTTGCCGATTGCCGACGACTACGTTGAGGTGAAGTAGAGATGCCGTTGACCCCCGAGGACGTGCGGAACAAGCAGTTCACGACCGTCCGCCTCCGAGAAGGCTATGACGAGGACGAGGTCGATGCCTTCCTCGACGAGGTCGAAGCCGAACTGACTCGGCTGCTACGGGAGAACGAGGACCTGCGGGCCAAGCTGGCCGCCGCGACGCGCGCCGCCGCCCAGAGCCAGCAACAAGGCATGCGCAAGCCTCCCGAACAGCAGGAGCGGCCAGGCGCACCTGTGCCCGCCGCCATATCGGGACCGCCGCAGCCGGTGCCACCCGGCCAGCAGCAGATGGGTGGCCCGCCCCAACTCCCGGGCGGGGCCCCGCAGCTGCCGGCAGGTCCGATGGGGCAGAACGGCCCCGGCCCGATGCAGCAGGGCGGACCCGGCCCGATGGGCCAGAACGGTCCGATGGGCCAGAACGGTCCCATGGGTCAGAACGGTCCCATGGGCCCCGGCGGCCCCATGGGTGGTCCGATGGGCGGCCCCGGTGGCCCCGGCCCGATGGGCGGCCCCGGTGGGCCCGGCGGTCCTGGCGGCCCCGGTGGCCCGCAGCTGCCGCAGCCTGGGCAGGGCCCGGGTGGCGACAGCGCCGCGCGCGTGCTCTCGCTCGCGCAGCAGACCGCCGACCAGGCGATCGCGGAGGCCCGTTCCGAGGCCAACAAGATCGTCGGCGAGGCCCGTAGCCGCGCCGAGGGCCTGGAGCGGGACGCCCGCGCCAAGGCCGACGCGCTGGAGCGGGACGCGCAGGAGAAGCACCGTGTCGCGATGGGCTCCCTGGAGTCCGCTCGCGCCACGCTCGAGCGCAAGGTCGAGGATCTGCGCGGCTTCGAGCGCGAGTACCGCACACGGCTGAAGTCGTACCTGGAGAGCCAGCTGCGCCAGCTGGAGAACCAGGCCGACGACTCGCTCGCCCCGCCGCGCACCCCGGCGACGGCCTCGCTGCCGCCGTCCCCCTCGATGAGCGGCTCCATGGCCTCGGCCGGCGCCGGCACGATGGGCGGCCACACCATGGGCGGCAACCAGTCCATGGGCGGCCACAACCCGAACGGCGGAGCGCCGTCCTACGGTGGGCAGCAGCCGATGTCTCCCGCGATGACCCAGCCGATGGCACCGGTGCGGCCGCAGAGTCCGCAGCCGATGCAGCAGGCGCCGAGCCCGATGCGGGGCTTCCTCATCGACGAGGACGACAACTGACGCGGGCCGCGTAGCGCGGAGCGTTCGGCAATCACAAGGGCCGGGCCCCAGGAACACGTTCCTGGGGCCCGGCCCTTTGCCATGCGTACGGTCTGCCGGGGAGCTTTCCCCTGCCCGCCCCTCCCCACGACCGGGGCTCCGCCCCGGACCCCGGTCCTCAAGCTCCCCCAGCTACCGCTGGGAGGTGCCCCCTGACGGGCTGATTTCAGCCCGTCAGGCAACCGAGAACCAGGGCCCCGGTTGGCGGAGGGCTATGCCTTGCGGAGGCGGAAGGTCAGGCCCAGGGGGGTGTCCTCGAAGGGGGTGCCGTAGGTGGCGTCGGCCTCGCCCGCGGCGAAGTCGATCGCGAGGACCTCGTCCGCGACCAGCTCGGCATGGTCGATGAGGGCCTGGCGGAGCTCCTCGTCGGCCGACTGCCAGCGCAGCGCGATCCGGTCGGCCACATCCAGCCCGCTGTTCTTACGGGCCTCCTGGATCAGCCGGATCGCGTCGCGGGCGAGACCCGCGCGGCGCAGCTCCGGGGTGATCTCCAGGTCGAGGGCGACCGTGGCGCCCGCGTCGGAGGCGACCGACCAGCCCTCGCGCGGGGTCTCGGTGATGATGACCTCGTCGGGAGAGAGGGCGACCGATTCGCCGTCCACGGTGACCGACGCCGTGCCCTCGCGCAGCGCGACCGACAGCGCGGCCGCGTCGGCCTCCGCGATCGCCTTGGCGACCGGCTGGGTGCCCTTGCCGAAGCGCTTGCCCAGGGCGCGGAAGTTGGCCTTCGCGGTGGTGTCGACCAGCGAGCCGCCGACCTCGCTCAGCGACGCCAGCGAGGAGACGTTCAGCTCCTCCTCGATCTGGGCGCGCAGTTCGGCGCCGAGGGCTTCGAAGCCGGAGGCGGCGACCAGCGCGCGCGACAGCGGCTGGCGCGTCTTCACACCGGATTCCGCGCGGGTCGCGCGTCCCAGCTCCACCAGGCGCCGCACGAGCGCCATCTGGGCCGAGAGGGCCGGGTCGATCATCGACCGGTCCGGCTCCGGCCAGCTGGTCAGGTGCACCGAGGCGGGGGCCTCCGGGGTCACCGGGACGACCAGGTCCTGCCAGACCCGCTCGGTGATGAAGGGCACCAGGGGCGCCATCAGCCGGGTGACCGTCTCGATGACATCGTGCAGGGTGCGCATCGCGGCGGTGTCGCCCTGCCAGAACCGGCGGCGGGAGCGGCGCACGTACCAGTTGGACAGATCGTCGACGAAGGCCGACAGCAGCTTTCCGGCGCGCTGGGTGTCGTACGCCTCCAGGGACTCGGTGACCTGCTCGGTGAGCGTGCCCAGCTCGCCCAGCAGCCAGCGGTCCAGCAGCGGCCGCTCGGCCGGGGCCGGGTCGGCCGCGGAGGGCGCCCAGCCCGAGGTGCGGGCGTACAGCGCCTGGAAGGCGACCGTGTTCCAGTAGGTGAGCAGCGTCTTGCGGACGACTTCCTGGATGGTGCCGTGGCCCACTCGGCGGGCGGCCCAGGGCGAGCCGCCCGCGGCCATGAACCAGCGCACCGCGTCCGCGCCGTGCTGATCCATCAGCGGGATCGGCTGAAGGATGTTGCCCAGGTGCTTGGACATCTTCCGGCCGTCCTCGGCCAGGATATGACCGAGGCAGACCACGTTCTCGTACGAGGACTTGTCGAAGACGAGCGTGCCGACCGCCATCAGCGTGTAGAACCAGCCGCGGGTCTGGTCGATGGCCTCGGAGATGAACTGCGCCGGGTAGCGCCGCTCGAAGAGCTCCTTGTTCCGGTACGGGTAGCCGTACTGCGCGAACGGCATCGAGCCCGAGTCGTACCAGGCGTCGATGACCTCGGGCACCCGCTCGGCCGTCAGCGAGCAGCCGTCGGCGGGGCAGCCGAAGGTGACCGAGTCGATGTAGGGCCGGTGCGGGTCCAGACCGCTCTGGTCGGTGCCGGTCAGCTCGGAGAGCTCGGCGAGGGAGCCGACGCAGGTCAGATGAGACTCGGCGCAGCGCCAGATGGGCAGCGGGGTGCCCCAGTAGCGGTTGCGCGACAGCGCCCAGTCGATGTTGTTATTGAGCCAGTCGCCATAGCGACCGGTCTTGACCGACTCGGGATACCAGTTGGTCTTCTCGTTCTCCCGCAGCAGCGCGTCCTTGATCGCGGTGGTGCGGATGTACCAGGACGGCTGGGCGTAGTAGAGCAGCGCGGTGTGGCAGCGCCAGCAGTGCGGGTAGCTGTGTTCGTACGGCACATGCCGGAACAGCAGCCCGCGCTCCTTGAGGTCCGCCGTCAGCGCCTCGTCGGCCTTCTTGAAGAACTGCCCGCCGACCAGGTCGAGGCCCTCCTCGAAGGTGCCGTCCGGGCGCACCGGGTTGACCACCGGCAGACCGTAGGCACGGCAGGTCAGCAGGTCGTCCTCGCCGAAGGCGGGGGACTGGTGGACCAGACCGGTGCCGTCCTCGGTCGTCACATACTCGGCGTTGACGACGAAGTGGGCGTCGGGGATCTCCACCAGCTCGAAGGGGCGCCGATAGCTCCAGCGCTCCATCTCGGCGCCGGTGAAGGACTCCCCGGTGGTGGTCCAGCCCTCGCCGAGCGCCTTCTCGACCAGCGGTTCGGCGACGACCAGCTTCTCCTCGCCGTTGGTGGCGACCACATAGCGCACTCCCGGATGCGCGGCCACGGCGGTGTTGGAGACCAGGGTCCACGGTGTGGTCGTCCACACCAGCAGCGCCGCCTCGCCCGCCAGCGGGCCCGAGGTCAGCGGGAAGCGGACGAAGACCGAGGGGTCGACGACCGTCTCATAGCCCTGGGCCAGCTCGTGGTCGGACAGCCCGGTGCCGCAGCGCGGGCACCAGGGGGCCACGCGGTGGTCCTGGACCAGCAGCCCTTTGTTGAAGATCTCCTTCAGGGACCACCACACCGACTCGACGTACTCGGGGTTCATGGTCCAGTACGCGCCGTCGAGGTCGGTCCAGTACCCCATCCGCGTGGTGAGCTCGGCGAAGGCGTCGGTGTGCCGGGTGACGGACTCCCGGCACTTGGCGTTGAACTCGGCGATGCCGTACGCCTCGATGTCCTTCTTGCCGTTGAAGCCCAGCTCCTTCTCGACCGCCAGCTCGACCGGCAGGCCATGGCAGTCCCAGCCCGCCTTACGGTCGACGTGGTAGCCGCGCATGGTGCGGAAGCGCGGGAAGACGTCCTTGAAGACGCGGGCCTCGATGTGGTGGGCGCCCGGCATGCCGTTCGCGGTCGGGGGGCCCTCGTAGAAGACCCACTCGGGCCGTCCCTCGGACTGTTCGAGGCTACGGGCGAAGATCTTGTTCTCCCGCCAGAAGTCGAGCACGGCGTGCTCGAGGGCGGGCAGGTCGACCTGGGCGGGCACCTGGCGGTACTGCGGCGTCATCGGGGCTCTTCTTCCTCCGGCGGACACGTGCTCTTCCGTTTCCGTCGGAGGGACGAGAGACGTGTGCTCCCGCGGTACCACCCTCCTTGGCCGGCAGCGGGTCGGCTCCCGGCCCCCTCATTGGGATCGCGATGCCGGTTCTACTGACCCCGGGGGGCGTTCTTCCGGCGGCTCCGGGGTGATCCTTCACATCGCGCCTGCCCCCGGGCTCACACCGTCCCCGGGTCGCTCTGGGCCGCCTACGACGCTACTCGTCCCCATCCATGCCTTTCGCTGCGCCCCAGTGTACGGGGCGGGGGAGACCGGGGCCGACCGATCAGGGCGCTGGGCCGATCGGGGGACCGGCGGCCGCGGGGACCGACCCGAATGGCGATACGCCGGGCGTCGTTGTCAGGGCCGTCACGCTGGGTCACCTCCGGGTACCGGAACCCGGACGGATTACCGGGCGCGGAGTGGGGCACAACGGTGGAGACCGGGTTGTCGTACGGGCAAGCCGGGCGAATCGGGCGGCGTGCCCCGTTGCCGCCCGTCCGAAGTCGATTTATCGTTCCGGAACGATTCGCGCGCAAGATCACAATATGTGAAGGGGCCGCGGCCATGGTGGCGAGAAAGACCACCGTGCAGAAGAGCACGGCGAAAGCGACGAAGGCCGCGCCCGGCAAGAAGAGCGCCTCGGGCAAGAAGGCCGTCGACAAGACCGCGGCGCCCACCCGGGCGACCGCGCAAGGCGCCGCCAAGGCGGCGAAGAAGAGCGCACCGAGGAAGAAGTCGGAGACGCCCGCCGGGAAGACCGCATCCGCCGAAGCGGTCGCGCCGACCGAGGAGGGCGCGGCCGGGGAGACCGTGGCCGGGAAGGCCATGGACAACAAGGCCGCATCCGCCGACAAGGCGGTGCCCGCGAAGAAGACGGGAGCCAGGAAAGTGGTTGCGAAGAAGACCCCGGGTGGTGCGTCGACCGACAAGAAGGCCACGACGACCGCGCCCCCCGTACCCAAGGCCCGTGTGTCCGGCGGGCCCGTCGACCCCAGCGAGCTCGCGGTCCGTCCGGGCGAGGACCCCTGGTCGGCCGAGGAGGTGGACGAGGCGCGCGCCGGGCTGCTGACCGAGGCCGGCCGGCTGCGCACCGAGATCCTCGCCTCCGAGGAGGCGATCACCGGGCTGATGCGCGACTCCGGTGACGGCGCCGGCGACGACCAGGCCGACACCGGCACCAAGAACATCACCCGCGAGCATGAGATGGCCCTGGCCGGAAACGCCCGCGAGATGCTGCTCCAGACCGAGCGCGCCCTGGAGCGGCTGGACACCGGGACGTACGGGCTGTGCGAGAACTGCGGCAATCCGATCGGCAAGGCCCGGATGCAGGCGTTCCCCAGAGCCACGCTGTGCGTCGAGTGCAAGCAGCGCCAGGAGCGGCGCTGACGCCCGTACGCCTGTGCCGTACCCTCGACCCTCACAGGGGGAGACTGGCCCGGACGAGTTGAGGGACTCACGTGACAGAGGCGGAGCAGGCCATCGGTACGCCGGACGCGGGGAAGGCAGAGGAGGGTGCCGGGACCAGCGCCGCCGGAGCCGATGAGACCGCGGGCAGGGGGCGGCGGCGGGTCGGGGTGCTCGTCGCGGTCGCGGCGCTGGCCTATCTGATCGACCTGGTCAGCAAGCTGGCCGTGGTCGCGAAGCTGGAGCACCACGCTCCGGTCGAGGTGATCGGCACCTGGCTACAGTTCGAGGTGATCCGCAACCGGGGGGCGGCCTTCGGCTTCGGCGAGGCCATGACCATCGTCTTCACGGTGATCGCGGTCGGGGTCATCGTGGTGATCGCCCGGCTGGCCCGCAAGCTCTACAGCCTGCCCTGGGCCATCGCGCTCGGGCTGCTGCTCGGCGGCGCCTTCGGCAATCTCACCGACCGGATCTTCCGGGCGCCGGGGGAGCTCCAGGGGGCGGTCGTGGACTTCATCGCGCCCTCCCACTTCGCGGTCTTCAACCTCGCCGATTCGGCGATCGTCTGCGGTGGCTTCCTGATCGTGATCCTGTCCTTCCGCGGTCTGGACCCGGACGGCACCGTCCACAAGGACTGACACACGGTCCACAAGGACCGACGCACGGTCCGCGACGACTGACATCGCCCCGGCCCGGGAGCGGGGACCGATATCCGCCCGGCCCGGGAGAGGGCCGGACGGCCGGTATCCGACGGACGTACGAACCGGTGCTCCCGGTCCGGCATACTCGTCGGGTGAGTACGATTCCCGAGATCCGCACCTTGCCCGTACCGGACGGTCTGGAGGGCGAGCGCGTCGATGCCGCGATCGCCCGCATGTTCGGTTTCTCCCGGACCAAGGCGGCCGAGCTGGCCGCCGCCGGAAAGGTGCAGCTCGACGGCAGTGTGGCCGGGAAGTCCGACCGGGTCTCCGGGGGTGCCTGGCTCGAGGTCGAGATGCCGCAGGCCGCGCCGCCGGTACGGATCGTCGCCGAGCCCGTCGAGGGCATGGAGATCGTGTACGACGACGAGGACATCGTGGTCGTCGCCAAGCCGGTCGGTGTCGCCGCCCACCCCAGCCCCGGCTGGACCGGTCCCACCGTGATCGGCGGGCTCGCCGCCGCCGGTTTCCGCGTCTCCACCTCGGGCGCCGCCGAGCGCCAGGGGATCGTGCACCGGCTGGACGTCGGCACCTCCGGGCTCATGGTCGTGGCCAAGTCCGAGCTCGCGTACTCCGTGCTCAAGCAGCAGTTCCGCGAGCGCACCGTGGACAAGCGCTACCACGCGCTGGTCCAGGGCCATCCGGACCCGCTGAGCGGCACCATCGACGCCCCGATCGGGCGCCATCCGCAGCACGACTACAAGTGGGCGGTGACGGCGGAGGGCAAGCCGAGCGTCACCCACTACGACCTCATCGAGGCGTTCCGGGCCGCGAGTCTGCTGGACATCAAGCTGGAGACCGGCCGTACCCACCAGATCCGGGTGCATATGGCGGCCCACCGCCACCCCTGCGTCGGCGACCTCACCTACGGCGCGGACCCGACGCTCGCCAAGCGGCTGAAGCTGACCCGGCAGTGGCTGCACGCCGTGCGGCTCGGCTTCGAGCACCCCGCGCACGGCGAGTGGGTCGAGTTCGAGAGCGCCTACCCGGACGATCTGCGGGGGGCGCTGGACATCGTGAAGGCGGAGAGCGCGTGATCGAGGTCGTCACCGACGGGGACCTGTCCGGCTGCTTCGCGGTCCGCCGGGAGGTCTTCGTGGTGGAGCAGCGGATCCCCGTGGAGGAGGAGATGGACGCGTACGACGAGCACGCCGTCCACCTCCTGGCCACCGACGGCGCGGGCCGCCCGGTGGGCACCGTCCGCTTCCTGCACGGCGCCGCCGCGGACAAGAAGTACGGCCACGCCGGTGTGGACGGCGCCACCACCGCCGTGCTCGGCCGCCTCGCGGTGACCAGGGCGGCGCGCGGCACCGGGCTGGGCGCCGATCTGGTCCGGGCCGTCGAGGCGGAGGCGCACCGGCGCGGTCTGGCCCAGGTCTATCTGGAGGCCCAGACCCATGCGCTCGGCTTCTACGAGCGGCTGGGCTACGAGGCGTACGGCCCCGAGTTCGAAGAGGGCAGCGGTATCCCGCACCGGGCGATGCGCCGGGCGGTCTAGCTTTCCAGCGGCCCGCGGAGCCCTCACCGGGCGGGCGGGACGTCCTTGTGCAGCCCGCCCTCGAAGCGCGCGAAGTGATCGTGGCGGTCATGGCGGCGGTCGTGGTCCGGCGCCGCCTGCGGGGGCTGGGCGGCCGGGGCGGTGGCGATGCGCGGCAGGGCGTACGGATGGGTGTCCCGCAGCCACGCGATCATCTTCTCGCGCACCTCACAGCGCGCGGCCCACGCGTCGTCCGGGTCCCGTGCCGTGATGAGCGCCCGTACCACGATGGTGCTCGGGGTGGTGTCCGTCACCACCAGGTTCCAGTTCCGGCCGTCCCAGGCCGGGGACTTCTGGACGATCTCGCGCAGCTGCTCCCGCATCTCCTCGATCGGCGTGGTGTGGTCGAGGTGGAAGAGGACGGTGGCCACCTTCTGGGTGCCGCCCCGCGACCAGTTCTCGAACGGCTTGCTGGTGAAGTACGACACCGGCATGGTGATCCGGCGCTCGTCCCAGGTCCGTACGGACAGGAAGGTCAGCGTGATCTCCTCGACCGTGCCCCACTCGCCGTCCACGACCACCGTGTCGCCGATCCGCACCATGTCGCCGAAGGCGATCTGAAGCCCCGCGAAGAGATTCCCCAGCGTGGACTGGGCGGCGACACCGGCGACCACACCGAGGATCCCGGCCGAGGCCAGCATCGAGGTGCCGACCGTACGCATCGTCGGGAAGGTCAGCAGCATGGCGGAGGCCGCCACCACGCCGACGACCGCGGCCACCACCCGCTGGATCAGCGTCACCTGGGTGCGCACCCGGCGCACCCGCGCGGGGTCGTGCGCGCTGGAGGCGTAGCGGAAGTAGGAGGACTCCACGACGGCCGAGGAGACCCGCACCATGAGCCAGGCCGTGGCCGCGATCAGCACCAGCGCGAGCAACTGGCCGATCGCCGACCCGTGCTGCTGGACGACCCGGGCCTCCGTCTTGTCGTACGAACCGCTCAGCAGCGCCGTGCACACGGTCACCTGGAGAGGGAGTCGGCAGCGGCGCAGCTGGCCCCATAGGGGGGTCTCGGGATGCCGGGCATCGATCCTCCGCAGCAGCCAGTCGACGGCCCAGCCTATGAACAGCGTGATGGCCAGTGAGCCGCCGATGACGATGAGCGGACGCAGCACGTCCTCCATGGACACCTACCTCATCCTTTCCTGGGGAGATTTCCGGGTGTCCTGCCCCGCCTTCCCCGGATCAGGCATCCTCAGACCGCTACTGGCACGATGGGAGGGGGCGATCCACGGAAAGTGAAACGGGAAGGAAAGTGACGGCGGTGGCCGGTACCTCGACGATTGTGCTGTTCCACTCCGCGTACGGGCTGCGGCCCGCCGTGCACGAGGCGGCCGACCGGCTGCGCGCGGCCGGGCATGAGGTGGTCGTACCGGACCTCTACGAGGGGCAGACCGCCGAGACCGTCGAGGACGGCATGGTGATCAAAGAGCGGATCGGCCGCGACGAGCTGCTGAAACGGGCCGTCACCGCCGCCGCGCCCTATTCGGACCGCGGGCTGGTCTACGCCGGTTTCTCGCTCGGCGGCTCCCTGGCGCAGAACCTGGCGCTGGCCGACGACAAGGCGCGCGGACTGCTTCTGCTGCACGGCACCTCGGACATCGTCGACGACGCCACGGCCGACGACCTGCCGGTGCAGCTGCATGTGGCCGACCCCGACCCGTTCGAACCGCACGACTGGCTCAACGCCTGGTATCTGCGGATGCGGCGGGCCGGTGCCGATGTGGAGGTCTTCCGCTACACCGGGGCCGGGCACATCTTCACCGACCCCGAGCTGCCGGACTACGACAAGGAGGCCGCCGAGGCCACCTGGCGGGTGGCGCTCGGCTTCCTGGCCGACCTCTGAGCCCGTGAACCGCCGCTGAGCCCGTGAACCGCCGCCGTCAGCGCACCGGCGCGTCGGCGCGCTCGACCCGCTGGCTGCCCGCCCGGGTGCGGTACGACCGCGCCCAGGCGGCCGTGGCGCGCGGATCGGTGCGGTCGGAGACGGTGTAGTAGTCCATCTGGGCCCGCTGGGGGGTGACATCGAGCACGCCGTAGCCGTGCGAGTCCATGTCCACCCACTTCACATGGCGGTTGGCGGCCCTGATCGCGGCGACCGCCGCCAGGGACACCGTCTGCGGTGGCACATGGAGCAGATCGTCGAGGTTGTCGGAGGTCACCGAGGTGACCACGAACTCGGTGGCGGCCGACGGCGAGAGCGGATAGGTGCCGGCCCTCACCGGTACGTCGTTGGCCCAGGCCATATGGATGTCACCGGTGAGGAAGACCGTGTTGCCGATTCCGCGGTCGGTGAGGTGCGCGAGCAGCTCGCGCCGGTCGTCCGTATAGCCGTCCCACTGGTCGGTGTTGATGGCCAGACCGCCCTTGGGCAGCCCCAGCAGCTCGGCCAGCGGGGCCAGCAGCTCGGCGGGGAGGGCCCCGAAGGCGACCGGTGAGATCATCACCGAGTTGCCCACCAGCCGCCAGGTGGTGTCCGAGGCGGTCAGGCCGGACTTCAGCCAGTCGAGCTGGGCGCGCCCGGTCATGGTGCGCTCCGGGTCGTCCACGTCCCCGCTGCCGGTGGCCGCCTGCTGGGAGCGGAACGAGCGCAGATCGAGCAGATGGAGATCGGCGAGGGTGCCGTAGCGCAGCCGACGGTAGGTGGTGCCCTGGGTGGAGGGGCGCACCGGCATCCACTCGAAGTACGCCTGCTTGGCGGCGGCCACCCGCTGGGCCCAGGCCCCCTCGGTGCCGGGCGTGTGGTTCTCCGCCCCGCCGGACCAGGCGTCGTTGGCGAACTCGTGGTCGTCCCAGATCGCGATCAGGGGGAGCGCGGCGTGCAGCGCCTGGGCGTCGGGGTCGGTCTTGTAGTTCCCGTGCCGGACGCGGTAGTCGGCGAGCGTGACGATCTCGTGGGTGGGGGCGTGCGGGCGGAGGGCGTCCTTGGTCTGCGGGTATTCGCCGCTCTTGTACTCGTAGATGTAGTCGCCGAGGTGGAGCACCGCGTCCAGGTCGGCGCGGGCGGCCAGATGGCGGTACGGGGAGAACCAGCCCGCCTCCCAGTTGGCGCAGGAGACCACGCCGAAGCGCACCCCCTCGGCCGCGGCGTCGTGCGCCGGGGCGGTGCGGGTGCGGCCTGTGGGGGAGCGGACGCCGCCGTCCACCGCGAAGCGGTAGAAGTAGCCGGTGGCGGGCCGCAGCCCGCGCACATCGGCCTTGACGGTGTGGTCGGTGCCGGCGGCGGCCTTGACGGTGCCGCGGGCGACGACCGAGCGGAAGTCCCGGTCCTCGGCGACCTCCCAGGTCACCTCGATGGCCGGGCCGAGCCCCGAGCCGGGCACGGCGTCAGGGGCGGGCGTGATGCGGGTCCACAGCAGGATCCCGTCGGGCAGCGGGTCGCCGGAGGCGACGCCGTGCAGAAAGGCGGGACCGGCGTCGGCGTGGGCCGCGGGACCGGGGACGAGGGGCAGCAGGGCGGCGGCGGCCGCCGCGGCCGTGACGGCGCTTCTTCGCGATATGTGGAGGTCGGTCACGGCCGAGGAGATTACTGACAAGTAGCGGGCCCGGACAGGGGGCTCGGGGGATGTTCGCCCGCCCGTCGCACGAGGTCACCACGGCTGTGGCCGGGAGGTCATCGTGGCTGTGGCCGGGCGGTCGCCGCCACCCTGGCCGGGCGGTCGCCGTCGCCGTGACAGGGCGGTCACCGTCGCCATGGCCGGGCCGGAACGCGGTCGGCGGGCGCGCCCTGGGGCACGCCCGCCGACCGGCCGGGAAGGGCCGGACGCTACTTCTTCAGCCCCTGCTTGACCAGCGGGGTGAACTGGTCCGGAGTCATCGGCGGGTTGCCGCCCACCTCCAGCTTCTTCCCGTTGAGCTTGAAGGACGGGGTGCCGGTGACGTCCTTGGTGTCGTTGAACGTCTTGGACATGGCCAGCGCCCACCGGTCGTAGGTGCCGTTCTTCACGGCCTTCTCGAAGGCCGTGTTGCCCTTCAGCTCCTTGACCTGCTGGGCGATGTCGATCAGCTTCTGGTTGTCGGCGAAGGAGTCCTTGGTCTCCTCCGGGTGGTTCTTCGGCGCGTACAGCGCCTCCTTGTAGTCCAGGAACGCCTGCGGGCTGACGTTGAGCGCCGCGCCGAGCGCGCTCAGCGCGTTCTTCGAGCCGGCGCCGGGCATCTGCTTGTTGTCGTCGAGGAAGGTGCCCATGGTGAACTGCGCCTTGTAGGTGCCGTCCTTGATGTCCTTGAGCACGGTCGGGCCGGTGTACTGCTCGAACTGGGCACAGACCGGGCAGCGCATGTCCTCGTAGACATGCAGGGTGTTCTTGGCCTTCTTGTCGCCGATGACCACCGTCGTGCCCTGCGGGCCGGTGGCGTTGGCGGGCTTGGTGAACGTCTTCTTCTCGGCCGCCGCCCGCCACTTCTGGTTGGCGTTGTCCGAGTTCATGTTGGTGACGGCGTAGCCTATGCCGCCGGCTATCGCGAGGACCGCGACGACCGCGCCGCCGACGAACAGCTGGCGCCGCACCCGGTCCTTCTTGGCCTGGCGCTCACGCTCGGCGCGCAGCCGCTCGCGGGCGGCCTGCTTGTTCTGGTGGTTGTTGCGGTTGCTCATGATGGATCGGTCTCCGTGGGGGTGCGTCGTCGGATATGCGTACGGGGATGTGGATCGCTGTGCTCAGGCAGCGGCCGAGCAGGGCGGTCCACGACGCACCACGGAGTGCACGAGAAGAGGGAGGGCCGGCGCCGGGCGCACCGGCCGTGCGGGCCGCGTGGCCGGGTGGCGGGGCCGCAGGGCCGCCGTGTGGGCCGCTACGGCCAGCAGCAGCGGCCGGAAGGCGAAGGCGGCCAGGGAGCCCAGCAGACGGCTCAGGGCGGCCTCGCCGCGCCGCAGCCAGGCCGCGGCGATCAGACCCACCGCGACATGCGCGGCGAGCAGCAGCCAGGGGGTGGCGGAGCTCACGGCGGCCGCCAGCGGGGTGCCGACGCCGTTCTGGGAGACCCCGGGCAGCGGACTGCCGAGATCGCCGCCGCCGCACAGCACGGTGACGCCCATGGAGCGCAGGGAGCCCGCCACCGGGCCGCCGGACTGTCCGTAACACGCCTGCTGGCCGGTGGTGAAGATCGTGTCGGCGGCCAGCTCCAGGGGGATCAGCAGCGTCGCGATGGACCAGAAGCCCCGCTCCCGGCCCGCGAGGGCGTAGGCGACGGCGAAGACGGCCACCGAGAGCGCGGCGACGGTGCCCAGCGGCAGCGGGGTCCGCGACAGCAGGACATGCGAAGCCGAGGACAGTGTGACGCACAGCGCCGTGAAGAGCGCCGCGCGCACTGCCCTCAGCTGCGGTCCGGTGCCGTCCATGACTTCGAATTCTGCCATGAACGTCTGTAGGGACCATGTGAGGAACCGGCCCCCGAGGCCGGCCGACCGCCCTCGAGCCGCTTTGCGGCGGGCCCCGGGGCGGCGGCCGACCCGGCCGGGGGGACGGTCAGAGGCCCGGGATTCGGCCGTTGCGGAAGAGGTCCACGAAGATCTGGTGGTCGGCCCGGGCGCGGGCACCGTAGGAGTGCGCGAAGTCCACCAGGAGCTCGGCGAAGGCGTCCTCGTCGGCGGCGATCACCGCGTCGATGGCGCGCTCGGTGGAGAACGGCACCAGCGAGTGGCCGCTCTGGTCGTCGGCGGCCGCGTGCATGGTGGCCGTGGCCCGCCCCAGGTCGGCCACGACCGCCGCGATCTCGACCGGGTCGTCGATGTCGGACCAGTCGAGGTCCACCGCGTACGGCGACACCTCGGCGACCAGCTGCCCCGCGCCGTCCAGCTCGGTCCAGCCCAGCCACGGGTCGGCGTGGGCCTGGAGCGCGCGCTGGGAGATCACCGTGCGGTGGCCCTCGTGGCGGAAGTACGACCGCACCTGCTCATCGGTGATGTGCCGGGAGACCGCCGGGGTCTGCCCCTGCTTCATGTAGATCACCACATCGTTCTCCAGGGCGTCGCTGTTGCCCTCCAGAAGGATGTTGTACGAGGGGAGCCCGGCGCTGCCGATGCCGATGCCCCGGCGGCCCACGACGTCCTTGACGCGATAGGAGTCCGGGCGCGAGAGACTGGACTCGGGGAGCGTCTCCAGATAGCCGTCGAAGGCGGCCAGAACCTTGTAGCGGGTGGCGGCGTCCAGCTCGATGGATCCGCCGCCGGCCGTGAAGCGGCGCTCGAAGTCGCGGATCTCGGTCATCGAGTCGAGCAGCCCGAAGCGGGTCAGCGAGCGGGCGTCGCGCAGCGCGTCCAGCAGCGGACCCTCCGCGGTCTCCAGGGTGAAGGGCGGCACCTCGTCGTTCTTGGCGCCGGTGGCCAGGGCGTGGATGCGCTCGCGGTAGGCGCCGGCGTACGTCCGCACCAGCTCGGTGATCTTCTCGTCGCTGAGCGCCTTGGTGTAGCCGATGAGCGCCACGGAGGCGGCGAAGCGCTTCAGGTCCCACGTGAAGGGGCCGACGTACGCCTCGTCGAAGTCGTTGACATTGAAGATCAGACGGCCGTTGGCGTCCATGTAGGTGCCGAAGTTCTCGGCGTGGAGGTCACCGTGGATCCACACCCGGCTGGTGCGGTCGTCCAGGTACGGCCCGCCGGAGCGCTCCCGCTCCACATCCGAATAGAACAGGCAGGCGGTGCCGCGGTAGAACGCGAACGCCGAGGCGGCCATCTTCCGGAACTTGACGCGGAAGGCGGCCGGGTCGGCGGCGAGCAGCTCGCCGAAGGCGGTGTCGAATACGGCGAGGATGTGCTCCCCGCGCTGTTCCGCCTGGGTCTGCTGGGTCGACATCGCGGAACGCCTCCTGGGGCATGAGGGAACTGATCGGTGTGGCAGGTACGACAGGGTATGTTCCGTCTCGCCGGGTGCGCGGGAGGACCGGATGACCCGTCGGGATCAACGCCTGAGGCTACTCGCGAGTGCCCGGTTCTTGTCAGTGCGGAGGGGTAACCTTCGGAGCTGTCTCGCCCTGCCGTCATCGATTGTTCGCCGGAGGTCTTCCACCGTGACCAAGCCGCCCTTCACGCACCTGCATGTCCACACCCAGTACTCGCTGCTGGACGGTGCGGCGCGGCTCAAGGACATGTTCAACGCCTGCAATGAGATGGGCATGACCCATATCGCCATGACCGACCATGGCAACCTCCACGGGGCGTACGACTTCTACCAGCAGGCGACGGGCGCCGGGATCACCCCGATCATCGGGATCGAGGCGTATGTGGCGCCCGAGTCGCGGCGCTACAAGCGGCGTGTCCAGTGGGGTCAGCCGCACCAGAAGCGCGATGACGTCTCCGGTTCCGGTGGTTACACCCACAAGACCATCTGGGCGTCGAACAAGACCGGTCTGCACAACCTCTTCCGGCTCTCCTCGGACGCCTATATGGAGGGCTATTTCGTCAAGTGGCCGCGGATGGACAAGGAGACCATCGCCCAGTGGTCCGAGGGCCTGATCGCCTCCACCGGCTGCCCCTCGGGCGAGTTGCAGACCCGGCTGCGGCTGGGCCAGTTCGACGAGGCCCTCAAGGCCGCCTCCGAGTACCAGGACATCTTCGGCAAGGACCGGTACTTCCTGGAGCTGATGGACCATGGCATCGAGATCGAGCGCCGGGTCCGGGACGGGCTGCTGGAGATCGGCAAGAAGCTGGACATCCCGCCGCTGGTGACCAACGACTCGCACTACACCTACGCCCGCGAGTCCGAGGCGCATGACGCGCTGCTGTGCGTCCAGACCGGCAAGAACCTCTCCGATCCGGACCGCTTCCGCTTCGACGGCACCGGCTATTACCTGAAGTCCACCGACGAGATGTACGCCATCGACTCCTCGGACGCCTGGCAGGAGGGCTGCCGCAACACGCTCCTGGTCGCCGAGCAGATCGACAACAACGGGTGGTTCGAGAAGCGCGACCTGATGCCGCGGTTCGACGTCCCCGAGGGGTACACCGAGGTCACCTGGTTCCAGGAGGAGGTCAAGAAGGGGATGGCCCGCCGCTTCCCCGGCGGCGTCCCCGAGGACCGTCAGAGCCTGGCCGAGTACGAGATGGACGTCATCATCCAGATGGGGTTCCCGGGGTACTTCCTCGTGGTCGCCGACTTCATCATGTGGGCCAAGAACAACGGCATCGCGGTCGGCCCCGGCCGGGGCTCCGCGGCCGGTTCGATCGTCTCGTACGCCATGGGCATCACCGACCTCGACCCGGTCGAGCACGGGCTGATCTTCGAGCGGTTCCTCAACCCCGAGCGCGTGTCCATGCCGGATGTCGACATCGACTTCGACGAGCGTAGGCGCGGCGAGGTCATCCGGTACGTCACCGAGAAATACGGCCACGACAAGGTCGCCCAGATCGGCACCTACGGCACCATCAAGGCCAAGAACGCCATCAAGGACTCGGCCCGGGTGCTCGGCTATCCGTACGCGATGGGCGACCGCATCACCAAGGCCATGCCCGCCGACGTCCTCGGCAAGGGCATCCCGCTCTCCGGTATCACCGATGAGAAGCACCCCCGCTACAGCGAGGCGGGCGAGGTGCGCGGGATGTATGAGAACGAGCCGGATGTGAAGAAGGTCATCGACACCGCGCGCGGTATCGAGGGCCTGGTGCGCCAGATGGGTGTGCACGCCGCGGGTGTGATCATGTCGAGCGAGACGGTGACCGACCATGTGCCCGTCTTCTCGCCGAAGAACGACGGCCAGGTCGTGACCCAGTGGGACTACCCCACCTGTGAGTCGCTCGGCCTGCTGAAGATGGACTTCCTGGGCCTGCGCAACCTCACCATCATGGATGACGCCGTCAAGATGGTGCGCGCCAACAAGGGCATCGATCTGAAGATGCTCGATCTGTCCCTGGACGACCCCAAGACCTTCGAACTGCTCTGCCGCGGTGACACCCTCGGCGTCTTCCAGTTCGACGGCGGCCCCATGCGCTCCCTGCTGCGCATGATGAAGCCCGACAACTTCGAGGACATTTCCGCCGTCTCGGCCCTCTACCGGCCGGGCCCGATGGGCATGAACTCGCATATCAACTACGCGCTGCGGAAGAACGGGCAGCAGGAGATCACCCCGATCCACCCCGAGCTGGAGGAGCCGCTCAAGGAGGTCCTCGGCATCACCTACGGCCTCATCGTGTACCAGGAGCAGGTGCAGAAGGCCGCCCAGGTGCTCGCCGGCTATTCGCTGGGCCAGGCCGACCTGCTGCGCCGCGCCATGGGCAAGAAGAAGCCCGAGGTGCTGGAGAAGGAGTTCGTCAACTTCCAGAAGGGCGCCCGCGAGAAGGGGTACTCCGACGAGGCCATCCAGGCGGTGTGGGACGTCCTGGTCCCGTTCGCCGGATACGCGTTCAACAAGGCGCACTCCTCCGCGTACGGCCTGGTCACCTACTGGACCGCGTACCTCAAGGCCAACTACCCCGCCGAGTACATGGCGGCGCTGCTCACCTCGGTCCGCGACGACAAGGACAAGTCGGCGGTCTATCTGAACGAATGCCGCCGTATGGGCATCAAGGTGCTGCCGCCGAACGTCAATGAGTCCGAGGCCAACTTCACCGCCCAGGGCGACGATGTGATCCTCTTCGGTCTCACGGCGGTCCGGAACGTCGGTCAGAACGTGGTGGAGGCGATCATCCGGGGCCGTAAGGCCAAGGGGAAGTACGGCTCGTTCCCGGACTACCTGGACAAGGTCGAGGCGGTCGTCTGCAACAAGCGCACCACCGAATCGCTGATCAAGGCGGGCGCCTTCGACGAGATGGGCCACACCCGTAAGGGGCTCACGGCGCACTACGAGGCGCTGATCGACAATGTGGTCGCGGTCAAGCGCAAGGAGGCCGAGGGGCAGTTCGACCTCTTCGGCGGCATGGGCGGTGACGGCGGTGACGGCGACGGGCCGGGCTTCGGCCTCGACGTCGAGTTCTCGGACGTCGAATGGGAGAAGACCTATCTGCTGGCCCAGGAGCGGGAGATGCTGGGCCTGTATGTCTCCGACCATCCGCTGTTCGGCATCGAACATGTGCTGAACGAGAAGGCGGATGCCGCGATCTCCGCGCTCACCGGGGGTGAACACGCGGACGGCGCGATCGTCACCATCGGCGGCATCATCTCCGGCCTCCAGCGCAAGATGACCAAACAGGGCAACGCCTGGGCCATCGCCACCGTGGAGGACCTGGCCGGCTCCATCGAGTGCATGTTCTTCCCGGCCACCTATCAGCTGGTCTCCACCCAGCTGATCGAGGACGTGGTCGTCTTCGTCAAGGGCCGGCTGGACAAGCGCGAGGACGTGCCCCGGCTGGTCGCCATGGAGCTGATGGTCCCCGATCTGTCCGAGGCGGGTGCCGACGCGCCCGTGACGATCACCATTCCCACGGTCAAGGTCACCCCGCCGCTGGTCGAGAAGCTCAGTGAGGTGCTCACCCACCACCGTGGCTCCACCGAGGTGCGGATCAAGCTCCAGGGGGCGCGGAAGACCACCGTGCTCCGGCTCGACCGGCACCGCGTCACCGCCGATCCGGCGCTCTTCGGTGATCTCAAGGTGCTGTTGGGGGCGTCCTGCCTGGCCGGGTGAGGTCCTGGCCGGCCGGGGATCGCCCGGCCCCGCCGACCCGGCCTTGACGAGAACGCACAAGGGGCGCGCCCACATCGGGCGCGCCCCTGGGGCCACTTCACACGGTCCGCCACTCACGCGGCCTGCCGCCGCGGTGGCCCGGCGCCGGTGCGCGGCGCGTCAGTTGTGGCCGAAGCTCTTCTGCCGCTTGCGGCTCGTCGAGGGGCTGTCCTCCGACCGCATCGGCTGCGACTGCGAGTCCATCGAGGACTGCTGGTCGGCGGGGCGGCCGTCCATGCCGCGCTCCTGACGCCGCTCGTCCTGCTGCTGCTTGCGATCGCGGTTCTTGTTCTTACCCATGGTGGTGTTCCTCCAGTTGGGATCAGCCCCCCGGCGAAGGGCCCTCCGGGGAGAAGCCCCTCCGGAAGAACAGTGACATGTCATAGTGACCCGTGCATTTCGGGCAATTACGGTGAGTGAGAAGGAGGGTATTGGCGGGTAAGCCGTATCCGCCACGCCGGTGATCCAGTTCGGACTGATAACCCCCGCGCGGTCGGGCAGACTCGAAGGAAAGCCGAAGAACCACATCCGGGGTACGGCTGTGTGCGGGGGGCGACCGAGGACTGGACCGTCAGGAAAGAGGGTGGAACGTGGACCGCTGCGTCGTCCTGGTGGACGCCGGGTATCTGCTGGGCGCCGCCGCGAGCCTGCTGGCCGGGGAGCCTGCCCGGTCGCGTATCTCCGTCGACCACGCGACCCTCATCCAGGGTTTGCGGGAGCGGGCCGAGGCCGAGACCGAGCGCCCGCTGCTGCGCATCTACTGGTTCGACGGTGCCCCCGACCGCGTACCCCAGCCCGAGCACCGGCGGCTGCGTGTGATGCCGCGGGTGACCGTGCGACTCGGTGCGCTCACCCGCAGTGACGGCCGCTGGGCCCAGAAGGGCGTGGACGCCGCCATGCACGCCGAGCTCACCGAGCTCGCACGCAACCGCGCCTGCTCCGACATCGTTCTCGTCACCGGCGACGGCGATCTGCTGCCCGGGCTGATGTCGGCCAAGGAGCACGGCGTCGCCGTCCACCTCTGGGCCGTCCAGGCCGCCGACGGCGACTACAACCAGTCCGAGGACCTCGTCGCCGAGGCCGATGAGCGGCGCGTCCTCGACCGCGCCTGGATCACCCGGGCGGTGCGCGCCAAGGAGCTTCCCGGGCCCTGTGCGCCCGTCTCCGAGCCGCGCCCGGAGATCGCGGCCATTCTCTCCGCCCCGCTGCCGGAGACGGCCGCCGCTGCCGCCGCTGCCGCGGCACCCGGCGCCGCGGAGGCGGCCCCCGGCCGCAACGGCGCCTCCCGGCCCGGCGCCGAGGTGACCGGCCCGGCCGCCGCCCCCGGCCGTCCCGCCGCCCCGGACCCCCGGGCGGGCACGGATGCCGTGGCGGGCGGCGCCGGTAAGGGCGTGCCGACCCCCAAGGACCTCGCCGACCTGGGCCGCGGCCCGGCCGGGCCAGGCGGAGGCCCGGCCGGGCCCGGCGGCCAGGCGGAGCGGCAGCAGGGCGCCGGTGCCACCCTGCGGTGGTCCTCCGACAAGGGCTGGATCGACCGGGGCCCCGGCGCCGGGGTGGGGGAGCCGCCGGAGACCGCCAACCTCCCCATGCTGGCCCAGCTCACCAGCGCCGAGCAGCGCTGGGCCGACCGCGAGGAGGACATCACCGCCGTCAGCGGCGATCCGTTCGAGGTCGGCCAGGTCTTCGCGCGCCGCTGGACCGACCGGCTCGCCGATCCGGCCCACCTCCAGCAGCTCTCCACGGAATACCCCCGTATCCCGCACCGCATCGACGGTGAACTGCTCCGGTACGCGGCGCGCTTCGGGCTGCTGGCCCACAAGGACGACCAGATCGACGAGCACGACCGCTATGCGATCCGGGCGGGCTTCTGGCGCGAGATCGACCTGCGGTCGGCGGCGGAGCACGCCCAGCCGGGCGGATAGCGGGAGCCCGACGAGCCTCGCCGCCTGCGGCGCCCTGCTCCCCTCCCCGCCCCTCCCCGAACCCGGGACTCCGCCCCGGCCCCCGAACCCGGGACTCTGCCCCGGCCCCCGAACCTGGGGCTCCGCCCCAGACCCCGAACCCGGGGCTCCGCCCCAGACCCCCGAACCGGGGTTCTGTCCCGGGCCCCGGACTTGGGGCTTTGTCCCGGCCCCCGGACCTGGGGCTTTGTCCCGGGCCCCGGACCTGGGGCTCTGCCCCGGCCCCCGAACCCGGGGCTCCGCCGCAGACCCCCCGAACCGGGGTTCTGTCCCGGGCCCCGGACCTGGGGTTTCGCCCCGGATCCCGGAACCGGGGCTTTGTCCCAGATCCCGGAGCCCGGGGCTTCGCCTCAGATCCCCGAACCCGGGGTTCTGCCCCAGATCCCGGAACCGAGGTTCTGCCCCAGGCCCCCGAACCCGGAGCTCTGCCCCAGGCCCCGGAACCGGCGCTCTGCCCTAGATCCCGGAACCGGGGCTCTCCCCCAGACCCGGGGCTTCGCCTCAGGTCCCGGGAGCGGCGCTGTCGTCTCTGCCTCCCGTCCGGGGCTCTCGCCCCTTCCCGTGGCCCTTTCCCGCGGTGTCGGTATGCGGCTCCGCCGTATGGCGGGGTTCTGTCCCGGGCCCCGGACCTGGGGCTTCGCCCCGGATCCCGGAAGCCGGGGTTCTGTCTCGCGCCCCGGACCTGGGGCTTCGCCCCGGGCCCCGGAACCCGGGGCTTTGTCCCAGATCCCCGGATCCGGGGATCTGCCCCAGGCCCTGGAACCGGCGCTCTGGCCCAGACACCCGAACCCGGGGCTCTCCCCCCCAGACCCCAGAACCGGGGCTTCGCCCCAGACTCCGGAAGCGGCGCTGTTGTCTCTGCCTTCGGTCCGGGGCTCTCGCCCCTTCCCGCGGTGTCGGTATGCGGCTTCGCCGCGTGGCGGGGATCGGCCTCGGGGTCCGGGGCTCGGGGTCCAGGGGCGGAGCCCATGGTTACGGGAAGGGGCGGGGAGGGGGAAGCATCGGTATGCGGCTCCGGCGCGTGGCCCGGCGGACGCCGCGAAAGTCGTAGTCCGGCCCTGCCCGGCGAACCGTGCCCGGAGGGACCCGAGGACGGGAGCGGGTGTTTGGGCGCGTACCCTCATAGCTCGTGAGGACGGGCGCGAAACAGGCGACGAGTGGCGATGTGGTGTGCACCGTGCGCGGCCTGGTCAAGACCTATCCCGCGGCGCGCGGCCGGCGCGGCGCGCCCGCCACGCCCGCCGTCCGGGCCAGCGACGGCATCGACCTCGATGTGGTGCGCGGTGAGGTCTTCGGGCTGCTCGGGCCCAACGGCGCGGGCAAATCCACCCTCGTACGGCAGCTCACCGGCCTGCTCCGGCCCGACGAGGGCAGGGTGCGGGTGCTGGGCCACGACCTCGTACGCCACCCCGAGCGCGCCGCCCGTCTGCTGGGCTATCTCGGCCAGGACTCGACCGCGCTGGACGAACTGACCGTCTCCCTCGCCGCCGAGACCACTGCGCGGCTGCGCGGACTGGAGACCCGTGCCGCCCGCGCCGCGCGGGACGCGGTGATCGAGGAGCTGGGGCTCGGGGAGGTCGCCGGGCGCCCGCTGAAGAAGCTCTCCGGCGGCCAGCGGCGGCTGGCCTGCGTCGCCGCCGCGCTGGTCGGGGAGCGGCCGCTGCTGGTGCTCGACGAGCCCACCAGCGGGATGGACCCCGTGGCCCGGCGCGCCGTGTGGGCCGCCGTGGACCGGCGGCGGGCCGAGCGCGGGGTGACGGTGGTGCTGGTCACCCACAATGTGATCGAGGCGGAGACGGTCCTGGACCGGGTCGCGGTGCTGGACCGCGGCCGGGTCATCGCCTGCGACACGCCCGCCGGGCTCAAGGCGCTGGTTGCCGACGAGGTGCGGCTGGAGCTGGTGTGGCGCACCGAGCCGCCGCTGGACGTGCCCGAGGTCGCCGCCCTGCGGAAGGTCGCCGAGGCGTGCCGGGCCGCCGGCGGCGGCTCCGGGCGGCGCTGGACGCTCCGGCTCCCGCCGGACGACGCGCGCGCCGCCATCGCCACCGTGACCGGTGGCCCCGCCTTCGCCGCGCTGGACGATTTCACCCTTGCCACGCCGAGCCTGGAGGATGTGTACCTGGCCCTGGGCGGCCGTGCGGAGGGAGCGGATGGGCTGGTGAAGGCGTGAGGGCCGGGGCGAGCCCGGTGAACACGTCGGTGACCGTGACCGTATTCGAGCCGTAGAGGCGAAGAGGAGCAGCAGAACGTGAGTGTCATGCCCGCCGTGTCCGGTGTGTCCGGGACCACTGGTGTGCCTGGTGTGTCCGGTGCGTCTGCTGGGCTGCCCGGTGCGTCCGGTGTCTCCGGTATGCCGGGGGCGTCCGGTGACGCCGACGCCGGTGAGGCCGGTGACATGCCCGCGCCGCTGGCGGCGCGGGCGCGGCTCTTCCCCGCGCTCGTCGCGGTCTACCGCGCCCAGCTGTCGCGGGCCCGGGTGGCCCGGATCCCGCTGCTCTTCGTGGCGACCTTCCAGTCCATCGGGATCATGATCCTGATGCGCGGGGTGGTGGACGGCGGGAGCGAGGCGCGGTCGGTGGTGGCCGGGTCGAGCGTGCTGGTCGTCGCCTTCGTGGCGCTCAACCTGCTCGCCCAGTACTTCGGCCAGCTGCGGGCCAGCGGCGGGCTCGACCACTACGCGACCCTGCCGGTGCCGCCCTCGGCCGTGGTGCTCGGGGCGGCCGCCGCGTATGCCTCCTTCACCGTGCCCGGGACCGCCGTCACCGCGGTGATGGGCAGTCTGCTCTTCCAGCTGCCCATGGCGAACCTGTGGATCCTGCTCGCCGTGATCCCCCTCTCCGGCGCCGCCCTCGCCGGACTCGGCGCCGCGCTGGGGCTGCTCGCCCCGCGTCAGGAACTCGCCACGCTGTGCGGGCAGTTGGGGATGTCGGCGGCGCTCCTGTTGGGGGTGTTGCCCGCGGCCCGGATGCCGCAGGTAGTGTCGTACGCGCGCGATCTGCTGCCGTCGACGTACGGTGTGGAGGCCCTGGCGCGGTCCTTCGACGGGCAGCCCGACTGGTGGGCGGTCTGTGCCGACCTCGGGGTGTGCGCGGGGGTGGCCGTGGTATCCCTCGCCGCCGCGACCTGGGCCTATCGGCGGGCGGCGGTGCGGTGACGCGCCGCAGCGAACGTCCCGCCGACCGAAGTACGCCATCCGCCTGGCACGATGACGGGGTGACCGCACCGTTGACGCCGCATGATCAGCATTCGCCGCACGACGAACCCGGCGAGGGCCGGCCGCCGTCCCACGGGCAGCCTTCCGGGGACTCCGGCGCGCCGTACCCCTCGGGGTACCCCGAGCACCCCGGGCACGCTTCCGGGCATCCGGAGCACCCCGGGCACGCTGAGCACTCCGAGCACTCAGAGCCGGGGCCCGAGTTGCGCGCGGAACTGGTGCGGGCGTCGCTGGTCGCCATCGCGGTGGCGGTCTCCGGGGTGCTGCTCGGGCTGCTGTGGCTGTGGCTGGCGCCGAAGGTCCCCCTGGTCTCGGACGGTTCCGCCGTCTATCTGAAGAACTCGGAAGGGGAGGACGCGGTCGGCGCGGACGGTGTGTTCACGCTGCTCGGGCTCGCCTTCGGGGCCGTCTCGGCGATCATCGTCTTTCTGCTCTTCCGCCACGGCGGTATCGCGCTGGTCGTCGGGCTGGCGATCGGCGGGGTGCTCGCCTCGGTGATCGCCTGGCGGCTGGGCGTATGGCTGGGGCCCACCTCGGACGTGGTGGCCCATGCCAAGGCCGCCGGTAAGGGCGTCACCTTCGACGGGCCGCTCAAGCTGGGCGCGAAGGGCGCGCTGCTGGCGTGGTCGGTGGCGGCGATGGTGATCCACCTGGTGCTGACCGGGCTGTTCGGCCCCCGGGACCCGGAGCCCGCCCTGACGCCCGCGCCGCAGCCGGAAGCGCGCTGAGCGCTCCGGCGGGAAGCGCACGGAGCTGCCGTCGGTCGTCCGCGGCGCCGTCGTGGCCGCCCGTGCCCCCGCGGCACGCCCCCGCGCCCCTTCAGGGCGCCACCGAACCGCGCGGGTCGGCTTCCGTACTTCCATCGATCCGCTCAGGCCCGGACCGGGCCTGAGCGCCCTCGACCATCCCCGACCGGCACACGGTGCGGGTCGGGGAGCTCCATGAGCGCCTACAAGCGCCACGAGTGCCTACAAGGCGAGCACCCGGAAGCGCACTGCGCGCACGGGCCCTAGGAGCGGGCGATGGGCGCCAGCACCGCGTCGGTCAGCGACGCCAGGTCCTTGGGCGCCAGCTCGACCTCCAGCCCGCGCCGGCCCGCCGAGACACAGATCGTCTCGTGGCCGGTGGCCGACGCGTCCAGGGCCGTGGGGAGGCGTTTGCGCTGACCGAGCGGGGAGATCCCGCCCCGCACATAGCCCGTGGTGCGCTCGGCCACCGCGGGGTCCGCCATGGTGGCGCGCTTGCCGCCCACCGCCGAGGCGAGCGCCTTGAGGTCGAGGGTGGCCGAGACGGGCACGATGGCGACCGTAAGGCGGTCATCGACGCTCGCGACCAGGGTCTTGAAGACCCGGCCCGGTTCGACCCCCAGCGCCTGGGCGGCCTCCTCACCGTAGGAGGGCGCCGCCGGGTCGTGCTCGTAGGAGTGCAGGGTGAACTCGGTGCCCGCGGCGGTGAGGGCGGTGGTGGCGGGGGTGCCCGCCGAGGTCTTCTTGGGCTTCTTGGGCATGTTCGTCCGCGTCAGTTGGGGCTGGTGGGACCGCGGGTCAGATCGACGGCCGGGAGGGACGGGAGCTTACCGATGACCGCGCTCTCGGCGCGAAGGAGTTTCAGCTCGTCGGCCAGCCGGCTCGCGGTGTCCGGCGCCTGGAGCAGCCGCTGCTTCGCGGGCGTGTCGAGCACGGCCGCGGCCGCCACCAGATAGGAGAGGACGGACGGCTCGCCCGGCAGGTCCTGCTCGGTGGCCAGGGTCCGCTCACGGGCGCCCGCGAGCCGCTTCTGGTACATCCGGAAGGCCCGTACCACCCCCGAGGCCAGCGCCCCGGCACCGTCGCCCTGCTCCTCCTCCAGCTCCTTGACCTCGGCCGTCAGATACGGGCCCGAGGAGTCCACGGAGACCAGCTCGAAGCGGGTGGTGCCGGTGGCCAGCACCTCGAAGGTGCCGTTCTCCTGCTCCCGGATGGTGGCCGCGTCCGCCACACACCCCACCGAGTAGAAGGATTTGGCCGGGTCCGCGCCGAACCCGGCCGTGGGGCCGGGGTCGGGCCGCGAGGCGGTGTCCGGGAGGCCGATCGCGCTCGGGGCGACTTCATGGCCGTCCCGGATCGCGATCACCCCGAACCGGCGTGGCGCGTCCTCGGGGAGCGCGGACAGATCGCGCATCAGGGAGCGATACCGCTGCTCGAAGACGTTCAGGGGCATGACGAGCCCCGGGAACAGCACCGTGTTCAGCGGGAAGAGCGGAAGGCGCGCGGAGGTCACGGGGCGTAAGCCTAATGGCCCCGCGCGTCCCCTTTCACTGGCGCCGCAGCAGTCGGGACGCGCCGGCGGCGACCGCGGTGGCCAGGACCCAGCCCAGCAGGATCATCACGATGGACGCCCATTGGACGGCGCCTTCGGGTTTCCAGTAGCCGTCCATGCCCAGATCGATGACCGGAATCAGCAGATCGAGCGTGTACAGCGAGGCGTTCCAGTTCGGCGATTCCCCCGGTTTCAGCGCCTCCGGCCGGTTGTGGGCGAAGAACACCGAGCCGACCGCCCACAGCACCGCCATCCACACCGCGGCCCGGCCCGGACGGTAGCCGTAGGCCACCGTCCAGTCCTGGAGATAGCCCCACACCTTCCCGGCGAGCGGCAGCGTCTCCCGGCGGCGGCGCTGCTTGGCGAGCTGCACCTCGCGCGCGTCGGCGTCCTCGCCGCTGGCCCGCATCGTGTTGGCCAGCATCTCGTACGGCTCGGGCGCGTACTCGGGGGTCGCCGCGGCCACCCACTCCAGCCGCCGGGCCAGCGGGAAGTGGCCGCGCGGGATCAGGCACTCATAGCTGAACCCGGCCATGGTGAGCCCGCCGGGCCCCGGCCAGCTCACCGACTTGTCGACAAGGTTGACCACCCGGGCGCCGGAGAGGATCACCCGCCCGCGCTGCGGCCGCTCCCCGAGGAAGCGCAGCTCGGGCGTCTGGACCCGGCGCAGCGACAGCTCCTGGTCGTTCTCCATGATGAAGCGGGCCTGGTCGAAGTCGATGGCGTCGCCGATCCGCCCGTCGTCCAGCCGGACCCCGCCCTCGCATTCGAAGCGCTGGATGCGGGTGCCGCGGGTGGGGGTGGAGGCGGTGCCGTACGGCGGGGTGGAGCCGCTGGAGTATGTGCTCACCCCGCCCGCGGTGAGGTAGAGGCTGCGCTCCACGGTCAGCTGCGGCGCGTTGAGCGCGCGACGGCCGTAAGGGTTGCGCAGCCGGCTGCCGCGCAGGCTGAGCGACACCCCGATCTGCGCCCCGCGCAGACTCAGCTCGCCATAGGACTCGATCATGTCGGCCTGGAAGTCCTGGGCGACGGTCAGCCCGTCGGCACTGATCGACATGCCCCGGCGGTCGCGGCGCACGATGAGCTGGTTGAGCAGTAAATCGGTGCCGATATGGGCGTCGGTGAGCCGGATCCCGTGTTCGACCACACAGCGCGGCAGATGCAGATCGCCCTCGGTGCGCAGCCGGGCCGCCTCCAGCCGGGGGAGGGCGCAGCCCACCAGGCGCAGGGTGGTGAACTGTGCCTCGGGGACCAGCACCTCCCGCTCGAAGCGGCAGTTCTTGAGCTCCACATAGGGCTCGATGTTTCCGCCGGCCAGATCGAGCGTGCCGGTGATGTGCACCCCGTTGAGCTTGAGCGCGGAGACCCGGCCCGGCTGCGCGGGCGGCCCGTCCAGCAGCAGGAGGGCCACGACACGCGCCCGGACACTGCGCTCCGGGCCCCATGCGTACGGGCCGGAGGGGTCGTTCCGCTGGGGGTGCGAGGTGCGCAGATCGTGGGTGCTGCCATTGCGGAACGCCTGCCACATGCCCCATTCGGCGGTGGTCAGATCGAGACCCGGGGGTGGATCGCCATCGTGCGGCTCGGTCACAGCCGTGTCCCCTCCTGATTCTCCGTGTCCCCGTACGGAGCACATTCCCGCTGAGTAACCGGTTGAACGCCAACGGTCAGGGTCAACTTAGGGGGTGCGTATCACTGACTGATACGGGGGGAGGGGCGTCGTGGCGGGTCTGAGACAATTGATCGCGTGATCTCCCGTATCGATCTGCGCGGTGCCGCCTTCCCGGAGGGCGGGATCGACCGCGACCTGCTGCCCCGTGCCGAGCTCGACGTCGAGGCCGCCCTGGAGAAGGTGCGGCCCATCTGCGACGACGTCCGCCATCGCGGTACCGCTGCGCTGATCGACTACGCCCATCGGTTCGACGGCGTGACCATAGAGCGGGTGCGGGTCCCCGCGGCGGCGCTGGAGAGCGCCCTCGCCGGGATCGACCCCGCCGTGCGGGCCGCCCTGGAGGAGTCCATCCGGCGGGCCCGGCTGGTCCACCGCGACCAGCGGCGCACCGACCACACCACCCAGGTGGTGCCCGGTGGCACGGTCACCGAGCGCTGGGTGCCGGTCGAGCGCGTCGGGCTGTACGTACCGGGCGGCCGCTCGGTCTACCCCTCCTCCGTGGTGATGAACGTGGTGCCCGCGCAGGAGGCCGGGGTCGGCTCGATGGCCGTCGCCTCCCCGCCACAGGCGGAGTTCGGCGGGCTGCCGCACCCCACGATCCTCGCGGCGTGCGCGCTGCTGGACGTGGACGAGGTCTACGCGGCGGGCGGCGCCCAGGCCGTCGCCATGTTCGCCTACGGCACCGAGGAGTGCCGTCCGGTCGCCATGGTGACCGGGCCGGGCAATATCTGGGTCGCCGCGGCCAAGCGGCTGCTCAAGGGCCGGATCGGCATCGACGCCGAGGCCGGCCCGACCGAGATCGCCATCCTCGCCGACGCCACCGCCGACCCGGTGCATGTCGCCGCGGACCTGATCAGCCAGGCCGAGCACGATCCGCTGGCCGCGTCCGTGCTGGTCACCGACTCCGAGGAGCTGGCCGCCGCGGTCGAGAAGGAGCTCGAGGTCCAGGTCGGGGCCACCAAGCACATCGAGGACCGGATCCGTCCGGCGCTGTCCGGGCGGCAGTCCGGCATCGTGCTGGTCGACGGTCTGGAGCAGGGCCTGGCCGTCGTGGACGCGTACGCGGCCGAGCATCTGGAGGTCCAGACCGAGGACGCGGCGGCCGTCGCGGCCCGGGTGCGCAACGCCGGGGCGGTTTTCGTCGGGGCCTTCGCCCCGGTGTCGCTCGGCGACTACGCCGCGGGCTCCAACCATGTGCTGCCCACGGGCGGCTGCGCCTGCCACTCCTCCGGGCTGTCGGTGCAGTCCTTCCTGCGCGGTATCCATGTGGTGGACTACAGCCGGGAGGCGCTGGCCGAGATCGCCGGTCATGTGGTGACGCTGGCCGAGGCGGAGGATCTGCCCGCCCACGGCGCCGCGGTGAAGGCAAGGTTCGACTGGAAGGTGCCACCGAGCAAGTGACCGGCATTGACGATCTCCCGATCCGGGACGAGCTCCGTGGCAAGTCCCCGTACGGCGCTCCCCAACTCGATGTGCCCGTACGGCTGAACACCAACGAGAACCCCTATCCGCTGCCCGAGCCACTGGTCGCCCGGATCGCCGAGCGGGTCGCCGAGGCGGCCCGCGATCTCAACCGCTACCCGGACCGGGACGCGGTCGAGCTCCGCACCGAGCTGGCCCGCTATCTCAGCCGTACGGCCGGTCTCGAGGTCGGCGTCGCCCAGGTCTGGGCGGCCAACGGGTCCAACGAGGTGCTCCAGCAGCTGCTCCAGACCTTCGGCGGGCCGGGGCGCACCGCGATCGGCTTCGAGCCCTCGTACTCGATGCACGCGCTGATCTCGCGCGGCACCGGCACCGGCTGGATTTCCGGTCCCCGGAACGCCGATTTCACCATCGATGTCGAGGCCGCCTGTAAGGCCATCGCCGAGCACCGCCCCGATGTCGTCTTCATCACCTCGCCCAACAATCCGACCGGGACGGCCGTGGCCGCCGAGACGGTGCTGGCGCTCCATGACGCGGCGCAGGCCGCCCGATCGGACGCCGCCGGGGCGCTCGTCGTCGTGGACGAGGCGTACGGGGAGTTCAGCCACCGTCCGTCGCTGCTGCCGCTGATCGAGGGGCGGCCGCGTCTTGTGCTCTCGCGGACCATGTCCAAGGCGTTCGGCGCGGCCGGGCTGCGGCTCGGCTATCTCGCCGCCGACCCGGCGGTCGTCGACGCCGTCCAGCTGGTCCGGCTGCCGTACCACCTGTCCGCCGTCACCCAGGCCACCGCGCTGGCCGCCCTGGAGCACACCGATACGCTGCTGGGGTACGTCGAGGCGCTGAAGACCGAGCGCGACCGGCTGGTGAGCGAGTTGCGCACCATCGGCTGCGAGGTGACCGACTCCGACGCCAACTTCGTCCAGTTCGGCCGCTTCGAGGACGCCCACGTGGCGTGGCAGGGCCTGCTGGACCGGGGTGTCCTGGTCCGTGACAACGGCGTACCGGGGTGGCTGCGGGTCACCGCGGGGACCCCCGCCGAGAACGACGCGTTCCTCGACGCGGTACGCGAGCTGATGAAGGAGAAGAGCGCATGACCCGCGTGGGACGCGTGGAGCGCAGCACCAAGGAGACCTCGGTCGTCGTCGAGATCGACCTCGACGGCACCGGCCAGGTCGATGTGGCGACAGGTGTGGGCTTCTACGACCACATGCTCGACCAGCTCGGCCGTCACGGCCTCTTCGACCTCACGGTCAAGACCGAGGGCGACCTGCACATCGACACCCACCACACCATCGAGGACACCGCCCTCGCGCTCGGCGCCGCCTTCAAGCAGGCGCTCGGCGACAAGGTGGGCATCTACCGCTTCGGCAACTGCACGGTGCCGCTGGACGAGTCGCTGGCCCAGGTGACGGTCGACCTCTCCGGCCGCCCGTACCTGGTGCACAGCGAGCCCGAGAACATCGCGCCGATGATCGGCACCTACGACACCACGATGACCCGGCACATCCTGGAGTCCTTCGTGGCCCAGGCGCAGATCGCCCTGCACGTCCACGTGCCCTATGGGCGCAACGCCCACCACATCGTGGAGTGCCAGTTCAAGGCCCTGGCGCGGGCCCTGCGCTACGCCAGCGAGCGCGACCCCCGGGCCGCCGGGATCCTCCCGTCCACGAAGGGGGCCCTGTGACTGTGAGCGTCGGACGCACGGCCGCCGGGCCGCGGATCGCACGCGCGGCCGCCGGGCCGCGGACGTCATTCGACCCGCGGGTTCGCCGCGTGGGCGGAGAAGCGAACGGGGTGGCTTCATGAACGGACTGTCGACCGTTTTCATCCTCCTGGGGCTGTTTCTGCTCGGCGGGGTCATCTCCTTCGTCAAGCAGGGCATGTCCAAGAGCATCGTCACGCTGCTCGGGATCGGTGCCACGATGGCGCTGCTCGCCGGGGTCCTGCGGCTCGAGGTATGGAATTGAGCACCAAGAGCGTCGTTGTCTTCGACTACGGATTCGGCAATGTCCGGTCCGCCGAGCGGGCCCTCGCCCATGTCGGCGCGCGGGTCGAGATCACCCGTGACTACGACAAGGCCATGACCGCCGACGGCCTCCTCGTCCCCGGCGTCGGCGCCTTCGCCGCCTGCATGAAGGGGCTGCGCGCGGCGCGCGGCGACTGGATCGTGGGGCGCAGGCTGTCCGGCGGCCGCCCGGTCCTGGGCATCTGCGTCGGTATGCAGATCCTCTTCGGGCGCGGTATCGAGCACGGTGTCGAGGCCGAGGGCCTGGACGAATGGCCGGGCACGGTCGGGCCGCTGCGCGCCCCCGTCGTCCCCCACATGGGCTGGAACACGGTCAAGGCGCCCGGGGACTCACAGCTCTTCGCGGGGCAGGACGAGGACGAGCGGTACTACTTCGTCCACTCCTACGCGGTCCACACCTGGGAGCTCGAGGTCACCAACCCGCATATCCCCGCCCCCAAGGTCACCTGGGCCACCCATGGCGAGCCGTTCGTCGCCGCCGTCGAGAACGGGCCGCTGTGGGCCACCCAGTTCCACCCCGAGAAGTCGGGTGAGGCCGGGGCGCGGCTGCTCCGCAACTGGCTCGACACGCTCTGACCGGCCCGCACCGGCCCGCACCGGCCGACGACGGCCCGCACCGGCCCCCGCTGCCCCCATCGCCCTCACGCTCTCAACCGAAGGTTGTCCGCATGCGCACGCACCGCCTCGAACTCCTCCCCGCCGTCGATGTCCGCGACGGCCAGGCCGTCCGCCTCGTCCACGGCGAGTCCGGCTCGGAGACGTCGTACGGCGACCCGATGGAGGCCGCCCTGGCCTGGCAGCGGGCGGGCGCCGAATGGCTGCACCTGGTGGACCTCGACGCCGCCTTCGGCACCGGGGACAACCGTGCGCAGATCGCCGAGGTGGCCCGCGCCATGGACCTCAAGGTCGAGCTGTCCGGCGGTATCCGCGACGACGCCTCGCTGGCCGCCGCCCTGGCCACCGGCTGCACCCGGGTGAACCTCGGCACGGCCGCCCTGGAGTCCCCCGAGTGGGTCGCCAAGGTCATCGCCGAGCACGGCGACCTCATCGCGGTGGGCCTCGATGTGCGCGGCACCACGCTGCGCGGCCGCGGCTGGACCCGCGACGGCGGCGATCTGTACGAGACGCTGACCCGTCTCGACTCCGAGGGCTGCGCCCGCTACGTCGTCACCGACATCGCCAAGGACGGCACCCTCCAGGGCCCCAACCTGGAGCTGCTGCGCAATGTCTGCGTCGCGACCGACCGGCCCGTCGTCGCCTCCGGCGGCGTTTCCTCGCTTGACGACCTGCGTGCCCTTGCGACCCTGGTACCGGAAGGTGTCGAGGGCGCCATCGTGGGCAAGGCGCTCTACGCCAAGGCGTTCACCTTGGAAGAGGCGTTGGAGGCGGTATCCGTATGACCTCACCCGAGAGCACGCGGCGGGTCCGGACCGGAAGTCCCTGGGAGGAGACCATCGGGTTCGCCCGGGCCGTCGAGGCCGGTGACCTGGTACTCGTCGCCGGGACGATGCCACTGGCGGAGCGCGGCGTACTGGAGGGCGAGGGCGATCCGTACGAGCAGACGCTCGCCGCCTTCCGCCATGCGCTGGGCGCGCTGAAGGAGTTCGACCTGGGCATCGAATCGGTGGTCCGCACGCGTATGTACCTCACCCACGCCCGCGACGTGGACGAGGTGGGCCGCGCCCATAAGCAGCTCTTCGACGCCGTGCGCCCCGCCGCGACCCTCGTCGTGGTGTCCGGCTTCGTCGACTCGCGCGTCCTGGTGGAAGTAGAACTGGAAGCATTCCGAGGAGCACGGCAGTCATGACCCTGGCGGTCCGAGTCATCCCCTGCCTGGACGTGGACAACGGCCGGGTCGTCAAGGGCGTCAACTTCCAGAATCTGCGCGACGCGGGCGACCCCGTCGAGATGGCCAAGGTCTACGGCGAGGAGGGCGCGGACGAGCTGACCTTCCTCGACATCACCGCCTCCTCCGGTGACCGCGAGACCACCTACGACGTGGTCCGCCGCACCGCCGAGCAGGTCTTCATCCCGCTGACGGTCGGCGGCGGCGTCCGCACCCCTGAGGACGTCGACAAGCTGCTGCGCGCCGGGGCGGACAAGGTCGGCGTCAACACCGCCGCCATCGCCCGCCCCGAGCTCATCCGCGAGATCTCCGAGCGCTTCGGCAGCCAGGTGCTCGTCCTCTCGGTCGACGCCCGCCGCTGCGTGCCCGCTCCCGGCGGGGGGCCGGTCACGCCGTCCGGCTACGAGGTCACCACCCACGGCGGCCGCCGCGGCACCGGTATCGACGCCGTTGAATGGGCCCACCGCGCGGCGGAGCTGGGCGCGGGGGAGATCCTGCTGAACTCCATGGACGCGGACGGCACCAAGGACGGCTACGACACGGCCATGATCGAGGCCGTCCGCAAGCACGTCACCATCCCGGTCATCGCCAGCGGCGGCGCCGGCAGGCTGGCCGACTTCCCGCCCGCGATCGCCGCGGGGGCCGACGCGGTGCTCGCGGCCTCCGTCTTCCACTTCGGCGATCTACGGATCGGCCAGGTCAAGGACGCTCTGCGGGAGGCGGGGCACCCGGTGCGCTGAGCCGGACGCGCCGAAGCGGGGGATCACCGACCGGTGGTCCCCCGCTTCTCATGGCCTCGTAGGAGCGCACTGCCCATGGGCGGTGTGCTCCCTTTCGTCTTCCAGCGGTGGCGGAGCTGGTTCCCGCACCTGACGCTGATGGCGGGCGCGCGCTGACGGGGAGTGCCGCACCCAGGAGCGGCGCGTCCTGGTAAGGGGGCGCTGACCTGCGCAGACTCGGTGGGGCCAGGGCAGAACGGCATCAGGATCGAAAGGGATACCGCCATGAACGCCAACACCGGGACAGGCAAGGTCGTGCTCATCACCGGGGCCAGCAGTGGGATCGGGGCGGCCACCGCGCGTCGGCTCGCCGCCGATGGGCACCGGGTCTATCTGGGGGCGCGGCGGACCGAGCGGCTGGGGGAGCTGGCCGGGGAGATCACCGCCGACGGCGGCAGCGCGGCGTACCAGCGGCTGGACGTCACCACGGCCGACGATATGCGGGCCTTCGTATCGGCCGCCCGGACGCGGTTCGGGCGGGTGGATGTGATGGTCAACAACGCCGGGGTGATGCCCCTCTCGCCGCTGGAGGCGCTGAAGGTCGACGAGTGGGACCGGATGCTCGATGTGAATGTGCGCGGTCTGCTGTACGGCATCGCGGCGGCGCTGCCGGTGATGAAGGAGCAGGGCGGCGGGCATGTCGTGAACATCGCCTCGGTCGGCGCGTACGAGGTCTCGCCCACCGCCGCGGTGTACTGCGCCACCAAGTTCGCCGTACGCGCCATCTCGGAGGGGCTGCGCCAGGAGTCGGCCGGTGATATCCGGGTCAGCCTGGTCTCCCCGGGGGTGACCGAGTCCGAACTCGCCGAGTCCATCTCCGATCCGAGCGCCCGGGAGGCGATGAAGACCTACCGCTCGGTGGCCATCCCCGCCTCCGCGATCGCCGATGCCATCGCGTACGCCATCGGTCAGCCCGCCGAGGTCGACGTCAACGAGATCGTGGTGCGCCCGGCCGCGAGCGCCCAGTAGGAAGCGCCGAGCCAGTAGGAAAGCCGCGTGTCCGCACCGCGATCGGCGGTGGTACGCGGTCGGCGACCCGTCATGGGCCGACCGGTCCCGCGCACCGGCTACCGCCGGCTCCGTACCAGCAGCCGCAGGAAGTACGGCGTACCGATGACCGCCGTCATCAGGCCGGCACCGAGCTGGGCGGGCGCGATCACCGTACGGCCGAGCAGATCGGCCGCGCAGACGAGCGCGCCGCCGAGGAGGACGGCGACCGGCACCACCCGTATGTGGCGCCGGCCCACCAGGGCGCGGGCCGCGTGCGGCGCCACGAGGCCCACGAAGCCGATGGTGCCGGCCGAGGCGACGGCGGTCGCGCTGAGCAGGACGCTCATCGCCAGGAAACCGAGCCTGGCCCGGGACGGCCGCAGGCCGAGCAGGCGCGGTGTGTCGCCGTCCAGGGAGACGAGGTCCAGTTCGGTGCGCGCGGCGACGGCGGTGGCGAGGCCCAGGGCCAGCATGAGCGCGACGGGCAGGACGTCCGGCATGGTCCGCCCGTACGTCGAACCGGACAGCCAGGTCAGCGCCTTCGTGGCGTTGAACGGATCGGTGAGCACGATGAGCAGGCTGGTCAGCGCCGTCGTCCCGGCGGCCACCCCGACGCCGACGAGGACCAGCCGGTTCTGCTGGTAGCCGCCCCGGGCGGTGAGCCCGAAGACGACCACGGAGGCCACCGCGGCCCCCGCGAACGCCGCGCCCGCGACGCTCCAGGAACCGGCGACGGGCGCCGTGGTCACGAGCAGTACGGCGCCCAGCGCGGCTCCGCCGGAGACGCCCAGGGTGCCCGGTTCCGCGAGCGGGTTGCGGGTCACGGCCTGCACCAGCGTGCCGGCCAGGGCGAGCGCCGCGCCCGCGCACAGGGCCGCGAGCACTCGGGGCACCCGGGCGTCCAGGACGAAGGAGACGGATCGGCCGACCCGCCCCTGCGCCCAGTTCACGACATCGCCGAGCAGGAGCTTGCTGTCGCCCAGCAGAACGCCGCCCACCGTGACGCCGAGGGTTACGGCGACGGCGAGGGCCACCGTGACCAGGAACGCCGTCCGGCCGGGCACCCGCAGCCGGTCGGGCGCCTCGGCTCCGGCCGTGTCCCGCAGCCGCAGGGCCATCACCACCAGGAACCCGGCGCCGACCAGGCTGGTGACGACGCCGGTGGGCACGGCCACCGCCGTGCCCGCGGGGACGAGGGCCCGCAGCAGCACATCGGAACCGAGCACCAGACCGGCGCCGACCAGCCCGGCCACGGGCAGGGCCGTCCGGGTGCGGACGAGGCCCCTGAACCGGCGGGCGAGCGGGCGCACCAGGGCCGGGGCGCACAGACCGACGAAGCCGATGGGCCCGGCGAGCGTGACGGCCGCGGCGGACAGCAGCGCCGCCAGCACCACCACCGTGACGCGGGTGGTGCGGACGGGGACGCCCAGTCCGTGTGCGGCGTCGTCGCCGAGGGCGAGCGCGTCGATCCGGCGGGCGGTCAGCAGCAGCCCGGCGAGTCCGGCCAGCGCGACGGGCAGCATCTGGACGACGCCGTCGAAGCCGTTCTGGCCGATGCTGCCCTGGTTCCACTGGTACAGCCCCTCGGTCTGTTCGGGGAACAGCAGGAGCAGACCCTGCGTCACGGAGTTCAGGCCCAGCGCCAGCGCGGTGCCGGCGAGGACCAGACGTACCGTGCCCGTGCCGAGGCCGGACAGGGCGAGCACGACGGCCGCCGCCAGCAGCCCGCCCGCGAAGGCGACTCCGGAGGAGGCGAGCATCGGCAGCGAGACGCCGGTGGCCCCGGCCGCTCCGAGCGCCAGGTACGAACCGGCGTTCACCGCGAGGGTGTCGGGCGAGGCCAGCACATTGCGGCTGACGGCCTGGAGCACGGCGCCGGCCACGCCGAGGACGGCGCCGACCAGGACGCCGGCGGTCATCCGCGGCAGCCGGGAGGCGAGCACGACGGACGCGTCGTCCGGATCGGCCCGTCCGGTCAGCGCCTTGACCACCTCGGCCGGTCCTACGGCGGCGGTGCCCTGGGTGATGTCGGCCACGGCGAGGGCCGCGACCAGCAGGACGAGCAGGGCCGTCACCGCGGCCGCGCCCGATCGGGAGGCGGCCGCCTGCGGACGGGTGGCGGGGGTGTTCGCGGTGACGGCCATGGGCCGCTACTTCGTCAGCGCGTCGACGACGGCGTCGATGTACGCCTCCATCGAGCCGGGGCCGCCGAACATCCAGATGCCGTCAGGCAGCCGGTGCACCTCGCCCGCCTTCACGAACGGCAGGGACTTCCATACGGAGTTCTTCGCCAGCCCACCGGTGAAGGGCGTGCTGCTCTTGTCGCCGTCGCTGCCTATGTAGCCGAACCGGACGTCCTCCGGCAGGTCGGTGAGCCCCTCGACATCGGTGGAGCCGAGGCCGTAGCTCGCGTCGCCCTTGACCTTCCAGGCGTTCTTCAGGCCGATCCTCCCGTTGACGGCGCCGATGAGCGAGCCGCTGGTGTAGGGGCGCAGGGAGACCTGGTTGGAGGTGACATAGCCGTCGGCGAAGGCGATCTCCGTACCGTCGAGACCGGCGTCGGCGAGGGCCTTCTTGCCCTCGGCCGCCTTGGCCTCGAAGTCCTGACGGGCCGTCTTCGCGCGGTCGGTGGTGCCGGTGGCCTTGGCGATGAGGTCGAGGTTCCCCAGCATCCGCCCGATCTGGTCGGAGGCGTCGGCGGACTTCACCGCCAGCACCGGGGCGACCTTGCGCAACTGCTTGACGGCGGCCGGTGCCAGGTCGGTGGTCGCCAGGATGAGATCGGGCGAGAGGGAGGCGATGGTGTCCATGCTCGGCTCACCGCGGGTGCCGATGTCCTTGGGGCGGTTCTTCAGCGGGACGGCGGTGTCCCAGGTCTTGTAGCCCTTGACGTCGGCGACGCCTACGGGGTCGACGCCGAGCGTGAGGAGGGTCTCGGTGACGTTCCACTCGGTGGTGACGACCTTGGTGGCCGGGCCGTCCAGCCGGACCTTCGCGCCGGTGGCGTCGGTGAGGCCGATGGCTTCGGAGGTCTTCTCGGAGTTGTCGGCGGCGGGCTCGGTGGTGCCGCACGCGGCGAGGGCGAGTGCCGTGGCGGTCACGGTGGCCGCGGTGAGCGGGAGACGTCTCATGAGGTGGTGCCGAGCCTTTCGCTTCGGGGCGTTCGCATGTGGTGGCGGCCGATCGGGCGGGTGCGCGGCCGGCCGGTCAGGGGGTCGGTGTCGACGTCGAACCGGATGCCGTAGACGGCGGTCAGGCGGTCCGGCGTCAGGACCTCCTCGGGCCGGCCGTCGGCCACGATCCGGCCCGATTCGAGCAGCGTGATCCGGTCGGCGACGGCCGCCGCCTGGTCGAGGTCGTGCAGGACCACGCCGACGGCGATCCCGTGGTCGTCCGCCAGGTCGCGGATGAGGTCGAGGAGTTCGATCTGGTAGCGCGGGTCGAGATGGGTCGTCGGCTCGTCCAGCAGCAGCACCCCGGTCTCCTGGGCGAGGCATCCGGCCAGCCAGACCCGTTGCGACTGCCCGCCGGACAGCCGGTCGGCGCCGCGCTCGGCGAGGTCCGTGACACCGGTCAGCGCGAGCGCCCGGTCGACCGCGTCCGACGCGTCCGGGTCCGGGCGCCCGAAGCGGCCCCGGTAGGGGTAGCGGCCGAACTCGACGACGTCCCGCACGGTCAGTCCGCTGGGGGTGGGGCGGCTCTGGGTCAGCAGGGCCACCTGCCGCGCGAACTCACGGGAGGTCAGGGCGAGACCGTCGGTGTCGGCGTCGATCCTGAGCTCCGCGTGGCGGGGCCGCTGCAACCGGGCGATCGTCCGCAGCAGCGTCGACTTCCCGCTGCCGTTGGGGCCGACCAGGGCGGTCACCTCGCCGGGCCGGAGCCGGAGCGCGGCGTCGTGTACGACGTCCACGCCGTCGTACGACACGGTCACACCCGTGGCCGACAGCTCATGACCGCGCAGCCGTGTGCGGGCCGTTTCCTCACCAGATCTCACGTTGCGAAGGTTAGCCTAACCTAAGTAGGGATCGATGAGGGGGTGCCGGTGTCTCAGTCGGTCCGCCAGGACGCCGGGTCCCACACCCCGGAACGGCGCAGCGCCTGCGGGCAGTGCAGATAGATCTCGTCGATCTCCAGGACCAGGGCCAGGGCGGGGCGCCGGTCGTCCCGCGTCATGGCGTCGAAGAACGGGGCGTCGGTGAGGATGCGGGCCCGGCCGTTGATCCGCAGGACCTCCTTGCCGCCGGGGATCAGATACAGCAGACCGGCGTGCGGATTGTCGAGGATGTTGTGGAAGCTGTCGCCGCGCCGGTTCCCCGGCCGGTCGGGCAGGGCGAGCGTGCCGGAGTCGATGATGTGTGTGAAACCGGCCGCGTCCCCGCGCGGGGAGACATCGCAGTTGCCGTCCGCGTCGGAGGTGGCCAGCAGGCAGAAGGGCGAGCGGGACAGGATGTCCCGGTCCTTGTCGGTGAGCCGGTCATGGACCTTCTCGATCACGACGGGCCAGGGCTCGCCCAGCAGTTCGCGCAGCTCCGTGCGCGACCCCAGCTCGACCCAGCCCTCCTCGGCCGCGGCGTCCGGCCCCTTCTCTGCGGTGTCGATCGTATGCGGCACGTCGGGCCCCCAGGGTGCGTGTGCGGCGGGCGGCCGCCCGCCGCACGCCATTGGAAGTTAGGTTTGGCTTACCTTACGTGCCGGATATGGCCGGGCCGTCGAAAAACCCGTTCGCCGATCGCTGACGGCGGCTCACACTGAGGGCATGGACGGAGCCGTGTCGAGTCAGCTGCTGGGGTTCCCGCCCGATGCTCGGGTGCTCATCGTCAACTGCGACGACCTCGGGATGCATGAGTCGGTCAACACCGCCGTCATCGACGCGATCGAGCGGGGGATCGGGAGTTCGTGCAGCCTGATGGTGCCGTGCCCGGGTGCGCCCCGGGCGATGCGGATGCTGCGCGACCGGCCGGACATCCCGTTCGGTATCCACCTCACGCTCGTCCGCGACGCGGAGCACCTACGGTGGGGACCGCTGAGCGCGAAGGGCACGGTGGCATCGCTGCTGGACGAGCGGGGTGAGCTGTTCACCGCCGGCCGGCGGGCGGAGCTGCTCGCGCGGGCGCGGCCGGACGAGGTCGAGCGGGAGTTCCGCGCGCAGATCGAGGCCGTGGCCGACGCGGGGCTGACGCCCACTCATCTGGACTGGCACTGTCTGGCCGACGGCGGCGGCCAGGACATCTTCGAGCTGACCGTGGCACTGGCGGCGGAGTACGGACTGGCGGTGCGGGTCTGGCTCGACGGCGGCCGCCGGGCGGCGCGCGGGCGGGGGCTGCCGGTCGTCGACCATGACTTCCTGGACAGCTTCGCCCTCGACATCGACGGCAGGGCGGCCCGCTACGCCGAGCTGCTGCGCGCCCTGCCGCCCGGCCTCAGCGAGTGGGCGGTCCATCCCGGGCTGGGCGATGAGCGCTCGCGGGCCGCCGAGCCCGGCGGCGGCTGGCGGGTGCGCCACGGCGACCACGCGTTCCTGACCTCGCCGGACGCCCGCCAACTGCTGCGGGACGAGGGGATCGTGGTCATCGACTACCGGCCGCTCCAGCGGCTGTGGTCCGCGGGATCCCCGACTTGACGCCATCGCGGGGGCCCGCTTTGATCGCAGCAGCCGCACGGGTGTACCGCCCCCGTGCCGCCCAAGAGGTACGCCCAGCCGGTAAGGGACCCGGTTCCGGTCCCGAGCCCGGACTCAGTCGCCAGGACGGCGGATGCCATCCGAGGCGGGGCCGTTACCCGCGAGTGTTGGAGCTTCCATGCCCACCAGCCATGCCGCCCGCCTTCGCCGCCGCTGGGTCCTCGCGTCGGTGGTGACGGCCGCCGCCGCGGCGGCCGCCGTCGTGGCCGTGTCCATGACCTCGGGAGCCAGCGCGTCCGGAGTGGCTGTGCCGCCCGTCCACGGCGGCTTCGACTACCAGATCGGCGGCGAGTACACCCCGCCCAAGGGCGTCGACATCGTCAGCCGCGACCGCGCGGACTCCCCGGCGGACGGGCTGTACAACATCTGCTATGTCAACGCCTTCCAGGTCCAGCCGGGCGAACGCGACCAGTGGCCGGACGACCTGCTGCTGCGCGACCGCGACGGCGACCTCGTCATCGACACCAAGTGGAAGGAACCGCTGCTCGACATCAGCACCGCGGGGAAGCGGGAACGCGTCGCGGAGAAGGTCGACGGCTGGATCGACGGCTGCGCCGACAAGGGCTTCGACGCCGTCGAGCCGGACAACTACGACAGCTACGAACGCTCCGAGAAGCTGCTGACCACCGCCCACGCCAAGGAGTTCATGGCGCTGCTGTCGGAGCACGCGCACGCCCAGGGGCTGGCCATCGGCCAGAAGAACACCGCGGAGCTCCTCTCCGGCCGGAAGGCGGCCGGGCTGGACTTCGCGGTGGTCGAGGAGTGCGGCGAGTACGACGAGTGCGGTGACTTCGCCGAGGCTTACGACGACCATGTGGTGGTGGTCGAGTACGGCGAGGAGGGCTTCGCCAAGGCGTGCGCGGGCTGGGGCGACCGGCTCAGTATCGTCCTGCGGGACGAGGACGTCTCGCCCGACGACGGCGCGGACTACGTGCGCGAGACCTGCTAGGGGGCTCCCCCGGATACGTACCCGCGCGCGGGGGCGCCCGGCTCAGATGCCGAGCTTGGCCTCCCGCGCCGCGGCCACGGCCTCCTTGTCGCCCTCCAGCTCGACCCGGGCGGACTCCTGGCGGCCGGTGAGGAAGAGCGCCAGCTCGCCCGGTTCACCGGTGACCGTGACGACCGGGACGCCGCGGCGGGCCACCGCCGTCCGGCCGTCCGGACGCCGCAGCACCAGGCCGACGGGGGAGCGGCGGCCGAAGACCCGGGCGCCGCGCTCGATACGGGACCACAGCGCGTCGGCGAAGACCGGGTCCAGCTCGCGCGGCGTCCAGTCCGGCTGGGCCCGGCGCACATCCTCGGCGTGGACGTAGAACTCGAAGCTGTTGGCCGCCTCGTCCACCTGCTTCAGCGCGAACGGCGACATCCGCGGCGGACCGGTGCGGAACAGCTGGAGCAGCTCCTCGTACGGCTTCGCCGCGAACTCCTCCTGCACCCGGGCCAGCCGCGAGGCCAGCGGCTTGACCAGCACCCCGGCGGCCGCGTCGGGGCGGCGCTCGCGGACCACCAGATGGGCCGCCAGATCGCGGGTGGTCCAGCCCTCGCACAGCGTCCGGGCGCCGGGGCCCGCGCCTTCCAAGAGGTCGGCGAGGAGCAGGCGTTCGCGCTTTGCGTGAGTGGACATGGGTCCACCCTACGACCGGGGCCCGTCCGCTGCCACGACAAGCGCCGCCGCGCGCCGCCGTGGCCGCCCCGCCCGGACCTACCCCGGCAGGGGCTCGCCCAGCTTCTTGCCGTCGCGTCCGGCGCTCAGCGTGAGCGCGCAGGAGACCTGGTCCTCGCCCTGGACGGAGTAGGTGCCCAGCGCGGGGTACAGCGCGTAGTAGTAGTACATCCGGCCGTCGTTGGGGATGCTCTTGAGCCGCTTCTTGGCGTCCGTCCCGCACAGCGCGAGCGCCTTGGACTGGATCGCGCTCTCGGAGGAGAAGTCGCCGCTCAGCGTCTCATTGGCGATCACCTCGCCGTCGTGCGGACCGTGGCAGGGCCGCTTCTCGACCTTGGTGACGCCGCTGTCCATCGCCGGATGGTCGAAGCACTGGCCGGGGTCGAGCACCACATACGGCACCTTGCCACCGGGCCCGCCGGACTCCGACGCGTCCGGGGCCGCGGAATCCGAGGCGCCGGGATCCCCGTCGGGGGCATCGCCTCCGCCGCCCAGCGGCGCGCCCTGACCGGGGTCCTCCGAGCCCGCCGGGGCGGCGGACGTCGCGTCGCCCGAGGGCGAGGAGACGGGGCTGTCCGAGGCGGAGGCCGAGGCGGACGGGCCGGCGTCGGCCGATGTCCTCTCGTCCCCGTCGTCCTTCGTCCCGATGACGATCGCGCCGACGACCACCGCCACGGCCACCACCGCCGCGATGACGATCGCCGTGGTCCTGGAACCGCCGGTGCCGGGCGGTGGGGGAGGCGGCGGCAGCGCGCCCGCGGGCATCGGCCCCGGCGGCAGCGCGCCCGGGGGTATGGACCCCGGCGGCAGCGCGCCGGGCGGCGGTCCGCCGGGCATCAGGACCGGTGGGGTGGGCGGGCCGAAACCACCGCTCGGCGGGGCGGACGGCGCCGGCCAGGACTGGGCCCCCGGCCGGTCCTGAGGCCCGGGCTCAGGCCGCGCACCCGTCCCGCCCGGCTGCGCGGGCGGGTCCGCCGGGGGCGGCGGCCCGAAGCCCTGCTGCGGCGGCTGCGCCTGCGCCTGCGGGGGCTGCGGCGGCTGATCCTGCTGGGGCTGTGAGGGCTGTGGCTGTGGTGGTTGCTGCTGCGGCTGCGGCGGTGGACCGAACTCCCCGCCGTTTCCAGGCCGATTGGGGTCATTCGACGGCGGCGGAAACGTCATGCCCGAAGCATGCCCCATTCCACCGACAACCCGACCATCGGGCCCGGCCTGCCGACGCCCGCCGGACCCGGCCAACCGGCCCGGGACACCGACCTGGATACCGGTCCGAATACCGGACCCGATACCGGCCCGACACCCGCCCGGACACCGGTCCGGCGGAGATCATTCGCGGGGACCCCCCTCCGGACGTGCAGAATGGTCGCATGACCGGCTCCGACCGCCCCTCCGCCCTCGACCCTGCCCTCGCCGCCCGCCTCAAGCGCGGCGCCGACGGCCTCCTGCCCGCCATCGCCCAGCAGTACGACACCGGTGAGGTGCTGATGCTCGGCTGGATGGACGACGAGGCGCTGCACCGCACCCTCACCACCGGCCGCTGCACCTACTGGAGCCGCAGCCGCCAGGAGTACTGGGCCAAGGGCGACACCTCCGGCCATGTCCAGCTGGTCAAGTCCGTCGCCCTCGACTGCGACGCCGACACCATCCTCGTCAAGGTCGACCAGGTCGGCGCCGCGTGCCACACCGGCGACCGCACCTGTTTCGACGCCGACGAACTGCCGCTCGGCCCACCGGCCGGCCAGTAGACCGCCGGCAGCCCGGCCACCGCCCCACCCAGCCGCCCCGTGCCCCGCGGGGCTCCCCAGACCTCGACCCAGGACGCTGTCACGATGGATCTCGAGACCTTCCGCAAGCTGGCGGCCGACCGCCGCGTCATCCCCGTCAGCCGCAAGCTGCTCGCGGACGGCGACACCCCTGTGGGCCTCTACCGCAAACTGGCCGCCGAGCGCCCCGGCACCTTCCTCCTCGAATCCGCCGAGAACGGCCGCTCCTGGTCGCGCTACTCCTTCATCGGCGTCCGCAGCGCCGCCACCCTCACCGAGCGCGAGGGCCGCACCCACTGGCTGGGCACCCCGCCGGTCGGCGTGCCCACCGAAGGCGACCCGCTCCAGGCGCTGCGCGCCACCGTCGAGACCCTGCACACCCCCCGCGACCTCGGGGGCCTGGTCCAGCTGCCGCCGTTCACCGGCGGCATGGTCGGCTACCTCGGCTACGACATCGTCCGCCGTCTGGAGAAGGTCGGCGAGCACGGGCGGGACGATCTGCGCCTGCCCGAGCTGACCATGCTGCTCACCTCGGACCTCGCGGTGCTGGACCACTGGGACGGCACCGTGCTGCTGATCGCCAACGCGATCAACCACAACGACCTCGACACGGGTGTGGACGAGGCGTACGCGGACGCCGTGGCCCGGCTCGACGCGATGGCCGCCGATCTGGTCCGCCCCGTGCCGACCGACCCCGCCGCGCTGCCCGAGTCCGAACTGCCGGAGTACACCGCGCTGTGGGGCGGTGAGGACTTCAAGGGGGCGGTGGACGACATCAAGGAGCGCATCCGCGCGGGCGAGGCGTTCCAGGTCGTCCCCTCGCAGCGGTTCGAGACACCGTGCTCGGCCACCGCCCTCGACGTCTACCGGGTGCTGCGCGCCACCAATCCGAGCCCCTATATGTACCTCTTCCGGTTCGAGGGCTTCGATGTGGTGGGCTCCAGCCCGGAGGCCCTGGTCAAGGTCGAGGACGGCCGGGCGATGCTGCACCCCATCGCCGGCACCCGCCACCGCGGGGCCACCCCGCGGGAGGACGCCGCCCTCGCCGAGGAACTGCTCGCCGACCCCAAGGAGCGGGCCGAGCACCTGATGCTGGTCGACCTCGGGCGCAACGACCTCGGGCGGGTCTGTGAGCCCGGCAGCGTGGAGGTCGTCGACTTCATGTCGGTCGAGCGCTACAGCCATGTCATGCACATCGTCTCGACCGTCACCGGCAGCCTCGCCGAGGGCCGTACGGCCTTCGACGTGCTCACCGCCTGCTTCCCCGCGGGCACCCTCTCCGGCGCCCCCAAGCCGCGCGCGCTCCAGATCATCGAGGAGCTGGAGCCGAGCCGCCGCGGGCTGTACGGCGGCTGTGTCGGCTATCTGGACTTCGCGGGCGACTCCGACACCGCGATCGCCATCCGTACCGCGCTGCTGCGCGACGGCATCGCGTATGTCCAGGCGGGCGCGGGGATCGTGGCCGACTCCGATCCGGTGGCCGAGGACGCGGAGTGCCGCAACAAGGCGGCGGCGGTGCTGCGGGCGGTGCACGCGGCGGGGCGGCTGGGGCGGTAGTTCCCGGCAGTCGCCGGTAGTTCTCATATCCCCGCGAACGAGCCCGTACCCGGGTGGGGGATAGTGGTAGGCGTGACCGCAGCAGCCGTACCCCAGCCCAGGGCCGAGCACGAGCCCTCCGCCTCCGCCGTGCGCGGCCGCCGAAGCAGCCTTGCCATCGCCCTGCTTGCCGGTGCGCTGGGCGCCGCCCTCGTCCTGCTGGCCACCAGCCGCAAGTGGGCCGAGGGCACCGCCGCCGTCGCCCAGGGCTCCCTTCCACAGAGCGCCAACGGCGACGACATCACCGGGCTGCCCGGTGCGCTGGCCGTCGTCGGCCTCGCCGCGCTGGTCGCGGTCTTCGCCGTACGCCGCCTCGGCCGTGTCGTCGTCTCGGCGCTGCTCGCACTCTGCGGCGCGGGCGTCGTCGTCAGCTCGGCGCTCGGCGCGTCCGACAAGGCGGCGCTGGAGGAGAAGGCGTCCAAGGTGAGCGGGCTGACCCACAGCCCCATCCACGACGTGGCGTACACCCCCTGGCCGTGGGTGGCCGCGGCGGGCGGGGTGCTGCTGCTGCTCGCGGGCGTGCTCGCGCTGGGCTACGGCCGGCACTGGCCCGCCATGTCCGGGCGGTACGAGCGCGCGGGCACCACGGGCCGGGCCCGCACCCGGCGCGGCGGCCCGGCCCCCGATCCGGACCGCCCCGAGGAGCTGTGGAAGGCCCTGGACCGGGGCGAGGACCCGACGGAGGCGCCGGAGCGGCAGGAGGCCGAGCGGGGCGCCTGAGCGCTCCCCTCCCACACCGCGGGGCCCCACCCCCGCGCAAGGGTGTTTCGCGCGTCGGGGACAATGGCCTGGGAGCGTTCGCCTCCCCGAGCGCCGGGACCAGGCGCGGTACAGCAACGAGGAGAATTCATGGCGGGTCACAACCACGGACACACCCCGGCCGCCTGGACCGGTGTCACCATCGCCTTCATCGGCTTCTGCGTCGCCGGCGCGTTCACCGTGGCGGCCAGCCCGCTCGGCTTCTGGGCGGGCATCGTGATCATCGCCCTCGGCGGTGTCGTCGGCATGGCGATGCGCGCGGCCGGGCTGGGCATGCCCAAGGCGCAGCCCGTGCGGCCGCAGCCCGCGGTCCAGTCCCAGACCCAGGCGCAGGCGCAGACCCAGAGCTGAGCCCCGGCGCGGCCCGGGGCCGCGCCCGCCTCCGTCGCCGCGCTCGCCACTGAGCCGTACGGAGGCCGGTGCACCGGTTCTGAGCTGCGCCTTCGTGGATGCCGGGGCAGACTCGGCGGTGTGACCGAACCACCGCCGACCGCCCCGGCCCCCCTGGTACGGCGGCTGGCCGCGCCGTTCGGCGTCCTCGCGGGCGTCCTGGCCGCCTTCGGCTATGTCGGCGCCGTCGACCCCCGGGAGCCCGGCCACTACCCCGTCTGCCCGCTGCTGCGGCTCACCGGGCTGTACTGCCCCGGCTGCGGCGGGCTGCGCGGCGCCCATGCCCTGGCGCACGGCGATCTGGCGGCCGCGCTGCGCGACAACGCCCTCGCGGTCGGCTGTTACGCGGTCTTCGTTGTCTGCTGGGTGGTGTGGTGCGTACGCGGGCGCTTCCCGGTGGCGCGGCCCTGGTACGCGGGGGCGCTGGGCGCGGCGGCCCTGGTCTTCACCATCGTCCGGAATTTCCCGTTCGGGGGACTACTGACACCATGACCGCTGTTGTGTATGTGCATGTGGTGGGCGTCCGCGTCAACCGGATGCGAGAGCTCGGCCTCCCGGCGGCTACCATCGCAGTGCCGGGTGACGCGGTGAACCCGTCCCACCCGGCAGATCCACAGCAGCTAGCTTCATCCCCGTCACGGAAGGGGGCCGCTCGGTGAGTGTGCTCGACGAGATCATCGACGGAGTCCGTGCCGACCTCGCGGAGCGGCAGGCGAGCGTCGCCCTCGACGAGCTCAAGGAGCGGGCGGCCAAGGCCCAGCCGGCGAAGGACGGCGTCGCCGCGCTCAAGGGCGAAGGCGTCAAGGTGATCTGCGAGGTGAAGCGGTCCAGCCCGTCCAAGGGCGCGCTCGCCGCGATCGCCGACCCCGCGGGGCTCGCCGCCGACTACGAGGCGGGCGGCGCGGCCGTGATCAGCGTGCTGACCGAGCAGCGGCGCTTCGGCGGCTCGCTGGCCGACCTGGAGGCCGTAAGGGCCAAGGTCGACATTCCGGTGCTCCGTAAGGACTTCATCGTCACCTCGTACCAGCTGTGGGAGGCGCGCGCGTACGGCGCCGACGTCATCCTGCTGATCGTCGCCGCGCTGGAGCAGGAGGCCCTGGTCTCGCTCGTCGAGCGGGCCGAGTCGATCGGGCTCACACCGCTGGTCGAGGTGCACGACGAGGAGGAGGTCACCCGCGCGGTCGACGCCGGGGCCCGGGTGATCGGCGTCAACGCGCGCGACCTCAAGACCCTCCAGGTGGACCGGGGCAACTTCGCTCGGATCGCACCGGAGATCCCGGACCATATCGTCAAGATCGCGGAGTCGGGGGTGCGCGGACCGCACGACCTGATCGCCTACGCGAACGACGGCGCGGACGCGGTGCTGGTCGGCGAGTCCCTGGTGACCGGTCGCGACCCCAAGGTCGCGGTGGCCGATCTGGTGGCGGCGGGCGCCCATCCGGCGCTGCGCCACGGCCGGGACTGACGACGGGGCGGGATCGGCGCACCATGGAGACGTACGCACGCCTGGCCCGGGGCTGTCGGCCCCGGGGCTGCCGCGCGCCCGCGAGGCGGGTGCGGGGGCGGCGCGTGCGCTACCACATCGGATGCGAACCGGGGCAGATCAACGGGCGTCGATGGCGACGCGCCGCGCCGCGCTGAGCGCGCACGGTTTCCCATCACATCCGTTGCGGGGCGATGCCCCGATCGAGGAGTACAGCCATGTCCTCTGAATTCTTCATCCCTGACCCGGAGGGTCAGGTGCCCACCGCCGAGGGGTACTTCGGTGCCTTCGGCGGCAAGTTCATCCCCGAGGCGCTCGTCGCCGCGGTCGACGAGGTCGCCGCCGAGTACGAGAAGGCCAAGACGGACCCCGCCTTCGCGGCCGAGCTCGAAGATCTGCTGGTCAACTACACCGGCCGGCCCAGCGCGCTGACCGAGGTGACGCGGTTCGCCGAGCACGCCGGGGGCGCCCGGATCTTCCTCAAGCGCGAGGACCTCAACCACACCGGCTCCCACAAGATCAACAACGTGCTGGGCCAGGCCCTGCTCACCAAGCGGATGGGCAAGTCCCGGGTCATCGCCGAGACCGGCGCCGGTCAGCACGGCGTGGCCACGGCCACCGCATGCGCTCTGTTCGGGCTCGAGTGCACCATCTACATGGGTGAGATCGACACCCAGCGGCAGGCGCTCAACGTGGCGCGGATGCGGATGCTGGGCGCCGAGGTCATCGCCGTGAAGTCCGGCAGCCGCACCCTGAAGGACGCCATCAACGAGGCGTTCCGGGACTGGGTGGCCAATGTGGACCGCACCCACTACCTCTTCGGCACCGTGGCCGGCCCCCACCCCTTCCCGGCGCTGGTGCGCGACTTCCACCGGGTGATCGGCGTGGAGGCGCGGCGGCAGATCCTGGAGCGGACCGGGCGGCTGCCGGACGCGGTCGCGGCCTGTGTGGGCGGCGGATCCAACGCGATCGGGCTGTTCCACGCCTTCCTGCCGGACGAGAGCGTGCGGATCGTCGGCTTCGAGCCCGCCGGGCACGGGGTGGACACCGGGGAGCACGCGGCCACGCTGAGCCAGGGCGAGCCCGGGATCCTGCACGGCTCCCGGTCGTTCGTGCTCCAGGACGAGGACGGGCAGATCACCGAGCCGTACTCGATCTCGGCCGGTCTCGACTACCCCGGCGTCGGCCCTGAGCACGCGTATCTGAAGGACACCGGCCGCGCCGAGTACCGGGCGGTCACCGATGACGAGGCGATGCGGGCGCTGCGGCTGCTGTCGGAGACCGAGGGCATCATCCCGGCGATCGAGAGCGCCCACGCGCTGGCGGGCGCCCTGGACCTCGGCCGTGAGCTGGGCGGCGACGGTCTGGTGCTGGTCAACCTCTCCGGGCGCGGCGACAAGGACATGGACACGGCGGCTCGGTACTTCGGGCTCTACGAGCGGCAGAGCGACGAGGGGGCGAAGTGATGGCCGGGAACCTGGAGCTGCTGGGATCCGTCCTGGCGAGTGCCAAGGACGAGGGGCGCGCCGCGCTCGTCGGCTATCTGCCCGCCGGTTTCCCCACCGTCGACGGCGGGGTGGACGCGATGACCGCCATGATCGAGGGCGGCTGCGACATCGTCGAGGTCGGGCTGCCGCACAGCGATCCGGTGCTCGACGGTCCGGTGATCCAGACCGCCGACGACATCGCGCTGCGCGGCGGGGTCAGGATCCGCGATGTGATCCGCACGGTGGGGGAGGTGCACGCCCGCACGGGCGCTCCGATCCTGTGCATGACGTACTGGAACCCCGTGGACCGGTACGGCGTCGAGCGGTTCGCCGCCGATCTCGCCGAGGTGGGCGGCGCGGGCTGCATCCTGCCCGATCTGCCGGTCGAGGAGTCGGAGATCTGGCGGAAGGCCGCGGAGCAGCACGGTCTGGCGACGGTGTTCGTGGTCGCGCCCAGCAGCCGTGATGAGCGGCTGGCGAAGATCACGGCCGCGGGCAGCGGTTTCGTCTACGCGGCGTCCCTGATGGGTGTCACCGGAACGAGGGAATCGGTGGGCCAGGAGGCGCGCGCGCTGGTGGAGCGCACCCGTGCGACCACCTCGCTTCCGGTGTGCGTGGGGCTCGGCGTCTCCAACGCCGCGCAGGCGACGGAGGTCGCCGCGTTCGCCGACGGCGTCATCGTGGGCTCGGCCTTCGTCAAGCGGCTGCTGGACGCCGAGGGCGACGGCGAGGCCGGTCTGGCGGGGCTGCGCGAGCTCGCGGGTGAGCTGGCGGAGGGGGTTCGCGCCGCGCGTTAGTTAGGGAGTGTCCGGGGGCGCGCGTACGCCTGCGGCGGGCTGCTCCCCTCCCCGCCCCTTCCCACAACTGGGGCTCCGCCCCAGACCCCGCTCCTCAAGCGCCGGAGGGGCTGGGTGGCGGGACTTCGCCCCGGACCCCGCTCTTCGCGCCGGAGGGGTTGGGTGGTGGGACTTCGCCCCGGACCCCGCTCTTCGCGCCGGAGGGGTTGGGTGGCGGGGCTTGGCCCCGGACCCCGCTCTTCGCGCCGGAGGGGTTGGGTGGCGGGGCTTC
>NZ_JBEZNG010000008.1:216633-415277 GCF_040653035.1 Streptomyces malaysiensis subsp. malaysiensis
GGGCCCCGGACCCCGCTCTTCGCGCCGGAGGGGTTGGGTGGCGGGGCTTGGCCCCGGACCCCGCTCTTCGCGCCGGAGGGGTTGGGTGGCGGGGCTTCGCCTCGGACCCCGCTCCTCGCGCTGGAGGGGCTGGGTGGTGGGGCTTCGCCCCGGGGGCCGGGGGCGGAGTCCCTGCCGCGCGGCGGAGCCGCATATCGGTGCTGCGGGAAGGGGCGGGGAGGGGGGAGTATCGATATGCGGCTCCGCCGCGTGGTCCGCCGGCCACCCGTTGGAGGGTCGCTCGTTAGAGGGAACAACGGGGCGGAGGAGCTCAGCGGTGCTCCTCCGCCTCGTTAGGCGAGGTCGTGAGTCAGAGAAACCGTGAGGGAAAGCGCGGCGCCCGAGAGCGCCTGCGGGAACAGCGCGAACGGGACCGGGCGCGCGCGAAGCGCAAGCGGACGCTGGGCGTCGTGGGGGCGGCGGTGGCCGTCCTCGCCGGGGCCGTCGGGGTGGGCATGGTCGCGTCCAGGACCGAGGACGACTCGGGGAAGTCGGGCAGCGCCCTGGTGCCGCCGCGCGGAGCGGTCGGCAAGGGACGTCTGGTGATCCCCTCGGGGCAGCACGGGAAGGACGGGAAGGCGGAGCAGGAGGGCAAGGCGGGGAAGGCCGCGAAGGCCGCGAAGGCCGCCCCGGTGACCCTGACGGTCTACGAGGACTTCCGCTGCCCCGGCTGCAAGCAGTTCGAGGACGTCTTCCGCAAGACCGTCCACCAGCTCCAGGACGAGGGCCGGATGAAGGTCGAGTACCACCTGGTGACGATCATCGACCGAAACCTCGGCGGCACCGGTTCGCTCCGCGCCGCCAACGCGGCGGCCTGCGCCCAGGACAAGGACCCCGCGATGTTCCGGGCGTACCACGATGTGCTCTACCGCCATCAGCCCCAGGAGACCCGGGACACCTACGCGAACAACAGCAGGCTGATCAAGCTCGCGGACCAGGTCCCTGGGCTGGTCACGCCCGCCTTCCGCACATGCGTCGAGGACGGCCGGCACGACACCTGGGTGCGCAAGTCCAACGATGTCTTCGCCCACTCCGGCTATGCCTCCACGCCGACCGTGCTGCTCGACGGGAAGTCCGTGTACGGCGATCCCAAGAAGCCGCTGAGCCCCAACAAGCTCAAGCGCATGGTCCTCGCGGCGGCCCGGGACTGATCCTTGTTACGCAGCCGTTGCCGGGTGGGTTGCCGTATCTCCCGCCCGGCACGGTAGCGTCGGTCCTGTCATGGACCTCCTCGCTTATATTCCCAGCCCGTCGTCCGGCGTGATCCATCTCGGTCCGGTCCCGCTGCGCGGCTATGCGTTCTGCATCATCATCGGCGTCTTCGTCGCGGTCTGGTACGGCGGACGGCGCTGGGTCGCCCGGGGCGGCCAGGTCGGCACCGTCGCCGACATCGCCGTCTGGGCGGTGCCGTTCGGCCTGGTCGGCGGCCGCCTCTACCACGTCATCACCGATTACGAGCTGTACTTCACCGACGGCCGTGACTGGGTGGACGCCTTCAAGATCTGGCAGGGCGGCCTCGGGATCTGGGGAGCCATCGCGCTGGGTGCGCTCGGCGCCTGGATCGGCTGCCGCCGCCGTGGGATCCCGCTCCCGGCGTACGCGGACGCCATCGCGCCCGGGATCGCCTTCGCCCAGGCGATCGGGCGCTGGGGCAACTGGTTCAACCAGGAGCTGTACGGCAAGGCGACCACACTGCCCTGGGCGCTGAAGATCGACGGCGACGCCGACGCGGGCCGGGTGGCCGGCACGTACCACCCGACCTTCCTGTACGAGTCGCTGTGGTGCGTCGGCGTGGCGCTCCTGGTGATCTGGGCGGACCGCCGCTTCAAGCTGGGGCATGGCCGGGCGTTTGCCCTCTACGTCGCGGCTTACACCGTGGGCCGCTTCTGGATCGAGTACCTCCGGGTGGACGACGCCCACCATGTGCTGGGGCTGCGGCTCAACAACTGGACGTCCGTCGTGGTCTTCCTGGCCGCGGTGGCCTATCTGGTGATCTCCGCGAAGAGGACCCCCGGCCGCGAGGAGATCGTGGAGCCCGCCGCGGTCGAGGACGGCGCGGCCGGAAGCGGCGCCGCACCGGCCACGGCCACCGAGGCGGGCCACGGCACCGCGGCCGAGAGCAAGGCCGGGAGCGGTGGCGCGGACGATGCCGCGGTGGCCGCCGAGGCGGAGTCCGCCAAGAAACCCTGACGCGCGCCCTGACGCGCGCCCTGGCGCGTCCACTGGGCCGCCGAACCCCTCGGGGTTCGGCGGCCTCTTCGCGTTTCCGCAGGTCAGCGAGGTAAGTTCGGCCTTCCTTGCTGGCGGAGCAGGGGAATTCGTGCGTACCTTCGAACCGTTGGGGTGAGGGCCGCATCGCCACACCCTTCTCGAAGGGAGCACATCTTCATATGTCCGTCATCGACACCGCCGAGTCCCCGCACATCGCCCACCGCGACAACCACACCCACCGTGATGTGAACGGCGGCTGGCTGCGGCCCGCCGTCTTCGGTGCCATGGACGGACTGGTCTCCAATCTCGCGCTGATGACCGGTGTGGCCGGCGGCGCCGTGGACCGGCAGACCATCGTGATCACCGGTCTGGCGGGCCTCGCGGCCGGTGCCTTCTCCATGGCCGCCGGTGAGTACACCTCCGTCGCCTCCCAGCGCGATCTGGTCCAGGCCGAACTGGAGGTGGAGCGGCGTGAGCTGCGCAAGCACCCCGTGGACGAGCTGGAGGAGCTGGCGGCACTCTACGAGTCGCGCGGGGTGGAGCCGGCCCTGGCCCGTGAGGTGGCCGAGCAGCTCTCGCGCGACCCCGAGCAGGCGCTGGAGATCCACGCCCGCGAGGAGCTGGGCGTGGACCCGGACGATCTGCCGTCGCCGCTGGTGGCGGCGGTGTCCTCGTTCGGCTCCTTCGCACTGGGCGCGCTGCTGCCGGTGCTGCCGTATCTGCTGGGTGCCACGGTGCTCTGGCCGGCCGTGCTGCTGGCGCTGATAGGGCTGTTCGGGGCCGGTGCGGCGGTGGCGCGGGTGACCGCCCGCAGCTGGTGGTACAGCGGGCTGCGGCAGCTGGTGCTGGGCGGTGCGGCGGCGGGTGTGACCTATGCCCTGGGCGCTTTGTTCGGAACGGCCGTAGGATGACACACATACGGCGAGCCGCATAATCACGCCGTTACCCCTCGGTTTCGATCCTTTTACAGGCGGGCATAAGCCCGAAGCGCTTGGGCAGTGTCGCCCGGTCAGCGCCATGGCGATGTCGGTCGCCCAGTGAACAATTGCCCGTACTGCCTGATGTCAGCCCACCCCCAGGGGCGTGATGTCACCCCACCCCGCCCTGGGGTGTCCGCATGGTGGAATGGAACTTCCGCTTCCCGAGATTCCGCCCATCATGTAACCTGCACGAAATTTCGCGGAGGGCCAACGTCGTCCCTCGGCACACGCAAGATGCCATGACGACGACGGGAGAGCCGATGCGTTCCGCATCCCACCCCGCCCGACTGGGGATGTACGACCCGCGCAATGAGCACGACGCCTGTGGCGTCGGCTTCGTGGCGACCCTCACCGGCGAGGCCAGCCATGAGCTCGTGGAGCAGGCTCTCACCGTGCTGAGGAACCTCGAGCACCGCGGAGCCACCGGTTCGGAGCCCGACTCCGGCGATGGCGCGGGCATCCTCGTCCAGGTTCCGGACGCCTTCCTGCGGGCCGGTGTGACCGGCTTCGAGCTGCCCGAAGCCGGTGCCTACGCGGTGGGCATCGCGTTCCTCCCCGAGGGCGGGACCGAGGGCGCCGCCGCGGCGGAGCACATCGAGCGGCTCGCCGCCGAGGAGGGCCTGACCGTCCTCGGCTGGCGCGAGGTGCCCGTCGCCCCCGAGCTGCTGGGCAATGGCGCCCGGTCCACCATGCCCGTCTTCCGCCAGCTCTTCGTCGCCGACGGCACCAGCACCGGTGTGGCCCTGGACCGCAAGGCGTTCGTGCTGCGCAAGCGCGCCGAGCGCGAGGCGGGGGTCTACTTCCCCTCGCTGTCCGCCCGCACCCTGGTCTACAAGGGCATGCTGACCACCGGTCAGCTGGAGCCGTTCTTCCCCGACCTCTCCGACCGCCGCTTCGCCACGGCCGTCGCGCTGGTCCACTCCCGGTTCTCCACCAACACCTTCCCGAGCTGGCCGCTGGCCCACCCGTACCGCTTCGTCGCCCACAACGGTGAGATCAACACCGTCCAGGGCAACCGCAACTGGATGCGCGCCCGGGAGTCCCAGCTGGTCAGCGATCTGTTCGGGGAGAAGGGCCTGGAGCGGATCTTCCCCGTCTGCACCCCGGACGCCTCCGACTCGGCGACCTTCGACGAGGTTCTGGAGCTGCTCCACCTCGGCGGCCGCTCGCTGCCGCACTCGGTGCTGATGATGGTCCCCGAGGCGTGGGAGAACCACCCCTCCATGGACCCGGCCCGGCGCGCCTTCTACCAGTACCACTCCACGATGATGGAGCCCTGGGACGGCCCGGCCTGTGTCACCTTCACCGACGGCACCCAGGTCGGCGCCGTGCTGGACCGCAACGGCCTGCGGCCCGGGCGCTACTGGGTCACCGACGACGGTCTGGTGGTGCTCTCCTCCGAGGTCGGCGTCCTGGACATCGACCCGGCCAGGGTGGTCCGCAAGGGCCGGCTCCAGCCGGGCCGGATGTTCCTGGTCGACACCGCCGAGCACCGCATCATCGAGGACGACGAGATCAAGGCCGAGCTGGCCGCCGAGGAGCCGTACGGCGAATGGCTCGAGGCCGGTCTGATCGGCCTGGCCGACCTCCCCGAGCGTGAGCACATCGTGCACACCCACGCCTCGGTCACCCGCCGTCAGCAGACCTTCGGCTACACCGAGGAGGAGCTGCGGGTCCTGCTCGCGCCGATGGCCAAGGCGGGCGCCGAGCCGATCGGCTCGATGGGCACCGACTCGCCGATCGCCGCCCTCTCCGAGCGGCCGCGGCTGCTGTTCGACTACTTCACCCAGCTGTTCGCGCAGGTCACCAACCCGCCGCTGGACGCGATCCGCGAGGAGCTGGTCACCTCGCTGATCTCCTCGCTGGGCCCGCAGGGCAATCTGCTGGAGCCGACCTCGGCCTCCTGCCGCAGCGTCACCCTGCCCTTCCCGGTGATCGACAACGATGAGCTGGCCAAGCTCATCCACATCAACGCCGACGGGGACATGCCCGGCCTCAAGGCCGCGAACCTCTCGGGTCTGTACCGGGTCGGTGGCGGCGGTCAGGCGCTCGCCGCCCGGCTGGACGAGATCTGCGCGGAGGCCGACCGGGCCATCGAGGACGGCGCCCGGCTGATCGTGCTCTCCGACCGGCATTCGGACGCCGAGCACGCCCCGATCCCCTCGCTGCTGCTCACCTCGACGGTCCACCACCACCTCATCGGCACCAAGCAGCGCAGCCAGGTGGGGCTGCTGGTCGAGGCGGGCGATGTCCGCGAGGTGCACCATGTCGCGCTGCTGATCGGCTTCGGCGCCGCGGCCGTCAACCCGTATCTGGCCATGGAGTCGGTCGAGGACCTGGTCCGGGCGGGGACGTTCCTGCCCGGTGTCGAGGCCGAGACCGCGATCAAGAACCTGATCAAGGCGCTCGGCAAGGGCGTCCTGAAGGTCATGTCCAAGATGGGCATCTCGACCGTGGCCTCCTACCGGGGTGCGCAGGTCTTCGAGGCCGTCGGCCTGGACGAGTCCTTCGTGGACAGGTACTTCCACGGCACCGCCACCAAGATCGGCGGCGCGGGCCTGGACGTCATCGCCAAGGAGGTCGCCGCCCGCCACGCCAAGGCGTACCCCGCCTCCGGCGTCCCCTCCGCCCACCGCACGCTGGAGATCGGCGGCGAGTACCAGTGGCGCCGCGAGGGCGAGCCGCACCTCTTCGACCCCGAGACGATCTTCCGGCTCCAGCACTCCACCCGGTCGCGCCGCTACGACATCTTCAAGAAGTACACCGATCGGGTGAACGAGCAGTCCGAGCGGCTGATGACGCTGCGCGGCCTGTTCTCCTTCAAGGGGGAGCGGCCCTCGATCCCGATCGACGAGGTCGAGCCCACGAGCGAGATCGTCAAGCGGTTCTCCACCGGCGCCATGAGTTACGGCTCCATCTCCCAGGAGGCGCACGAGACCCTCGCCATCGCCATGAACCGGCTGGGGGCCAAGTCCAACACCGGTGAGGGCGGCGAGGACTCCGACCGGCTGCACGACCCGGCCCGGCGCTCGTCGATCAAGCAGGTGGCCTCCGGCCGCTTCGGGGTGACCAGCGAATACCTGGTCAACTCCGATGACATCCAGATCAAGATGGCGCAGGGCGCCAAGCCCGGCGAGGGCGGTCAGCTGCCCGGCCACAAGGTCTACCCCTGGGTGGCCAGGACCCGGCACTCCACCCCGGGCGTCGGTCTGATCTCCCCGCCGCCGCACCACGACATCTACTCGATCGAGGATCTCGCCCAGCTGATCCACGACCTGAAGAACGCCAACCCCCAGGCGCGTATCCACGTCAAGCTGGTCTCCGAGGTCGGCGTCGGCACGGTGGCCGCGGGCGTCTCCAAGGCCCACGCCGATGTGGTGCTGATCTCCGGCCACGACGGCGGCACCGGCGCCTCGCCGCTCACCTCGCTCAAGCACGCGGGCGGCCCCTGGGAGCTCGGCCTCGCCGAGACCCAGCAGACGCTGCTGCTCAACGGCTTGCGCGACCGCATCGTGGTGCAGACCGACGGCCAGCTGAAGACCGGCCGCGATGTGGTGATCGCCGCGCTGCTCGGCGCCGAGGAGTTCGGCTTCGCCACCGCGCCGCTGGTGGTCTCCGGCTGTGTGATGATGCGCGTCTGCCATCTGGACACCTGCCCGGTCGGCATCGCCACCCAGAACCCGGTGCTGCGCGAGCGCTACAGCGGCAAGGCCGAGTTCGTGGTGAACTTCTTCGAGTTCATCGCCGAGGAGGTCCGCGAGCTCCTCGCCGAGCTGGGCTTCCGCTCCCTGGACGAGGCCATCGGCCACGCCGAGCTGCTGGACACCGCCCGCGCCGTACAGCACTGGAAGGCCCAGGGCCTGGACCTGGCCCCGCTGCTGTACGTGCCCGAGCTGCCCAAGGGCGCCGTCCGCCACCAGGCGGTCGAGCAGGACCACGGCCTGGCCAAGGCGCTCGACAACCAGCTGATCAAGCTGGCGGCCGACGCGCTGAACGCCGAGAGCGCCGAGGCCGCCCAGCCGGTCCGCGCCCAGATCGCGATCCGCAACATCAACCGGACCGTGGGCACCATGCTCGGCCATGAGGTGACCCGTAAGTTCGGCGGCGCGGGCCTGCCCGACGACACCATCGACATCACCTTCACCGGCTCGGCCGGCCAGTCCTTCGGTGCGTTCTTGCCCAGCGGGGTCACGCTGCGGCTCGAGGGCGACGCCAACGACTACGTGGGCAAGGGCCTCTCCGGCGGCCGGCTCATCGTCCGCCCGGACCGGGGCGCGGACCACCTCGCCGAGTACTCCACCATCGCGGGCAACACCCTCGCGTACGGCGCGACCGGCGGTGAGATGTTCCTGCGCGGCCGGGTCGGCGAGCGGTTCTGCGTCCGCAACTCCGGCGCCACGGTCATCTCCGAGGGCGTGGGCGACCACGGCTGCGAGTACATGACCGGCGGTCACGCGGTCGTCCTCGGCCCCACCGGGCGGAACTTCGCGGCCGGTATGTCCGGCGGAATCGCCTATGTGATCGACCTCGATCCGGACAATGTCAATGTCGATCTGCGGGACGCGGTCGGTGCGCTGGACGACACCGACCAGCGGTGGCTGCACGACGCGGTGCGCCGCCACCACGAGGAGACCGGATCCACCGTCGCGGGTGCGCTGCTCGACGACTGGGAGACCGCCCGTACCCGCTTCAGCAAGATCATCCCCGCTACGTACCAGGCCGTGCTCGCCGCCAAGGACGCCGCCGAGCGTGCCGGGCTCTCCGAGTCCGAGACCCACGAGAAGATGATGGAGGCGGCGATCAATGGCTGACCCCAAGGGCTTCCTGACCACCGGCCGTGAGGTGGCCGAGACCCGCCCGGTGGAGACACGCGTCAAGGACTGGAACGAGGTCTACGTCCCGGGCTCGCTGCTGCCGATCATCAGCAAGCAGGCCGGCCGGTGCATGGACTGCGGCATTCCGTTCTGCCACAACGGCTGTCCGCTGGGGAACCTCATCCCCGAGTGGAACGACTACGCCTACCGGGAGGACTGGCGCGAGGCCAGCGAGCGGCTGCACGCGACCAACAACTTCCCGGAGTTCACCGGGCGGCTGTGCCCCGCCCCGTGCGAGTCGGCCTGTGTGCTCGGCATCAACCAGCCGCCGGTGACCATCAAGAACGTCGAGGTCACCATCATCGACAAGGCGTGGGACGCGGGCGATGTCACCCCGCAGCCGCCCGAGCGGCTCAGCGGCAAGACCGTCGCCGTGATCGGCTCGGGACCGGCGGGTCTGGCCGCCGCCCAGCAGCTGACCCGGGCCGGTCACACGGTCGCCGTCTATGAGCGGGCCGACCGCATCGGCGGGCTGCTGCGCTACGGCATCCCCGAGTTCAAGATGGAGAAGCGGCACATCAACCGCCGTATCGAGCAGATGCGCGCGGAGGGCACCAAGTTCCGCACCGAGACGGAGATCGGCCGCGACATCGACGCCGCCAAGCTGCGCAAGCGGTACGACGCCGTGGTCATCGCGGCCGGCGCCACCACCTCGCGCGATCTGCCGGTCCCGGGCCGCGAGCTGAACGGCATCCACTTCGCGATGGAGTACCTGCCGCTGGCCAACAAGGTGCAGGAGGGCGACCTCACCACCGCCCCCATCACCGCCGAGGGCAAGCATGTCGTGGTCATCGGCGGCGGCGACACCGGCGCGGACTGCGTCGGCACCGCCCACCGGCAGGGCGCCGCCTCCGTCACCCAGCTGGAGATCATGCCGAGGCCGGGCGATGAGCGGAACGCCAACCAGCCCTGGCCGACCTTCCCCATGCTCTACAAGGTCACCTCGGCGCACGAGGAGGGCGGTGAGCGGCTCTACTCCGTCTCCACCAGCCACTTCGAGGGCGATGAGGACGGCAATGTCCAGTGGCTGCACCTGATCGAGGTGGAGTTCAAGGACGGCAAGCTGGAGCAGAAGCCGGGCACCGAGCGCAAGATCCCGGCCCAGCTGGTCACCCTCGCCATGGGCTTCACCGGCACCGACCAGAAGAACGGCCTGGTCGAGCAGTTCGGCCTGGAGCTGGACCAGCGCGGCAACATCGCGCGCGATGCCGACTTCGCCACCAATGTGCCGGGTGTCTTCGTGGCCGGTGACGCGGGCCGCGGCCAGTCGCTGATCGTCTGGGCCATCGCCGAGGGCCGCTCCGCGGCGCGCGGCGTGGACCGCTATCTGGCCGGGGCCAGCGAGCTGCCCGCCCCGATCCGCCCCACCGACCGGGCCCTCGTGGTCTGACCTCCAGCCCCTTCTCCCTGCCTTCCGGGTTTCCCGGATCTCCGCCCGTACAACGGCGTACGGACCGGCCGCGCGGCGCCTTCCCCCTCCCGACCGGGGGAAGGCGCCGCGTGGCGTTTCGGCCGTCCCTCGGGCCGGCCGACGTTCCTCGGGCCGGTCGTCACAGCCTCGGGTTGACATTCCCTCAGGTGCGTTCCACCATCATTCCACTAACTGATTAGTGAAAGGGTGGTGAGGCGGATGGTCGAGTACCGCATCGACCGGCGCAGTGGCGTCGCCACCTATCTACAGATCGTCCAGCAGACCAAGCAGGCGCTCCGCCTCGGACTGCTGGAGCCCGGGGACCGGCTGCCCACGGCCAAGGAGGTCGTCGCGGCCACCGCCATCAACCCCAACACCGTCCTGAAGGCATACCGCGAGCTGGAGCGCGAAGGGCTGGTCGAGCCCCGGCCGGGCCTCGGCACCTTCGTCCGCCGGTCGCTGGCACGGCCCGGCGCCGCCGCGGACTCACCGCTGCGCGCGGAGCTCGCCGACTGGACCGACCGGGCCCGCGCCGCCGGGCTCGACCGCGAGGACGTGACGGCGCTGGTGGCCTCGGTCCTCGAAGAGCGCTTCGGCAAGACCGCCGCCCCTGGCGAGCGTGGACACGAGGAGAACGGGTGACCGACGAGATCGACGCGTCCGGCGCGCTGGAGGCGTCCGGGCTGGGCAAGAAGTACCGACGCGGCTGGGCCCTGAGAGATGTCGCCTTCCGGCTGCCCGCCGGGCGGATCTGCGCCCTGGTGGGCCCCAACGGCTCCGGCAAGAGCACCCTGCTCTCCCTCGCCGCCGGTCTGCTGACCCCGACCACCGGCACCCTCCGGGTCTTCGGCCGGTCCTCCGACGCCCCCGGGGCCCGTGCGCGCATCGCCTTCGTCGCCCAGGACAAGCCGCTCTACCCGCGCTTCTCCGTCGCCGACACCCTGCGCCTGGGCCGGGAGCTCAACCCCCGCTGGGACCAGAAGGCCGCGGAACGGGTGGTGGCGGAGGGCGAGGTGCCGCTGTCCGCCCGCGTCGGCTCGCTCTCCGGCGGCCAGCGCACCTGTGTGGCCCTCGCCATGGCCCTCGGTAAACGTGCCGATCTGCTCCTCCTGGACGAGCCGATGTCCGACCAGGACCCGCTGCGCCGCCACCGGATGATGGGTGTGCTGATGGCCGAGGCCGCCGAGCGCGGCACCGGCGTGGTCATCTCCACCCATGTGCTCGCCGAACTCGACGGCGTCTGCGACTACCTGCTGCTGATGGGCGGCGGCCGGATCCGGCTGGCGGGCGAGGCGGACGCCGTCCAAGCCGCTCACCGTCTCGTCACCGGCCCCCGCGCGGCCGACGGCGGAACACCGGACGCGCTCGCCCGCCACACCGTGGTCGAGACCCGTACGACGGGCCGTCAGCTCACCGCGCTGATCCGCCCGGCGGACGCCCCGGCCGGAGACGGCTGGATCGTCACCGAACCGTCCCTGGAGGACGTCCTGCTCGGCTATCTGCGCGCTCCCGACGCCCCGCCGCTGTTCACGGCCGACGCCCGGGAGACCGGTACGGAGGTGGAGGCATGAGCGCGATCGGCATACGGATCCGGGCGTCAGCCGGCACCCGGCCCCGCGTACGCGGGCTGGTGTGGCTGGTGGCGCGGCAGCACCGGGCCGCCCTCTGGGCGGGCCTGGCCGTGGTCGTGGCGATTGCCGCGTACATCGTCTGGCAGCGCGCCGAGATGATGGGCTATATACGGGCGCACGACATCCAGGGCTGCGCGGAATGGAACTGGAAGGAGCTCTGCCACGGCAGGGAGATCGATCCCCGCGACGGAACCAGCCCGACGGCCGAGGCGCTCCGCCACCTCAGCGACGCCTACCGCACACCGCTGCTCAACACCGGACGGCTGCTCATCGCCCTGCCGGCACTGATCGGCGTCTTCATCGGCGCGCCCCTGTTCGCCCGGGAACTGGAGACGGGCACCCACCGGTTGGTGTGGACCCAGTCCGTCGGCCGGACCCGCTGGCTCATCGCCAAACTCACGCTCCCGCTCATCGCCGTCACAGCCGGCACCGCGGTCCTCGCGGCGCTGTACACCTGGTGGTGGCGGGCGGCGCGGGCCCAGCTCCAGGACATCGCCTGGGGCACCGCCGTGCCGTTCGACGCGACCGGCCCGGCGGCGGTCGCCCTCGCCCCGCTGTCCTTCCTGCTCGGCGCGACGGCCGGGCTGCTGCTGCGGCGCACCGTGCCCGCCATGGTGGTCACGCTGGGGGCCATCGCCGGTGTCCAGTACGAGCTGGGCGCCCTGCGCCCCCATCTGATGACGCCGCGGACGATCGTCTCCGAACCCGACGCCTCCGGCCAATTCACCGTCACCCCTGTTCGGGTCTACTTCAACTCATGGCGTGGCATGGGCGACGGCTATCTGACCCGGACCGGCGAGAAGATCCCCTTCGACCGCTGTGCGTCCGCCACCGGCGAGGACTCCTGGAACCGCTGCTTCGCCCGGCTCGGCTCCACCGGCAGGTGGTACCAAGAGCTGCACCCGGCGAGCCACTACTGGCCCATGCAGTGGATGCAGACCGGGATCTGCCTGGCCGCGGCCGTCGCGCTCGCCGCGGTCTGCCTGTGGTGGATCAGGCGCAGGCGGGCCTGACCGCGCCCATCCCGGTCCGTTCACTCCTCCGCGGTCCCTCACCTCGCCGCGGCCCCCCACCTTTCAGCTCCGATCGGAGTTCCCCCACCCATGTCCCTCTCGCCTGCCCTCGACACCGCCGGGGCCGCCCCACGCACCCGCCCGGCGTCGCCGGAGCCCCCGGCGTCACGACGCACGGGGCGCGCCGGGCGGGCCGCGGTCTGGCTCGCCCCGGCCGGGCTGGCGCTGGCGCTCGGGCTGTGGGGGATCCGCCGGGGGAACAGCATGTGGCGGGACGAGTCGACGACGTATCAGGTCGCCCATCGGAGCGTCGGCGAGATCCTGCGCCTGCTCGGCAACGCCGATGTGGTGCACGGCCTCTACTACCTGTTCATGCACGGCGTCTTCGCCCTCTGGGACGGCGGGCTGGTCGCCCTCCGGCTGCCCTCGGTGCTGGCCATGGCCGCCGCGGCCGCCGGGGTCGGACTGCTCGGGCAGCGGCTCGCCGGGCCCCGCGCCGGACTCGCCGCCGGGCTGGTCTTCCCGCTGTTCCCGGCGGTGCAGCGGTACGAGCAGGAAGGGCGGTCGTACGCCCTGGTCTGCGCCGCCGTCGTCGCGGCCACGCATCTGCTGCTGAGCGCCGTGGCCAGGCCCCGCAGACGCACCTGGGCCGGATACGCCGTCGTCGCCTCGCTGGCCTGTCTGCTGCACGAGTTCGCGGTGCCGGCCGTTGCCGCGCACGGTGTCGCGCTGTACCGGGCCCGGGCGGGCGCGCGGTCCGGCTGGGCCTGGGGGCAGTCGGCGGCCGTGGCGGCGGTGGTGCTGACCCCGCTGGTGATCGTCAGTCAGCAGCAGGCGGCGCTGGTCGGCTGGATCTCCCCGCCGGGCCCGCCCGAACTGCTCGGCTTCGGCGCGCTCGCCCTGACGGGCCTGGTCTGCGCCCGGGGGCCGCTGCCCGCGCGGGGCGCCGTACCGCTGCGCGATCTCGCGGTGGCGCTGCTGATCCTGCCGCCCGCCGCACTGCTGGCGGTGTCGTATCTCCATCCGCTCTACGTCGACCGGTACGTGCTCTATGCCCATACCGGTCTCGCGCTGCTGATCGGGGCCCGGCTGGACGCGCTCTCGCACACCGTCACCGCCCCGAGGGCGCTCGCCGGGGCACTGGCGGTGGTCGCCGGGGCGGCTCTGCTGCCGTACTCCCTCCACCTGCGGACTCCGGAGAGCCGGCTCGACGACCCGCTCGCCGCGGCGCGCGCCGTACGGGAGCTCAGCCGCCCCGGCGACGGGGTGCTCTTCATGCCCGCCCGGCGCCGGGAGCCGATCATGTCCAGCCCGCAGGACTTCCGGGGTCTGCGGGAGCCGGCACTGGCCCGGCACGCGATCCCCTCGGGCACGCTGCACGGCATCGAACTGCCCGCCTCGCGGATCCGGGCCCGGATGCTGACGGCCGGGCGGATCGTCACGGTGAACGACCCGCCCGGTCAGCCGCTGGACGACACCCCTCAGGAGCGGGTGAAGCGGGAGGTGCTCGCGGAGCACTTCCACCGATGCGCCGTCAGGGACGTCACCGGAATGCGGATCGTGCTGTACGGCCGCCCCGGCGCCTGCTGATCCGGCGCCCCGTCAGCCCTCGCTCTCCACCAGCCGGGCCGGGAAGCCGCCCGTGGCGATCGGGCCCCAGCGCTCGGGGGTGACCCGGATCAGCGACTTGCCCTGCTTGCGCATGGCCGCGCGGTACTCGTCCCAGTCCGGGTGCTCGCCCGCGATATTGCGGTAGTACTCGACCAGCGGCTCGATGGACTCCGGGACGTCGATCACCTCGGCGGCGCCGTCGATCTGCACCCAGGCGCCGTTCCATTCGTCGGACAGCACCACGAGGCTCACGGCCGGGTCGCGCTTGGCGTTGCGCACCTTGGCGCGCTCGGGGTAGGTGGACATGACGATACGGCCGGAGTCATCGACTCCGCAGGTCAGCGGGGACGCCTGGGGCGAGCCGTCCGTCCGGCGGGTCATCAGCAGCGCACGGTGGCGCGGGCGTACGAACTCCAGCAGCTCATCGAGGGAGACACGGGTGTTGGTGGCGATGGAGGGGCTCATGCAGGCGAGCGTACGACGTCGAGCGCACTCCAACCCCGTACGGCCACGGCCCGGCCCGGCGTCATGTGTCGCACTCCAGGACCGTACGGCACAGCGCACAGCGGGCCCGCAACCGCCCGCGCACCGGGACCCGGATGCGCTGACGGCACGTCGGGCAGGGGAAGGAGACGCTCAGCGGAGGGCCGCCGTCGAAGACGTAGTCGCCTCCGGTGGCGGGGGAGGGGTGGCCGGACTGGGCCGAGCGGCGGTCCTTGGCATAGCGGCGGCGGCCGGTCCAGCCGGCCGCGGCGAGCGGCGGCCGGGCCTGGTCGTGGCGGGCCAGCTCCAGCCCTTTGGCGTATGCCTCGTACGCCTGCGGGGAGGTGAACCAGGGGGAGGGGTCCTCGTTGAAGAGCAGCGCCCGCTTGGCCAGGACGTACCCGAACTCCTCCGGTGTCAGATAGCCCAGTTTCTGGCTGGAAACCGCGTCCTGGCGGTAGGCGTCGAGCAGCAACCAGCCCGTGCCGAGATAGGCGGCGGTGGTGTCGGTGAGGATCTCGTTGTCGCGTGTGCCGGGGAGCCACAGGTCGAGTCGGTGCAGATACACATGAGTGACCTCGTGGGCGAGGGCCGCCCCGATGTCCCGACGGTGGGTCTTGAAGCGGGAGTTGAGCTCGATGAAGTACTCCGGGCCCGCGGCGAGCTCCACGTTTCCCGCGTGCCGCATCTCCCGGAAGCTCACGATCATCCGGGCGTCGGGCAGCCGCAGATGCTGCACCATGACCCGGGCGACCCGCTGAACGCCCAGGTAGAGGTCGTCCTGGTCGGAGAAGGCCACATCGCCGGGGACCACGCTGAGCCCGAAGGTGTCCACCGTGTCGCGGGACAGCCGGCGGTAGAGCGCGGTGATCGCGTCCCGGACGGTGTCCAGGTGGGGATAGCCGTGTTCGATGTCGCTGCCCGGTGCCGCCACGCCGTCACCCCGTGCCCGTCGCCAGCCGTGCGCCCTGTCTCACTTCAACCTTACGGTCGTTCGGCCGGGCGGTGGGTAGGCCGCGCTGGCTTGAAACCGACCCTTGTCACCCCGTTGACCCGCTCCACATAATCACAGGGCGTTTTACCGGCTCATCCATGGGATTTCGGAGAGGTTTCCGGATTTTTGGCGTGCGGCGCAGCCGCATTTCGAGCTTGGCATGAGCCTGACATGCGCACCGAACCCCCCACGAAAGGACAGTCCGTTGCGGAAGACCCTGAAGCACATCAAGAGAGCCTCGGCCCTCGGCGCGGTCGCCCTCACAGCCTTCAGCCTCACCCCCGGCAGCGCCAACGCCCAGCCCACCGGCCCCGAGCCGAGCCCCTCCGTCGTCGGCGGCACCCGCGCCGCCCAGGGCGAATTCCCCTTCATGGTCCGGCTGTCCATGGGCTGTGGCGGCGCGCTCTACACCCAGGACATCGTGCTCACCGCCGCCCACTGTGTGGACGGCAGCGGCGCCGACACCTCCATCACCGCCACCGCGGGCGTCGTCGACCTCCAGAGCTCCAGCGCCATCAAGGTCAAGTCCACCCGGGTGCTCCAGGCCCCCGGCTACAACGGCACCGGCAAGGACTGGGCGCTCATCAAGCTGGCCAAGCCGATCGACCAGCCCACCCTGAAGATCGCCGAGACCACGGCGTACAACAAGGGCGACTTCACCGTGGCCGGCTGGGGCGCCGCCGTCGAGGGCGGCGGCCAGCAGCGCTACCTCCTCAAGGCCAGCGTGCCGTTCGTCGACGACGCCACCTGCAAGTCCGCGTACGACGAGCTCGTCACCGGCGAGGAGATCTGCGCCGGGAAGATGGCCGAGGGCGGCGTGGACACCTGCCAGGGCGACTCCGGCGGCCCGATGTTCCGCAAGGACGACAGCGGCCAGTGGATCCAGGTCGGCATCGTCAGCTGGGGCGAGGGCTGCGCACGGCCCGGCAAGCCCGGTGTCTACACCGAGGTGAGCACCTTCGCCAAGGACATCAAGGCGGGCGCGACCCAGCTCGGCGGCTGACCCCTCCTCAGCCTCGACTCCACCGAGAGCCGACCGGGGCCCGGCCATCGGGCCGACCCCGGTCGGCTCTGCCGGGTCTGTCGGCTGGGTCGGCTCGCCTGGTTTCATGAGCGCTGTCAGCCCGATCAGCCCGATCAGTTCTGTTCCGTCTGCCCGTAGCAGATGCAGAACGGGTGTCCGGCCGGATCCTGGAAGACCTGGAAACCCGAGCGCTCCCCGCCGCTGTCGCGCAGAAACGTCGCGCCGAGCTCGATCAGCTCCCGCCGCGCGCGCTCCGCGTCCTCGCGCGTGTCCACGTCGAAGTCCAGATGGATCTGCTGCGGATAGGCCGGATCCGGCCACTGCGGCGGCTGGTGGTCCGGCGCCAGCTGAAAGGCCAGCCGCCGGCCGTCCTCGGCGGTCAGGGTCGCCCACTCGGGATCGCTGTCGTTCACCCGCCAGCCCAGGATCCGCCCATAGAAGGCGGCCAGCGCGGCGGGGTCGGGACAGTCGATGACGGTGCACTGGAGCGTCGCGATCATATGGGGACCCTATGGGGTGTCCGGCGGATCTCTCCCCTCCCCGCCCCTTCCCGTTACAGGGGCTCCGCCCCCAGACCCCGGGGTCCAGGGGCGGAGCCCCAGCCGTGGGAGGGGGCGGGAAGGGGAACGGCCCGCCGCAGGCACCGATCCGCCGAACACCCCCCGGCCCGGAACGGCTCCGCCCGGAACGGGCCATGGGGATGGCCGGGCCGGAGGCCGTCAGGAAAGCCCGGCCGGAAGCCATGGGGAACAGCCCGGGCGGAGGCCGGAGAGAAATCCGGGCCTGGACCCCGGGGTCCAGGGCGGAGCCCCGCATGTCGCGGGCCCCTCATGTCGCGGAGGCGCATATCGATGCCGTCCGAGGAACCGGGCTGGAAGCCAGAGGCAAAGCCCGGTCTGAAGCCGCGCTGAAGGCCGGGCCGGAAACCCCGAAAAGCCGGACCGGAAGTGGAACCTCCCCCCGCCCAGGCGACTCCTCATCGGTGGAGGCGCCGTACCGGGACAGGCCCTCATGACCGCCCCGCCCCCTTCCGGCCCCTCGAGGGCCGGATCCGAAACCCCCCACAGGGGTCGGGGCGGTCCGGGGCCCGGGGCCGAAGCGCCCCGGAGGGGAACCGGGCGCCGGGGAAAAGTACTCTCGGGAGACATGACGCACAGCACGAGTGACCACACCGCCGGGCAGCCGGTGACGCCGGGAGAGACCGAGGCCATCGACCCGGCCGTCCTCGACGAGCTGACCCGGTTGCGCGACAGCATCGACAACATCGACGCGGCCGTGGTCCATATGCTTGCCGAGCGCTTCAAATGCACCCAGCAGGTCGGCCACCTCAAGGCCGCCCACCGGCTCCCCCCGGCCGACCCGGCCCGGGAGGCGCGCCAGATCACCCGGCTGCGGCAGCTCGCCGAGAGCGCCAAGCTGGACCCCGGCTTCGCCGAGAAGCTGCTCAACTTCATCATCGCCGAGGTCATCCGGCACCACGAGACCATCGCCCGCTCCGACAAGGGCTCCGAGGGCGCACTCCGGTAGTGCGCCCGACGACTCCGGTAGTGCGCCCGGGCGGCCGTCCGCGCCGGGGAACCACTTCCCACGCGTGTGCGGCCCACCGCACGTAGGGCAGCATGTCCCCATGTCCGTACTGACGCGCGAGGAAGCGCAGATCCGAGCCCGCCTGATCGAGGTCCACCGCTACACCATCGACCTCGACCTCACCCGCGGGGAGGAGCTCTTCGGCTCCACCACGACCATCCGCTTCAGCGCGCGCCAGGCGGGCGCGGACACCTTCGCCGAGCTCATGCCGGCCGCACTCCACCGCGCCGTACTCGACGGCCGCGAGCTCGACCTCACCGGCGAGACCGCGGAGGCGCTCGCGGGCGGCCGGCTGCCGCTCACCGGCCTCGACGAGGGCGAGCACGAGCTGCGCGTCGAGACGGATATGCGCTACTCCCACACCGGTGAGGGTATGCACCGCTTCACCGACCCCGCCGACGGCGAGACGTACCTCTACACCATGTGCTGCATGTCGGACGCGAACGACGTCTTCGCCGCGTTCGACCAGCCCGACCTCAAGGCCGTCTTCGACGTCCGCGTCACCGCCCCGCCCGAGTGGACCGTCCTCGGCAACGGCGTCGCCACCCGCGTCGGCGCCCCCGCCGAGGGCCGCTGGCAGCTCGCGCCCACCCCGCCCATCAGCACCTATCTGATGGCCCTGGCCGCGGGCCCGTACCACTCGGTGCGCACCGAGCACGCCGGACTCCCCTTCGGGCTGCATGTCCGCCGCTCGCTCGCGCCCCACCTGGAGGCCGACGCCGACGAGCTCTTCGAGATCACCCGGCGCTGTTTCGACCGCTACCACGAGATCTTCGAGGAGCCCTACCCCTTCGACTCCTACGACCAGGCGTTCGTCCCCGAGTTCAACTCGGGTGCCATGGAGAACCCGGGCCTGGTCACCTTCCGTGATGAATTCGTCTTCCGCTCCGCCGTCACCGACGCCGAGCGCCAGACCCGCGCCATGGTCATCGCGCATGAGATGGCCCATATGTGGTTCGGCGACCTGGTCACCATGAAGTGGTGGGACGACATCTGGCTGAACGAGTCCTTCGCCGAGTACATGGGCTACCAGATCCTCACCGAGACCACCCGCTACACCGACACCTGGGCCGACTTTGGCGTCCGCCGCAAGAACTGGGGCTACGACGCCGACCAGCGCCCCTCCACCCACCCGGTCGCCCCCGCGCCCGAGCTGGTCCCCGACACCGCCGCCGCCCGCCTCAACTTCGACGGCATCTCCTACGCCAAGGGCGCCTCCGCGCTGCGCCAGCTCGTCACCTGGCTCGGTGAGAAGACCTTCCTCGACGGCATCAACGACCACTTCACCCGGCACCGCTTCGGCAACGCCACCCTCGCCGACTTCATCGACTCCCTCGCCCGCTCCTCCGGCCGCGACGTCCACGCCTGGGCCGACCGCTGGCTGCGCACCACCGGCGTCGACACCCTCGCCCCCGTCGTCACCGCCAACGGCGACCGCTGGAGCGCCGAGATCCGCCACCAGGGCGGCGGCCCGGACGGGGACGCTCCCACCCGGCGCCCGCACCGCATCGCCATCGGCCTCTACGACCACGCGCCCGCCGCCCCGCACCAGCTGGTCCTGCGCGAACGCGTCGAGGCCGAACTCGACGGCGCCGAACCCGGCCTCAGCCTCTCCTTCACCGGGCCCCGCCCCGATCTGCTGCTGCTCAACGACGGCGACCTCACCTACACCAAGATCCGGCTCGACCCCGGCTCCTGGAAGGCCGTCCACCGCGCCCTGTCCGGCCTCCCCGACGCCGTCGGCCGCGCCGTGGTCTGGAACGCCGCCCGCGACATGGTGCGCGACGGCGACCTCCCGCCCACCGACTACCTCGACGCCGCCCGCGCCCATCTGCCGCACGAGACCGACATAGCGATCGTCCAGGGCGTCCTCGCCTTCGCCCGCACCCAGATCGCCGACCACTACCTCCCCGCGGAGCGCCGCCCCGCCGCCCTGGCCACCATCAGCGCCACCTGCCGCGATCTGCTGCGCCGCACCGAGGACGGCTCCGGGGACGGGCTGCGGCTCGCCGCCGTACGCACCTTCATCGGCAGCGCCACCGCGCCCGCCGAGCTCAGCGACTGGCTCGACGGCGACACCGTCCCCGGTGGCCCCGCCCTCGACCCCGAACTGCGCTGGCAGATCCTCGGCCGCCTCGCCGTCCTCGGCGCCGTCGGCCCCGCCGACATCGACGCCGAACTCGCCCGCGACTCCAGCGCCACCGGCCAGGAGGGCGCCGCCCGCTGCCGGGCCGCCCTGCCGGACGCCGCCGCCAAGGAGGCCGCCTGGCGGATCCTCTTCGAGGCCGAGGAGGACGGCCGGGAGGGCGAGGAGCAGCCGGGCGAGCTCTCCAACTACCTGGTCACCGCGACCGTCGCCGGGTTCTGGCAGCCCGAGCACCATGACGTCCTCGCCGACTATGTGCCGCGCTACTTCCCGGCCGCCGTCGCGCTGGGCGCCCGCCGCGGCCCCGCCATCGCCGACACCGTCGCCCGCTTCGGCTTCCCGAGCACCGTGGACGCCGAAACCCTGCGTCTGGGCGAGGAGTGCCTCGCCTCCCCCGACGCCGTACCCTCCCTCCGACGCCGACTCGCCGACCAGATCGACGACCTGCGGCGCGCCCTGCGCGTACGGGAGAAGCAGGGGGAGTAGCCACCCCGGGCGTGGGGCGGCGGGGCGCCTGCTCGCCCCGCCACCCCGCCGTCGTCCGGGCCGCCCACCGACGCGACCCGGACGACACCGGGGCAACGGCGGCCCGGGGCGGGTCGGCAGGCTACGTCACGGAATGGCCAGGACGAGTGGTCGGCTCGTGCCGCAGACTGATGGGCATGGAACGAGGAACGCGCCGGTGGACACTGACAGTTGACGGGGAGGGGTTCGACGTCCATGAGCGCCCCGGCGAACCCGGGACGTACGACTTCACCTGGCTGACCGGGCCCAACCCCGGATACGGCTTCACCACCGGTGTGCACGGAGCCGACTCCTTGAGCACGCGGGAACTGGAGGCGGCCGCACGGGACTTCCTCGGCCAGGTGGACCCCGAGACCGGGCACATCGAGTAACCGATCGGGCCGGACGAGGCGGCGAGCGAGGGGTGGCCCGGCCGCGCGGATCAATCCGCGCGGCCGGGCTGTACCACGTATGGGTGCACTTCCCGCCGACCCCGGATCCGACGGTTGGCGCGCGAAGTAATTTAGGCAGCCCTGACCGCCGCCCGACCGCTTCCACCTGCCCGACTCCCAGACACCCCCTAGGGGCACACCCATGCCCGTGCCCGCATCCGGAACCGCCCGCCTCCTCGCCGGGGGCCATGACGGACCGGGGGCGCTCCGCCCGATGGTCGACACCGTCCTCGACGCCCTCGCTCACGGCGCCGCCGACCGCGGTGGGCCGCTCCCGTCCGGGGGGCCGGCCGCGGTGGCCCGGCGGATACGAGATGCGGCCCGGCCGCTCATCCCCGAGGAGGGGGAGGGGCCCGACCACGCGCTGCGCACCCTCGTCCGTGCCCTCGCCTACGGCGCCGCCGACCCCGCCGACCCCCGCTGCACCGCCCATCTGCACTGTCCGCCGCTCGCCGTCGCCACCGCCGCCGACCTCGCGGTCTCCGCCCTCAACCCCTCACTCGACTCCTGGGACCAGGCCCCGGCCGCCTGTGCGCTGGAGGCACTCACCTGCCGCGCCCTGGCCGAACTCGTCCACCCCCACGGCCCCGCCCCCGACGCCCTCGTCACCACCGGCGGCACCGAATCGAACCATCTCGCCCTGCTCTTCGCCCGGGAACAGGCCCGCGCCCGCGACACCGCCCGCCCTCACGACACGGCCCGCCCTCACGAGACCACCCACCCCCGTGACACCGCTCACCCTCACGACACCGTCCCCGCCCGCGAAACGGCCCATGCTCCGGACGCCGCCCCGGCCGCCCGCGGTGCGGCCCCCGGCGTACGCGAGGCCGGGCCGCGGCGTATGGGCGGGCCGGGGACGCTGCGCGTGGTGTGCGGCGGCAACGCCCACCACAGCATCCACCGCGCCGCCTGGCTCCTCGGGCTCCCCGCGCCGCACACCCTCCCCACCCCCACCGGCGTCCTCGACCCGGCCGCGCTCCATACCGCCCTCGACCGGCTGCCGGACGCCCCCACCCTCGTCGTCGCCACCGCCGGTACCACCGACACCGGAGCCATCGACCCGCTCCCCGAGATCGCCGACGTATGCGACCACCACGCCGCCACCCTCCACATCGACGCCGCCTACGGCGCGCCCCTGCTCTTCAGCGACACCCTCCACAAGCGGCTCCATGGACTCGACCGCGCCCATACCGTCGCCCTCGATCTGCACAAGCTCGGCTGGCAGCCGGTCGCCGCGGGCCTCCTCGCCGTCCCCGACGGCGCCGCGCTCGCCCCTCTGGCCCACCGGGCCGACTACCTCAACGCCGACGACGACACCGAAGCGGGCCTGCCCGATCTGCTCGGCCGCTCCCTGCGCACCTCCCGTCGACCCGACATCTTCAAGATCGCCGTGACCCTGCGGGCGCTCGGCCGACGCGGCCTCGGCGACCTCGTCGACCATGTCTGCGCGGCCGCCCAGCACCTCGCCGATCTCATCGAGACCCGCCCCGGGCTCCAGCTCTACGCCCGCCCCACCCTCAGCACCGTCCTCTTCCGCCCCACCGGGGCAGGGCCCGCCGCCGTGGCCGCGCTGCGCCGCCGCCTGCTCCACCACGGCGCGGCCGTCCTCGGCCGCGCCACCACCCCCGAGGGGCTGTGGCTGAAGGCCACCGTTCTCAACCCGCATATCCAGCTCGGCGATCTGCGCGGGCTGCTCGAACTCGTGGAAGGCAACACCACCCCATGAGCACCGCACAACCCCCCAGCCCCGCCGCCGATCCCGCCCCCGCCGCGGGGTCCACCCCTGACACGGAGCCCACCGCCGCCGACCGGCCCGCGGACCTGGTCGGTATCGGCGTCGGCCCGTTCAACCTCTCCCTCGCCGCCCTCGCCCACGGCGTCCCCGCCCTGCGCACCGCCTTCTACGAACAGCGGCCCGCCTTCCACTGGCACCCCGGCCTCCTCATCGACGGCGCGACCGTCCAAGTCCCCTTCCTCGCCGATCTGGTGACCCTCGCCGACCCCGGCAGCCCCTGGACCTTCCTCCAGTACCTCAAGGCCCATGAGCGGCTCTTCCCCTTCTACGTCGCCGAGCGCTTCCACATCGAGCGCGCCGAGTACGACGCCTACTGCCGCTGGGTCAGCCAGCAGCTCCCCGGGCTCCACTTCGACCACCGCGTCGACGCCGTGCGCTGGGACCACGAATACGAGCTGTTCGAAATCGACTTCACCCGGCTCGGCCCGGCCGGGGCCGCCGACGCCCACCCCCATGCGCCCGCCACCGCCGGGACCGACGAGGAGGGCCGGACCCTCGGCCGCGCCTACGCCCGCAACCTCGTCCTCGGCGTCGGCACCGAACCGTATGTCCCCGAGCCCCTGCGCCCCCTGGCCGACGCCCCCAACGTCCCCGTCCTCCACTCCTCCGACTACCTCGAACACCGCGAGCGGCTCCTGGCCACCGGCCATGTCACCGTCATCGGCTCCGGCCAGTCCGGCGCCGAGGTCTTCCTGGACCTGCTGCGCAATCGCCCCCTCGGCGCCGAAGGGCTCCACTGGCTGGCCCGCACCCCCGCCTTCGCACCCATGGAGTACGGCAAGCTGGGCCTGGAGCAGTTCAGCCCCGACTACACCCGCTACTTCCACACCCTGTCCGAGCCCGTCCGCGATCAGCTGCTGCCCCGCCAGTGGCAGCTCTACAAGGGCATCGCCCACGAGACCCTCGACGCCATCCACCACGAGCTCTACCGCCGCGCCCTCCACTCCGACGGCTGGCCCGGCGCCGTTCTCACCCCCGGTGTCAGCGTCCGGACCGCCGGCCGTATCGCCGCCGCCCGCCTCGAACTCCACCTGGAACACATCGAGCAGGGCACCCGGGCCCGGCACACCACCGAGGCCGTCGTCCTCGCCACCGGCTACCGCGAGCGCCGTGTCGACACCCTCCTCGCCGCCCTCGACCCCTACATCCGCCGGGACGCCTCCGAGCGCCCCCGCGTCGACGCCGACCACCGCCTGGTCCTGGACCCCATGATCAAGGGCGCGGTGTACGTCCAGAACGCCGAGCGCCACACCCATGGCGTCGGCGCCCCCGACCTCGGCCTCGCCGCCTGGCGCTCCGCCACCATCCTCAACTCGCTGCTCGCGAAGCCCGCTTACCCGCTGCCGTCGCGCACCGCGTTCACCGCCTTCGGCCTCCAGCCGTCGGGGCGGTGCGGGAGCGTCATCGGCAGCCCGCACCTCCCCGACCAGCGCACCCCCCTCAACGCCGGAAGGAACTAGAACAACTGGAATAACTGGAATAACTACGACAACTAGAACACCGGAGCGCCGTCGCGGGTCAGCTTCCAGTCCACCGTCCCGAACCGCGACACATCGATCGTCCCCTTCGCCTGCACCCAGGCGATGATCGTGTTCCGGATCTCCTCCGAATTGGCCCACACCTGCTTCGCGGTGGCCACATGCGGGAAGTTGCCGCCCCCGCTCGCCCGGTAGTTGTTGACCGCCAGCACGAACTGCGCCTTCTCGTCGATCGGCTTGCCGTCGAAGCTCAGCCCCGCGATCCGCGAACCCGGCGCCTTCGCGATGTCGATCTCGTAGGTGAGGCCGCCGACCGCGTCGTAGTTGTAGTCCGGGGTGCCCGAGGCGTTCGTCAGCTTGGCCGGGTCCACATCGCCGCCGGCCGGGGTCTGTACGTAGTAGCGGGCCGAGAACTCCAGATAGTCCTTGAGCTGGGCGCCGGTCAGCACCCGTGCCTCCAGGGTGTTCTCGAACGGATACAACCCCGCCACCTGCCGGATCGTGACCTCCCCGGCCGGGATCGCCGCCGTACGGGAGAAGCAGGACGCCTGCGAGAGCACCGGCAGCGCCGCGTACTCCGTCCCCGCCAGCGCCGCCTTCACCGTCTCCGACTGCACATGGTTGATGAAGTCGACGATCGGCGCGTCCTTGTAGGGCGCCTCGGTCGCCGCCATCGCCTCCGAGCAGGTGCCGATCACCTGGTTCACATAGCCGACGACCTTCTCGTGCTCATCGCCGAGCAGCCGCACGATCCGCGGGTCCTCCTCGGCCGTGCTGGAGTTCAGCACCTTCGCCGACACCGACGCCACCTGCCAGCGGCCCCGCTCCCACTCCAGCTCGAAGTCGAAGAGGGTGAGCCGCTGACCCCACTTGAGCGGCTCGGACAGCACGACCTCGCGTCCGGTCTCCTTGTTGACCACCCGCGACTCGGGTATCTCCAGATGCGCGTGGCCCACCAGGATCGCGTCGATCCCCGCCACCTGCTCGGCCACCAGCGCCGCCGCGTTCTCCACATGGGGCACCTGGTCGCCGTAGCTGGAGGTGCCGCTGGTCCCCGAATGCGCCGAGACGATCACCACGTCCGCGCCCATCGACCGCAGCCGCGGCACCCACTTCGCGGCCTGCTCCTCCAGGCCCGGGAAGGTCATCTTCCCCTGCACATTGACCTTGTCCCAGATCGCGATGCCCGGATTGGTCAGCCCCAGCACCGCCACCTTCACATCCCGTCCGAACGGGGTGCGCAGCCGGGTCATCCAGTACGGCGGGAAGGCGGGCCGCAGCGTCTTGGCGTCCAGCGCGTTCGCCCCCAGCAGCGGGAAGTCGCACTGCTCCTCGAACTTCCGCAGCACCGGGATGCCGTAGTTGAACTCGTGGTTGCCCAGCGCCGCCGCGTCATAGCCGATCGCGTTCATGGCCTGCGCCATCGGGTGCACCGGGCCGTTCGCTCCGGTGATCGGGTCCACCCTGGCGTAGTAGTACGACAGCTGGGTGCCCTGGATGGTGTCGCCCGCGTCGATCAGCAGCGTATTGCGGCGCCCCTTCTCCTTCCGGACCTGGTCGACCAGTGTGGAGATCTTCGCCAGGCCCACATCGTTGTGCGCCGAGTCGTCGAACTCGGCGTCGGTGAAGTAGTCCCAGTTCAAGACGTTTCCGTGCAGATCGGTGGTGCCCATCACGGTGAAGGCGTACCGCCGCGGGGGCCGCTCCTGGCCCCTCGCCTCGGCCGGGACGGTGGCCGCGGCGGCGGCGAGGGCGGCCCCCGCGCTGGTCGCCGCGGTGCGGCCGAGGAACTTCCGACGGTTGAGCGGCATGGCTGATCTCCCCTGAGATACCTGCGAAATGGGCACAACGCGCGTAGATTCTGGCCCAGCCGCACCGCTCCGCACCACCCCCGGCAGGTTGCGATCGGGTTGCCGGCCGGCTCCGCCCGTCGCCCGCCCGGCATCCTTGAGGGATGGTCAAACGACATCTGCGCGTCGGCGCGTACGCCGTCTGCGTCGAGGACGGAAAGATCCTCCTCGCCCGCTGGGCCGGTGGCGAGGGCAAGCAGTGGACGCTGCCCGGCGGCGGCCTCCAGCACGGCGAGGACCCCTACGACGCGGCGGTGCGCGAGGTCGAGGAGGAGACCGGCTACACCGTCGAGATCGAACGGCTGCTCGGCATCGACACCCTCCACCAGCGCCACCCGCGATGGCTGACCCACGACGCGGACTTCCACGGGGTGCGGATCGTCTACGCCGCCCGGGTCACCGGCGGCGAACTGCGCCATGAGGTGAACGGCTCCACCGACCTGGCCGCCTGGATCGAGCTGGACCGGATGGCCGACCTCGACCGCTCACGGCTCGTGGACACCGCGCTCGCCCTCGACGCCGAGCGCCCGCCCCACGGCCGGGTCATCCCACCCCGCTGACGGCCGGGTCATCCCACTCCGCCGAGGGGCCGGGCGCCGTACGCTCCGAGCACCACCCCTCGTACATCCGGACCAGGAGCCGCCATGGACCAGCCCGCCGAGTCCGCCCAGCCCGCCGAGTCCGCCCAGCCCGGCCCGCCGCCGCGGCCCGGCGCCGCCTCCGTGCCCTACGGCACCCCCGACACCCCGCGCGTCGCCGTCCGGGGCGAGGCGGTCCTGGAGGTCGACCCCGAGATCGCGCGGCTCACCATCACCGTCAGCGCCCGCGGCGTCGACCGGCGCGCCGCGGTCGACGACCTCACCCGCCGTAACAACCAGGTGCTCGCGCTGGTGAAGCCCTACGGCGAAGCGGTCGAGAAGCTGGAGACCGGCGCCTTCTCGGTCACCCCCGAGATCAGCCCCAAGGGCCGCCATGAGCGCGTACGGGCCTACCACGGCCGGGTGCACCTCACCGCGACCCTCGGCGACTTCACCGCCCTCGGCGAGCTCACCAGCCGCCTGGCCGACCTCGACCTCACCCGTGTCGACGGCCCCTGGTGGGGGCTGCGCCCCGACTCGCCCGCCTACGGCAGGGCCCGGCAGCAGGCGGTGCGCGAGGCGGTGCAGCGGGCCCGGGAGTACGCCGGGGCGCTCGGCGCCCGGCTGGTGGCGCTCACCGAGCTCGCCGATCTCGAGGCCGAGCAGGGCCCGCTCCAGCCCGTGGCCGTCGCCGCCCCGCGCACCCGGTCCGGCTACGGCGGCCCCGCCGAACGGGAGCCCGCCGCGCTCGACCTCGAACCGCAGCGCCAGACGGTGTACGCGCATGTCAACGCGCGCTTCACCATGACCCCTCCCGAGCTCTGAAAACGCCCTCCGTTCGAGCCCTGAAGCCACCCTCCGGAACGCTCATCGGAGCACCCCTGCGCACGTTTCATTAGTTGTCAATAACTTGCCATCCAAAGGCCATGGAGGAGTGTGAAGTTCTCGGTTCTTTACTCACCGGTAAGTCATAGGCTCGACATCATGCGCCGAGCAAAAATCGTCTGTACTTTGGGACCCGCCACCGACTCGTACGAGCAGATCAAGGCACTCATCGAGGCCGGAATGGATGTGGCCCGCTTCAACCTCAGCCACGGCACCTATGCCGAGCACGAGGAGCGTTATCGGCGAGTGCGCAAAGCCTCGCTGGAGACCGGCCGCAGCGTCGGCATCCTCGCCGACCTTCAAGGCCCGAAGATTCGGCTCGGCCGTTTCCGTGAAGGCCCCGTGCTCCTTGAACGCGGGGACGAGTTCATCATCACCGTCGAGCCCATCGAGGGCGACCGGTTCCGCTGTGGCACCACCTACGAGGGGCTGGCCGGCGACGTCAGCAAGGGTGAGCGGATCCTCGTCGACGACGGCCGGGTCACCCTCGAGGTCGTCGACATCGACGGCCCCCGGGTGCACACCATCGCCATCGAGGGCGGGATGATCTCCGACCACAAGGGGCTCAACCTCCCCGGTGTGGCCGTCTCCGTCCCCGCGATGTCCAAAAAGGACATCGAGGACCTGCGCTGGGCGCTGCGCATCGGCGCCGACGTCATCGCCCTCTCCTTCGTCCGCAACGGCAACGACATCGTGGATGTCCACCGGGTGATGGACGAGGAGGACCGCCGGCTCCCCGTCATCGCCAAGATCGAGAAGCCGCAGGCGGTGGAGAACCTCGAAGGGATCGTCGACGCCTTCGACGGCATCATGGTCGCCCGCGGCGACCTCGGCGTGGAGATGCCGCTGGAGCAGGTGCCGATCGTCCAGAAGCGCGCGATCAAGCTGGCCAAGCGGAACGCCAAGCCGGTGATCGTCGCGACCCAGATGCTCGACTCGATGATCGAGAACTCCCGTCCCACCCGGGCGGAGGCGTCCGACGTCGCCAACGCGGTCATCGACGGCACGGACGCGGTGATGCTCTCGGGCGAGACCAGCGTCGGCAAGTACCCGATCGTCACGGTCAAGACGATGGGCCGCATCGTCGCCGCGGCCGAAGAGGACATCCTCGCCAAGGGCCTGCCCCCGTTGACCGAGCGCAGCAAGCCCCGCACCCAGGGCGGCGCGGTGGCCCGCGCGGCGGCCGAGATGGGCGACTTCCTCGGCGCGAAGTTCCTCGTCGCCTTCACCCAGTCCGGCGACACCGTGCGCCGCCTCTCCCGCTACCGCTCCCCGATCCCGCTCCTGGCCTTCACCCCGGAGCCGGGCACCCGCTCCCAGCTCAATCTGACCTGGGGCGTGGAGACCTTCCTCGGTCCGATGGTCGACTCCACGGACGAGATGGTGGCCCAGGTGGACGAGGAACTGCTGCGCCTCGGCCGCTGCCGCAAGGGTGACCTGGTCATCATCACCGCGGGCTCCCCGCCCGGTGTCTCCGGCTCCACCAACCTGGTCCGCGTCCACCACATCGGCGCGGACGACCTGAGGTAGCCGAGCCTCGCTCCTCGGGGCCGAAGTACTGGGCTCAGTACTTCGGCCCGACGTGCTTGTCCATGAGGGCGACGGAGGCGCGGCGGGCGACCGAGATGTTGAACGGATCGCTGCCTCGGGCGAGGGTCGTCCACTCGACGCCGACCTTGGTGAGGGTGTCGGAGCAGAGCTTGCGGATGTCGTCGGACTTGTTGGTGAAGAAGTACCTGGGGTACTCGTAGCGCTTGCGCTCACCCGCGACGAGGCGGGTGGTCCAGTTGGTGATGCGGCAGCCGTCGGAGTGGAAGAGCCCACGGATGAACTTCCACGGGTGTGCGTCCACGATCGACTGTTGCCAGGGCTCCAGCGCTATGACGCGGTCATGCTTCTTCCCCGGTCCATGCTGCGGGAACACGCACCACAGGTGTTTGGAGAAGACCTTCACATTGCGGCAGCCTGGTCTGCGTGCCTGGCAGACTGAGTTGTCAGGGAAGACCCTACGCATCGCTGCTTTGCACTCATCTATGAGCCCTGGCCATGATTCGCTACACGCGATCATGAGGCTTGGTGCGCGATGCTGGGAGTACTGGATGATGTGGCCATCCCCGAGATATAAGCCGAGTAGATACGCGTAGGCCGCGTGATCGAGTTCCCGGCCGTCGCAGCGCGGACATGGTCGGTGGGTTTTGCCGGGGAGCGTGCCGTGTCGCGCACGATCGAGATGGAGCCAGTGGCCGATCGTCCCTACTGGTACGCCGAGTTCTCGGGCAACGTCCGCGTTCCTGACCCCCGACCGCAGTAGCATGATTGCCTTCTGCCGGACTTCAGTGCCATGCGTATGCATGGCATAACTCTGTGCTACAGCATCCAGTCAGGGAGTCGAATGCCCAAGGTGCACGCGAAGGTGGAAGTCCGCTTAGTGTGATTTGTGCCGGGTGCGGGATTCGAACCCGCATGTCCTTTCGGACAGATGTGTTTGAGACATCCGCGTAAGCCATTCCGCCAACCCGGCGAGGTTGCTGATCAGCAGTGTACCGGGTGACCGCCGGGCGTTGCAGCTAGGTAGGCTCAGTGTGCAGCACCTGCCAGGAACGAGGAGCCCCGTGAGCGCCACCGAGCCCGTCGACGAGCAGTCGCACATTCCGCCGCACACTACTCGCGTCGTCATCGCCGAGGACGAGGCGCTCATCCGCCTCGACCTGAAGGAGATGCTCGAAGAGGAGGGGTACTCCGTCGTCGGCGAGGCGGGCGATGGTGAGACGGCTGTCGCGCTCGCCCAGGAGCACCGCCCCGACCTCGTCATCCTCGATGTGAAGATGCCGGTTCTCGACGGCATCTCCGCCGCCGAGCGGATCGCGGCCGACCGTATCGCCCCCGTTCTGATGCTGACCGCCTTCTCCCAGCGTGAGCTGGTCGAGCGGGCCCGGGACGCCGGGGCGATGGCGTATCTGGTGAAGCCGTTCAGCAAGAGCGATGTGGTCCCGGCCATCGAGATGGCCGTCTCCCGCTTCACCGAGCTGAAAACCCTGGAGCTGGAGGTCGCCGACCTCTCCCAGCGGCTGGAGACCCGCAAGCTGGTCGACCGGGCCAAGAGCATTCTCCAGACGCAGTACGGGCTGACCGAGCCCGCCGCGTTCCGTTGGATCCAGAAGACCTCGATGGACCGCCGGCTGTCGATGCAGCAGGTGGCCGAGGCCGTCATCGAGGACGCGGCGGAGAAGAAGGCCGCCAAGGAGCAGTAGGAAGAGGTAGGGGAACGAAGGGGCCCGTACCGCCGTCTCGGCGGTACGGGCCCCTTCCGTTCGCGTAAGCCATTGGCCAAGCCATCGGCTCCCGGCCCTCAGTCCTCGCCGAGGTATGCCTTCCGCACCGACTCGTCGTGCAGCAGCGCCTCGCCCGTCCCGGACAGCACGATATTGCCGATCTCCATCACATGGCCCTGGTCGGCCAGCGACAGGGCCGCCTGGGCGTTCTGCTCGACCAACAGGATCGTGGTGCCTTCGGCCTTGAGCTCGGCGATGGTGTGCATGATCTTCTGCATCATGATCGGCGAGAGGCCCATCGAGGGCTCGTCGAGCATCAGCAGCTTGGGACGGGACATCAGCGCCCGCCCCATCGCGAGCATCTGCTGCTCACCGCCGGAGAGGGTGCCGGCCGCCTGGTTGCGGCGTTCGCCGAGGATGGGGAAGAGGTCGTACGCCTTGCGGATATCGGCGGCTATGCCGTCCGCGTCCTTTCGGAGAAACGCTCCGAGCTGGAGGTTCTCGGCGATCGACAGCCGCGGGAAGATATGCCGTCCCTCGGGCGAGTGGGCCAGACCCAGGGCGACGATCTTGTGTGCGGGGACGCCCCGCAGCGGTTTGCCGTCGAAGCGGATCTCCCCGCCGAGCGGCTGGAGCAGACCGGACAGGGTGCGCAGTGTGGTGGTCTTGCCCGCGCCGTTGGTACCGATGAGGGTGACGACCTGGCCGGCCTCGACGCTGAACGAGATTCCCTTGACGGCCTCGATCTTGCCGTAGGCGACCCGGAGGTCCTCGACCTCGAGCAGTGCGGTCACTGTCCGTCCTCCGTACGTGCTGTGGTGCCCCGCTGGGCTTCGTCCGGCGTCGCCCCCGTCGTGGCCCCGGCCTCCGCGGCCTCGACCTCGGCGGCCTCCTCCGCGCCCGGTGCGCCCTCGAAGGGGGTGCCGAGGTAGGCGGCGACGACGCGTTCATCGCTCTGGACGACGTCCGAGGTGCCCTCGATGAGCTTCTCGCCCTGGACGAGCACGGCGACCCGGTCGCAGAGGTTGAAGATGAAGCGCATGTCGTGCTCGATGACGAGCACGGCGGTGCCCAGGTCCCGGATGGCGAAGACCAGTTCCTCGGTGGCGCGGGTCTCCTGGGGGTTCATTCCGGCGGTGGGCTCGTCGAGCAGCAGCAGCCCGGGGTCGCTGGCGAGGGCGCGTGCGATCTCCAGCTTGCGCTGTTCGCCGTAGGGGAGGTTGCGGGAGAGGTGGTCGGCCTTGTCGGCGAGGCCGATGAACTCCAGGAGCTCCATGGCGCGGGTCTTGGAGGCGGCCTCGGCGCGCTTGAAGCCGGGACCGCGCAGGAGGGCCGACCACAGGCCCTCCTTGGTGCGGGTGTGGCGGCCGACGAGGACGTTCTCCAGGACCGTCATATTGGCGAAGAGCCGGATGTTCTGGAAGGTGCGGGCGATGCCGGCCTGGGTGACGAGGTGGGGCTTGGGCGGCAGCACGGTGCCCCGGTAGGCGACGCTGCCCTCGGTGGGCACGTAGAGACCGGTGAGGCAGTTGAAGAAGGTGGTCTTGCCCGCGCCGTTGGGCCCGATGAGGCCGACGATCTCACCGGGGTGGACTTCGAGGTTGACGGAGCGTACGGCCGTGAGCCCGCCGAAGCGCATGGTGACGCCGGTGGCGGTGAGCACGGGGGAGGTCGTGGTGGTGGTCATCTCTGTCATGCCTCCGCCTTGGTGACGCCGACGGCACCGTCCTTGAGTCCGGTCGCGCCGGGGACGTCGAGCTGACCGGTCTCGTGGTACTCGAGCTGCTGCCGCCGGTTGGGGACGATTCCCTCGGGGCGGAAGCGCATCAGCAGGATGAGCGCGATACCGAAGGCGAGGAGCTGGTAGTCCTGGAGGAATTCCAGTTTCTTGGGGATCAGGTAGAGCAGGGTGGCGCCGAGCAGCGGGCCGCCGATGGTGCCCATGCCGCCGAGGATGACGGCGGCGACCAGGAAGGTGGAGTTGGGCGGTACGGGGCCGGCGAAGACGTACTGCTCGGGCACGACGGTGGACTGGAAGTGGGCCCATACGGCGCCGGCGACTCCGGCGAGGGTGGCGCCGAGCGCGAAGGCGATGAGCTTGACCCGGAATCCGTTGATGCCCATGGCGGTGGCGGCGGTCTCGTCCTCGCGGATGGCGACCCAGGCGCGGCCGATACGGGAGTTGCCCGCACGGCTGAAGATCAGCACGACGAGGATGGTGACCAGCAGCATCAGCAGGTAGTAGTTGCCGTTGGAGTCGAGGTTGAGCCCGGCGAAGCTGTGGTCGTCGTTGAAGTTGAACCCGAAGATCTCCAGCGGGGGGATGTTCGGGATGCCGTCGGGGCCGTTGGTGACCGACGGACCGGAGGTGCCGTCCAGGTTCAGCATGGCGAGGCGGAAGATCTCCCCGAACCCGAGGGTGACGATGGCGAGATAGTCGCCGCGCAGCCGCAGGGTGGGGGCGCCGATGACCACGCCGAAGATCAGGGAGACCACGCCACCGGTGATCACGGCGGCCCAGAAGGGGAACCTGACGTCGAGGGTCGAGGCGGTGGAACCGGAGACCAGGGCGGCGGTGTAGGCGCCGACGCCGAGGAAGGCGACATAACCGAGGTCGAGCAGGCCCGCGAGGCCGACGACGATGTTCAGGCCGAGGGCGACGGTCGCGAAGATCGCGATGTTGACGCCGAGTTCGGTGAAGCTGGACTTGTCCTGGAAGAACGGGAAGACGATCGCGGTGATCAGCGCGGCGACCAGGGTGGTGGAGCGGTAGGCGCTGGTGAGCTCGCTGATCCGGCTGACCAGCCCGGCCTTGACGAGCGCCACGGCGGCGAACCCGACGGCGATGAGATAGCCGATGAACGGCTCGGGGTGGTCGGCGTCGGTCTGGATGCCGTAGTTGACCACATAGAGGCCGAGGGCGAAGACCGCCGCGATGATCAGGATCTCGGCCCAGGAGGGCAGCTCCTTGGGGCGGCGCAGCGGTCGGCTGTCATCCGGGAGCAGAAAGGTGGTGGCCACCGGGACGGCGGTCACCACGGCGGCGATCCAGCCGCCGGGTTCGAGGTTCACCAGGCCGTCCAGGTCGACGGCGATGGAGATGACGGTGAACCAGGTGACGGCGAAGGTGCCGAAGGCCAGCATCCGCAGGGCCTGGGTGGAGCCACTGGGGGTCAGCCAGCGCAGGCCCTTCAGGTCCAGGGCGGCCAGCGCGAAGACGCCGGTGGCGATTCCGAGGACGAGGGTGAGGAGCTGGAGTCCGCCGGGGTAGCCGTAGACGGTCAGATCGCCGGGGAATTCGGCGGTCCAGGTCCAGGCGAGGAAGGTGGAGGCGACCGCGGCGGCGCCGCCGGCCGCGGTGAGGACGCGGAGCGGAGTGGTGCGCGGGGCGGTGGCGCCGCCCTGGGCCTCGCTCACGGCGGTGGGCTGGGTCTTGTCGGTGGTCATCGGTTCACTCCCTCAGGCCCGGTCCGCTACGCGTTCGCCGAGCAGACCCTGTGGCCTGACCAGCAGGACGACGATGAGCAGGGTGAAGGCCCATACGTCCTTCCAGGCGCCGCCGCCGAGCTGGTCCATCCCGGGGATGTCCTGGATGTACTTGATGGCCAGGGCCTCGACGATGCCGAGGACGACGCCGCCGAGCATGGCGCCGTAGATGTTGCCGATACCGCCGAGCACGGCGGCGGTGAACGCCTTCAGACCGGCGATGAAGCCCATCTCGAAGTTGATCTGGCCGTACTTGAGCCCGTGGGAGAGGGCGGCGACGGCGGCGAACGCACCGCCGATGGCGAAGGCCATCACGATGATGCGGTCGGTGTTGATGCCCATGAGCTTGGCGGTGTCGGGGTCCTGGGCGGTGGCCTGCATGGCACGGCCGGCACGGCTCTTGGAGACGAACAGCCCGAGGGCGAGCATGCACAGCGGGGCGGCTATGAGCAGGAAGGCATCGCCGCGCTGGATCTGGAGATTGCTGAAGATCTCGAACGAGGAGCCTTCGAACTGCGGGAAGCTGCGGGGCTTCTTGGCGTCGGGGTAGAAGGCCCAGACCGCCTGCTGGAGCGCGATGGACAGACCGATCGCGGTGATCAGGGGCGCCAGCCGGGGGCCGCCGCGCAGGGGCCGGTAGGCGAAGCGTTCCGCCGCGGTGGCGATGGCGACCGAGGCGATCACGCCGCCGATGAGCATCAGGGGCAGTGCGAGGGAGAGCGCGGTGCCGCTTGGCAGCCAGATGTAGATGGTGAGGGCCCCGAAGCCCCCGATCATGAAGATCTCGCCATGGGCGAAGTTGATGAGCTGGACGATGCCGTAGACCATGGTGTACCCGATGGCGATCAAGCCGTAGAGGGCGCCAAGGGTCAGGCCGTTGACCAGCGTTTGCGGCAGTTCGTGCACCGCAGGGCCTCCGATGAGCGTGTCGGATATGACGCCGCGCGAGGGCGATGGTGTACGCCCTCGCGCGGATTCGTTTCGTGGGTATGGATCGCTGCCGGGGGTCAGTCCTTGAAGGTTTCGCTCTTCACGGACTTCCAGGCGCCCTTGGTGACCTTGTAGACGGTCAGCTGCTTGTTGGTGGTGTCGCCGTACTGGTCGAAGGAGACCTTGCCGGTGACGCCGTCGAAGGAGACCTTGCCGAGCGCCTCGGTGACCTTGGCGCGGGCGTCGTCCGGGAGCTTGCCGTCGTTGTCCTCGACGACGGCCTTGACGGCCTGGATGATGGCCCAGCCGGCGTCGTAGGAGTAGCCGCCGTAGGCCGCGTACGGGTCCTTGTAGTGCTGGTCCCCGTAGTTCTTCACGAACGTCTTGGCGGAGTCGAGCTGCTCCACCGGGTAGCCGACGGAGGTGGCGAGGTCGCCGTCGTTGCTGGTGCCCGACGCCTTGATGAAGGCGGGGTCGTAGATGCCGTCGCCGCCCATGACCGGGACCTGTGCGCCGGCCTGCTTGACCTGGTCGGAGAGCAGCCCGCCCTCGGGGTACTGACCGCCGAAGTAGACCGAGTCGGCACCGGAGGACTTGACCTTGTTGGAGATGCCGGAGAAGTCGGTCTCCTTGACGGTCAGGTGGTCCCGGCCGACGACCTTGCCGCCCAGGCGCTTGAACTCCTGGGCGAAGATGGTGGCGAGGCCGTTGCCGTACGCCTGCTTGTCGTCGATGACGAAGACCTTCCGCTTCTTCGCGTCTTTGTAGTAGTACTGCGCGGCGAAGCGGCCCTGGATGATGTCCGTGGTCGCGGTGCGGAAGTAGGTCTTGAAGGGGCGCGACTTCTTGCCCGAGGCCCAGTCGTCGCCCTGGCTGAGGGCCGGGTTGGTATTGGCGGGGGAGACCTGGGCGAGGTCGGCTCTGTCGAAGACGCCCTGCATGGACTGGGCGACGCCCGAGTTCAGCGGCCCGACCGCCCCGAGGATCTCCTCGTCGTCGACCATCGAGGTCGCGTTCTGCTTGCCGGAGGAGGGCACCGCCTGGTCGTCGAAGGACTTGACCTTGAAGGTGACCCCGTCGACCTCGTTGTTCTTGTTGGCTATCTTCGCCGCGAGGTCGACGGAGTTCTTGATGCCCTGGCCGAGAGCGGACAGCGAGCCGGTGAGCGGAGCGTCGACACCGATGACCACGGTCGTCTTGCTGTCCTTGCCGCCACTGTCGTCTTTGTTGTCCCGCGACCCGCAGGCGCTGAGGGTGAGGGCTCCCGCAGTGATCGCGGTCGTCATGATGAGCAAGGAACGGTGTCGCACGAGGAATCCTTTCGCTGGCCCGGCACCCGGCGTTGAAGGGGTGCCGTGTCCTCGCCGGATGAACCTGGATTGCCGTGCGGGTGCGGCGTACACCCCACGGGGCCGTGACTGGCTGTGACTATAAGCGCGGGGTGCGACCGGGGGCAGAGGTCTAGACGATGATGTGACTGTCTTGTTATGACGCGCGTCACCCCGGCATGTCCGTGTAGCGGAACGTAAGGGACGAATAGGGTGGGTACGGGCCAATCGTTAAGTCCGGATCCTGAGAAGGTGCAGTTCCGCTAAGGAGTGCGGGGGAGCGGTGAGAAATGCGCGGGGTGCCCTGCGCGGATGAGCGCGAAGAGATCATCTTCGGCGATGCCGCGGGTGCCGAAAACGCAATCTTATATTGCGTCAGTGTTACGGAGTGTTACATCCGCCCATGCCCGTTCGGGCATCGGTCCGGGCCCGGGGCAGGCGTCACGGGCGGGGTTGCGCCCGGTGCGGCTCGGGTCGGCTCAGGTCGGCGGGCGCCAGTTCTCGGAGCTGTGGGTGGCGCCGTTCGCGGCCGCGCAGCGGCGCTCGGCCAGGCGCTTGATCAGCGCCTTGGCGGCCGGAGCGCCATGCCGTCTCCGCTCGGAGCGCGCGGCCTGGACGATCTCGTCGTAGATCTCGTACTGCTCGTTGGAGAGCCCCTTCTGCTCCCAGTCGAGCCCGGCCCAGCGGCTGCCCGCGAGGTCCTGTTCGGCCCAGTAGGAGATGAGGTCGGCACACATCCGCACGGGTGAAGGCGTCCGTGACGCAGGGCTGCTGGGGCGGCGGTGGGGCGCGGAGCCGTCGCTGGAACGGCCGGGCCCGCCGGAGTCATGGGGGCCGCCGGAACCGGAGCCGCCGCATCCGGTCAGTGTCACGGCGAGTACGAGAGCGCATCCATAGGCGGCGGGCCATGAACCCGCCCGGGTCGTTGCCCCCATGGGCGGTCACGGTAGACCCGGCCCACCGGGGGGACAACGGCTCGGTGGCGCCGGGCGTCAGCCCTCGTGGCGCGCCTTGGCCTCGGTGACCTCGGCGACCGTCCTGGCCCGGCCGTCGCCGTCGATCTCGCGCAGCAGGCAGGTGAGGCGGGCGGTGCACACCCGCCGGTCCTGCTCATCGCTGATGACGATCTCGTAGGTGGCGGTGGAGCGGCCCCGGTGGACGGGGGTGGCGACGCCGGTGACCACACCCGAGCGGACGCCCCGGTGGTGGGTGCAGTTGAGGTCGACGCCGACCGCGAGCCGCCCGCTGCCGCCGTGGAGCATCGAGCCGACCGAACCCAGGGTCTCGGCCAGCACGGCGGAGGCCCCGCCGTGCAGCAGCCCGTACGGCTGGGTGTTGCCCTCCACGGGCATGGTGCCCACGACGCGCTCGGCAGAGGCTTCGAGGATCCGCACGCCCATACGGGTGCCGAGGTGCCCGGCGGAGAACAGCGCGGCAAGATCCACGCCGAGCGCCGTGTACTCGTCGAGTACCTCTTGCGGGAACTTCACGCTGGTCTGCTCGCCCATCGGGACCGGCTCCGTTCAGTTGCTTGTGGTGGCCACCTTCTTAGCAGGCAACTGAGCGAACGCTTAGGCGGGGGGTGTCTGTTCCAGGCGGACCACCACGGACTTGCTCGCCGGGGTGTTGCTGGTGTCGGCGGTGGCGTCCAGCGGGACCAGGACGTTGGTCTCCGGGTAGTACGAGGCGGCGCAGCCGCGCGCGGTCGGGTAGTGGATCACGCGGAAGCCGGTGGCGCGCCGCTCGGTGCCGTCCGTCCACTCGCTGACCAGGTCGGTGTAGCTCCCGTCGGCCAGCCCGAGCTCCTGGGCGTCCTCGGGGTGCACCAGCACCACCCGGCGGCCGTTCTTGATGCCGCGGTAGCGGTCGTCCAGGCCGTAGATGGTGGTGTTGTACTGGTCGTGGGAGCGGAGGGTCTGAAGCAGCAGCCGCCCCTCGGGCACCTTCGGGTACTCGACCGGGGCCGCGGTGAAGTTGGCCTTACCGGTGGCGGTGGGGAAGCTGCGGCTGTCGCGCGGGGCGTGCGGCAGGGCGAAACCGGCCGGGTCGCTCACCCGGTCGTTGAAGTCCTCGAAGCCGGGGATGACGGCCGCGATGCGGTCGCGGATGCGCGCGTAGTCCTTCTCGAACTCCTCCCAGGGGGTGTGGCTCTCGGGCCCCAGCACCCGGCGGGCCAGCCGGCAGACGATGGCCGGTTCGGAGAGCAGATGGGAGCTCGCGGGCTCCAGCCGCCCGCGGGAGGCGTGCACCATGCCCATGGAGTCCTCGACGGTGACGAACTGCGGGCCGTCGCCCTGGAGATCGTGCTCGGTGCGGCCGAGGGTGGGCAGGATCAGCGCCCGGGTGCCGGTGACCGCGTGGGAGCGGTTGAGCTTGGTGGAGACATGGACGGTCAGCCGCGCGGCGCGCATCGCGGCCTCGGTGACCTCGGTGTCGGGCGAGGCCGCCACGAAGTTGCCACCCATGGCGAAGAAGACCTTGGCCTGGCCGTCGCGCAGGGCGCGGATGGCCCGGACGACGTCGAAGCCGTGCTCACGGGGCGGGGCGAAGCCGAACTCGCGCTCCAGGGCGTCGAGGAAGGCCGGCGCGGGGCGCTCGAAGATGCCCATGGTGCGGTCGCCCTGGACATTGCTGTGGCCGCGCACCGGGCAGACCCCGGCGCCGGGGCGGCCGATGTTGCCGCGCAGCAGCAGGAAGTTGACGACCTCACGGATGGTGGGCACCGAGTGCTTGTGCTGGGTCAGGCCCATCGCCCAGCACACGATGGTGCGCTTCGAGGCGAGGACCATGGCCAGCGCGCGGTCGATGTCGGCGCGGTCGAGACCGGTGGCGCGCAGCGTCTCGTCCCAGTCGGCGGCGCGGGCCGCGGCGGCGAACTCCTCGAAGCCGTGGGTGTGCTCCCGGATGAACTCCTCGTCGATGGCGCCTTCCCCCGCGCCGGAGGCGCTGTCGGACGCTTCCAGGACGAGCTTGTTGAGGAGGCGGAAGAGGGCCTGGTCGCCGCCGAGCCGGATGTGCAGGAAGAGATCGGTGAGCGAAGTGCCGCCGCCGGCGATGCCGCGTGCGTTCTGCGGGTTCTTGAACCGCTCCAGCCCGGCCTCGGGCAGCGGGTTGACGGAGATGATCTTCGCGCCGCCGGCCTTGGCCTTCTCCAGGGCGGAGAGCATGCGCGGGTGGTTGGTGCCCGGGTTCTGCCCGGCCACGATGATCAGGTCGGCCTTGTAGAGGTCCTCCAGCAGCACGCTGCCCTTGCCGACGCCGAGGGTCTCGGTGAGCGCCGAGCCGGAGGACTCATGGCACATGTTGGAGCAGTCGGGCAGGTTGTTGGTGCCGAATTCGCGGACGAAGAGCTGGTAGAGGAAGGCCGCCTCGTTGCTGGTGCGGCCCGAGGTGTAGAAGACCGCCTCGTCGGGGGAGTCGAGCGCGGTCAGCTCGTCGGCGACGATGTCGAAGGCCCGGTCCCAGGACACCGGCTCGTACCGCTCGGCGCCCTCGGCCAGATACATGGGCTGGGTCAGCCGGCCCTGCTGACCGAGCCAGTAGCCACTGCGGGTGGCGAGGTCGGCCACCGGGTGGGCGGCGAAGAAGTCGGGGGTGACCCGGCGGAGGGTGGCCTCCTCGGCGACGGCCTTCGCGCCGTTCTCACAGAACTCGGCCGTGTGGCGCTTGTCCGGCTCGGGCCAGGCGCAGCCGGGGCAGTCGAAGCCGTCCTTCTGATTGACGCGCAGCAGGGTGAGCGCGGTGCGGCGCACACCCATCTGCTGGTGGGCCATGCGCAGCGAATGCCCCACGGCCGGCAGCCCGGCGGCGGCACGCTGTGGGGGTGTGACCTCGGGGGCGTCCTGGATCGGATCGCCTGCGGGCGGCTTGGCTGCCATGTCGCTCCCCTTGGGCTCGAACGGTGCGGGACCTGTGATGGACCTCTGGGGCCGATCCTGTCACGGGCCACCGACACCCTGAGCGGCGGCCCGGTCCGCCGCCGGTGGCCGGGGCCGGTGTACGGCCTGTCCGATCTTGTGCCCGATGCCGTGCCCGATCTTGTGCTCGGCTTGTGTCCGGCCCGGCTCGGCCCCGTGCTGTCCGGTCCGATGGCCGGGGCGGGCGGCATTGTCGGTGGGGCGTGGCAGGATCGGGGGCGTGGCAGAGAAAGCATCGAAGAAGACCGCAGCGCCCGCGCCCGACCGCACGGGGGAGGACCGTCCCCGCCTGCTCCTGCTGGACGGGCATTCCCTGGCATACCGGGCATTCTTCGCGCTGCCGGCGGAGAACTTCAGCACGACCACCGGTCAGACCACCAACGCGATCTACGGCTTCACCTCGATGCTGGCGAACACGCTCCGTGATGAGCGGCCCACGCACCTCGCCGTGGCGTTCGACGTCTCGCGCAAGACCTGGCGCTCCGAGCAGTTCACGGAGTACAAGGCGAATCGCTCCAAGTCCCCCGATGAGTTCAAGGGCCAGGTCGAGCTGATCGGTGAGCTGCTCGACGCCATGAAGATCACGCGCTTCGCGATCGACGGCTTCGAGGCCGACGACGTGATCGCCACCCTCGCCACCCAGGCCGAGGAGCAGGGCTTCGAGGTGCTGATCGTCACCGGCGACCGGGATTCCTTCCAGCTGATCACCGAGCATGTCACGGTGCTCTACCCCACCAAGGGCGTCTCCGAGCTGACCCGGTTCACCCCCGAGAAGGTGCAGGAGAAGTACGGCCTCACCCCGAGCCAGTACCCCGACTTCGCGGCCCTGCGCGGCGATCCGTCGGACAACCTCCCCGGTATCCCGGGCGTCGGCGAGAAGACCGCGGCGAAGTGGATCAATCAGTTCGGCTCCTTCAAGGAGCTGGTGGAGCGGGTCGACGAGGTCAAGGGGAAGGTCGGCGAGAAGCTCCGCGACCACCTGGAGGCCGTCAAGCTCAACCGCCAGCTGACCGAGCTGGTGCGGGATGTGGAGCTCACCGCGGGCCCCGAGGGGCTCGAGCGCGCGCCGTACGACCGCGAGGCGCTCTCGGTGATCCTGGACGCCCTGGAGTTCCGCCACCAGAACTTCCGTGACCGGATCATGGCCGTCGACCCGGGCGCGGCGGCGGACGAGCCCGTGGCCGCCGAGCCGGGTGTCGCCGTCGAGGCAGTGGCGCTGGGCGCGGGCGACCTCGCCCCCTGGCTGGAGAGCCACCGGGACACCCCGCTGGGCCTGGCCACCGTCGACACCTGGGCGCTGGGCAGTGGCAGCGTCAGCGAGATCGCGCTGGCCACCGGCTCAGGCCCGGCCGTGTGCTTCGACCCCGCGGGGCTGGACGAGGCCGACGAGCGGGCGTTCGCCGAGTGGATCGCGGGCCCGGACCGCCCCAAGGTGCTGCACAACGCCAAGGGGACCATGCGGGTCTTCGCCGAGCACGGCTGGTCCGTCGCGGGCGTCACCATGGACACCGCCCTCGCCGCCTATCTGGTCAAGCCCGGCCGCCGCTCCTTCGAGCTGGACGCCCTGTCGGTGGAGTATCTGGGCCGTGAGCTCTCCCCGGCGGCGGCCGCGGACGGGCAGCTGGCCTTCGGTGTCGATGAGGAGGCCGAGCGGGACGCCCTGATGATCAAGGCGCGGACCATCCTCGACCTGGGCGAGGCGTTCGGCGGCCGGCTGAAGGACGTGGGCGCGGCCGGGCTGCTGCACGACATGGAGCTGCCCGTCTCCGAGCTGCTGGCCCGGATGGAGCGGTCGGGCATCGCCGCCGACCGCGGCTGGCTGGAGCGCATGGAGCAGCAGTTCGCGGCCGCCGTGCAGCACGCCGTGAAGGAGGCCCACGCCGCGGTGGGCCATGAGTTCAACCTCGGCTCCCCCAAGCAGCTCCAGGAGGTGCTCTTCGGCGAGCTGGGCCTGCCCAAGACCAAGAAGACCAAGACCGGGTACACCACGGACGCCGACGCGCTGGCCTGGCTGGCCGCGCAGACCGACCACGAACTCCCGGTGATCATGCTGCGCCACCGTGAGCAGGCGCGGCTGCGCTCCACCGTCGAGGGTCTGATCAAGACCGTCGCCCCCGGCGGCCGCATCCACACCACCTTCAACCAGACCGTGGCGGCCACCGGCCGGCTCTCCTCCACCGACCCCAACCTCCAGAACATCCCGGTGCGCACGGACGAGGGCCGGGCGATCCGGCGCGGCTTCGTCGTCGGCGAGGGCTTCGAGTCGCTGATGACCGCCGACTACAGCCAGATCGAGCTGCGCGTCATGGCCCATCTCTCCGAGGACGAGGGCCTGATCGAGGCGTTCACCTCCGGTGAGGACCTGCACACCACGGTCGCCTCCCAGGTCTTCGCCGTCGACAAGTCGGCCGTCGACCCGGAGATGCGCCGCAAGATCAAGGCCATGTCCTACGGGCTGGCGTACGGCCTGTCGGCGTTCGGCCTCTCCCAGCAGCTGGGCATCAACCCCGATGAGGCCCGCAAGCTGATGGATAACTTCTTCGAGCGGTTCGGCGGGGTGCGCGACTATCTCCAGCGGGTCGTCGAGGAGGCGCGCGCCACCGGCTATACGGAGACCATGCTCGGCCGCCGCCGCTATCTGCCGGACCTCACCAGCGACAACCGCCAGCGCCGTGAGATGGCCGAGCGGATGGCGCTCAACGCCCCGATCCAGGGCACCGCCGCCGATATCGTGAAGATCGCGATGCTCAAGGTGGACGCGGCGTTGACGAGGGAGAAACTCTCGTCCCGGATGCTGTTGCAGGTCCACGACGAAATCGTGCTGGAGATCGCGCCCGGTGAGCGGGAGCGGGTCGAGGAGCTGGTGCGCCGGGAGATGACGGGGGCCTTCCAACTCAGCGCTCCGCTGGACGTATCGGTAGGATCCGGTGCCGACTGGGAGTCCGCGGCTCACTGAGGGATCACCCGATGCGGTGTTTGCACCGGTAGCTCCGCGCCATAAGTTGTCGTAGTGTCACCAGAGTTGACGCGCCGGGGGAGCGCGCCGTGTTCGACGGGAGGGACACACGGATGGCACCGCTTATCGGCCGACGACTGCGCAAGGGGGCGGCCACGACGGCGGTGGCGGCGGCCGCGATGGCCGCCCTCACCGCGTCCCAGGCGCCCGGATTCGCCAATACCGACCATGGCGACCGGAACCGGGAGCAGCGGGCGGAGGAGGCACCGGCGCCGGAGGACACCCCCATAGACGGTGGCTCGTCGTATCACACCGATCTGCCGCCCCTGGTCACCCCCGACAAGCCGGGCTCCTCGATCGATCTGCCCGGGCTCCCCGGGGGGAGCAACACCAAGCCCGAGGCGGGCATACCCGCGAGCGTCCTCGCCGCCTACAAGAAGGCGGAAGCGGCCCTCAAGGATTCCAACCCCGGCTGCAATCTGCCCTGGGAGCTGCTCGCCGCGATCGGCAAGGTCGAGTCCGGCCAGGCCGGCGGCGGCAATGTGGACGCCGACGGCACGACCGTCTCGCCCATCCTCGGCCCGGTCCTCAACGGCGACGGCTTCGCCCTGATCAAGGACACCGACGGCGGTGCCTACGACGGCGACAGCACGCACGACCGGGCGGTCGGCCCCATGCAGTTCATCCCGTCCACCTGGGCCAGCTGGGGGCGGGACGGCAATGGTGACGGCGAGAGGGACCCCAACAACATCTATGACGCCGCCCTCGCCGCGGGCAGCTACCTCTGCGCGGACGGCCGCGATCTGTCGGTCAAGGCCGATCTGGACCGCGCGATCCTCGGCTACAACCACTCGCAGGAGTATCTGAACACCGTCCTGTCGTGGTTCGAGTACTACAAGCGCGGCATCCATGAGGTCCCCGACGGCACCGGTGTGCTGCCCTCGGGAGACGGCTCGGGCGGCTCGGGCTCGCGCGACAAGGGCAAGGACTCGGGGAAGAACCCGGGGAAGGACGGCGGCAAGGACACCGGGAGGGGCGAGGAGCAGGACGCCCACACCCTGCCCAAGCCCGACCCCGAGCCCGACAACTCCACCCCGACCCCGCCGGCCGGGGACGACGGCTCCCCGACTCCGACCCCCACCCCGACCCCGAAGCCCCCCACCACTCCGCCGTCCACCCCGAGCGGCACCAGCAAGCTCACCACCGTCGGCGCGAAGGAGCTGTCCACCACCGCGGGCACCGGCTTCGCCCAGTCGCCGCGCGTCAAGGCCGTGGACACCGCGGGCAAGCCGGTCGCCGGTGCGCGGGTGCGGTACGAGATCCTCGGCGAGACCGACACGCGCTTCCTCGGCCTCGTCAAGTCCGCCACCGTGCTGACCGGCCTGGACGGCACCGCCACCGCGCCGAAGCTGCTCGCGGGCGAGAAGACCGGCGCCTTCACCGTGCGCGCCACCGCCGTGGGGCGGGAGGCGGCCCCGGTCGAGTTCACCGCGACCGTCAAGGCCCGTCCCGTGCCGAAGGCCGACGCGCTGGCCCGGCTCGACGACAAGAAGCTCACGGCCGAGACCGGTGGCTCCTTCGCCGATCCGCTCACCGTCACGGCCACCAACAAGGGCAAGGCCACCGAGGGTGTGCCGATGACCGCCACCATGATCACCACGGCGAAGGACCCCGAGCTCAACGACAAGGGGCCCTACTTCCTGGACGACAAGGGCAAGCCGGTGCGCACCCTGACCGCCCTGAAGACCAACGCCCTCGGGCAGTTCACGCTGCCGAAGATCCTCACCGATGACCACGCGGGCACCTTCCTGCTCCGCCTCACCGCCGAGGGCGGCGCCGTCCTGGACATCGAGCTGACCGTCACCCAGCCGGCCGCCTCGTAACCGAACACCGCCGCGGATCCCGCGGTTCGCCGCACCGCCCCTGAGCCCACCGGGTTCAGGGGCGGTGCGGCGCTTTCACGCCTTCGTGTTCTCATCTGCGGCCCCCGTTGCTACGGTGCCCCATCCCTGACGAAGCGTCAGACAGCGCCTCGTACCGGACCACGAGGAGGCCCGTATGCGCGCCCTCGCCGCCGCAGCGATCGGACTCGCCGCCGCCCTCGCCATCGTCCTCACGGTGACGGCCATCGGCGCCCCCGCCGGTGAGACCTCCCCGGAACCCCTGCTCACCACCGTCCCCAAGCACCCCTGAGGGAGGGACATCCGCCATGCGCCGCAGAGCAAGCCTGGTGCTGCTGGCCTTCGCCGTCTTCTTCGCCGCCCTCGCGCCGCTGCTGCGCTGGTACGCCTATCCCCGGCTGGCCAAGATCCCGCCCAGCGAGTACCAGACGGCGGTCCTGGAGGCCGGTCCGGCCACCCTGATCGACTACGGCACCATGAAGCCCCGCACCGTCCCCAAGGTCAGCATCGTGCAGACCCTGCGCGGCAATGTGTCCGCCGCCGAGAAGGTCGGGAAGGAGACCGGGCGCGATGTCGTCGTCTGGGACGCCCTGTCCTATGTGGCCGGGCCCGACGGCAAGATGGTCTCCAAGATCCCCGAGCGCTATGTCTTCGACGCGCACTCGCAGGACCCGGTGCACGCGGGCGGGGAACATGTCGACGGGGACGCGGTGCGCCGCGACGGCATCGAGTACAAATGGCCGTTCCTCACCGAGAAGCGCGACTACCGCTACTTCGACGCCCAGACCCGCACCTCCGCCCCCATCCACTACAAGGGCACCCAGAACTTCCGCGGCCTGGAGGTCTACTACTTCGAGCAGACGATCCCCTGGACGAAGGTGAAGCTGCCGAAGACCATGCCGGTCGAGGGCATCACCCCCGAGACCGTCCGCAAGGCCGGCACCACCCGCTGGTACAGCACCAAGCGGATGTTCTGGGTCGAGCCCACCACGGGCGCCCCGGTCAACGGGCAGGAGATCCACAAGGAGGAGCTGCGCGGCGGCACGCTGCTGGGCGACCGCGACCGGGTGACCGTCTTCGCCGGCCATGTGAAGATGCGCGAGGACTACATCCGGCACACGGTGGACCTGGTGAAGTCCCAGCGCCAGCTGGTCCTGCTGCTCACCGCCTATCTGCCGTGGGGGTTCCTGATCCTCGGGATGGGCCTGCTCGCCCTCGCGCTGCTGCTGGAGGCCCGCGGCCGCGCGGCGCGCCCGCCGTCGGCCCCCGCGCTGCCGACCGCGTTGTCAGTGGCGGGCCGTAGCGTATGACCATGCCAGTGAACAGCTGCGTCCCCGGTCCCGAACTCGTCGGCCACATCGTCGAATTGGCGCGCCTGGAATGGACCTCGGGCGCCACGGCGGCCGCCGCCGAGCGCTTCGGCTGGGTGCCCGACGGCTCCCGCTTGTCCTCCTACGCCACCACCACCGGGCACCACGTCCTCCCGGAGTGGTTCGGCGGGCCAGGCGACGCGGACACCGAATGCATGATCCCGTTCTGTTACTTCTACGAACCGGACGACTTCGACGCGGAGTTGCAGGCCGACGGGCTCAGCGGCAATGTCGACTGGCTCGCCGGGTACTACTCCGGCGAGCCCGGCTGGATCTTCGACCGCGAGGCCGGCCGCTCCGCCTTCGACGGCCGGTGGCGCGCCGCGGTGGACGCCTTCGGCGAGCGCCTGGGCGAGCCGGAGACCGTGGTGCCGGACGAGAAGGGCGACCACCCGTGGAACTACGCGGCATGGCGCTGCGGCGGCAATGCGGTGGTGGTCGGCCAGTGTGTCGACAACGGCTCGTATATGACCTTTGAGCAGGCGCTCATATGGGTCGGACCGCAGCCGTCGGACGAGCCGTTCCCGACGGGGGAGCAGTTCGCCCTGAGACTGGAGTGCTGAGCGGCACCGCCGTCGCGTCAACCTCCGTCCCACGATTCGCTCGTGGTGGTCAAGCCGGTAGTGATCAGCGTGAGGGCGTGGCTACCATTCCGCCCATGCCTGGCATCACGATTGAGTTCACCGAGCAGGAGCTGGCCGAGCTGCGTGCCGAGGCGAGGGAGAAGGGCGTCGCGATCAAGCGGCTGGCGCACGACATACTGACCGAGGACGTGGTGCGGCGGCGTCAGAAGCAGCGCTTCGTCGAGGGCGCCGTGAAGTTCGCCCTGGAGTACAAGGCTGAGTTCGAGCGGGAGTTCCCGCACGGCATGCGGTGATCCTGTACGTCGATGCCGGCTGGGTGCTGAACGTCCAGGTCGAGGTCTCCCCGGTGAACACCCCGGTCCGCGACTGGGGTGCCCTGCACTGCATGACCGAACGCCACCGCTATGAACGCTTCGCGGGCGAGCCCTATTACGAGGAGGCCGCCGCCCGCGCCGCGACCTTTCTGCACACCTCACTGATCCTCGAGCCGTTCTCCGACTACAACGCCACGATTGGCGCGGCCTGCGCGCAGATGTACATAGAGGAGTCCGGAGAGCCGATCACGCCCCCACCGGGCGCCATGGTCAAACTGATCCGCGACATACGCGAGATCACCGGCTTCCGCCTGGGCGAGACCGCCCGCCGACTACGCGCCTGGGCCGACTGACCCACGGCAGAACCGATTGGCCGCCTTGCGGCCGATTGGCCGCCATGTGACGGATTGGTCGCCATGCGACGGGTTGCCGTCTTGCGGCCGACTGAGCGGTGTGGCCTGCTGCGGTACGGGTTCCGCTGGATGGCGTGGCCGACCGAATGGCGTGGCCGACTGAGCGGTGTGGCCTGCTGCGGTACGGGTTCCGCTGGGCGGTGCGGCCGACTGGGTGGTGTGGCTGTCTGGCTGGGTGGCGTGGCCCGCTGGGCGGTGTTGGCTGAGCGTCGTGGTTCACCGCGCGGTGTGGCCAATGGGCGTCGCGCCCGACTGAACGTCTGGCTGACCGGGCGTCGTGGCTGACTACGCGTCGTGGCCGACTGGGTGGCGTGGTTCACTGTGTGTCGTGGCCGACCGAATGGCGCGTCTCAGTGCGTCACGCATCCCGATGAGCGTCGTGGCCGACTGAGCGGCGTGGCTGACCGGGCGTCGTGGTTCACCGCGCCGTGTGGCCCGCTGAGCGTCGTGTCCGACTACGCGTCGTGGCCGACCGAATGGCGTGTCTCAGTGCGTCACGCATCCCGCTGAGCGGCGTGGCTCACTGAGTGTCCCGGTCCACTGGGCGGTGTGGGCGACTACGCGTCGCGGCTCGCTGAGCGGCGCGTGCCACTGCGTCACGCGTCCCACTGCACGGCGTGCCCGACTGAGCGACGAGTTTCACTGCTAGGGGCGTCCCACTGCGCGGTGTGGCCCGCCGAGCGGCCCGAGCGGTTTGCGGAAGTCGCCGCGGTTTCGAAAGGTGAGGCGTCCCGAAGGGGCGCGGGGCTGCGTTGGCGTGCGGCTCCGTCGCGTGGGCGCGACCGACCACGACGGTGCCGCAGACGATCGACGGCAGGTCGGGGCACCTCCAGCGGAGCGCTTAGCGGCCGCGGCGGGTGTTGGTCCGCCGGGTCGGCTCGGCCGTCGTTGGGTCCTCCGGCCATGGATGCTTGGGATAGCGGCCGCGCAGTTCGGCCCGCACCGAGCGGTAGCCGTCCTTCCAGAACGACGCCAGATCGGCGGTGACCGCGGCCGGACGGCCCGCTGGGGACAGCAGATGCACCAGCAGCGGCACCCGCCCGCCCGCGATCCGGGGCGCCTCCTGCCAGCCGAACAGCTCTTGGAGCTTCACCGCCAGCACGGGCCGGTCCGCGCCGTAGTCCAGCCGCACCCGCGAACCGCTCGGCACCTCGATCCGTTCCGGCGCCAGTTCCTCGAACCGCGCGGCCTCGCCCGTGGCCCACGGCAGCAGCCGGGCCAGTGCCTGCCCCGCGTCCACCCGTCCCAGATCGGCCCGCCCGCGGGCCCGCGCCAGCTCCGACCCGAGCCACTCGTCCGCGCGGTCCAGCAGCGCCGCGTCCGAGACGTCCGGCCAGGCCCCGCCCAGCTCCCGGTGGAGAAACGCCATCCGCTGCCGGACCGCCGTGGCCTGCGCCGACCAGCGCAGCAGCCCCGTCCCCTCGCGGCGCAGCCCCTCCAGCAGCGCCCGCCGCACCTGCTTCGGATCGGGGTCGGCCAGCGGCCGGGAGACCAGCTCGATCGCGCCGAGCCGGGCCACCCGGCGCGCCAGGACGTCCCCGTCGGCCCAACGCACCTCCTCACCCTCCGAGGCCAGTGCCGCGGCCGCCGCCCGGGCGGTGCCCTCGTCGGTCACCGCCGCGAGTCGCACCCGCGCCGACGCGGCGGCCACCGGCCGGTCCGCGACGGCCACCGCAAGCCATGGCGCACCGCCCAGCCGCGAGCCGTCGGCCAACTCCGCGCCGGTCCCGGCGGCCATGAGATACGCCCGCTCGCCGCGCCGCCGGGCCACCCGCTCCGGAAACGCCAACGCGGCCATCAGCCCGGCCACGGCATCGTCGCCGTGCGGACCGCCACTGCCGCGTGCCGGAAGGCTGTCGCCGCCGTGCGGACCGCCGCCGCGTGCCGGACCGTTGTCGCCGCCGCGTGGGCCGTCTCCGCCCCGGGCGGTGCCCCGCCGGGCGCTTGTCTCGGGGGTCAGGGCGTGTTCGAGTCGGCGGGCCTCTTGGCGCCAGCGGGTGGCGTAGGGGTCTCCGCCGTGGCGGGCGGTGCGCCAGGCGGCGGCCAGGTCGTCGCCGTACTCTCGCGGGGGCTCCTCGCTCAGCAGGGCCACCACCTCGGCCGCTCGGCGTGCGCCAACCTCCTTCGCGCCGTCGATGAGCGCCCGCGCGAGGCGGGGGTGGAGGCCGAGGCGGGCCATCCGGGTGCCGCGTTCGGTGGCCCGTCCGGCGGTGTCCACGGCGCCGATCGCGGTCAGCGTCTCGCGTGCGGCTGTCATCGCCCCGGCGGGCGGCGGATCGAGCAGGGCCAGTCCCGAGGCGTCCGGATCACCCCAGCACGCCGTCTGGAGCGCGAAGGCCGTAAGGTCCGCACCGGCGATCTCCGGGGACGGGAAACGCGGCAGCCGGGCGTCCTCCGCCTCCGGCCAGCAGCGGTAGACCACCCCGGGTGCCTCGCGCCCCGCACGGCCCGCGCGCTGCCGCGCGGCGGCCCGTGACGCCCTTACGGTCGTCAGCGCGCTCAGCCCGCGTGCGTGGTCCATCCGGGGCTCACGGGCCAGCCCGCAGTCCACGACGATCCGCACGCCCGGCACGGTCAGGCTCGACTCGGCGACCGAGGTGGCCAGCACCACCCGCCGCCGTCCGCCGTCCGTGCCCGAGAGCACCGCCTCCTGGACGGCGGCGGGCGCCCGCCCGTGCACCTGTAGGACCTCCGCCCCGTCGAGCCCGCCCAGCTTCCCGGCCACCCGGGCGATCTCCCCGACGCCCGGCAGGAAGCACAGCACATCGCCCTCCCGCTCGCGCAGCGCCCGCCGTACGACGGCCGCGACATGGTCGAGGAGGGCCGGGTCCACCCGCATCCCGTGCGGCGGCCTTACGGGGCGCTCGGGCGGCGCCCACACCACCTCCACCGGATGGGACACACCCGGCGCCGAGACGACCGGCGCGGGCTTCCCGGGGCGGCCGTCCCTGCGGTCGGAACCGCTGCCGTCCGCCCCGCCGCCCCCGCCGTCCGCCCCGCTGTCCTCGCTGCCCCCGCCGTTCACCCCGCCGTCCTCGACGCCCCCGCCGTCCGTCCCGCCGTCGCCGAGCAGTCGTGCCCAGCCCTCCGCGTCCGTAGTCGCCGAGGCGGCGATGAGCCGCAGATCGGGGCGCAGGGTAGCGCGGACGTCCAGCAGGAAGGCGGCGGCCGTGTCCGCGTCCAGATGGCGCTCATGGCATTCGTCGAGAACGACCACATCGACGCCGGCCAGTTCCTGATCGCGTTGCAGCCGCTGCAACAGCACTCCGGTGGTGACCACCTCGACCACGGTCCCGCGGCCCGCCTGGCGCTCCCCGCGCACGGTGAAGCCGACCTTCCCGCCCGGCCGCTCGCCCAGCAGCCATGCCATCCGGCGCGCGGCGGCCCGTGCCGCGATCCGCCGCGGCTCGGCGACCAGCACCCGCCGCACCGGGCCGCCGCCCACCAGCCCGGCCAGCACCAGCGGCACCAGTGTCGTCTTACCGGTCCCCGGGGGCGCGCACAGCACGGCCACCCCACGGTCGTCGAGCGCGCGCAGCAACTCCGGCACGGCTTCGCGTACCGGAAGGCGGTCGAGGGCCTCGGCGCGCGGGTCCGTGGAAATGGTCAACGCCTCCGTCTCGGTTCCGTTCAGTCCCGTGGTCCGGCAGTCCCGCACGGCCCGCGTCCCGTGGTTCGGCAGTCCGGCAGTCTCGTGGTCCGGCAGTCCGGCAGTCCGGCAGTCCGGCGGTCCGGCGGTCCGGCAGTCCGGCAGTCCCGCAGTCCCGCAGTCCGGCGGTCCCGTGGTTCGGCAGTCCCGCAGTCCGGCAGTCCCGCGGTCCCGCAGTGCCGCTGGCCCGCTCGTCCGCTCGTCCGTTCAGTCCCGTTCGCATACGAAGATCGCCGTGCCCGGGATGAGGTTCCCCCGCAGGGGGGACCAGCCGCCCCACTCCTGGTGGTTCCACGCGGGCCATTCCGGTTCGACCAGGTCGACCAGTCGGAAGCCCCCGGCCACCACGTCCCGCACCCGGTCGCCCAGCGTCCGGTGGTGCTCCACATAGACGGCCCGGCCCGACTCGTCCTGCTCCACATAGGGCGTGCGGTCGAAGTAGGAGGCGGAGATGGACAGCCCCTCGGGCCCGGGTTCGTCGGGGAAGGCCCAGCGGATCGGATGCGTCACCGAGAAGACCCATCGCCCGCCCGGCCGCAGCACCCGGCGCACCTCACGCATCACCTGTACGGGCTCGGCCACGAACGGCACCGCCCCGTACGCCGAACACGCGAGGTCGAACGAGCCGTCCCGGAAGGGCAGGGCCGTGGCGTCGGCCTGCACCAGCGCGACCCCGGCCGCGTCGCCGGCCCCCGAGGCCCGGGAGCTGGCCACCTCGGCAGCCCACGAGGTCCCTGAGGCCCCCGAGGCCCCGGCCCCGGCGGCGGCCAAGGCCGCGGCCGCCGCCGCGTCGATCCGCCGCGCGTGCCGCAACTGCCGGTGGGAGAGGTCCAGCGCCACCGGCCGCGCCCCCTGGGCGGCCAGCCAGCGGGCGCACTGCGCGGCGCCCGCGCCCACCTCCAGCACATCGCGCCCCTTGAGCGCCTCCACCGGGCCCAGCAGCCCGGCCTCCGCCTCGTCCAGCCCTTCCGGGCCCCATATGAACCGGTCGTCGCCCAGGAAGGCGCCGTGCTCCTCCTGGTACTCGTCCGCGTTGCGGTCCCACCATCCCCGGCTGGCCCGGCTGCTCTCCGCCTCGTCGGCTGTCCGGCGGGTGGCCGTCGGCTCGGTGTCCTCGCCGGGGGTGCCGGGCTCGTGTTCTTGGACCATCGCGCGCGTCGTCGTACTCTCTGTATCGACCTGTGGCTGCGGGGCGCGGTGAGAGCCGCGTCGCAGTACGGACCATGCAATTTGCCGGGTTAGGGGAGTTAATCCCCGCGTGTGCTCTTCGTGCATTGACCATGCCCGGCTGCCCCCGTATGCTACAAGTTGCGCTGCGGGCCTGTGCGCCTCGGACGGAGCAGGCCGCACTCGCATCTGTTGTATGTCCCCTCGGTTGTCGAGGTGCTTGGGCTTTTCGATCCCTCGAAATCGGAAAGATTCGGTGCCTCCAAGGCTGTCCGGCTTCGGCAGTGCGATAAGGGCTCCCGGCGTAGCAGTACCTACGACTTCATGTCCGTACCGGAGCCCTTTTCCACATGACGAGCAGCACCGAGGCAACCCGCACCACCCCGCAGGTGGCGGTCAACGACATCGGTTCCGAGGAAGCCTTCCTCGCCGCGATCGACGAGACGATCAAGTACTTCAACGACGGCGACATCGTCGACGGCGTCATCGTGAAGGTCGACCGGGACGAGGTCCTGCTCGACATTGGTTACAAGACCGAAGGCGTCATCCCCTCACGGGAACTGTCGATCAAGCACGACGTCGACCCGAATGAGGTCGTGGCGGTCGGCGACGAGATCGAGGCCCTCGTTCTCCAGAAGGAGGACAAAGAAGGCCGACTGATCCTCTCGAAGAAGCGCGCCCAGTACGAGCGCGCTTGGGGCACCATCGAGAAGATCAAGGAAGAAGACGGGATCGTCACCGGTACCGTCATCGAGGTCGTCAAGGGTGGTCTCATCCTCGACATCGGCCTCCGTGGCTTCCTTCCGGCTTCCCTGGTCGAGATGCGCCGCGTCCGCGACCTCCAGCCCTACGTGGGCAAGGAGCTCGAGGCGAAGATCATCGAGCTCGACAAGAACCGCAACAACGTGGTCCTGTCCCGCCGCGCCTGGCTGGAGCAGACCCAGAGCGAGGTCCGCCAGACCTTCCTCACCACCCTCCAGAAGGGCCAGGTGCGCTCCGGCGTCGTCTCCTCGATCGTCAACTTCGGTGCGTTCGTGGACCTGGGCGGCGTCGACGGTCTCGTCCACGTCTCGGAGCTGTCCTGGAAGCACATCGACCACCCGTCCGAGGTTGTCGAGGTCGGCCAGGAGGTCACGGTCGAGGTCCTGGACGTCGACATGGACCGCGAGCGCGTCTCCCTGTCGCTCAAGGCGACCCAGGAGGACCCGTGGCAGCAGTTCGCCCGGACCCACCAGATCGGTCAGGTCGTCCCGGGTAAGGTCACCAAGCTCGTTCCGTTCGGTGCGTTCGTCCGCGTGGACGAGGGCATCGAGGGTCTGGTCCACATCTCCGAGCTGGCCGAGCGCCACGTGGAGATCCCGGAGCAGGTCGTCCAGGTCAACGACGAGATCTTCGTCAAGGTCATCGACATCGACCTCGAGCGCCGCCGCATCAGCCTCTCGCTGAAGCAGGCCAACGAGGCGTTCGGTGCCGACCCGTCCGTGGTCGAGTTCGACCCGACCCTGTACGGCATGGCCGCGTCCTACGACGACCAGGGCAACTACATCTACCCCGAGGGCTTCGACCCTGAGACCAACGACTGGCTCGAGGGCTTCGAGACCCAGCGGGAGGCGTGGGAGACCCAGTACGCCGAGGCGCAGCAGCGCTTCGAGCAGCACCAGGCGCAGGTCATCAAGTCCCGCGAGGCCGACGAGCAGGCCGCTGCCGAGGCGGGCAGCGCCGCTCCGGCGCCCGGCGGGCAGGCGGCCGGTGGCGGTTCGTACTCCTCGGAGTCGGCCGACAACTCCGGCGCCCTGGCCTCGGACGAGGCGCTGGCCGCGCTTCGCGAGAAGCTGGCCGGTGGCCAGAGCTGATCAGCTGACCACCCGCCGCTAGCGGGCATCGGCTGAGCCGGTAAGGCCCGCTCCCCTTGGGGAGCGGGCCTTACGCATGCCCGGGTCGCCGTACGCTGACCGAAACGGAGTCCACGGTCACGTTCCGGGCACCGTCGATCCTGATGCCCTCCTTGCCGCCGCGGACCGTGATCCCCCTCACGGTCCAGTAGGAGGCGCCGTTCAGACGCAGCCCATAGCCGCCGCTGGCGGTGAGGACCGCCCTCGACGAGCCGGTGAGGGTGATCCGCGAGCCGGAGGTGCCGGAGGCGCTGATCTCGAAGCTGCCCCGGTACTCGCCATCGGCGAGCCGGATCGTATCGCCGGGCCGGGCCCCGGCGAGGGCCTCCCTGAGCCCGTCCGCGTCGTGCACGGGGATCGGGGCGGGGGCGGCGGTGGCGGGGGCGTCCCGTCCGGTCGTGCCCGCCGCGATCAGGCCACCGGCGGCGATCAGCCCGGCGGCGGTGGCGGTGACGAGGATCCGTAAGCGGGTGGGGGTGCGGCCGGGGGAGTGCATAGGGGGCTGCCTTCCTGTGCCGTGGCCAGAGGTGAAACGCTGGATTCTGGTCAGTGAACGCCGGATGACATGATGAACCGCTGACGGCTCGCGAAGATAGGCGCGCCCCATATGCGCGTCAACCCCGCGAAGTGCGCCGACGTCGAGATCGGGCCGTGTGCCGTTCGCCCAAGTGGGCCCCTCCGGAACGCGTTTCACGGCCACGGAGCCGGCCAAGATCCCGCTCGGGGAATGACCCCGCCTCCATTCGGTGTTATTCGGTGCGAACACAAGGAGGAGCGGTCACAGTGCATGATCCGCAGGAGTTGTACACATGGGAACCGAGCGGGCTGGCGGAGGTCGACGCGATAGCCTCGCGGGACTCGGCCGGGCTGGTGCTGCTGTACCACTTCGACGGCTATATCGATGCCGGCGAGACCGGGGACCAGATCGTCGAGCGGCTGCTCGACGGCCTGCCACGCAAGGTCGTCGCCCGCTTCGACCATGACCGGCTGGTCGACTACCGGGCCCGCCGCCCCCTGCTCACCTTCCAGCGCGACCGGTGGACGGCGTACGAGACCCCGAAGATCGAGCTGTATCTGGTGCGCGACGCGACCGCGGCCCCGTTCCTGCTGCTCGCCGGGCCGGAGCCGGATGTGGAGTGGGAGCGGTTCGCGGCGGCCGTGAGCCAGATCGTCGAGCGGCTGGGCGTACGGCTCGCGGTGAACTTCCACGGCATCCCGATGGGCGTGCCGCACACCCGGCCGGTCGGCATCACCCCGCACGGCAACCGCACCGACCTGACGCCGGGTCACCGCGGCTACTTCGACGAGGCCCAAGTGCCCGGCAGCGCGGAGTCCCTGATCGAGTACCGGCTCGCCGAGGCGGGCCGCGATGTGCTCGGCATCGCCACGCATGTGCCGCACTATCTGGCCCGGTCGGCCTATCCGGACGCGGCGCTCACCGCGCTGGAGGCCATCACCGCGGCCACCGGTCTGGTCCTGCCGGGGCCGACACACGTCCTGCGCAACGAGGCCCTCAGGACACAGGAGGAGATCGAGCGGCAGATCTCGGAGGGCGACGAGGAGCTGGTCGCGCTCGTACGGGGCCTTGAGCACCAGTACGACGCGGTGGCCGGGGCCGAGAGCCGCGGCAATCTCGTGGCGGAGTCGGCCGAACTGCCCTCGGCGGATGAACTGGGGGCGGAGTTCGAAAGGTTCCTCGCCGAGCGGGAGGGCGAGGGCGGAGCCTGAGCGATGACCCCGCCGACACGCCGTATAGCGTGGGCCCCATGCTGAACCTGGGGCTCACTGGCGGAATCGGCGCGGGCAAGAGCGAGGTCTCACGGATCCTGACCTCCCTGGGAGCGGTGCTGATCGACTCCGATCGGATCGCTCGCGAGGTGGTCGAACCGGGCACGCCGGGGCTGGCCGCCGTCGTCGCCGAGTTCGGCCCCGAGGTGCTGACCGGCGAGGGCCGGCTGGACCGGCCGAGGCTCGGCGCGATCGTCTTCAACGACCCGGAGCGGCTGAGCGCGCTGAACGCGATCGTCCATCCCCTGGTCCGGGACCGCTCCGCCGAACTCCAGTCGGCGGCCGCCCCCGACGCCGTCGTCGTCCATGACGTCCCGCTCCTGGCCGAGAACAACCTGGCCCCGCTCTATGACCTGGTCATGGTCGTGGACGCCACCCCCGAGACCCAGCTCGACCGGCTGGTACGGCTGCGCGGTATGGCCGAGGACGAGGCGCGGGCCCGTATGGCGGCGCAGGCGACCCGCGCGGAACGGCTGGCCATCGCCGATGTCGTGATCGACAACAATGGCCCGATCGAGGCGCTGGAGCCCCAGGTCGGAAAGGTCTGGGCGGATCTGGTGCGACGGGCGGCCGACGCGGAGGGCTGAGCTTTCCGGGACCGGCCGGGACGCGGCATGGAGCCTTCCCGGAGCGTACGGGCGCGCCGTGGATCTTTCCCGGACCGTACGGGTGCGGCGCGGAGCCTGGCGGAGCTGACCGGCGCGCGTTGCGCGCCAAGCATGGCGGGGCCGAGCCGGGGCGCCGCGCGGAGCGTGCGGGGGCCCGTGGCGGGGAATGCGGCGTGGGGGGCGATTGTTGTGCCCCGGTAGCGAACGATCATCCGTGACGGTTCATCCCATCCCCTCACCCGATCCACCGCCTCATCACCGAGCACGTACCCGGGGAAGGAAACGGCTGTGCCCGAGCCCACGCCCGAGACTCATGTCATCGACTACCGCGCCGCGGAGCAGCTGCTCGCCGCCCGAGACCCGCGGGGCGCCGTGAAGCTGCTCGACTCGGTCATCAGCGCCCATCCGGAGAACACGGCGGCCCGGCTGCTCCGGGCCCGCGCGTTCTTCCTCGCGGCGCAGTTGCGCGCGGCGGAGCTGGAGTTCCAGCTCGTCCTGGAGCGGGAGCCGGACAACGCCTTCGCCCACTTCGCCCTGGCCCGCACCCTGGAGCGGGCCAACCGCCCGGCCGAGGCCACCCGCCACTTCCGTCTGGCCGCGGCGCTCGACCCGCGGCCGGACTTCGTCGAGGCGGCCCGGTTCGGCGACAAGGGCTGAGGGGACGGATGGGCTGAAGGGACGGATGGGCGAGGCGCGGACGCCGCGATGCGTCCGCGCCTTACGGCGTCCGGACCCCACAGGGTGTCCGCGCCCTATAAGTGCCCGCGTCCTCTGGCGCCCGCGCCCCATGGTGCCCGCGCCCCATGGTGCCCGCGCCCTTATGGTGTCCGGCGCCGCCCGCGGTTCCGTCCGCGCTCGGCGACGGGTGCGTACGGTGGCACATCCCGGCCGGGCTGGTAGTGCGGTCCCTGCCGGATGTGCCGGATGACCAGGACCAGGTCGATCAGCGTGACGACGGCGAGCGCTCCACACGCGGCCGCCCATCCCGGCCGTCCCACGACCGCGAAGGCCACCGCGCCGCCGAGCGTCCAGAGCAGTCCCCACGTGGCCAGCCCCAGCCGCATCCGCAGTGGGCTGCGCGCGTGCAGGGGTTCATCACCCGTTCGGATCAGCCGCGTCGGCATAACAGTGCATCTCCCGTTTTCGACCGCTTTCTCCCGTTTCCGCCCCCTCGAATCTACCGCCGAGGGGCGCTCCCCGACACCTGAGATCATGTCGTGAGCATCCGCACGGGACGGCGCGGGACCAGGACGATGAGGAGCTGCCAGTGATCCGCCAGTCATGGGACGAAACGGTCGCCAAGCGGGCCCGGATCCGCGGCTGCCTGCTGGGCGGGGCGATCGGCGACGCCCTCGGCAATCCGATCGAGTTCCTCTCCCTGGGCGCGATCCGAGAGACCCATGGCGGCGAGGGCGTCACCACCCTCGTCCCGGACGGCGGCGGGGTCGCGGGCCTGGTCACCGATGACACCCAGATGACGCTCTTCACGGCGGAGGGGCTGATACGGGCGCACGCCAAATCCTCGTCGGAGGGCGTCGAAGGGTCCGAGACCGCCGCCGTCCGCCATGCCTATCTGCGCTGGCTGGACACCCAGAACCACCCCGCCCCGCCGCCCGCCCAGGGCACCGGGGACCTGGTCCGCACCGGCTGGCTGCGCACCCAGCCCTGGCTGTACGCCCGCCGCGCGCCCGGCAACGCCTGTCTCTCCGGCCTCACCGAGAAGCATGTCCCCGCCCCGCGGGCCCCTCTCGACGGCACGCCCGGCCCGGTGAACCCCGGCTCCAAGGGCTGCGGCACCGTGATGCGCTCGGCGCCGTTCGGCCTCACCGGGCTGGACCCGCGCGACTGCTTCGAACTCGCCGCCCGCTGCGCCCAGATCACCCATGGCCATCCCACGGGCTACTACGCGGCCGGTGCCCTGGCCGCCATGATCGCGTGCCTGCTCGACGGCGAGTCCCTCGAAGGGGCGACCCTGCGCGCCCTGGAGCTGCTGGCCCGCTACCCCCGCCATGAGGAGACCTCCGCCGCCCTCCGCAAGGCGGTCGATCTGGCGGCCGAGGGCGATCCGACCCCCGAGAAGGCCGAGTGGCTCGGCGGCGGCTGGGTCGCCGAGGAGGCGCTGGCCATCGCGGTCTACAGCGCCCTGGCCCATACCCCCGCCCAGCGGGCCCACTACGGCCCCGGCGGCGAGATCAGCTACGATCCGGCGCCCCGGCGCACCCCCGTCCAGGCGGCCCTGCTGCTCTCCGTCAACCACTCGGGCGACAGCGATTCGACGGGCTCGATCTGCGGAAATCTCCTCGGCGCCCACCATGGCGACCTCCGCCTCCCGCCGTCCTGGCTGGCCCGGATCGAGGGCCGCGGCACGATCGCCGAGCTCGCCGACGACTTCGCCTCCGAGTTCCACCGCTCCGTGGAGCCGTACGAGCCCTACGACGACGTGGTCTTCCCCCGCGACCGCTACCCGCTCGGCTGACCGCGCCCCCGGGGACGGCGTGCGTGGGCCGCGGCGGCGCCCCGCTCAGAAGGGTGTGGAGCCCTCCTTGCGGCCACGCCGGAGCCGGCGCTGGATCTTGTGGAGGTAGGGGAAGCGCTCGTGCTTCTCGCGGGTGCTGCGGTCGAGCTCTTCCATGAGGCGCTTGGAGCGCTGCTCCATGTCGAGTTCGTCGAGGATGCGGTCGATCTCCGCGAGCAGGGCACCGTGCAGCTGCCACTGACGAGGGTGCTCCTGGACGCGGCGCAGCAGGCGGTCGGCGGCGCGGTCGCGGCTGACGTGGGCCTTGACGAGTTCGCTGGAGAGGCGCGATTCGGCCTCTTCGGCGTTGGCGCTGACCTGCGTGGTGACCAGGATCGCGAAGTTCTCGACGGCGGCGGAGAGATGGGTGAAGAGGTCCTTGAGGGCATCCGCCACGTCCTCGGGGAAGAGGGGCTCGTCCGTCCGCGCCTTGGCGAGGTCGGTCAGGGTGCGGGTCATCACGCGCAGGATGACGGTGCAGATCTCCAGCGTGTCCAGACCGGTGCGGAGCACCACGCGGTAGAGGAGACCCTCCTTGACGCGGGGGTTGAGCCGCACACTGTCCTCCGCCTGGCGGAGGGCGGCGTCGACCTGGGCGACGTCGTGGTCCAGTCGGCGGGCCTCGTAGAGCCGGGCGGCGGCGTGGTCGACGGCGACATGGCTGCCGAGCTCCTCGCCGATGTGCAGCATCAGCTGACGCATCCGGCGGGCCAGGTCCTCGATGGACTTGCCCGCCGTCTCGACCCACACCGGAGGGGCGAGGAAGAAGTTGAAGGCCATCCCGACCCCGGCCCCGATCAGGGTCTCCAGCACCCGGTCCCAGGCGTAGGTGGTCACCTGCGCCACGCCGAGGACCAGCATGGCGCTGATCGCCACCTCCTGGACCCAGTCGCCCACCCGCGTCAGATATCCGGCGGTCTGGGCGGCGAGGATGATCATGCACAGACTCCACCAGGTCAGCCCCACCAGCACGCTGAAGGCGATGGCGATCAGGACGCCCACGATCACGGCCTCGACCCTGCGGACGCTCGCGGTGAGGGTCGCGTAGAGGGTGACCTGGACGACGAGGAGGGCGGTGAGCGGGGCGGTGAGCGGGGCCGGTTCCTTGCTGAGTCTGAGGGCGACGACGTACGCGATGGTCGCGGCTGCCGTGGAGCGCACTGTCTGGACGACGACCGGGTCATGGCGCCGTTTGACCAGCTCCGCCAGTGGGTCGAGAACATCGGGCACGTACTTGCCTCTTCCACGCCGAGGGGGCCGCCATGTCATCGCCCCTCGCGGACGGGTTAACGTGTCGCGCGTGATCAGGCCATTCAACGGAACGCAGGGGACGGAGGACGGCGCCGCGCTTCCCGGAAGCAGCGGTCCCGCCGCCACCGTCGAGGCTCATCCGCGCCAGGTCGGGCGGGTACGGACGGAGTACGCACCCGATCCGGACGGGGACCCGGACCCCGGGGAGATCGTCTGGACATGGGTGCCGTACGAGGAGAACGACGGCCGAGGCAAGGACCGGCCGGTGCTGGTGGTCGCGCGCGAGCGGGGCGGGACACTGCTCGCCGTGCAGCTGTCGAGCAAGCGCCATGACGACCGCGAATGGGTGGCGATCGGCTCCGGGCCGTGGGACCGGGCCGGCCGGGCGTCATGGGTCGATCTGGACCGGGTGCTGCGGGTGCATCCGGACGGGATGCGGCGCGAGGCGTGTGCGCTCGACCGGCCGCGCTTCGACCTGGTGGTGATACGGCTGCGGCAGCGGTACGGCTGGAGCTGAGCAGTCCGAGCGGGCGCGCCCGGAGACAGCGGCCTCTCGCGGCGGAGACGCGCCTCGGGGAGGGTGCTTCTCGCTTCGCGTTGAGGAAACGTCTCAGCCGTCGGCCAGCGCCAGCAGCTTGGTGACCGTGTTCCAGTTGCGGGCGGTGGCCGGCACGCCGAGCCGGGCGTTGGCGACCTTCGCCGCCAGCTTGGAGCGGCCGATTCCGTCCGGGCAGCGCAGGAAGATCTCGCGGCCGATGAGGCGGAACTCGTCCGGGGCGTAGGCGGCCGGGTCCAGCGCGTCCAGCGCGGCCGTGTCCGCGGGCACGGCCGCCAGGAAGACCACATGCAGGGTCCTGGGCTCGGCCGCGGCCTCCGGATAGGGGTTGGCCCCGACCGCCGCGGCCAGCTCATCGCGGGTACGGACCATGATGTCCACGGGAAAGCCGAGGTCGGCGGCGAAGCGGTCCTGGAGGGTGCGGGCCGTGCGCTCGGGCGGGGTACTGGGGTCGGCGAAGACGATATTGCCGGTCTGGAGGTGGACGGTGACGTCCTCGAAGCCCAGCTCGGCCATCAGCTCACGCTGCCGCGCCATGGGGAACTTCCTGTTCCCGCCCACATTGATGCCGCGGAGCAGCGCTATCTGAGATGCCATGGCCGGAGAGTACCTCCCGCCGGACCGTGGGGCCGGGGCCCGAGGCCCGGGCCGGGAGGCCCACGGCATGATGGGGGGCGTGCGGCTCGAAGCGATCACCTGGGAACGGCTGACCGACGCGACCGCCGACCGCATCGCCGGGCTGACGGCGGCGGACGGCAGCCCCTGGCTGAGGGTGGCGGTCGACGGGGCTCCGGCGGCGCCCACCGCCGAACTGGCCCGGGATCTGTCGGAGGCGCTGCGGATCCGGGGGCGCCCGGTGCTGGCGGTCGCGTCGTCGGGTTTCTGGCGGCCCGCCTCACTGCGCTACGAATACGGGAAGCGGGACCCCGACGCGTACTACGACCGCTGGCTGGACACCGGCGCCCTGTGGCGCGAGGTGTTCGGGCCTCTGGAAGCGGGGCCGGGCGGCACCGGGCGGGTCCTCCCCGACCTGTGGGATCCGGTGGCCGACCGGGCCACACGCAGCCCGTACGCCGAACTTCCGCGGGGCGGGGTGCTGTTGCTGCACGGCCTGCTGCTGCTGGGGCACTGGTTCCCGTTCGATCTGTCGGTGCATCTGCGGCTCTCCCCGGCCGCCCTCGCCCGCCGCACCGAGGAGGACGAGCGCTGGACCCTGCCGGCCTTCGCGCGCTACGAGGACGAGGTGGGGCCCGGTGAGGCGGCCGATGTGGTGGTGCGGATGGACAATCCCCGGCATCCGGCATGGCACCGCCCGGAGGGGTAGCCGAAGTACGCTTCCGGGCGGTGCGCTCCGGGCGGTGCGCGGAAGGCCATCTCCGGAGAAGTGCCAGGAGGTCACTTCTCGGCCGGCGGGCATTCCTTCCAGGCGAAGTGATAGGTGGTGCTTACATCGCCGTCCGTCGAGTCCATGGCGATGAAGCTGGTCGTTTCCTTGGTGTCGGAAGTTCCGGCGTTGGCCCGCAACTCGGTGTTGATGTTGAAGTTGCGGAGTTCACCGCAGGGCGACCACACCACGGTCGCGATATCGGATGTGTCGGTGGCCTGCCAGTTGTCGTCGTAGGCGCCCGTGAACTCATGCGTGTTGGACGAGGTCTGCGACTGCCCCTGGAAGTAGTACGAGGCTTTCTGGGTGGCCGACGCGCCCTTTTCCAGATGGGCGAAACCACGGTAGTCGACACTGGCGATGGCGTAGGAGAAGCCCTGTGGTACATGCATGACCAGACTCAGCTGACAGTTCTTTCTGAAGTCCGTCGGCTTGGCTCCCTTGCCCACCTGGGCGAGATACTCGCTGTAGGTCACGGTGAAGGCCGTGTTGTCGGGGGAGACGGCGATCGCCGCGGTGCCCGCCGGACAGCCCGAACCATTCACGGTCGCGACCGTGATCACGATCTTGTCGGGCGGCACGGTGTCGAACGGGGGTTGTGCATATGCCTGGGAAGTGAGCGTCGAGGCGAATAACGCCGCGACCACGCCGCCTGCGTACAGAACACCGGGCATGATTCTCCATTCGATGGTGGATTTACCGCACTCTCGGACTACCGGACGGCGGAAGGACATTCCTTCCAGGCGAGGTGGTAAATCGTGTTGACCCCGCCGTCCGTCGAGTCCATGGCCATGAAGCTGGTGGTGCCCGCGGGCGAGGTGCCGGCGCCGACCCGCAGCTCGGTGTTGACGTTGAAGTTGCGGTCCTGGCCGCAGGGGGCCCACACCAGGGCGCTGTAGTCGGTGCTGTCGGTGGTCTGCCAGTTGTCGTTGTACGGACCACTGAATTCATGGGTCCGCGACGCGGTGTCCGCCGAGCCCTGGAAGTAGTAGCTCGCCTTCTCGGTGCCCTTGGCGCCCTTTTCGAGATGGCCATAGCCCCGGTAGTCGACCTGGGCGATGGCGTACGTGAACCCCTGCGGTACATGCACGCCCAGGCTGAGCTGGCAGTTCTTACGGATGTCGATTGGATCCGCGTCGGGGCCGACCTGGGCGAGATAGTCGCTGTAGGTCACGGTGAACGCCGAGTTGTCGGCGGCGACGGCCACGGCGGTGGTGCCCTTGGGGCAGCCCGAACCGTTCACCGTCTTGACGCTGATCTGGATCTTTTCCGGCGGCCCATCAGGGGCCGAGGAAACACCCTGGGCGGAAAGGGCCGAGGCGAATAACGCCGCGGCCGCGCCGCCCGCGAGCAGAACACCGGACATGGCTCTCCAATTCGATCACTTGTGGGGACGTAGTTGAGCGATGAATTTCCGATGAGCGGGAAGAGCGGAGAAGAGCAGGGAAGAGCGGAGAAGGGCCGAGAAGGGCGGGAAGGGCAGGCGGAACCGAAGATCGGTGGAACGGGAAGAGCTGAAGAACGGAAGAGCGTTATCGCGCGGTACGGTGCGTACGGCAGAACGCAATGAGAGCCCCATGCCCGGCTGGTGACAGAAAGGCAGGGCGATGGGCGCTCCTAAGATAAGGGTGATAGGCAAGCGCCACAAGACGGCCGAGGAATTCAGGAACAAGATATTTCCGTCCCGGCCGGGAAAACGATTCAGAAGAGCGGCTGCGGAAGAACGCCCTCCAGGGCCAGCAGGGTGCGCTTGGTCTCCAGCCCGCCGCCGAAGCCGCCGATGCCCCCTCCGCTCTCGACCACGCGGTGGCACGCCACCACGACCGGCAGCGGATTGCTCCCCATGGCCACGCCGACGGCGCGGGCCGCGCCCGGCTCGCCCACCCGGTCGGCGAGGTCCTGATAGCCGACGACCGTGCCGAAGGGGACATGGGCGGCCAGCTCGCGCAGCACCCTGCGGTTGAAGCCGGCGGTCAGGGACCAGTCCAGGGAGAGGGTGAACGCCTTGGTGTCCCCGGCGAAATAGCTCTCCACCTGCCGGATCGCCTCGGCGAGATGCCCGGCGCAGCGAGGCACCGGTGCGGAGCCGGCGGAGTCGGCGGAGTCTGTGGAGTTCGCGGAGTCGGCGGACTCCGCGGACTCCGCGGTGCCGGAGTCGGCGGACGGCACGGAGCCGGGCACGGCGCTGGACACGGCCATGGGCTCGGCGCCGAGGCGGCGTGTGAGCCTGGCGACGGCCTCGGCCGTAGTCTTCTCCTCCGCGTGGAAGACCACTTGGGCCAGCCCCTCGTCCGTGGCCGCGAGCAGCAGCGGGCCGATGGGCGTGGCCCGGACCGCCCAGGCCCAGGCGCGCGCGTCCCGCCGCTCCGGCTCCGGCCGCTGCCGAGGGTCCCGCTGTGTCTGCCGCTCCGCGCTCATCACGCCTTCAGCGTAGAACCCACCACCGACAGCGCCCCGCCGGCCGGCCGGCGGGGCGCCTCGTCCGGGGAGCCGTGGATCACGAGGCGTCGTCGAGGGCGTCCCTGATCACATCGGGCTTGTTGGTGATGATGCCGTCGACGCCCATGCCGGCCACCGAGACCGCCGCCGGGCCGTCGTTCACGGTCCAGGTGTAGACCTCCAGGGGCTTGCCGTGCGCCCCGTCCACCGCCCGCACCGCGGCCACATAGCCGGCGTCGATGGTCTTGTAGCTGGGGTTGATCTGGTCGGAGAACTCGGCGTAGTCCGGCAGGTCGGCGACGGCCGGGGTGCCCAGGAAGCCGGTCTTGATGTCCGGCCGCAGCCGGTGGACCGACCGCACGGAGTCGGCGCTGAAGCTCTGGATGATCAGCCGGCGCTTGTGCCGGTGGTCCAGCCAGCCCTCTCTTCGCAGCTCCCGCAGCGTCTGGCGTTCGATCCCGGGATAGAGCTCGGGGGCCTTGAGCTCCAGCAAGAGCTTTTGGTGGTTGTCCGAAACCCGGTCCATGTACTCATCCAGGGTCGGCACCGTCTCGCCCTGGAACTCCGGGCCGAACCAGCTTCCGGCGTCCAGCTTCTCGATCTCGTCGAGGGTGAAGTCGGAGATGTTCCAGGGCGCGCGGTCCGGGAAGACCTGCTCGACATCGGTGGTCCGGCTCAGCGTGGTGTCGTGCATCACGATGAGCTCGCCGTCCTTGGTGCGCTGGACGTCGTTCTCCACCCAGTCGATCCCCAGGTCGTCGGCGGCGTCGACGGCGGCCAGGGTGTTCTCGGGGGCGTACGCCGAGGCCCCTCGATGGGCCACGGTGACCGTGTGGTGGTGGGTCTGGGCGGTGGCCTGGGCCGAGGCAGTGGCTGTGGGGAGGAAGAGCGCGGACACCCCGATGAGCGCGCCGGATAACGCGGCGGCCGGGCGGATCTGCATACGGACTCCTCGCATCGTCTGACTCTCGTCTGACTCATGGACGGGCAGAGGGTCCCAGATGTGTGCCAGCCGGGGATAGATATCGGATGGACGGAAAATTCGTGCCTCGGGCGACATCATGCGCATGATCGTCCGAATCCGGCCGGAGATGGCGGAGAGCGGGCGGCGAGCGGGCGGCGAACCGGAGTGCCCCGCCGTTGTCGGTGGCGAGTCGTACCGTTGGTTTCATGCGGCCCGTAACTCAGCTCGAACGCAAGGTGGCGCCCTTCGAGGTCGTCAGCCCCTATCAGCCCAGCGGTGACCAGCCCACCGCCATCGCCGACCTCGACCGGCGTGTCCGCGCAGGTGAGAAGGATGTCGTGCTGCTCGGCGCGACCGGCACCGGTAAGTCCGCGACCACCGCGTGGATGATCGAGAAGCTCCAGCGGCCCACGCTGGTCATGGCTCCGAACAAGACGCTGGCCGCCCAGCTGGCCAATGAGTTCCGCGAGCTGCTGCCGAACAACGCAGTCGAGTACTTCGTCTCGTACTACGACTACTACCAGCCGGAGGCGTACGTCCCGCAGTCGGACACGTACATCGAGAAGGACTCCTCGATCAACGAGGAGGTGGAGCGGCTGCGTCACTCGGCGACGAATTCGCTGCTCACCCGGCGTGACGTGATCGTCGTGGCATCCGTCTCCTGTATCTACGGCCTCGGCACGCCGCAGGAGTACGTGGACCGCATGGTGCCGCTCAAGATCGGCGACGAGATCGACCGCGATCAGCTGCTGCGCCGCTTTGTCGATATTCAGTACACCCGTAACGACATGGCGTTCACCCGGGGCACCTTCCGGGTCCGCGGCGACACCATCGAGATCTTCCCGGTTTACGAGGAGCTCGCGGTCCGCATCGAGATGTTCGGCGACGAGATCGAGGCGCTTTCCACGCTCCACCCGCTCACCGGCGAGGTGATCAGTGACGACCAGGAGCTCTATGTCTTCCCGGCCAGCCACTATGTGGCCGGGCCCGAGCGCATGGAGCGGGCCATCGCCGGGATCGAGGCCGAGCTCGCGGAGACGCTGGACCGGCTGGAGAAGCAGGGCAAGCTGCTGGAGGCCCAGCGGCTGCGGATGCGCACCACCTACGACATCGAGATGATGCGGCAGATCGGCACCTGCTCCGGCATCGAGAACTACTCGCTGCATATCGACGGCCGTGAGCCCGGCTCCCCGCCGCACACCCTGCTGGACTACTTCCCGGAGGACTTCCTCCTGGTCATCGACGAGTCCCATGTCACGGTGCCGCAGATCGGCGCGATGTACGAGGGCGACGCCTCCCGGAAGCGCACCCTGATCGAGCACGGCTTCCGGCTGCCCTCCGCCCTGGACAACCGCCCGCTGAAGTGGGAGGAGTTCTTGAAGCGCGTCGATCAGACCGTCTATCTCTCCGCGACTCCGGGGCCGTACGAGCGCTCCCGGGGCGATGGCTTCGTGGAGCAGATCATCCGCCCGACCGGCCTGGTCGACCCGGAGGTCGTCGTCAAGCCGACCGAGGGTCAGATCGACGATCTCATCCATGAGGTCCGCACGCGCACCGAGAAGGACGAGCGCGTCCTGGTCACCACCCTCACCAAGAAGATGGCCGAGGACCTCACCGACTACATGCTCGAGCTGGGCATCCAGGTGCGCTATCTGCACAGCGATGTGGACACCCTGCGCCGGGTCGAGCTGCTGCGCGAGCTGCGCGCCGGTGAGTACGACGTGCTGGTGGGCATCAACCTGCTGCGGGAGGGCCTCGACCTCCCGGAGGTCTCGCTGGTCGCCATCCTCGACGCCGACAAGGAGGGCTTCCTGCGCTCGGGCACCTCGCTGATCCAGACCATCGGCCGTGCCGCCCGTAACGTATCGGGCGAGGTGCATATGTATGCCGACAAGGTCACCCCGGCGATGGAGAAGGCCATCGACGAGACCAACCGCCGCCGCGAGAAGCAGATCGCGTTCAACAAGGCCAACAACATCGATCCGCAGCCGCTGCGGAAGAAGATCAACGACATCGTGGCCCAGATCGCCCGCGAGGACGTCGACACCGAGCAGCTGCTGGGCACCGGCTACCGCAAGACGAAGGACGGCAAGCCCGCGAAGGCGGCCGAGCCGGCGGCCGGTGGCAAGGCGGCCAAGGGCGGTAAGGCAGCCAAGGGCAAGGCCAAGGAGGCGGTGCTGACCGACCGGCCCGCGGCCCAGCTCGCCGAGCAGATCGAGGAGATGACCGACCGTATGCGGGCCGCGGCGGCGGAGCTCCAGTTCGAGGTGGCGGCACGGCTGCGCGACGAGGTGGCGGAGTTGAAGAAGGAGCTGCGGCAGATGAGGGAGGCCGGAGTTTCCTGACGTCCGGGCGCCCCGGCTCTCCACCGGGGCGCCCGCGCCTGCACCGGGCGGGGCCGGCACCCCCACTGTGTTGCAAGACCGACACAAAGCCCGCTCGTCGGGCCGGAGCCCCGGCGGCAGTGCATAGGGTTTTCGGAAGGGCCGTGCACACGGCGCGGCCACGGCCGCACACCCGCGGCGGCCACGGGGAATCGAGAGACGAGAGTAGGGACAGCGCGTGACGGTCAACATGTCCAAGGGACAGGCCATCAGCCTGCAAAAGGCCGACGGGGGCACCCTGACCGCGGTGCGGATGGGGCTGGGCTGGCAGGCAGCGCCCCGCCGCGGGCTGTTCGGCTCCCGTACGCGGGAGATCGACCTCGACGCGTCGGCCGTTCTCTTCGCGGACAAGCAGCCGACCGATGTCGTCTTCTTCCGCCACCTGGTGAGCGACGACGGCTCGGTCCGCCACACCGGTGACAACCTCGTGGGCGGCGCCGGTCAGGGCGGCGACGACGAGGCGATCCTGGTCGACCTCCAGCGGGTGCCCGTCCATATCGACAAGATCGTCTTCACCGTGAACTCCTTCACCGGCCAGACCTTCGCCGAGGTGCAGAACGCGTTCTGCCGGCTGGTGGACGAGACCAACGGCCAGGAGCTCGCCCGCTACACCCTCACCGGTGGCGGGCAGTACACCGCCCAGATCATGGCCACGGTCCAGCGCGCGGGCAACTCCTGGCAGATGAAGGCGGTCGGCGAGCCGGCCAACGGCCGCACCTTCCAGGACCTGATGCCGCATATCCTGCCGCATCTGTAAAGGCGTACCGCCCAGATGAGCGCGTCGGCCCGGTTGAGCAGAGCTCGCCGGGCCGACGCGCTCACCGCACCACCACACACATACGGCACACAGCGGAAACACAACGAGGGGACGCAGCCATGGCGGCCGAGCTGGTCCGAGGGCAGAACCACCCCCTGCCCCAGACCCGTTTGGAGATCCGGATCTCTGCGGGCAATCCGATCGTGGCCGGGGCGACACTCGGCGATGAGCGGGGCACGGTGCACGGCGCCGAATGGGTCGCGCATCCCGCCTCGCCCCAACTGGCCGGGATCGAGGTGCCCAAACAGGCGGCGGCCGCCCACCGGCTCGCCATCGACCTCGACGCGATGCCCGAGCACATCCACCGGGTGACCGTGCTGCTCGCGCTGCCGACCGGCGTCGGCGGCCCGGCCCGGTTCGGCGCCATGGCCGCGCCGTTCGTCGCCGTCACCGGCCTCGACGGCACCGAGATCGCCCGCTACACCGTCACCGATCTGGACACGGAGTCCGCGGTGGCCGCCCTGGAGCTCTACCGCAGACAGGGCGCCTGGAAGGTGCGCGCCGTCGGCCAGGGGTACGCGGGCGGGCTGGCCGCCATGCTGCACGACCAGGGGCTGGAACAGGGCACCGACCTCGCGGCGCGGATCGAGGAGGCGGTGGCGCGGGGCATGGCCCGTTCGGTCGCCCAGCCCCCGCCCCGCCCCGAGGGTGACGGCCGGGTGCGCACGGCCGCCGCGGGCGGCGGCACCGACCCGGCCCCCGCCAAGCCGCCGACCCCGCCGCAGCAGTCGCAGGACACGCCCCCCGCCGGAGGGCCCATCGACTACCAGCACCCGGGCCGCCGTACGGCCGCACCGCCCACGCCCCCGCCCGCCGTACCGCCCGCCGCGCCCGGGCACCCCGCCCAGCCGGTCGCGGGCGACGCCTCCGGCTGGACCATGGACGAGCGGCTCTACAACCAGGTCTGGGGGATGTTCGAGGATCTGGCCCGGACCACCGCGGCCTACCGCAGCGCGGTGGACTTCGCGGAGTCCCGGATGGAGCAGGAGCTGGACCGGGTGCTCTCCGATCCGCGCACCCGGGTGGGGCCGGCCGCCGACTCCGCCCGCGCCGAGGCGCGGGACAAGTACACCGACCTCGTCGAGCAGGCCCGCGAGGCTCTGGAGCGCGATCTGCGGCAGCTCACCGCCGAGGCCGAGGTGGTGGAGCCCGCGCTGCCGCCCGCCTACGCCCGCTGGGACAGCCCGGTCTGGCAGGCGTACCAGGTGCCGATGGAGATCCCGATGGCCGTGCGCCTGGGCGATCTGCACCTCCCGGAGCGCCCCGATCTGCGCATCCCCATGCTGGTGCGGCTGCCGCTGGAGCGGGGGCTGTGGATCGACGCGGGCCGTTCGGGCGCGTACGACGAGGTTGCGGTCGACTCCGGTGAGCTGCGCAGGCTGGCCGCGGACGCGGCGGTCGCGATCGCCGCACGGCTGCTGGCCGTCTATCCGGCGGGGGAGTTCTCGGTGCATGTGATCGACCCGGCGGGTTCGGCCGCGGGCTCGTTCGCCCCGCTGGTGGAGTCGGGCGCGCTGGCCGAGCCCCCGGCGGCCGGGGCCCAGGGGGTCTCCTCGGTGCTCGCCGCGCTGACCCAGCGCGTCGACCTGGTGCAGATGGCGGTGCGCAGCGGTGCCACGGACGCGCTGCCGCCCGACCTGGACACCGCCGAGCAGCTGCTGATCGTCCATGACTTCCCGCACGGCTTCGACGACCGGGCCGTCACCCAGCTGCGCTATCTGGCGGACGAGGGGCCCTCGGTGGGCGTGCATCTGATGATGGTCGCCGACCGCGAGGACGCACGGGCCTACGGCCCGGTGCTGGACCCGCTGTGGCGGTCGCTGCTGCGGCTCACCCCGGTGGCCGAGGACCACCTCGCCGACCCCTGGGTGGGCCATGCGTGGACGTACGAGCCGTCGCTGGTGCCGCCGGGCAGCCGGGTGCTGGGCCAGGTGCTGGGGGAGGTGGGGAGGGCCGCGAGGGCCCGCCAGTCGTATGGCAGTTGACCAGGGCTTTTGCCCATCTCTTTACTCTCCCATGGGAATTCCTGTACTCTCTTGTACGCGGAGGGGAGTACTCCTGTAGCGGTGTTCCCGTCACCACGGATTCCGTCCGGCACCAGGAGGCCGGACGGAATCCCGGGGCACCGGTCCACGGCACGGTCCATGGGCGGAAGAGACCTCCGGCAGCGACGACGCTGAGATTGCCGTACGAATGCCGGAGGAACAGTGGACGTTTCCGTGACCATGTGGGGGCTGACGATCGTCGGCCTCTGCGCCCTCATCGCCGTCGACTTCTTCATAGGCGGCCGAAAACCGCATGAGGTCTCCATCAAGGAGGCCGCGATCTGGACCGGCGTCTGGGTCGCCCTCGCCACGCTCTTCGGGCTCGGGCTGCTGGTCTTCGCGGGCGGCAAGCCCTCCGGCGAGTTCTTCGCGGGCTTCATCACCGAGAAGTCGCTGAGCGTCGACAACCTCTTCGTCTTCGTCCTGATCATGGCGAAGTTCGCCGTGCCCACGATCTACCAGCAGCGCGTCCTGATGGTGGGCGTGCTCATCGCCCTGGTGCTGCGCGCGGTCTTCATCGCCGCCGGCGCCGCGATCGTCTCGACCTTCGCCTGGGTCTTCTACATCTTCGGCGCGTTCCTCGTCTGGACGGCCTGGAAGCTCATCCAGGAGGCGCGGGCCGATGAGGAGGAAGAGGAGTTCGAGGAGAACCGGCTGCTCAAGGCGGTCGAGAAGCGGTTCCCGTCCACCGACCGGTACCACGACACCAAGCTGCTCATCGTGGAGAACGGCAAGCGGCTGATGACCCCGATGCTGATCGTCATGCTGGCGATCGGCACCACCGACGTCCTCTTCGCGCTGGACTCGATACCCGCGATCTTCGGCCTCACCCAGGACCCGTACATCGTCTTCACCGCCAACGCCTTCGCGTTGATGGGCCTGCGCCAGCTGTACTTCCTGATCGGCGGCCTGCTCAGGAAGCTGGTCCACCTCTCCTACGGGCTGTCGATCATCCTCGGCTTCATCGGCGTCAAGCTGGTGCTGCACGCACTGCACGAGTCCGGGGTGCATGTCCCGGAGATCAGCATCCCGGTCTCGCTCGGCGTGATCTGCGCGGTGCTCGCCGTCACGACGGCCACCAGTCTGTACGCCTCGAGAAAACAGGCCCTGGCGGAGGCGGGGAGCGGGGAGGGCCGGGCCCGGGACAAGGACAGCGTCGACGTCTGACGGCGCCCGCGGCGTCACCGCCCTGACGCGTCCGGCAGCGTCGGAAGGCGCGCGGCGACATCCGAGTCCCGGACCCGGGAGACGGGCTCACACAGCCGCCTCCCCGGCCTCCAGAGGCCGTACGGCCGACCGTCCACCACCCGGGCGGTCGGCCGTCGGCCGTGTCTCCGGCAGCAGCGCGAAGCAGCCCAGGCTCAGCAGCGCGACGGCGGTCAGATACGCGGCGACGCCCCAGGGCGGGCCGTCGCCGTGGGACATCGCCGTCGCGACGATCGGCGTGAGCGCCCCGCCGAGGACGCCCGCGAGGTTGTAGCCGAGCGCCGCCCCCGTACAGCGCACCCGTGCCTCGAACAGCTCCGGCAGATAGGCCGAGGTCACGGCGAACATGGCGATGAAGGCGAGCAGCGCGCCCAGGAAGCCGAGGAACATCAGCGGCGGCTCACCGGTGCGCAACAGCGCGATCAGCGGAAACATCCACACCACGATGGCCACACACCCCGCCAGGCACAGCGGCCGCCGCCCGAAGCGGTCGCCGAGGTGGGCCGCCAGGGGCGTCACGGCGCCGGTGACCGCCACGGCTGCCATGACGCAGCCCAGCAGGGTGGTGCGCCCCACCCCGAGCCGCTCGGTGCCGTACGCCAGCGACCAGGTCGTGACCGCGTAGAAGACGGCGTAGCCCACCGCGAGCCCGCCCGCGGTCAGCAGGACCAGCCGCCAGTGGCCGCGCACCACCTCGGCCAGTGGCGCGGCGGCCCGGTCGCCGCGCTCGGCCAGCTCCCGGAACCGCGGGCTCTCCGTCAGCCGGGCCCGCAGCAGCAGCCCGGCGCCCGCCAGCAGCCCCGCGCCCCAGAACGGCACCCGCCACCCCCAGGACCGGAACTCGCCCTCGCTCAGCGTGGCCGACAGGGCCAGCATCGTGCCGTTGGCCAGCAGAAAGCCGATGGACGGGCCGATCTGCGGAAAGCCCGACCACAGCCCGCGCTTGGCCGCGGGAGCGTGCTCGGCGGTCAGCAGCACCGCGCCGCCCCATTCGCCGCCGAGCCCCAGCCCCTGGAGGAAGCGCAGCACGAGCAGCAGGACGGGGGCGGCGACGCCGATCGAGTCGTAGGTCGGGACGAAGCCCACGGCCACGGTCGCGAGGCCGGTGAGCAGCAGTGAGGCGATGAGCACCGGCCGGCGTCCATGGCGGTCGCCGATGGGCCCGAAGAGCATCGAGCCCAGCGGCCGGGAGACGAAGCCGGCGGCGAAGGTGCCGAAGGCGGCGAGGGTGCCGACCAGCGGCGAGAAGGTGGGGAAGAACAGCGGGCCGAGGACGAGGGCCGCGGCCGTGCCGTAGACGAAGAAGTCGTAGAACTCGATCGCGGTGCCGGCCAGGGACGCGGCGGCGAGGCGGGCCATGGACGGAGAGCGGTCATGCTGCATGACGCGACAACCGCCCCGGCCCGTCAGGGGTCACGGGGCGTACGGAGGCGCGCGGCGCTCCGGGGCGTATGCGCGTCGCTGTCAGCCGCGCACACCACGGGGCCGCTGCCGCCGCGCGCACTGCTGGGGCCACTATCGGCCGCGCGCACCACCGGGGGTGCTACGCGCCGCTACCAGCCGCGCTCGCGCCACTCCCCGAGGTGCGGGCGCTCGGCGCCGAGGGTGGTGTCGTCGCCGTGGCCGGGGTAGACCCAGGTCTCGTCCGGAAGCCGGTCGAAGAGCTTGGTCTCGACGTCGTTGAGCAGGCTCTCGAACGCCTTGGGATCCTTACGGGTGTTGCCGACGCCGCCCGGGAAGAGGCAGTCGCCGGTGAACACGTGCGGATGGCCGTGCGGATCGTCGTAGATCAGGGCGATGCTGCCCGGAGTGTGGCCGACCAGATGGCGGGCGGTCAGCTCGACCCGGCCGACCCGCACCGTGTCGCCGTCCTCGACCAGCACATCGGTCCGCGCGGGGATGCCCTCCGCGTCGTAGCGGCCCGCGTAGGTGCGGGCGCCGGTGGCCTCCATCACCTCGCGCAGCGCGCCCCAGTGGTCGGGGTGGCGGTGGGTGGTGACCACGGACGCGATCCCGCTGTCGCCGATGAGGGAGAGCAGGGTGTGCGGCTCGGCCGCGGCGTCGATCAGCAGCTGTTCGTCGGTGGCCCGGCAGCGCAGCAGATAGGCGTTGTTCGACATGGGGCCGACCGCGACCTTCGAGATCATGAGATCGGGCAGTTCATGCACGTCCGCCGGTCCGCCGACCGTCACCACTCCGCTGTAGGTCATGGCCTCAGCCTAGTGCGGGGATGACGGGCAGGGGACCGCCGGGGCAGGAGAGTTCGGCGCCGTCCGTACGGCCGGTGAGCCAGCCCAGCAGGGCGGCGGGGGAGCCGGTGACGGTGACCGGGGACTCCCCGGGGGCCGCGGGGCGGCCGGTGTGCCGGACCTCCTCTCCGTCGGACCCGGTGACCAGCCGCAGCGGGGGAATATCCGGGTGCCCGCCGAACCTTGTACCGAGCAGCACGGTGAGCTGGCTCTCGACGAACGTGGCGGGCAGATCCGCCACGGTGTAGCCGATACCGAGATCGACATGGTGCAGCTCGACCTCGGCGAGCCGGCGCAGCGGCAGCCCGGCGGCCCGCTCCCGGACACCACCGCGCAGGGTCACCTCGTACGGCAGGCGCTCCGGGGGCAGCGCGGCGACCGCCGAGTCGAAGCGGGTGGCGCTCGTGCGCAGATCGTCCAGATGGACGGCGAGCGGACGGACGGCATCGCGCCGGATCTCGGCGTCGCGCGTCTCCGCGTCGGCGTACATCGGTGTCTCTTCACCGGTCCGGGCCCAGGTGAGAAGGTTCACCAAGGCGTCCGCGTTGCGGGCGAGGTGGGCCAGCACATGGCCGCGGGTCCAGCCGGGGAGTGCCGAAGCGCTCGTGAGGGTCGCGTCGTCGAGGGCGGCGACGGCGGTCAGCAGCCGTTCCGTCGCCTGCTGTACGGCGAGGGCGTCCCGGGTGTAGTCGGTCATGACCCGACCGTAGTGCGCACCACACGATCGGGTGAAGTCGGCTCCCGCGCCCGGCAAATCGAATGTGCGTGCTATAGGCTCGGTGTGCTGCATCCTTAAGACATCGTCGTCGTGCCCCCATACCCTGGGTTGGGGGTTTCGCTCCGCTCCGCCTCTGCTCCGTCCGGCAGGGCCGCCCCGTGAGCGGGCTCGGCGCACCCCGTCTCTCTCAAGAAAGGTGCCGACCGGCGTGGCCGACCGTCTCATCGTTCGTGGCGCTCGCGAGCACAACCTCAAGAACGTCTCACTCGACCTTCCTCGCGACTCGCTCATCGTCTTCACCGGGCTGTCCGGGTCGGGCAAGTCGTCCCTCGCGTTCGACACGATCTTCGCCGAGGGGCAGCGCCGCTACGTCGAGTCGCTCTCCTCCTACGCCCGCCAGTTCCTGGGGCAGATGGACAAGCCCGATGTGGACTTCATCGAGGGCCTGTCCCCCGCGGTGTCGATCGACCAGAAGTCGACGTCGCGCAACCCGCGCTCGACGGTCGGCACCATCACCGAGGTCTATGACTACCTCCGGCTGCTGTTCGCCCGTATCGGCAAGCCGCACTGCCCCGAATGCGGCCGTCCGATCGCCCGCCAGTCGCCGCAGGCGATCGTGGACCGGGTGCTGGAGCTCCCCGAGGGCAGCCGCTTCCAGGTGCTCTCCCCGCTGGTGCGCGAGCGCAAGGGGGAGTTCGTCGACCTCTTCTCCGATCTCCAGACCAAGGGCTACAGCCGCGCCCGGGTGGACGGCACCACCGTCCACCTGGCCGATCCGCCGAAGCTGAAGAAGCAGGAGAAGCACACCATCGAGGTGGTCGTGGACCGCCTCACCGTCAAGGAGAGCGCCAAGCGCCGGCTGACCGACTCGGTGGAGACCGCGCTCGGCCTCTCCGGCGGCATGGTGATCCTCGACTTCGTGGACCTCGACGAGGACGACCCGCAGCGGGAGCGGATGTTCTCCGAGCATCTGTACTGCCCGTACGACGACCTGTCCTTCGAGGAACTGGAGCCGCGCACCTTCTCCTTCAACTCGCCCTTCGGCGCCTGCCCGGACTGCACCGGTATCGGCACCCGGATGGAGGTCGACCCCGAGCTGATCATCCCGGACGAGGAGAAGTCGCTCGACGAGGGCGCCATCCACCCCTGGTCCCACGGCCACACCAAGGACTACTTCGGGCGGCTGGTCGGCGCGCTCGCCGACGCCCTCGGCTTCCGTACGGACATCCCCTGGGCCGGGCTTCCGCAGCGCGCCAAGAAGGCCCTGCTCAACGGCCACCGGACCCAGATCGAGGTCCGCTACCGCAATCGCTACGGCCGCCAGCGGGCGTACACCACGGCCTTCGAGGGCGCGGTGCCCTATGTGAAGCGGCGCCATTCGGAGGCGGAGAGCGACACCAGCCGGGAGCGGTTCGAGGGCTATATGCGCGAGGTGCCCTGCCCCACCTGTGAGGGCACCCGCCTCAAGCCGATCGTCCTGGCCGTCACCGTGCAGGACAAGTCCATCGCGGACGTCTCGGCGATGTCGATCAGCGAATGCGCCGAGTTCCTGCGCGCCATGCGGCTCAGCCCGCGCGAGAAGACCATCGCCGAGCGGGTCCTCAAGGAGGTCAACGAGCGGCTGAGGTTCCTGGTCGACGTCGGCCTGGACTACCTCTCGCTCAACCGGGCCGCGGGCACCCTCTCCGGCGGCGAGGCCCAGCGCATCCGGCTGGCCACCCAGATCGGCTCCGGTCTGGTCGGTGTGCTCTACGTCCTGGACGAGCCGTCCATCGGCCTGCACCAGCGCGACAACCACCGGCTGATCGAGACGCTGGTGCGGCTGCGCGACCTCGGCAACACCCTGATCGTCGTGGAGCACGACGAGGACACCATCAAGACCTCGGACTGGGTGGTGGACATCGGTCCGGGCGCGGGTGAGCACGGCGGCAAGGTGGTGCACAGCGGGCCGCTGAGCGAGCTGCTGGTCAACCAGGAGTCGGTGACCGGGCACTATCTCTCCGGCAAGAGGGCCATCCCGCTGCCGTCGACGCGTCGCTCCGTGGACCCCAAGCGGCATCTCACGGTCCACGGCGCGCGGGAGAACAACCTCCAGGACATCGATGTGTCCTTCCCGCTGGGGGTGCTAACCGCCGTCACCGGTGTCTCGGGCTCGGGTAAGTCCACGCTGGTCAACGACATCCTCTACACCCATCTGGCCCGTGAGCTGAACGGCGCGCGGGCGGTCCCGGGGCGGCACACCCGGGTCGCGGGCGACGATCTCGTCGACAAGGTGGTGCATGTCGACCAGTCGCCCATCGGCCGCACCCCGCGCTCCAACCCGGCGACGTACACCGGCGTCTTCGACCATGTGCGCAAGCTGTTCGCGGAGACGATGGAGGCCAAGGTCCGCGGGTACCAGCCCGGCCGGTTCTCCTTCAACGTCAAGGGCGGCCGCTGTGAGAACTGCTCCGGTGACGGCACCATCAAGATCGAGATGAACTTCCTGCCGGATGTGTATGTGCCGTGCGAGGTCTGCCATGGCGCGCGCTACAACCGGGAGACCCTGGAGGTGCACTACAAGGGCAAGTCCATCGCCGAGGTGCTGGACATGCCCATCGAGGAGGCGCTGGACTTCTTCGAGGCGGTGCCCACCATCGCCCGTCATCTGCGCACCCTCAACGAGGTCGGGCTGGGCTATGTCCGGCTCGGGCAGCCCGCGCCGACCCTCTCCGGCGGTGAGGCCCAGCGCGTCAAGCTGGCGAGCGAGCTCCAGAAGCGGTCGACCGGCCGCACGGTGTATGTGCTGGACGAGCCGACCACCGGTCTGCACTTCGAGGACATCAGCAAGCTGATCACCGTGCTCTCCGGACTGGTCGACAAGGGCAACACCGTGATCGTCATCGAGCACAACCTCGATGTGATCAAGACGGCCGACTGGGTCGTGGACATGGGCCCCGAGGGCGGCAGCGGCGGTGGTCTGGTGATCGCCGAGGGCACCCCGGAGGATGTGGCCTCGGTCCCGGCCAGCCACACCGGGAAGTTCCTGCGGGACATGCTGGGCGACCGGGTGAGCGACGCGACGGTGCCCGCCGCGCGCAAGGGCGGCGCGAACAATAAGAAGGCGCCCGCCAAGAAGGCCGCCGCCAAGAGCACGGCGGCCAAGAAGACCGCGGCGAAGAAGACCGTGGCCAAGAAGGCGGCGGCCAAGAGCACGGCCGCCTCCAAGCGGGCGTCCGCGAAGTAGCCGCGTCCGCTCGCGCCTGTTGCGCCCGCGATTGGCGCGCCGCGCCCGCGCCGCCACACCCGCGCTTGGTGCGCCGTGCCCGGTCCGACCGGGCACGGCGCATGCGGGCCGCCGGGTTCAAACCGGCTCGGTGGGCCGCCGCGGCAGACCGGCTCGGCGGGCCCTGGGTGTCACGCCAACTCGGAGGCGTAGGGCGGCTCCGCGCCCGCTCGGGAGCAGGTGATCGCGGCGGCGCGGGCGGCGAAGCCCAGCACATCCCGCCAGGCCGCCTCGTCCAGCTTGGCCAGCGCGGGCGCCGACAGCGCCTGGTGCTCCGCCAGCCGGTGCAGCAGCGCGGCGTTCACGGTGTCGCCCGCCCCGATGGTGTCCACGATGTCCACCCGCTCACCCGGCACAAAGAGCACGGAGCCGTCCTGGCGCCGTACGCTCAGGCCCTCCCCGCCATGGGTGAGCACCACGGCCGCCGGACCCGCCGCCAGCCACTCGCCCAGGGCCGTTTCGACATCCGCCGCGTCCTCCGAGTCGGCCAGCCACCTGGCGTCCTCTATGGACAGCTTCAGCAGGCCGATATGGGGCAGCCAGCCGCGGAAGCGGGCCCGGTAGGCATCGGCGTCGGGGATCAGCCCGGCGCGGATATTGGGGTCCAGCGTGGTGAAGACACCGCGCGCGGCCTCGCGCCGCAGCAGCTCCTCATACGCGCTCGCGCCCGGCTCCAGCACCAGCGAGCAGGTGCCCAGTGACAGCGCGCGCACCCCCTCGGGAAGAGACGGCGGCAGCGTGAAGAGCCGGTCCGCGGTGCCCTGCACATAGAAGCCGTACCCAGCCGAGCCATCGGCCCCGATGGAGGCCACGGCCAGGGTCGTGGGCTCCTCGCCGCGCTGCACCAGCGCGGTGTCCACGCCGTCCTTGCGCAAGCCTTCCAGCAGCGCCTCCCCGAACCCGTCCGTGGAGACGCGTGAGCAGAACGCGGTGGGCGAGCCGAGCCGCCCCAGCGCCAGCGCGGTGTTGTAGGGGCCGCCGCCGCGCGCCGGCCGCAGCGAGGGCAGCGGCTCGCCCGCCGTGGCGCTCGCTGTGGCGTTCGACGTGCGCTCGGGCACGAGGTCGATCAGGGCTTCTCCGGCGACGACGATCACGAGACGGGGTCCTTTCCGGGGAGTCCGGGTGTTCCGGGGAGCGGTCGGTCGGGGGCTTCGGCCACACAGCCGCAGGAGGTGCGGTGGACGAAGTCGCAGGGCAGCCGGACGGTACGCGGCGGCCGCGCCGGGTCCTCCAGCCGGTCGAGCAGCAGCCGGACGGCTGTGGCGCCGACCTCCCGGCTTGGCTGGGAGATGGCGGTGAGCCCGGGGGAGAAGACATCCGCCCAGGAGAAGTCGTCGAAGCAGACGAGCGCGAGATCGTCCGGCACGCCCAGGCCGGCCGTGCGCAGGGCGCGCAGCGCACCGATGGTCATCACATTGTTCGCGGTGATGATCGCGGTGGGCGGCTCGAGGGAGGCCAGCAGCCGGTGGACGGCGTCCTCCGCGCCCCGTGCCTCGGAGTGGCCCTCGGCCAGCAGCCCGGGGCGGAACGGCAGCCCGTGCCGCTCCAGCCCGGCCCGGTAGCCCGCGATCCGCTCGGTGGTGGTGCTCAGCCCCGGCAGCCCCGCGATCAGCCCGATGCGGATGTGGCCGAGGCCGGCCAGATGGTCCACCAGCTGTTCGACGGGGCGGGCGTTCTCGGCGCACACCTGGTCATGGGCGTCGCCGACCAGCCGGTCGAGGAAGACGGCGGGGATCTCGCGGCGGGCCAGATACTCCAGCAGTCCGGCGGGCTCGGCCGACGGGGCGACGATCACGCCGTCCACCCGCCGCTCATGGAGCAGCCCGACGGCCTTGCGCTCATGCTCGGGATCGTCGTGCGGATCGGCGATCAGCAGACCGTACCCCCGCTCGAGGGCGCTGGACTCGACGCCCTGGAGGATCTCGGTGAAGTACGGATTGCTGATCGCCGAGACGGCCAGGCCGATCGAGCGGGTGCGCGCGGTCACCAGGGAGCGCGCGAGCGTATTGGGGATGTACCCGAGGTCGTCGATGGCGTCCAGCACGGCCTTACGGGTGCCGGGGCGGACCGGCCGGGTCTCGTTGAGCACATGCGAGACGGTGGCCACGGACACCCCGGCACGGCGGGCGACGTCGACCATGGTTGCCATCCGCTGCGCTCCTCGATGGTGTGGTCGCCGGGGTCATGAGTGTTCGTCGGGGTCATCGGGGTCGTCGGGCTTGTGGGGCCCCGGGGGCACGTAACGTATCGCATCCTCGATCCGACGTAAACGTTTGCGCAAGCGCTTACGTCGTCATAGGGAGGCGGCGGCGAACGGAAGGATCTGTGCCGGTATGGTCAGGGAGCCCCCACACCCCCAGGAGCCGTACATGTCCAGCCACCCCGCCTCCCGTCGAACCGTGCTGTGCTGCGCCGCGCTGGCCGGAGCCGCCGGGCTCGGGGCGGCGGCCTGCTCCCCGGGCGGATCGGTCAGGAAGGCGTCCTCGACGCCCACCGCCCCCGTGGACCTCGGCTCGGCCGGTGGCGTCCCGGTCGGCGGCGCCAAGATCTACCGCGAACAGCGAGTGGTGGTGGCCCAGCCCGCCAAGGGCGAGTTCACGGCGTTCAGCGCGGTGTGCACCCACGCCGGATGCGTCGTCGACTCCGTCGAGGACGGCAAGATCAACTGCCCCTGCCACGGCAGCCAGTTCGACGCCCGCACCGGCAAGGTCCTCCAGGGGCCCGCGGAGAAGCCGCTGCCGTCGGTCCCGGTCACCGCGAAGGGCGGACGGCTGGTCGCGGGCCCGGACGCCTGAGCGAGCGCTGGGGCCTGGGCGGACTCTGGCCGCTTGGGCGGGCCCTGACCCCTGAGCGGGCCACCGACGCCTGAGTGGGCGCCCGGCGCGCCCGGGTGACGGCGGAATCTCCAAATCCCCTGGACCTCATCGAACCGCGTCCCGAGGGCGCCGGATGTGTCACCTGCCGCAAGTAGGGTGGTGACCATGGCCGACCCGAGCAGCTACCGCCCCAAGCCGGGACAGATCCCCGACTCGCCGGGGGTCTACAAGTTCCGTGATGAACACGGCCGGGTGATCTACGTCGGAAAGGCGAAGAGCCTGCGTCAGCGGCTCTCCTCGTACTTCCAGGACCTGGCGAACCTCCATCCGCGCACCCGCACCATGGTCACCACGGCCGCCGCCGTGGAGTGGACCGTGGTTTCCACCGAGGTCGAGGCCCTTCAGCTCGAATACTCCTGGATCAAGGAGTTCGACCCCCGGTTCAACGTCAAGTACCGCGACGACAAGAGCTACCCCTCCCTCGCCGTGACCCTCAACGAGGAGTTCCCCCGGGTCCAGGTGATGCGCGGCGCCAAGAAGAAGGGCGTGCGCTACTTCGGCCCGTACGGCCACGCCTGGGCCATCCGCGAGACCGTCGACCTGATGCTGCGCGTGTTCCCCGTCCGGACCTGCTCCGCCGGGGTGTTCAAGCGCTCCGCCCAGATCGGCCGCCCCTGTCTGCTCGGCTATATCGGCAAGTGCTCGGCCCCCTGCGTCGGCCGGGTCACCGCCGAGGAGCACCGCCAACTGGCCGAGGAGTTCTGCGACTTCATGGCCGGCCGCACCGGCACCTATCTGCGCCGCCTGGAGCAGCGGATGCACGAGGCCGCCGAGGAGATGGAGTACGAGAAGGCGGCCCGGCTCCGTGACGACATAGGGGCGCTCAAGCGCGCCATGGAGAAGAACGCGGTGGTCCTCGCCGATGCCACGGACGCCGATCTGATAGCGGTCGCCGAGGACGAGCTGGAGGCCGCCGTCCAGATCTTCCATGTGCGCGGCGGCCGGGTGCGCGGTCAGCGCGGCTGGGTCACCGACAAGGTCGAGGCCGTCGACACCGCCGGGCTGGTCGAGCACGCCCTCCAGCAGCTGTACGGGGAGGAGAGCGGCGACGCCGTCCCCAAGGAGGTCCTGGTGCCCGCCGTGCCGGACCCGGCCGAGCCGGTCACCGAGTGGCTCACCGGGCGCCGGGGCTCCCGGGTCGATCTGCGCATCCCGCAGCGCGGCGACAAGAAGGACCTGATGGAGACCGTCCAGCGCAACGCCCAGCAGGCGCTCGCGCTGCACAAGACCAAACGCGCCTCCGACCTCACCACCCGCTCCCGGGCGCTGGAGGAGATCGCCGAGGCCCTGGGGCTGGACTCCGCTCCGCTGCGCGTCGAGTGCTTCGACATCTCCCATCTCCAGGGCGATGACGTGGTGGCCTCCATGGTGGTCTTCGAGGACGGGCTCCCCCGTAAGAGTGAGTACCGCCGTTTCCAGATCAAGAGCTTCGCCGGGCAGGACGATGTCCGCTCCATGCACGAGGTCGTCAGCCGACGCTTCCGCCGCTATCTGCACGAGAAGCAGAAGACGGGGGAGTGGGAGGAAGAGGCTACGGAGGCCGCCGGGTCCGCGGAACCTGTTGGGGCCACTGGGGCCACTGGGGCTGCCGTGACTCCGGAAACGGTCGGGTCTCCGGAGACCACCGAGACCACCGAGGTCACCGAGGTCACCGAGGCCACGCAATCCGCCGGGGCCACCGAGGCCGCTGGGGCCACAGAACCCGCCGGTGTCACCGGGCCCACCGGCGTCACCGCCCCCGCCGGGCAGGACGCCGACGGGCCCGCCCCTGGGTCCTCCGGGCCGCTCGACGAGGAGGGCAGGCCCAAGCGGTTCGCCTACCCGCCCCAGCTCGTCGTGGTCGACGGTGGGAAGCCGCAGGTGGCCGCCGCCAAACGGGCCCTGGACGAGCTCGGCGTCGACGATGTCGCCGTCTGCGGTCTCGCCAAGCGGCTCGAGGAGGTGTGGCTGCCGGACGAGGACGACCCGGTGGTGCTGCCCCGCAGCAGCGAAGGGCTCTATCTCCTCCAGCGGGTCCGCGACGAGGCCCACCGCTTCGCCATCACCTACCAGCGCAGCAAGCGCGCCAAGTCGATGAAGGCCGGGCCGCTCGACACCGTTCCGGGCCTCGGTGACAGCCGTAAGCAGGCCCTGCTGAAGCACTTCGGCTCGGTCAAGCGGCTGCGCGCCGCCACGGTCGAGCAGATCTGCGAGGTGCCGGGCGTCGGCCGTAAGACGGCCGAGACGGTCGCCGCGGCGCTCGCCGGGGCCGCCCCCGCCGCGCCCGCCGTGAACACCGCAACAGGAGAGATCATTGAGGACGAGGCCGCCGGTGCGGCGTCGTCGAACGGGGGGACCAGACCATGACCGAGCACGCGAACCATGGAGACGGAGCGCAGGTGAATACGGGCACGTCGGGCGAGCCCGCCGAGGCGGCGGCCATCCCCGAGCTGGTGATCATCTCTGGAATGTCGGGTGCGGGGCGCAGCACCGCCGCCAAGTGTCTGGAGGACCTCGGCTGGTTCGTCGTGGACAACCTGCCGCCCGCGCTGATCCCCACCATGGTCGACCTGGGCGCCCGCTCCCAGGGCAATGTGGCCCGGATCGCCGTGGTGGTGGACGTCCGCGGCCGCCGCTTCTTCGACAACCTCCGCGAGTCCCTCGCCGACCTCGCCGCCAAGAGCGTCAAGCGGCGCGTGCTGTTCCTGGAGGCGTCCGACGACGCCCTCGTGCGCCGTTTCGAGTCCGTGCGCCGTCCGCACCCCCTCCAGGGCGACGGCCGGATCGTGGACGGTATCGCCGCCGAGCGGGATCTGCTGCGCGAGCTGCGCGGAGACGCCGATCTGGTGATCGACACCTCCAGCCTCAACGTCCATGAGCTGCGCGCCAAGATGGACGCCCAGTTCGCGGGCGAGGAGGAGCCCGAGCTGCGGGCCACCGTGATGTCGTTCGGCTACAAGTACGGTCTGCCGGTCGACGCCGATCTGGTGGTGGACTGCCGCTTCCTGCCCAATCCGCACTGGGTCCCCGAGCTGCGCCCCTTCACCGGGCTCAACGAGGAGGTCTCCAGCTACGTCTTCAACCAGCCCGGCGCCAAGGAGTTCCTCGACCGCTACGCGGAGCTGCTCCAGCTGATCGCCGCGGGCTACCGCCGTGAGGGCAAGCGCTATGTGACCATCGCCGTCGGCTGTACCGGCGGTAAGCACCGCAGCGTCGCGATGTCCGAGCGGCTTGCCCCCAGGCTGGCCGCCGAGGGAGTGGAGACCGTCATCGTCCACCGGGACATGGGGCGCGAGTGACCGTTCGTACCAACCGGTTGCGGCGGCTGGTCGGGGCGCGGGCCAACCGGGGCGCGCAGCCCAAGGTCGTCGCCCTCGGCGGCGGCATGGGCCTGTCGGCGTCGCTCGCCGCGCTGCGCCGGATCACCGGCGATCTGACCGCCGTCGTCACCGTGGCCGACGACGGGGGCTCCAGCGGACGGCTCCGCGACGAGCTGGGCGTGCTGCCGCCCGGCGATCTGCGCAAGGCCCTGGCCGCGCTGTGCGGCGACGACGACTGGGGCCAGACCTGGGCCCGGGTCATCCAGCACCGCTTCGCCAGCGAGGGCGATCTGCACGGCCACGCGGTCGGCAATGTGCTGATCGTCGCCCTGTGGGAGCAGCTGGGCGATCATGTGAAGGCGCTCGACCTGGTCGGCAAGCTGCTGGGCGCCCACGGCCGGGTGCTGCCCATGTCGGCCGTCCCCCTGGAGCTCCAGGCGTACGTCCGGGGCCATGACCCGGCGCGCCCGGAGGAGGTCTCCATCGTCGCCGGGCAGGCCACCGTGGCCCTCACCCCCGGCGAGGTGCAGTCGGTCCATCTGGTGCCGCACGATCCACCGGCCGTCCCCGAGGCCGTCGCGGCGGTCATGGACGCCGACTGGGTGGTGCTGGGGCCCGGCTCCTGGTTCTCCTCCGTGATCCCGCATCTGCTGGTCCCCGATCTGCTCCAGGCGCTCACCGAGACCAAGGCCCGGCGGGTGCTGTCGCTGAACCTCGCCCCTCAGCCCGGAGAAACCGATGGCTTCTCCCCGCAGCGTCATTTGGAGGTTTTGGCCCGACACGCCCCTAAACTCGCCTTCGACGTGGTGCTGGCCGACGAGGCCGCCGTCCCCGACCAGAGCAGTCTGTGCGACGCCGCCAAGCGGCTGGGCGGCACGGTCGAGCTTGCGCCGGTGGCCGCGACCGACGGTGCCCCGAAGCATGACCCGGAGCTTCTGGCGGCCGCGTACGACCGTATTTTTCGGATGCATGGAAGGATCGGCCCATGGCGATGACGGCAGCGGTGAAGGACGAAATCTCCCGGCTCCCCGTCACCCGGACCTGCTGCCGGAAAGCGGAGGTCTCGGCGATCCTGCGGTTCGCGGGCGGGCTGCACCTGGTCAGCGGGCGCATCGTGATCGAGGCGGAGCTGGACACCGGGATCGCGGCCCGCAGGGTGCGCAAGGACATCCTGGAGATCTTCGGGCACTCCTCGGATCTGGTGGTGATGGCCCCCGGCGGGCTGCGCCGCGGCAGCCGGTACGTGGTGCGGGTGGTGGCGGGCGGTGACCAGCTGGCACGGCAGACCGGCCTGGTCGACGGCCGCGGCCGGCCGATCCGCGGACTGCCGCCGCAGGTCGTCTCCGGCGCCACCTGTGACGCCGAGGCCGCCTGGCGCGGGGCCTTCCTCGCCCATGGCTCGCTCACCGAACCCGGCCGCTCGTCCTCCCTGGAGGTGACCTGCCCCGGCCCGGAGGCCGCGCTGGCGCTGGTCGGCGCCGCCCGCCGGCTCCAGATCGCCGCCAAGGCGCGCGAGGTGCGCGGGGTGGACCGGGTGGTCGTCCGGGACGGTGACGCCATCGGCGCGCTGTTGACGCGGCTGGGCGCGCACGAGTCGGTCCTCGCCTGGGAGGAGCGGCGGATGCGGCGCGAGGTGCGGGCGACCGCCAACCGCCTTGCCAACTTCGACGACGCCAATCTGCGCCGCTCGGCCCGTGCCGCCGTCGCCGCCGGGGCCCGGGTGCAGCGCGCCCTGGAGATCCTGGGCGACGAGGTGCCCGAGCACCTCGCCGCGGCCGGGCGGCTGCGCATGGAGCACAAGCAGGCGTCCCTGGAGGAGCTGGGTGCCCTCGCCGACCCGCCGCTGACCAAGGACGCCGTCGCGGGCCGTATCCGCCGGCTGCTGGCCATGGCCGACAAGCGCGCCCAGGATCTGGGCATCCCCGGCACCGAGTCCAGCCTGACCGAGGAGATGGCCGAGGGCATGGTCGGCTGACGGCGCCCAACGGCAGGCGGCACGGAAGCGCGTAGCCCCCCGCACGTCGCGCCCCGCGCCCTCCGCGCCCCGTACACCGCAAGTACGCCCCGCCCCGCACACCGCGCGTCCCCGGATCACACCAGCGATCCGGGGGCGCGGTGCGTCCACGTGGTGCGTCCAGGCGGCATGTGCCGGCGGTTCGCGCGCCGCTGTTGACATGACCATGTGTCCTGACAAGTCTGGAGCGCTGCGCACCAGCGTGTCTTCACACGACAGCCAGGGGGGCTCATGAAGCTCAGACGCATGGTGAGATCGAGCGGCGCGGTGGCTGCACTGGCCGCGTTGCTCCTGGGGGGACTGGCCGCGGCACCCGCGGCCACCGCACCACGACCGGCGGACCCCGCCGGGGACGGGCTGTCCGTATGGACCGCCCAGGTGACCAAGGATCAGATCCCGCTGCTGCTCCGCGCCGGGGCGGACGGCACCGAGCTGGGGCGGCAGGTGCCCGAGAAGGGCAGCGGCCCGGTCGAGCTCTACCTCACCGCCGAGCAGGCCGCCGAGCTGCGCGGCAAGGGCGTGCGGATCACCGAGAAGAAGGTCTCCGCACAGACCCACAACCGCCTCAAGGCCGCGGGCGACGGTGTATTCCGCCCCTATAGCGGCGAGGGCGGGCTCCAGCAGGAGATCGTCGAGACCGGCCGGGCGCACCCCGCCCTCACCAAGGTCGTCAGCATCGGCAAGACGGGCAGCGGCAAGGACATCCTCGCCCTCAAGCTGAGCAAGGGCGCCGGGAAGACCCGGGACGGCAGCAAGCCGTCGGTGCTCTACATGTCCAATCAGCACGCCCGTGAGTGGATCACGCCGGAGATGACCCGCCGGCTGATGCACTACTACCTGGACAACTACGGCAAGGACGACCGCGTCACCAGGATCGTGGACCGCACGGAGCTGTGGTTCGTCCTGTCCGCCAACCCGGACGGCTACGACTACACGCACCAGAGCCCGGCCAACCGCCAGTGGCGCAAGAATCTGCGTGACAACAACGGCGACGGCAAGATCACCTCGGGCGACGGCGTCGACCTCAACCGCAACTTCGGCTACAAGTGGGGCTACGACAACGAGGGTTCGTCCGCCGACCCGGCCGACGAGACCTACCGAGGCCCCACCCCGGGCTCCGAGCCGGAGACCAAGGCGCTGGACGCCTTCGAGAAGCGCGTCGGCTTCACGTACGGCATCAACTACCACTCGGCCGCCGAACTGTTGCTGTACGGCGTCGGCTGGCAGGTCGCCACCCCGACCCCCGACGACGTCCTCTACAAGTCGCTCGCCGGCACCCCGGAGCACTCCGCGATCCCCGGCTACCACCCGCAGGTCTCCTCCGAGCTCTACACCACCAACGGCGAGGCCGACGGCCACGCGGCGAACGTCAACGGCATGATGATGTTCACCCCGGAGATGTCGACCTGTCAGACCGCCTCCAACGTGGACCCCGACGACGCCTGGCAGCCGCGTGACTGCGCGTCCGTCTTCACCTTCCCGGACGACGAGAAGCTGATCGCCCAGGAGTTCACCAAGAACATCCCCTTCGCGCTCTCCGTCGCAGAGACCGCCGAACACCCCGACCGGCCCGCCTCGTCCGTCGGCCTGACCGCGCCCGACTTCACCCCGGACACCTTCACCACGTCCTACGCGCGCGGCGCCGACCAGGACGTCTCCGTCACCGTCCGCAAGAGTGTCCGCGACAAGAAGCTCAACTACCGCGTGGACGGCGGCCGTACCCGTACCGCCCCGCTGAAGGCGTGGCAGGGCGGCGAGACCTACGGCGGCGAGGACAACGTCCGCTTCGACCAGTACCGCGCCGCCGTCGAGGGCGCCGACCCCGGGCAGAAGGTCACGGTCTGGTTCACCGGCCGTACGCGGAGCGGTGCGCGGACCACGAGCGAGCCGTTCACCTACACCGTGGCCAAGCGGCCCCGCGCCGACACGCTGGTGATCGCCGAGGAGGGCGGCACCTCCCCGGCCCGGCACACCGCCGCGTACACCCGGGCGCTGGCCGACAACGACCGTAAGGCCGCCGTCTGGGACGTGGCCACCCAGGGCGCGCCGTCCGCGCTCGGGGTGCTGAGCCACTTCAGGACCGTGCTCTGGTACAGCGGCGCGGAACGGCCCGGCGGCCCGACCCTGCTCGCGGTGCGCGACTTCCTCAACGAGGGCGGCAAGCTGATCACCACCGGTGAGCGGGCGGGCGGCAGCTCCGAGGTGGGACCGGCCGACACCGACGACTTCAGTCAGTACTACCTGGGCGCCGACAGCCGGCTCACCCTGAAGTCGCCCACCGGATTCAAGGGCGCCGGCGCGCTCGCGGGCGCCGGCGCGAAGCTGGGCGACGCCCCCGGCAACCCCCTGGACGCCGCGGGCGCCTACACCGTCACCTCCGATGCGCTGCCGCCGAAGGACTTCCCCCAGTTCCGCAGCGCGGGCGCGGGGGAGTACCCGGGCACCCGCAGCCCGTACCAGCCCTATGAGGGCGACTGGATGGCGGCCGCGGGGCACCGTGACAGCTCCTGGATGCGGCTGTCCCGCACGGTCGACCTCACGGATGTGTCCGCCGCCGGCGAACCGGCCCTGGACTTCCGGCTCAGCCATGACACCGAGCCCGGCTACGACCATGTGATCATCGAGGCGCGCACGGCGGGTCAGGACGACTGGACCACCCTCCCCGACGCCAACGGCGGCTCCTCCACCGAGGTGCCCACCGAGTGCGAGGCGGGCTTCCTGCTCAATCTGCACCCGTTCCTGAAGCACTATCTGACCCTGGGCGACGACGGCTGCCGCGCGCAGGGCGGCACGGGCTCCTGGAACAGCCTGACGGGCTCCTCCGAGGGGTGGCGGCCGGTCTCGGTGGACCTGAGCGGCTACGCGGGCAAGAAGGTCGAGCTGGCCGTCTCCTACGTCACCGACCCGGGCACCGGCGGCCGGGGCGTCTTCGTGGACGGCACCGAACTCACCGTCGGCGGCACCGCCGAGGACTCCGAAGGCTTCGAGACCGCGCTCGGCCCGTGGTCGGTGCCGGGGGCGCCGGAGGGCAGCCCGGCGAACGCCGGGGACTGGTCCCGTTCCCAAGAGCTCTTCCACACCGTCGCGGGCGTCACGACCCGGGACACCGTGCTGCTGGGCTTCGGCCTGGAACATGTCCCGGACGCCGCCGAGAGGGCCCGGCTGGTGGCCGACGCGCTACGTGCGCTGCGTCGTTGACAGCGCGTGACGAATCGTGACTGAATCGGCGGTCCGTACCACTTTCCGGTGGTCATGGGCCGCCGATGCCAATGTCACGTACGTCCCGTGATAGCGGTAGGGTCGGAGGCGGTCGGGGACATCCCATACACGTTCGCCGGCGTCCAGACCGGCACACCAACGAGGAGATCGGTTCGTGACGATCCGCGTAGGCATCAACGGCTTTGGCCGCATCGGTCGCAACTACTTCCGCGCGCTCCTCGAGCAGGGCGCGGACATCGAGATCGTCGGTGTCAACGACCTGACCGACAACGCCACCCTGGTGCACCTGCTCAAGTACGACTCCATCCTCGGCCGGCTGAAGCACGAGGTCAGCCACACCGAGGACACCATCACGGTGGGCAACCAGACCTTCAAGACGATGGCCGAGCGCGACCCGGCCGCCCTTCCGTGGGGCGAGCTCGGCGCCGACATCGTGGTGGAGTCCACCGGCATCTTCACCAAGCGCGAGGACGCCGCCAAGCACCTCGCCGCGGGTGCCAAGAAGGTCCTGATCTCCGCGCCCGCCAAGGGCGAGGACATCACGATCGTCATGGGCGTCAACAACGACAAGTACGACCCGGCGAACCACCACGTCATCTCCAACGCCTCCTGCACCACCAACTGTGTGGCGCCGATGGCCAAGGTCCTCGACGAGAACTTCGGCATCGTCAAGGGCATGATGACGACGGTCCACGCGTACACCAACGACCAGCGCATCCTGGACTTCCCGCACAAGGACCTGCGTCGCGCCCGCGCGGCGGCCGAGAACATCATCCCGACCTCCACCGGTGCCGCCAAGGCCACCGCGCTGGTCCTCCCGCAGCTCAAGGGCAAGCTGGACGGCATCGCGATGCGCGTCCCGGTCCCGACCGGCTCGGTCACCGACCTCGTCCTGGAGCTCGACCGCGAGGTCACCAAGGACGAGATCAACACCGCCTTCCAGAAGGCCGCCGAGGGTCAGCTCAAGGGCATCCTGGAGTACACCGAGGACCCGATCGTCTCCTCGGACATCGTCAACTGGCCCGCGTCCTGCACCTTCGACTCCTCCCTGACCATGGTCCAGGGCAAGCAGGTCAAGGTCGTCGGCTGGTACGACAACGAGTGGGGCTACTCCAACCGACTCGTGGACCTGACCGTCTTCGTCGGCGGCCAGCTCTGACCGCTGTCCCGATGAGCTAGGAAACGGGGCCCGCTACGACGCCGTCGTAACGGGCCCCGATCCATGATCAAGGAGTCAACCCTGTGAAGACGATTGACGATCTTCAGGTCGCCGGGCAGCGGGTCTTCGTCCGCGCCGATCTGAACGTCCCGCTCGACGGCGAGACGATCACCGACGACGGCCGGATCCGCGCCGCCGTCCCGACGATCAACAAGCTCCTGGACCGTGGCGCCAGGGTGATCGTCGCCTCGCACCTGGGCCGCCCCAAGGGCGCCCCGGACCCGCAGTACTCGCTCGCCCCCGTCGCCCGGCGGCTCGGCGAACTCCTCGGTAAGGAGGTCGCCTTCGCGGCCGACACCGTGGACGAGAGCGCGCGGGCCACCGTGGCGGCGCTCGGCGACGGCCAGGTCGCGCTGCTGGAGAACCTGCGTTTCAACGCCGGTGAGACCAGTAAGGACGACGCCGAGCGCGGCGCCTTCGCCGATCGGCTCGCCGCCCTCGCCGACCTCTACGTGGGCGACGGCTTCGGCGCGGTCCACCGTAAGCACGCCTCCGTGTACGACCTCCCGGCGCGGCTGCCGCACGCCGCGGGCGACCTGATCGCCGCCGAGCTCACGGTCCTGAAGAAGCTCACCGAGGACGTCAAGCGGCCCTATGCGGTGGTCCTCGGCGGCGCCAAGGTCTCCGACAAGCTCGGCGTGATCGACCACCTGCTGGAGAAGGCCGACCGCATCCTGATCGGCGGCGGTATGGCCTACACCTTCATCAAGGCCCAGGGCCATGAGGTCGGCCGCTCGCTGCTCCAGGAGGACCAGGTCCCGGCGGTCCAGGACTATCTGCGCCGGGCCAAGGAGCGCGGGGTGGAGTTCGTGCTCCCGGTCGACGTCGTGGGCGCGCCCGAATTCCCGGACCTGAAGACCAAGGCCCCCGCGAACCCGGAGCTCGTCGCCGCGGACGCGATCCCGGCCGAGCTCCAGGGGCTGGACGTCGGCCCGGAGACCCGCAAGCTGTACGCCTCGAAGCTGGCCGACGCGGCCACCGTCTTCTGGAACGGCCCGATGGGCGTCTTCGAGCACCCCGACTTCGCCGAGGGCACCCGGGCCGTGGCCCAGGCGCTCGTGGACACCCCGGCCTTCACCGTGGTCGGCGGCGGCGACTCCGCCGCGGCCGTACGCATCCTGGGCTTTGACGAGAACGCTTTCGGCCACATCTCGACCGGCGGTGGAGCGAGCCTCGAATACCTCGAGGGCAAGACGCTCCCCGGCCTCGCCGCACTGGAGGACTGAACACCGTGAGTGACCGTATCCCGCTGATGGCGGGCAACTGGAAGATGAACCTCAACCACCTCGAGGCCATCGCCCACGTCCAGAAGCTCGCCTTCGCTCTCGCCGACAAGGACTACGAGGCCGTCGAGGTCGCGGTGCTGCCGCCCTTCACCGATCTGCGGTCGGTGCAGACCCTGGTCGACGGCGACAAGCTGAAGATCAAGTACGGTGCCCAGGACGTCTCGGCGCATGACTCCGGTGCCTACACCGGCGAGATCTCCGGCCCGATGCTGGCCAAGCTCAAGTGCGCCTTCGCCGTCGTCGGGCACTCGGAGCGGCGCCAGTACCACGACGAGACCGACGAGCTGTGCAACGCCAAGGTCAAGGCTGCCTTCCGCAACGACCTCACCCCGATCCTGTGCGTCGGCGAGGGCCTCGACGTCCGTAAGGCGGGCAACCAGGTCGCGCACACCCTCGCCCAGGTCGACGGCGGTCTGAAGGACGTCCCGGCCGAGCAGGCCGAGACGATCGTGATCGCCTATGAGCCGGTCTGGGCGATCGGCACCGGCGAGGTCGCGACCCCCGAGGACGCCCAGGAGGTCTGCGGGGCCATCCGCGGCCGGCTCGCCGAGCTCTACGGCCAGGAGGTCGCCGACAAGGTCCGGATCCAGTACGGCGGCTCGGTGAAGTCCGGGAACGTCGCCGCGATCATGGCCCAGCCGGATGTGGACGGCGCCCTGATCGGCGGTGCCTCGCTGGACGCGGACGAATTCGTCAAGATCGTTCGTTTCCGCGACCAGTGAGTAGGCCCTAGCGCGCGCGTCGTCGTACCCTGTCGGGGGCCGGAGCGGTGGGAATCGCACCGCTCGGCCCCCGACGTCCATACAAGCCCGAGAAGGTTGGTCCAGCTGTGATCATGGGGTTTTCGATCGCCCTCATCATCTTCAGCCTGCTGTTGATGATGTTGGTGCTCATGCACAAGGGGAAGGGCGGCGGCCTGTCCGACATGTTCGGTGGCGGCATGCAGTCCTCGGTGGGCGGCTCCTCGGTCGCCGAGCGCAACCTGGACCGCATCACCGTGGTGGTCGGGCTGCTGTGGTTCGTCTGCATCGTCGTGCTCGGGCTGCTGATGAAGCTCGACTGAGGGTCCGGCGGGGCCCGTCCAGGGCCCGGCTGACGCCCGATAACTGACGTACCGTCGTCAGCGGGGCCCATATGCGGCCTATGATGGCATGGCGTCCTCCGTGGCGGGTGTAACTCCTCTCACTGGACGCGCGTTGGGCCTTACGTAGACTGGGGCGCCGGGCGGCGAAGCTGCCAATCGAGGCTTCGGCACCATCACGCAGGGAGTTACGACCGTGGCAAGTGGCAACGCGATCCGTGGAAGTCGGGTCGGGGCGGGGCCGATGGGAGAAGCCGAGCGAGGCGAATCGGCGCCGCGCCTGCGCATCTCCTTCTGGTGCTCGAACGGGCATGAGACCGTGCCGAGCTTCGCCAGCGACGCGCAGATCCCTGACACGTGGGACTGTCCCCGCTGCGGCTTCCCGGCCGGCAAGGACCGGGACAACCCGCCGGACCCGCCGCGCACCGAGCCGTACAAGACGCATCTGGCGTATGTACGGGAGCGGCGCAGCGACGCCGACGGCGAGGCGATCCTCGCCGAGGCACTCGCCAAGCTCCGGGGCGAGATCTAGACACACGAGCGCGGTACGACGGCCCGGCCGGGCACCTCCTGTGAGGGGTGCGCGGCCGGGCCGTTGTCAGTGGTGCGGGCTACGGTCATGGGGTACTGAATGACCGGGGGAGCCGTCTCACCGGATGGGGCCGACGTACGGGGGAGGATCGTCATGGCCACGGTGGACGCCGGTGAGCTGGGCGCCGGAAGACCAGTGGTGCCGGCGTGGCGCGGGGGGTTCGGGCGGCTGTGGGCGGCCGCGGTCGTCTCCCGGTTCGGGGACGCGCTGCGGGGCGCCGCGCTGCCGCTGCTGGCCGTCTCGCTGACCGATTCGCCGGTGCTGGTCTCGCTCGTGACCGCCTGCGGCTTTCTGCCCTGGCTGCTGTTCGGGCTGATCGGCGGGGCGATCGCCGACCGGGTGGACCAGCGGCGGGCGATGTGGGCGGTGGACGGGGCGCGGGCCGTGCTGATGGCGGGATTCGCCGTCGCGGTATGGCTGGACCGGGCCACCATCGGGCTGCTGCTCGTCCTCGCGTTCGCCCTGACCACGCTCCAGACCCTGTTCGACAACGCCGCCACGGCGCTGCTCCCGTCGGTGGTGGGGGAGGAGGCGCTGGGCCGGGCCAACGCCCGGCTGATGACCGGGCAGGAGGTCATGGGCCGGTTCGTGGGCGCCCCGCTGGTGCCGGTGCTGCTGGGCCTCGGCGCCGCGATGCCGTACGCGGCGGACGCGCTCACCTATCTCGCCGCCGCCGTGCTGGTCGCCTCGCTGGGGGCGGCGCCCCCGCGGCGGGCCCCGCGCCCGCCGGGCGGGTCGCTGCGGCGCGATATCGCCGAGGGCCTCGCCGTGCTGTGGCGGGACCGGACGCTGCGGGCGCTGTGCGCCTCCACCACGCTGTGCAACATCGGCATCGGCGCGCTCATCGCCACCCTGGTGCTGCACATCACCGGCTGGCTGGGCGCCGGGAACACCGGCTATGCGGTCGTCATCACCGTGTACGGGATCGGGAGTGTGGCCGGCGGGCTGGTGGCCGCGCGGCTCACCGAGAAGCTGGGGCGCGTCCGTACGCTCCTGCTGTGCGGCACCGCGCAGATCGGCGCCCTGGTCGCCCTGGGGGCGATACGGAGCCTGCCGGCCGCGGTCGCCGCCATGGGCCTCTTCGGCTTCGCGGGCATCATCTGGAACGTGACCGAGGTGACGATGACACAGGAGCGCAGCCCCGAGGGGACGCTCGGCCGGGTGAGCTCCGCCTTCCGCACGCTGTCGATCGCGGGCGCCCCGCTCGGCGCGCTGCTGGGCGGGGTGATGGCCGCGGCGTGGGGGCTCAATACCCCCGCTCTGGGGGCCGCCGCGCTGTTCGTCTGCGGGGTGGCGGCCCTCGTTCCGGGAATGCGCTCCGACATCAATTAGGTTGGTGGCCACGGGGGCCAGGCACCGACGAGAAGTGGGCTGATGTCCGAGATGACCATGGAAGGCCGCACCAGGCTGGACCAGCTGCCGGAATGGCATGCGCTGGCCGCACACCGCAAGGAGCTGGGCGACGCGCATCTGCGCGACCTGTTCGCGGGCGACCCGGAGCGAGGGCGCCGCCTCACCCTTCAGGTCGGCGATCTCCACGTCGACTACTCCAAGCACCTGGTGACCGACGAGACCCTGCGGCTGCTGCGCGAGCTGGCGCGGGCCACCAAGGTGGCCGAGCTGCGGGACGCCATGTTCCGCGGTGAGCGGATCAACACCACCGAGAACCGCTCGGTGCTGCACATCGCGCTGCGCGCCCCGCACTCCGCGGAGATCAGGGCGGACGGCGACGACGTCGTCGGCGAGGTCCACGCCGTGCTCGCCAAGATGGCCGTCTTCGCCGACCGCGTGAGGTCCGGCGACTGGACCGGCCACACCGGCAAGCGGATCAAGAACGTCGTCAACATCGGCATCGGCGGCTCCGATCTGGGCCCCAAGATGGCGTACGAGGCGCTGCGCTCCTACACCGATCGCGCGATGACGTTCCGGTTCGTCTCCAATGTGGACGGCGCGGATCTGCACGAGGCGGTGCGCGACCTGGATCCGGCCGAGACGCTGTTCATCGTCGCCTCCAAGACCTTCACCACCATCGAGACCATCACCAACGCCACCTCCGCCCGCGACTGGCTGCTGACCGGGCTGCGGGCCGGCCAGGAGGCCGTGGCCAAGCACTTCGTGGCGGTGTCGACCAACGCCGAGAAGGTCGCCGAGTTCGGCATCGACACGGACAACATGTTCGGGTTCTGGGACTGGGTCGGCGGGCGCTATTCGTACGACTCGGCCATCGGCCTCTCCCTGATGGTCGCCATCGGCCCGGACTGCTTCCGCGAGATGCTGGCCGGCTTCCACCTGGTCGACGAGCACTTCGCCAGCGCCCCGCCGGAGGAGAACGTCCCCCTGCTGATGGGCCTGCTGGGCATCTGGTACGACAACTTCCATGGCGCCCAGTCGCATGCCGTCCTGCCGTACAGCCACTATCTGTCCAGGTTCACCGACTATCTCCAGCAGCTGGACATGGAGTCCAACGGCAAGTCCGTGGACCGGGACGGCAATCGCGTCGGCTGGCAGACCGGCCCCATCGTCTGGGGCACCCCGGGCACCAACGGCCAGCACGCCTACTACCAGCTGCTGCACCAGGGCACCAAGCTGGTCCCGGCCGATCTGATCGGCTTCGCCCGGCCGGTGCGGGATCTGCCGCCGGGGCTCGAGTCCCACCACGATCTGCTGATGGCCAACCTCTTCGCCCAGGGCCAGGCGCTGGCCTTCGGCAAGACCGCCGAGGAGGTCGCCGCCGAAGGGGTGGCCGAGGAGCTGGTGCCGCACAAGACCTTCCAGGGCAACCGCCCCACCACCACGATCCTCGCCCATGAGCTCACCCCGTCGGTGCTGGGCCAGCTGGTCGCCCTCTATGAGCACAAGGTCTTCGTCCAGGGCGCCGTCTGGAACATCGACTCCTTCGACCAGTGGGGGGTGGAGCTGGGCAAGGTGCTCGCCAAGCGCGTCGAGCCCGCCCTGTCCGAGGGCGCCGAGGTGCCGGGTCTCGACACCTCCACCGAGCATCTGGTGGCCACCTACCGCACGCTGCGCGGCCGCTGAGCACTCCGGGACATACGACGGGACACCCACGACAACACGACGATCCCCCGGGTGCCAAATAGCGCCCGGGGGATCGTCGTATGCGAGACGGGGGTTACGGCGACGCCGGGGAGTACAGCTCGCGCGGCAGCCCCGCCGCCGCGGCCCGGTCCAGCAGCCACAGCGTGCGGCGGCGGCCGTACGCGCCCGCCGCCGGGGCCTGGAGCTCCCCGGCACCCGACAGGGCCATCGTGACCGCACCCGCCTTGTCCTCACCGGCCGCCAGCAGCCACACCTCCCGTGCCGCGCGGATCGCGGGCAGGGTCAGCGAGAGCCGTACGGGCGGCGGCTTGGGCGCGCCACGCACCCCGACGACCATCCGCTCGGTCTCCCGGACGGCGGGCAGCTCGGGGAAGAGCGAGGCCACATGGGTGTCCGGGCCGACGCCCAGCAGAGTCACGTCGAACGACGGCACCGCGCCGTGGTTCTCCGGCCGTGCGGCGCGAGCCAGCTCGGCCGCGTACGCCTCGGCCGCGGCGTCCACATCGCCGCCGTGGGGCCCGTCGGACGCGGGCATCGCGTGCACCCGCGCCGGGTCCAGGTCCACCGCGTCCAGCAGCGCCTCACGGGCCTGGGTGACATTGCGGTCCGCATGCCCTTCGGGCAGGAAGCGCTCATCGCCCCACCACAGGTCGAGCCGCGACCAGTCGATCGCGTCGCGCGCCGGGGCGGCGGCGAGCGCGGCCAGCAGGCCGTTGCCATTGCGCCCACCGGTCAGGACGACCGAGGCGGAGCCACGGGCGGCCTGGGCGTCCACGATCTTCGTGAGCAGCCGGGCCGCCGCGGCCTGGGCCATCAGCTCCTTGTCGCGGTGGACGACCACCTGTGGTGCGGTCACTTGTCCGCCTTCCCGTTCGCCTTCTGCTCCTGGGCCTTCGGCGGGTGGGGCTTGGGAGCCGGCGGCTGGGTCGGTGCCTGCGGCGGGTTCTTCGACGACCCGGGCACATGCTCCGAGGGCGTCTCAGGGTCCCGGGTCGGCAGCGGTGGCCGGGGCGGCACCTGAGTGGCCGGGGCCGTCTTGGCGTCCCGCTCCAGCGTCCCCACGCCGCCCAGCTTGCTCACGCCGAACTTCACCGACGACTCGTAGGTCTCGTCGGGGTCCAGCCGGCGCAGCTCCTCGGCGATCAGCTCCGACATCTCACGCCGCTGGAGCGCCACATGCCGGTCGGGCTGGCCCGGCATCGCCAGCTCGGCCAGCGAGCCGTTCGCCCGGTCCAGGCAGATCACGCCGTCGGCGGTCTCCAGCCGCACCGCGGTCAGCCCGGGGCCCTCCGAGACCTGCCGGTCCACCGGCACCCCCAGCCGCTCGGCGAGCCACAGCGCGAGCAGCTCGCTGCTCGGGTTGTACGCCTCGCCCTCGACGATCGCGGAGGTGATCGGGGAGTGCCGCTGGTCCAGGGCGGCGGCCAGGACGCTGCGCCACGGGGTGATCCGCGTCCAGGCCAGATCGGTGTCGCCGGGGGTGTACGTCGCGGCCCGCAGCCCCAGGGACGCCACCGGGTCCTCGGTGGCCTGGGCGTCGGTGATCCGGCGCTGGGCCAGCTGTCCGAGCAGGTCCTCGCTGGGGTGCTCGGGGGCGTCCTCCGGCCACCACACCACCACCGGGGCGTCCGGCAGCAGCAGCGGCAGAACCACCGAGTAGGCGTGGTTGGCGAGTTCGCCGTGCAGCCGCAGCAGCACCGTCTCGCCGGTGCCGGTCTCCCCGCCGACCCGCACCTCGGCGTCCATCCGGGCCATCTTGCGGTCGCGCGGTGAGCGGCCCGGCCGCTTGATGACGACCAGGATGCGCGAGGGGTGCTCCTTGGACGCCTCGCTCGCCGCCCGCAGCGCGTCGTAGTGATTGCCCTCGTCGGTGACGATGACGAGGGTGAGCACCATGCCCACGGCCGGCGTACCGGTGGCCCGGCGCGCCTGGACCAGAGCGGAGTTGATCCGGCTGGACGTGGTGTCCGTGAGATCGATGTTCATGGCCGCCGCCAGCTCCGTCCGTCTCGTGCGAGCATCTCGTCCGCGGCCTTCGGGCCCCAGGTCCCGGAGGTGTACTGCTCGGGCTTGCCGTGCTTGTCCCAGTAGTCCTCGATCGGGTCCAGGATCCGCCAGGACTGCTCGACCTCCTCATGGCGGGGAAAGAGGTTCGCCTCGCCCAGCAGGACATCGAGCAGCAGCCGCTCGTACGCCTCGGGGCTGGACTCGGTGAAGGACTCGCCGTACTGGAAGTCCATCGTCACGTCCCGGATCTCCATGGAGGTGCCGGGCACCTTGGAGCCGAACCGGATGGTCACGCCCTCGTCCGGCTGCACCCGGATGACCAGGGCGTTCTGCCCCAGCTCCTGGGTGTCGGTGGCGTCGAAGGGGGAGTGCGGGGCGCGCTGGAAGACCACCGCGATCTCGGTGACCCGCCGCCCCAGCCGCTTGCCGGTGCGCAGGTAGAAGGGGACACCCGCCCAGCGGCGGTTGTCGATCTCCAGCTTGATCGCGGCGTAGGTGTCGGTCTTCGAGTGGGGGTCGATGCCCTCCTCCTCGAGGTAGCCGTGCACCTCCTCACCGCCCTGCCAGCCGCGGGCGTACTGGGCGCGCACCGTGTGCTTGCCCAGCTCCCTGGGCAGCTTGACCGCCCTGAGCGCCTTCAGCTTCTCGGTGACCAGGGAGGACGCGTCGAAGGAGGCGGGCTCCTCCATGGCGGTCAGCGCGAGCAGTTGGAGCAGGTGGTTCTGGATGACGTCACGGGCCGCGCCGATGCCGTCGTAGTAGCCCGCGCGGCCGCCGATGCCGATGTCCTCGGCCATGGTGATCTGCACATGGTCGACGTACGACCGGTTCCAGATCGGTTCGAACATCGTGTTGGCGAAGCGCAGCGCCAGGATGTTCTGGACCGTCTCCTTGCCCAGGTAGTGGTCGATCCGGAAGACATCGCTGGGCCGGAAGACCTCGTGGACGACCTGGTTGAGCTCCTGGGCGCTCTTCAGGTCGTGGCCGAAGGGCTTCTCGATGACCGCGCGCCGCCAGGAGTCGCCCTCGCCCTGCGACAGCCCGTGCTTCTTGAGCTGCTGGACGACGGTGGGGAAGAACTTCGGCGGGACCGACAGGTAGAAGGCGAAGTTCCCGCCGGTGCCGCGCGCCTTGTCCAGCTCCTCTATGGTCGCCCGCAGCTTGACGAACGCGTCGTCGTCGTCGAACACCCCGGGGACGAAGCGGAACCCCTCGGCCAGCTGCTGCCAGACCTCCTCGCGGAACGGGGTCCGGGCGTACTGCTTGACCGCGTCATGCACGACCTGGGCGAAGTCCTCGTTCTCCCAGTCGCGGCGGGCGAAGCCGACCAATGAGAAGCCCGGCGGCAGCAGACCGCGGTTGGCCAGGTCGTAGATGGCGGGCATCAGCTTCTTACGGGACAGGTCGCCCGTGACGCCGAAGATCACGAGGCCCGACGGCCCCGCGATGCGCGGGAGCCGTCGGTCTCGTGTGTCACGCAGCGGATTGCTGCTGCTCACGGTTTTCACGCCTCCGAGGGTGCGAGGCGCTTGAGCTCCGCCTCGGTGGACTTCAGCAGGTCGTTCCAGGAGGACTCGAACTTCTCGACGCCCTCGTCCTCCAGCACCTGGACGACGTCGTCGTAGGAGATACCGATCCCGGCCAGCGCGTCGATATCGGCCTTGGCCTGCTCGTAGGTGCCGCGCACGGTGTCGCCGCGGATCTCACCGTGGTCGGCGACCGCCTCCAAGGTGGCCTCCGGCATGGTGTTGACGGTGCCGGGGGCGACCAGCTCGGTGACGTACATGGTGTCCTTGTACGCCGGGTCCTTGACACCGGTCGAGGCCCACAGCGGACGCTGCTTGTTGGCGTTCGCCCGGTCCAGGACGGCCCAGCGGTCGGAGCTGAAGACCTCCTCGTACGCCTGGTAGGCGAGGCGGGCGTTGGCCACGGCGGCCTTGCCGCGCAGCGCCTTGGCCTCATCGGTGCCCAGCTTGTCGATGCGCTTGTCGATCTCGGTGTCCACGCGGGAGACGAAGAAGGACGCCACCGAGTGGATCTTCTGGAGGTCCAGGCCCGCGGCCTTGGCCTTCTCCAGACCGGCCAGGAAGGCGTCCATGACCGCGCGGTACCGCTCCAGGGAGAAGATCAGCGTGACATTGACGCTGATGCCCAGGCCGATCACCTCGGTGATCGCGGGCAGCCCCTCCTCGGTCGCCGGGATCTTGATGAAGGTGTTGGGCCGGTCCACCAGCCAGGCCAGCTGCTTGGCCTCGGCGATGGTGGCGGCCGTGTTGTGGGCCAGGCGCGGGTCGACCTCGATGGAGACCCGGCCGTCCTGGCCGCCCGTCGCGTCGTGCACCGGCCGGAGGATGTCGGCGGCGTCGCGGACGTCCGCCGTGGTGATCATGCGGACGGCTTCCTCGACGGTCAGCTTGCGGACCGCGAGGTCGGCCACCTGCTGCTGGTAGCCGTCGCCGCCGGAGATCGCCTTCTGGAAGATGGACGGGTTGGTGGTGACGCCTACGACATGCTGCTGGTCGATCAGCTCGGCCAGGTTGCCGGAGGTGATCCTCTTGCGGGAGAGGTCGTCGAGCCAGATCGCGACGCCTTCGTCGGCCAGCCGCTTGAGTGCGTCTGTCATGGGGTGTGTTCTCCTACTCGTCGCTACTAGGTCGTCAGCGGGGGGTCAGCGCCCCGCGGCGTCGAGGGACTCGCGGGCGGCGGTGACCACGGCCTCGGCGGTGAGGCCGAACTCCCGGAAGAGCACCTTGTAGTCGGCGGAGGCGCCGAAGTGCTCCAGCGAGACGATGCGGCCGGCCTCGCCGACGTAGCGGTACCAGGTCAGACCGATCCCCGCCTCGACGGCCACGCGGGCCTTGACGGAAGGCGGCAGCACGCTCTCCCGGTACCCCTTGTCCTGCTCCTCGAACCACTCGACCGAGGGCATCGACACGACGCGGGTGGGAACCCCGGCGGCCTGGAGCTGCTCCCGCGCCTCGACGGCGAGCTGCACCTCCGAGCCGGTGCCGATGAGGATGACCCGCGGCGTGCCGCCCTCGGCCTCGAAGAGCACATAGCCGCCCTTGGCGGCGTTCTCGTCGGCCTCGTAGGTCGGCACGTTCTGCCGGGTCAGCGCCAGGCCGTGCGGGGCGGGGTTCGCGCCATGGCGGCGGGTGATCTCCCGCCAGGCGATGGCCGTCTCGTTGGCGTCGGCGGGGCGGACGACGTTCAGGCCCGGGATGGCGCGCAGCGCGGCCAGGTGCTCCACCGGCTGGTGGGTCGGGCCGTCCTCGCCGAGGCCGATGGAGTCGTGCGTCCACACATAGGTGACCGGCAGCTTCATCAGCGCGGCCAGCCGGACCGCCGGGCGCATGTAGTCGGAGAAGACCAGGAAGGTACCGCCGTAGACACGGGTGTTGCCGTGCAGCGCGATGCCGTTCATGGCCGAGCCCATGGCGTGCTCGCGGATGCCGAAGTGGATGGTGCGGCCGTAGGGGTCGGCCTCCGGCAGCGGGTTGCCCTTCGGGAGGAAGGACGAGGACGCGTCGATCGTGGTGTTGTTGGAGCCCGCGAGGTCGGCGGAGCCGCCCCACAGCTCGGGGAGCACCCCGCCGAGCGCCTTGAGCACCTGGCCGGACGCCTTACGGGTGGCCACGTCCTTGCCCGGCTCGAAGACCGGCAGCACGCCCTCCCAGCCCTCGGGCAGCTCGCCCGCGGTGATCCGGTCGAACAGGGCGGCCCGCTCGGGGCTGGTGTTCCGCCACTCCTGGAGCCTCTTGTCCCAGGCGGCGTGCGCCTCGCGGCCGCGCTCGACCAGGGCGCGGGTGTGGTTGATCACGTCGGTGTCGACCGCGAAGTGCTGCTCGGGGTCGAAGCCGAGGACGCGCTTGGTGGCGGCGACCTCGTCGGCGCCGAGCGCCGAGCCGTGGGACGCCTCGGTGTTCTGCGCGTTCGGCGCGGGCCAGGCGATGATCGTACGGGCCGCGATGATCGAGGGGCGCTCGGTCTCGGCCTGCGCCGCCTTGAGCGCCGCGTACAGCGCGTGGATGTCGAAGTCGCCGTTCTCGGACTGCTCGATGCGCTGGACGTGCCAGCCGTACGCCTCGTAGCGCCCCAGGACATCCTCGGAGAGCGCGGTCGCGGTGTCGCCCTCGATCGAGATGTGGTTGTCGTCGTACAGGGCGACGATATTGCCCAGCCGCTGGTGGCCGGCGAGCGAGGACGCCTCGGCGGAGATGCCCTCCTCCAGGTCGCCGTCGGAGACGATCGCCCAGATGGTGTGGTCGAACGGAGAGGCGCCCTGCGGCGCCTCCGGGTCGAACAGGCCGCGCTCGTAGCGGGCGGCCATCGCCATGCCCACCGCGTTGGCGATGCCCTGGCCCAGGGGGCCGGTGGTGGTCTCGACACCAGTGGTGTGGCCGTGCTCCGGGTGGCCCGGGGTCTTGCTGCCCCAGGTGCGGAACGACCGCAGATCATCGAGCTCCAGCCCGAAGCCCGCCAGGTACAGCTGGACGTAGAGGGTCAGGCTGGTGTGCCCGGGGGACAGCACGAAGCGGTCGCGGCCGGTCCAGCCGGCGTCGGAGGGGTCGTGCCGCATCAGCTTCTGGAAGAGCAGGTACGCGGCCGGTGCGAGGCTCATGGCCGTGCCAGGGTGGCCGTTACCGACCTTCTGCACGGAATCCATGGCCAGGACACGAGCCGTATCGACGGCCCGCCGGTCCAGATCGGTCCACTCGAGGTCTGTGGTAGTCGGCTTGGTGCTCACCCTGAGTCAGGGCTCCTCTCCACAATGTCGAAATCCGGTGACCGTATGTGCACCGGCGTTGTCGAGCCTACCCTTGGAACAACGGTCATCTTTTCGAGTTCCACCCAACGGGATAAGGAACGAATTCCCGGGTTGACGCATTCCCTCCGGAGCCCGTCCTGACGGCGTCCTGAGCCCTACGGAAGGCGTCATTCCGGGCTTTGCCGAGTCCGTGGTCCCCGGGCGTGGCGGCCTTACGGACGCCTTGCGGCACCCACTTCAACACGAGGGACCCCGGCGGCGGGCGGCACATCCGCTACGTCTAGAGTGGCGTGGTACGCGCAAGTCTTTACCGGCTCTTCATGTCCGGTGCTTGCTTGTTCTTGCTTCCACCAGGGGTGTGCGTGACGGCCGTCGAATCCCGTCCTGCGGGGGTGCTCGAGACGAGCGAAACGAGCTCCGGTCACCGGCCGTTCGGGGCCCGTGTCAAGGCGTTCGTCGCACTGACCAAGCCGCGCGTCATCGAACTGCTGCTGATGACGACGGTGCCGGTCATGTTCCTGGCCGCTCAGGGCGTCCCGGATCTGTGGCTGGTGGTCGCCACTTGTGTCGGCGGCTATCTGTCGGCCGGTGGCGCGGCCGCCTTCAACATGTATTACGACCGGGACATCGACGCGCTCATGGAGCGCACCGCGCAGCGCCCGCTGGTGACCGGCATGGTCTCGCCGCGCGAATGCCTGGTCTTCGCCTTCGCGCTCGCGGCGGGGTCGACGGCCTGGTTCTGGGCGCTGGTCAACCCGCTGTCCGCGATGCTGTCGCTCGGCGCGCTGGCCTTCTACGTCGTCGTCTACACGATGTGGCTCAAGCGCCGCACCTCGCAGAACATCGTCTGGGGCGGTATCGCCGGCTGTATGCCCGTGCTGATCGGCTGGTCCTCGGTGACCAACGAGGTCTCCTGGGCCGCCGTCATCCTCTTCCTCGTCATCTTCTTCTGGACGCCGCCGCACTACTGGCCGCTGTCGATGAAGGTCAAGGACGACTACGAGCGGGCCAGCGTGCCGATGCTGCCGGTGATCGCGGGCAACAAGGTGGTCGCGCGCCAGATCGTCCTCTACAGCTGGGCCATGGTCGGCGTGTCGCTGCTGCTGTGGCCGCTGGGCTACACCGGCTGGTTCTACCCGGTCGTCGCGGCGCTGCTGGGCGGGTTCTGGCTCAAGGAGGCGCACGGTCTCCAGGCGCGCGCCAGGGCCGGGATCACGGGCGCGAAGCTCAAGGAGATGCGGCTGTTCCACTGGTCGATCACCTATGTGTCGCTGCTGTTCGTCGCGGTGGCCGTGGACCCTTTCCTGCGGTGATTACCGGCGGGTAGCATCGGCTGTATGGCAGACACCACCCAGCCGGAGACGAATGAGAGCGGCGAGACGGCCGCACAGCCCTCCGTGCCGGAGGCACCCTCCAAGCCGCCCAAGCCGTCCAAGGACGAGAAGCGGGCCGAGCGGCTCGCCCGTGAGATCACGGCCTTCGCCACGAGCCACGGCGGTGGCGCCGAGGGGCAGATCGCCCATGTCGGGCGTGGCGTCGTCCGGATCGCCCTCGTCGGCGCCGACGGCGAATGGGGCGTCCTCGTCGCCCCCTCCCAGGACGGCGCGCGGCGCGCCGCCGAGATCGCCGGGCTGACCCTCCACGACGACTTCGACGGCGAGCTCGCCGCCAAGGTCCGCACCGGTCCTTACGAGTGGACGCGCATGGCGGGCATCCAGCTCGGCGGCCCCGGCAACCCTCCGGCACCCGCCTCGTAGAACGCCTGAGTACGGGTCCGGCGACACCTCGTGCCCCTTCCGTCCGTTAAGCCCGTCGATGCCGGAGGGCGAGGAGGCGGCGGCGATGCACGAGGCGACGGACTCCCCGGACACCCTGGGGCCGCCGACCGGCCCGGTCCCCCGGGCCGGGCCGGGCCCGGGTGCGGGGCTGATCACCCTGCCGCCGCTGGTGGACCAGCACAGCCATGGCACGGTCGACGGCGAACTCGGGATCGGTTCGTTCGAAACCCATCTGGCGGCCGCCGCCGGGTCGGGTGCGGCCCCGGCCGGCACCACCTTCTTCGACAGCTGGACCGGTCTCGCGGTGCGCCGCTGGTGCCCCCCGCTGCTGGGCATGGAGCCCCACTGCGCGCCCGTCAGCTATCTCGCCCGCCGCCGTGAGCTGGGCGCCTACCGCTCCGCGCGGCTGCTGCTACGCGGCGCGGGCGTCGGCACCTTCCTGCTGGAGTCCGGCGCCCGGGACGGCCTCAGCACCCCCGACGAGCTGGCCACGGCCGCCGACGGCGCGGTCCATGAGGTGATCCGCCTGGAGCCGCTGGCCGAGCAGGTCGCCGACACCTCCGGCACCGTCGACGCCTTCATCGGCAACACCGCAGAGGCGCTGTACGCGGCGGCCCAGCACGCGACCGCCTTCGCCATGGGGATCGCCTTCTGCGACGAGCTCCCGCCCGATCCGCGCGAGGTGCGGCGCGCCGCCGCCCGCTGGCTCGCGCTCACCGTGCGCCCGGCCCGGGACCGCGCCCCCGATCCCGCGCTCGCCCAGCATCTGCTGTGGAGCGCGGTCGCGACCGGCCTACCGGTGCAGCTGCACTGCGCCGATCCGCAGTCGCTCACCGGCTTCCTGCGCGCCACGGCGGGCTTCGGCACCGATCTGGTGCTGCTGCCCGACCGGCCGCACCACCGGCGGGCGGCCCAGCTCGCCGCGGCCTTCCCGCATGTCTACGCGGACGCCGGGCCACGGCCGGGGGAGACCCTGGGCGAGGCGCCGTTCGGCAAGCTGCTCTTCTCGACCGGCGCGCGGGCGCTGCCCGAGCTGTATGTGACCGCGTCCCGGCTGTTCGGCCAGGCCATGGCCCGGCTGGCACAGGAGTGGGTCGGCGAGGGGATCTGCACCCGGGCCGAGGCCCAGCGGATCGCCGGGCTGGTCGCGTCCGGGACCGCGCGCCGGGTCTACCGGCTCGACGCGGCCGGCTCGGGCTGAACGGTCTCGTGGTCGCCCGTGGGGGCGGGGACGGCCGCCGGGAGCGCGCCGCGCTCGCGCTGGGCGAGCAGCACCCGCAGCACCGCGATCCACACCAGGCAGGAGCCGAGCATGTGGATGCCGACGACGACCTCGGGCAGATGGGTGAAGTACTGCACATAGCCCACCACGCCCTGGAGGAGCAGGACGACGAGGAGCTCCAGAACCGTACGGCGCTGGTCGGCGGGGGCCTTCACGGCCCGCAGCGTGAACCACAGGGCGACGGTGAGGCCCAGCACGATGTAGACGAAGTCCACGTGCAGCTGGGTGATCTCCTGCCAGTTCAGCGGGATGCGGTGCACCTTACGGGCGTCACCGGCGTGCGGACCCGCGCCGGTGACCACCGTGCCGATGACGATGAGCGCGCCGGTGGCGGCGATCAGCAGCCGGGTCAGCTGGCGCACCGGCCCGGCCACCAGCTCCCGCGGTTCGCCGTCGCCCTCGCGCGCCCGCCACCAGGTCAGCACGGCGACCGTGAGCAGCGCGGAGGACAGCAGGAAATGCGAGCTGACGATGTACGGGTTGAGCCCGGTGAGCACCGTGATGCCGCCGACCACGGCGTTGCCCATGACGATCCAGAACTGGGCCCAGCCGAGCCGGGTGAGGGAGCGGCGCACCGGCGTCCTGGCGCGGGCGGCGATGATCACCAGCCCGATGACGGCGCACAGGACGTACGTCAGCATGCGGTTGCCGAACTCGATGGCGCCGTGGATGCCCATGTCGGAGGTGGGCGTCAGACTGCCGGAGGTGCACTTGGGCCAGGTGTCACAGCCCAGCCCGGACTGGGTCAGCCGGACCGCGCCACCGGTCACCACGATGACCACGGCCATCACCACGGTGGCCAGCGCGGCCCGCTCCACGAAGCGCGCGGAGGGCTGCCAGCGCCGGGCGATCAGCTCGAACGGATTCAGCGAATTCGGCACGGACCCATCGTAGGCCGCCGCTTGTGCAGGTTTTCACGAGGGGTTGTGCTTCGGTAAAGCCGCAGCTCGCGGAGGGGGCGGGCGGCTTCCGACGGTGGCGCGGCCTACTCCCAGCGGAAGAAGCGCGCCGCCGCGCCCAGCCCCAGCACCGCCCAGACCGCCAGGATCCCCAGATCCCGCCACGGCATCCCGGCCCCGTCCTGGAGGACGTCCCGCAGCCCGCCCGAGAGCGCCGAGATCGGCAGCAGCGCAAGGACGCTCCGCGCGGCGCCCGGGAACTTGTCCAGCGACACGATGACGCCGCCGGCCACGAGCAGCAGCAGGAAGACCAGATTGGCGGCGGCCAGGGTCGCCTCGGCCTTCAGGGTGCCCGCCATCAGCAGCCCGAGGCCGGAGAACGCCGCCGTGCCGAGGATCAGCAGCAGCGCCACGGAGAGCGGGTCGCCGTGCGGCGACCAGCCGAGCGCCAGCGCGATCGCGGTCAGCAGCACGATCTGCATGACCTCGGTGACCAGCACCGCACAGGTCTTGGCGGCCATCAGCCCCCACCGCGGCAGCGGTGAGACGGCGAGCCGCTTGAGCACGCCGTAGCGCCGCTCGAAGCCGGTGGCGATGGCCTGGCCGGTGAACGCCGTGGAGAGCACGGCGAGCGCCAGTACACCGGGCGCCAGGAAGTCCACCGTGCTGCCGTCGGCGCCGGTGTCCACGATGTCGACGGTGCTGAACAGCACCAGCAGCAGGGACGGGATGACAACGGTCAGCAGCAGCTGCTCGCCGTTGCGCAGCAGCATCCGGGTCTCCAGCGCCGCCTGCGCCCGGATCATCCGCGTCAGCGGGGCCGCCCCCGGCTTGGGGAGAAAAGTGCCCGTGGCGGTCACGCTCGCAGCTCCTTACCGGTGAGCTCCAGGAAGACGTCCTCCAGGGTGTGCCGCTCGACCGAGATCCGGTCCGGCATCACCCCGTTCTGCGCGCACCAGGAGGTGACGGTGGCCAGCATCTGGGGGTTGACCTTGCCGGTGACGCGGTACGAGCCTGGCGTCAGCTCGGCGGCCGTGGAGTCGGCGGGCAGCGCCTTGAGGAGCGAGGCCAGGTCGAGTGCGGGGCGGCCGATGAAGCGCAGGGTGTTCTCGGCGCCGCCCCGGCACAGCTGCTCGGGACTGCCCCGGGCGATCACCTTGCCGCCGTCGATGATCGCCACATCGTCGGCGAGCTGCTCGGCCTCGTCCATGTAGTGGGTGGTCAGCATCACGGTGACCCCGTCGTCGCGCAGATCGCGGATGAGGTCCCAGGTGGCGCGGCGGGCCTGCGGATCGAGTCCGGCGGTCGGCTCGTCGAGGAAGACCAGCTCGGGGCGGCCGACGACGGCCATGGCGAGCGCGAGCCGCTGCTGCTGGCCCCCGGAGAGCCGTCGGTAGGTGGTCCGGCCGCAGGAGGCGAGGCCGAGTCGCTCGATCAGCAGATCGACGTCCACCGGATGGGCGTGCAGGGTGGCCGTGTGGCGCAGCATCTCTTCTGCGCGCGCGCCGGAATAAACGCCTCCGGACTGGAGCATCACCCCGACCCGGGGGCGCAGCGCCGGGGCGTTCGCGACCGGGTCGAGCCCGAATATCCGGACCGTGCCGGCGTCGGGGCGGCGGTACCCCTCGCAGGTCTCGACGGTGGTGGTCTTACCGGCTCCGTTGGGGCCCAGAACGGCGGTCACGGTGCCCCGGCCGACGGACAGGTCGAGCCCGTCGACCGCGGTCTTCGGGCCGTACCGCTTGACCAGGCCGACGATGTCGACCGCGGGCTCTTCTCGCATGCCGGGCAGTCTACGAATCGCCGGGCCCCGTGTGGGCGGCAGGGCCGGAAGTCCGCGGGACCACCGCCCGGTCCCGGACACGTCGCCGCAGGTGAACGGCCGTCCCGGAGTTAGGCAGACCTAAGTGACGCACCCCACCGGAACCGGAGAACTCCCCGCTTGTGTCTCGCCGGAGAATTACGCAACAATGGCGTTGTGAAATACGCGAGCGAGGCTTCGAAGGGGCGCGCGGCCGAGGTGGCCGCGCGGTCCGGCGTGCCCGCGTCCGCGCCGGAGGAGCAGCACGGCACCCGTAACCGGGTGGCCCGCTCGATCCTCGACCACGGCCCCTCCACCGCGGCGGAGCTCGCCCTGCGGCTGGAGCTGACCCAGGCGGCCGTCCGCCGTCACCTGGACACCCTCGTCGCCGACGGCGTCGTCGAGCCCCGAGAGAAGAGGGTGTACGGGGCGCGGGGGCGCGGCCGCCCGGCCAAGGTCTTCGCACTCACCGACTGCGGCCGCGACGCCTTCGACCAGGCGTACGACAAGCTCGCCGTCGACGCCCTGCGCTGGATCGAGCAGAGCGCCGGGGGCGGCGAGGCGGGGCGTGCCGCGGTCGCCGCGTTCGCCCGCGCCAGGCTCGCCGCCCAGGCGGAGGGATACCGCGGCGCCGTCGAGGCCGCGGCCCCCGGCCGCCGCACCGAAGCGCTGGCCGGTGCGCTCTCCGCGGACGGGTACGCTGCAACGGCGCGCAGCGCGCCGGTCGGCGAACAGCTCTGCCAGCACCACTGCCCGGTCGCCCACGCAGCCGAGCGATATCCGCAGCTGTGTGAGGCGGAGACCGAGGTCTTCTCCCAGCTGCTCGGAACCCATGTGCAGCGTCTGGCCACCATCGCCCACGGCGACGGGGTGTGCACGACGTTCGTTCCGAAGACCGGCAAGGTCGAGAAGACCGACACCAGCACCACCAAGACCACCACCGCATCTGCCAGCACGGCCGGGAGGAACCCCGAATGACTCTCCCCACGGAGACCGCTCACCCCGAGCTCGAGGGTCTGGGCAACTACGAGTACGGCTGGGCCGACTCCGACGTGGCCGGCGCCTCGGCCAAGCGCGGCCTCTCCGAGGAGGTCGTACGCGACATCTCGGCGAAGAAGTCCGAGCCGGAGTGGATGCTCAAGCTCCGTCTCAAGGGCCTGCGGCTCTTCGGCAAGAAGCCCATGCCCACATGGGGCTCGGACCTGTCGGGTATCGACTTCGACAACATCAAGTACTTCGTCCGCTCCACCGAGCAGCAGGCCGCCTCCTGGGAGGAGCTGCCCGAGGACATCAAGAACACCTACGACAAGCTGGGTATCCCGGAGGCCGAGAAGCAGCGCCTCGTCGCGGGTGTCGCGGCCCAGTACGAGTCCGAGGTCGTCTACCACCAGATCCGTGAGGACCTGGAGGAGCAGGGCGTCATCTTCCTGGACACCGACACCGCGCTCAAGGAGCACCCGGAGCTCTTCAAGGAGTACTTCGGCACCGTGATCCCGGCGGGCGACAACAAGTTCGCCTCGCTGAACACGGCGGTCTGGTCCGGCGGCTCGTTCATCTACGTGCCGAAGGGCGTGCACGTGGAGATCCCGCTCCAGGCGTACTTCCGGATCAACACCGAGAACATGGGCCAGTTCGAGCGGACGCTGATCATCGTCGACGAGGACGCCTACGTCCACTACGTCGAGGGCTGCACCGCGCCGATCTACAAGTCGGACTCGCTGCACTCCGCGGTCGTCGAGATCATCGTCAAGAAGGGCGCCCGCTGCCGCTACACGACCATCCAGAACTGGTCGAACAACGTCTACAACCTGGTCACCAAGCGCGCCGTGGCCTACGAGGGCGCGACCATGGAGTGGGTGGACGGAAACATCGGCTCCAAGGTGACCATGAAGTACCCCGCCGTCTACCTGATGGGTGAGCACGCCAAGGGCGAGACCCTGTCCATCGCCTTCGCGGGCGAGGGCCAGCACCAGGACGCCGGCGCCAAGATGGTCCACATGGCCCCCCACACCTCGTCGAACATCGTCTCCAAGTCGGTGGCGCGCGGCGGCGGCCGCACCTCCTACCGCGGTCTGATCGAGATCGGCGAGGGCGCCGAGGGCTCCAAGTCCAATGTGCTGTGCGACGCCCTGCTCGTCGACACGATCTCCCGCTCGGACACCTACCCCTATGTGGACGTCCGTGAGGACGACGTGTCCATGGGCCATGAGGCGACCGTCTCCAAGGTCAGCGACGACCAGCTCTTCTACCTGATGAGCCGGGGCCTGTCCGAGGACGAGGCCATGGCGATGATCGTGCGTGGCTTCGTCGAGCCGATCGCGCGCGAGCTGCCCATGGAGTACGCGCTGGAGCTCAACCGGCTGATCGAGCTGCAAATGGAGGGCGCGGTCGGCTGACGCCACCCCCTTCCGGCCCCGGCGGGGCACCGTCCCCGTCCGGGCACCCCATTCAGGCCCATCAGGCAGAAAGTGAGCAGTACGACAGCCATGGCTGAAACCATCCCGGCCGGATCCACTACGGACGGCGTCATCCAGGTGGGCCAGCCCACCGATGCCCGGGTGAGCGCGCCCGCGTCGTACGACGTGGCCGACTTCCCGGTGCCCCATGGCCGCGAGGAGGACTGGCGGTTCACCCCGCTGGAGCGGCTGCGCGGTCTCCACGACGGCACGGCCGTCGCCGACGGCGGCGTCAAGGTCGAGGTGATCGCCCCCGAGGGCGTCACGGTCGAGACCGTGGGCCGTGACGACGCGCGCCTGGGGAAGGCCGGCAAGCCGGTGGACCGGGTGGCGGCCCAGGCGTACAGCTCCTTCGAGAAGGCGTCGGTCGTCTCGGTGCCCAAGGAGACGGTGCTCACCGAGCCGGTGCGGATCGCCGTGCACGGCGAGGGCGGCACCGCCTTCGGCCACCAGGTGATCGAGGTCGGCGCCTTCGCCGAGGCGGTCGTGGTCATCGACCACACCGGTGACGCCACGGTCGCCGCCAATGTGGAGTACCTGATCGGCGACGGCGCCAAGCTCACCGTGGTCTCGGTCCAGGACTGGGACGACACCGCCGTCCACGTCGGTCAGCACACCGCGCTGGTCGGCCGGGACGCCACCTTCAAGTCCGTGGTCGTCACCTTCGGCGGCGATCTGGTCCGGCTCCACCCGCGGGTCGTCTACGGCGCCCCCGGCGGTGAGGCCGAGCTCTACGGCCTGTACTTCACCGACAACGGCCAGCACCAGGAGCACCGGCTCTTCATCGACCACGACACCCCGCACTGCCGCAGCAACGTGGCGTACAAGGGTGCGCTCCAGGGCCAGGAGGCGCATGCGGTGTGGATCGGCGATGTGCTGATCCGGGCCGCCGCGGAGGGCACCGACACCTACGAGCTCAACCGCAACCTGGTTCTCACCGACGGCGCCCGCGTCGACTCGGTGCCCAACCTGGAGATCGAGACCGGCGAGATCGTCGGCGCCGGTCATGCGAGCGCGACCGGCCGCTTCGAGGACGAGCAGCTGTTCTACCTGATGGCGCGCGGTATCCCGGCCGACGAGGCCCGCCGTCTGGTGGTCCGCGGCTTCTTCGCCGAGCTCGTCCAGCAGATCGGGCTCCCCGAGCTGGAGGAGCGGCTGATCGCCAAGATCGAGGCCGAGCTGGAGGCGTCCGTAGGATGACCCAGACCTTCGTACGCGCCTGTGCGCTGGACGAACTCGACGAGGACACCCCCAAGCGGGTCGAGCTCGAGGGGGTGCCCATCGCTCTGGTGCGCACCGAGGGCGAGGTGTTCGCGGTCAACGACATCTGCTCACATGCGAACGTCTCGCTGTCCGAGGGCGAGGTGGAGGACTGCCAGATCGAGTGCTGGCTGCACGGCTCCAGCTTCGACCTGCGCACCGGCAAGCCGTCCGGCCTCCCCGCGACGCGCCCGATCCCCGTATACCCCGTAAAGATCGAAGGGGACGATGTGCTCGTCTCCGTCACCCAGGAGTCCTGAGGCACCCATGGCCACGCTTGAGATCCACGACCTGCACGTTTCCGTCGACGCCGAGGGCGGTCCCCGCGAGATCCTGCGCGGTGTCGACCTGACCGTCAAGCAGGGCGAAACGCACGCCATTATGGGCCCCAACGGCTCCGGCAAGTCCACCCTCGCCTACTCGCTCGCCGGCCACCCGAAGTACACGGTCACCGGCGGCACCGTGACGCTGGACGGCGAGGACGTGCTCGCGATGTCCGTCGACGAGCGCGCCCGCGCCGGTGTCTTCCTCGCCATGCAGTACCCGGTCGAGGTCCCCGGCGTCTCGGTCTCCAACTTCCTGCGCACCTCCGCGACCGCCATCCGCGGTGAGGCGCCCAAGCTGCGCACCTGGGTGAAGGAGGTCAAGGAGGCCATGGAGCGCCTCCACATCGACCCGTCCTTCGCCGAGCGCAATGTGAACGAGGGCTTCTCCGGCGGTGAGAAGAAGCGCCACGAGATCCTTCAGCTGGAGCTGCTGAAGCCGGCCATCGCGATCCTCGACGAGACCGACTCCGGCCTCGACGTGGACGCTCTGCGGGTGGTCTCCGAGGGCGTCAACCGGGTCCGGGAGTCCGGCCGGGTGGGCACCCTGCTGATCACCCACTACACCCGCATCCTGCGGTACATCAAGCCCGATCACGTCCATGTGTTCGCGGCGGGCCGGATCGCCGAGTCCGGCGGCCCGGAGCTCGCGGACAAGCTGGAGGAAGAGGGCTACGAGGCGTATGCGAAGGGAGGCGCGTCCGAGTGACACAGTTGCCGGGCCTCCTCGACACCGAGGCGATCCGCAAGGACTTCCCGATCCTGGACCGGGTCGTCCACGACGGCCAGCGGCTCGTCTATCTGGACAACGCGGCGACCTCGCAGAAGCCGCGCCAGGTCCTGGACGTGCTGAACGACTACTACGAGCGCTCCAACGCCAATGTGCACCGCGGCGTCCATGTGCTCGCCGAGGAGGCCACGGCGCTGTACGAGGGCGCCCGCGACAAGGTCGCCGCCTTCATCAACGCTCCCAGCCGCGACGAGGTGATCTTCACCAAGAACGCGTCGGAGTCGCTGAACCTGGTCGCCAACATGCTGGGCTGGGCCGATGAGCCCTACCGGGTGGACCAGGACACCGAGATCGTCATCACCGAGATGGAGCACCACTCCAACATCGTTCCGTGGCAGCTGCTCTCGCAGCGCACCGGCGCGAAGCTGAAGTGGTTCGGCCTCACCGACGACGGCCGGCTCGACCTGTCGGAGATAGAGCAGGTCATCACCGAGAAGACCAAGGTCGTCTCGTTCGTGCTGGTCTCCAACATCCTCGGCACCGTCAACCCGGTCGAGGCGATCGTCCGCCGCGCCCAGGACGTCGGCGCCCTCGTGGTGATCGACGCCTCCCAGGCCGCCCCGCATATGACGCTGGACGTACAGGCGCTCCAGGCCGACTTCGTGGCCTTCACCGGCCACAAGATGTGCGGCCCGACCGGGATCGGGGTGCTGTGGGGCCGCCAGGAGCTGCTGGAGGACCTGCCTCCGTTCCTCGGCGGCGGCGAGATGATCGAGACCGTCTCGATGCACTCGTCCACCTACGCCCCGGCGCCGCACAAGTTCGAGGCCGGTACGCCCCCGATCGCCCAGGCCGTCGGCCTCGGCGCGGCCGTGGACTACCTCACCTCGATCGGCATGGACAACATCACCCGCCATGAGCACGCCCTCACGCACTATGCGGTCGGCAGGCTCCTGGAGGTGCCGGATCTGCGCATCATCGGCCCCACCACGGCCGATGAGCGCGGCGCCACGATCTCCTTCACGCTCGGCGACATCCACCCCCACGATGTGGGCCAGGTCCTCGACGAGCAGGGGATCGCGGTCCGGGTCGGCCACCACTGCGCCCGCCCCGTATGCCTGCGCTACGGAATTCCGGCGACCACCCGAGCGTCGTTCTATCTGTACTCCACGCCCGCCGAGGTCGACGCCTTGGTGGAGGGCCTGGAGCACGTACGGAACTTCTTCGGGTAGGGGCGTGCCGCGTGAAGCTGGATTCGATGTACCAGGACGTCATCCTGGACCACTACAAGAACCCCCATGGGCGGGGGTTGAGGAACGGCGACGCAGAGGTACACCACGTCAATCCGACCTGTGGTGACGAGATCACGCTCCGGGTGCGGCTTGACGGCGACACCATCGAGGACGTGAGCTACGAGGGCCAGGGCTGTTCCATCAGCCAGGCCAGCGCCTCCGTACTCAATGAGCTGCTGGTGGGCAAGGAGCTGGCCGAGGCACGCCGGATCCAGGAGACCTTCCTGGAGCTGATGCAGTCCAAGGGCCGGGCCGAGCCCGACGACGCGATGGAGGAGGTGCTGGAGGACGCCATCGCGTTCGCCGGTGTCTCCAAGTACCCGGCCCGTGTGAAATGCGCCCTGTTGAGCTGGATGGCGTGGAAGGACGCCACGGCGCAGGCACTGGGCGAGACCGCCGGAGGGAAGACCGCATGAGTGACAACGTGACCGCCATCAAGCCCGCGAGCGAGGAAGAGGTCCGCGAGGCCCTGTACGACGTCGTGGACCCCGAGCTGGGCATCGACGTGGTCAACCTCGGTCTCGTCTACGGCATCCATGTCGACGACGGCAATATCGCCACCATCGACATGACACTCACCTCGGCCGCCTGTCCGCTGACCGACGTCATCGAGGACCAGGCCAAGTCCGCGACCGACGGCATCGTCAACGAGCTGCGGATCAACTGGGTCTGGATGCCGCCGTGGGGCCCGGACAAGATCACCGACGATGGGCGTGAGCAGCTGCGGGCGCTCGGCTTCAACGTCTGACGGCTCCCCTGGGTTTTTCGAGCGGCCCCCGCGCTTCGGCGCGGGGGCCGCTCATGTTTCCGGAACCGCCGCATCCGGTTGTGTACGGCCGTACGCATCGTTGTGTACGCTCGTACGCATGGCATATGTGACACTCTCCGGGGCCATCCTGGCCGAGATCCTGGCGACCACCTCGATGAAGTACAGCGAGGGCTTCAGCAGGCTCTGGCCCTCGCTCGCCACGGGCGCGGGCTATCTGCTGTCCTTCGTGCTGCTCGCGCATACGCTCAAGAGCATCTCCGTCAGCACCGCGTACGCCATATGGTCCGGAGCCGGGACCGCCGTCATCGCCGCGATCGGCATGCTCTTCCTGGGGGAGGCGATGACCGCCGCCAAGGTGTTCGGCGTGCTGCTGGTCATCGCCGGTGTGGTGGTGCTCAATCTGAACGGCGCCCACTGATGGCGCGCCGCTATGACCCCGAGCGGCGGCAGCGGATCATCGACGCCGCGATCACGGTGGTGGGGGAGCGCGGAATCGCGGCGCTCAGCCATCGCGCCGTGGCCGCCGCCGCGGATGTGCCGCTCGGATCGACCACGTACCACTTCGCGACCCTCGACGATCTGCTGGTCGCCGCCCTGGAGCAGGTCAACGCCGAGTGGCTGGCCGATGTGGAGCGCTGGGTGCGCGAGGCGCCCCCCGAGGCATCGCCCGCCGACGCGATGGCCGAGCTGATGGAGCGGATGCTCCAGGGGGACCGCGATCGGCTGGAGCTGGAGTACGAGCTGTATCTCGCCGCCCTGCGGCGCGCCTCGGTGCGGCCGATCGTCGCCCGCTACCTCGACGACACGGCGGAGCTGCTGGCGCGGCGGACCGGCGATCTGGAGGTGGCGCGCCAGGTCGGCGCGCTGTTCGACGGATTGTTGCTCCAGCTCCTGCTGACCGGGCGGCCCTTCGACCGGGCCGAGGCGCGGGGGGCGTTCGAGCGGGTGACCGGGGAGGGGCGGGGCGGGGCCGCGTCATCCGGCGATGTCGCCGGTGGGTGAGGTGGCGGCTGGGAGCGGGCGGTCGCCCGGATTGGTCGCCGGGATCGCTCGCCGGGACCGGTTGCTGGGGGTTGGCTGCTGGGATTGGTCGTCGGGACGCGCCGTTGGGGCTGACCGTTGGGACCGGCTGCTGGGATCGCTCGCCGGGACCGGCCGTTGGGACCCGCCGTCGGGACCGGTCGCTGAGACCGGTTCGCCTCCCGGGCCCGGCTCCGGTTAGCGTTCTGAGCATGACCGATGCACCCACCACCCGCACCGGCGCCGTCGCCGCCGGTCTCGCCACCCTCACCGAGGACGGCACCGTTCTCGACACCTGGTTCCCGGCCCCCGAGCTGACCGCCGAACCCGGCCCGGCCGGGACCGAGCGGCTCGACGCCGAGCGCACCACGCAGCTGCTGGGCGAGACCGCCCTCAAGGCGGTCGGACCGGACGCCCGGCGCGGCGTCGAGGTCGTCGCCGTGCGCACGGTCATCGCCTCGCTGGATGAGAAGCCGCTGGACGCGCACGACGTCTATCTGCGGCTGCATCTGCTCAGCCACCGGCTGGTCAAGCCGCACGGCCTGAACCTGGACGGCCAGTTCGGCCTGCTCGCCAATGTCGCCTGGAGCTCGCTCGGCCCGGTCGCCGCCGACCAGGTGGAGCGGGCGCGGCTCGCCGCCCGTGCCGAAGGGGCGCACCTGTCGGTGACCAGTGTCGACAAATTCCCCCGGATGACCGACTACGTCGTCCCCTCCGGTGTCCGCGTCGGTGACGCCGACCGGGTCCGCCTCGGCGCGCACCTCGCGCCCGGGACCACGGTCATGCACGAGGGCTTCGTCAACTTCAACGCCGGCACGCTGGGCACCTCCATGGTCGAGGGTCGGATCAGCGCGGGCGTCGTGGTCGGCGACGGCTCCGACATCGGCGGCGGCGCCTCGATCATGGGCACCCTCTCCGGCGGCGGCAAGCAGACGATCACCATCGGCGAGCGCTGCCTGCTGGGCGCCGAGGCGGGCCTGGGCATCTCGCTGGGCGACGACTGCATCGTCGAGGCGGGGCTGTATGTGACGGCGGGCACCCGTGTCTCGCTCCCGGACGGCAAGATCGCCAAGGCTCTGGAGCTCTCCGGTGCGAATAACCTGCTCTTCCGGCGCAACTCCATCACGGGGACGGTTGAGGCGCTGCCTCGCACCGGTTCGTGGGGTGGGCTGAACGAGGCGCTGCACAGCCACAATTGAGTTGGGGCGCGCGCCTTGGGTTTCGTTGCCTGGTGCGGGGCGGTGGGAGGTGTTGTGCCCACCCGTTCCGCCCGGAACGATTGCCCACAACGGTGCGCCACCTGACGGTATGCACTCCGGGGGGCAAGCCCCCCGGAGTGGTTTGTTCAGGGGCGTAGCCGGACCACCTGCGGGTCGTGGTCGCTGGACTGGTCCGCGAACTCGGCGTTGATGTGGACGATGTCGTAGTCGGCCCGGCGCAGCGCACTGCTGGTCAGGATGTGGTCCAGCACCTGCGAATTGCCGCTGTAGACATAGCCGTAGCGCTCGTCCTTCGGCAGCCGGGTCACCAGGTCGGTCAGCACTCCGCCCTTGGCGAGGTCCGCCAGCGCGGGTGAGAACTGGTAGTCGTTGAGGTCGCCCGCGACGACCACCGCCGCCTTCGGATCGGCGTTCAGCAGCGACTTGACGAAGGTGTTGACCGCCGTGGCCTGTCCGGTGCGCTGGGTCTCCGAGGAGCGGGCCGGGGGCTGGAAGCGGCTGTCCAGGCCCTGGTCGCCGCCCTTGGAGTTGAAGTGGTTCGCCACCACGAACACCGGGCGGCCCTGGAAGGAGAACTGCCCGACCAGCGGCTTGCGGCTGTCCTTCCAGACGTCGTTCGCCGGGTCGATACGGCCCGGGGAGGCCGACAGCGTGGCCTTGCCGCCCTTCTTCTCGACCGTCACCGGGGTGGTGGAGTCGCCGCCCGGGATGTCGGTGAAGGAGACCCGCTCGGGGTTGTAGAGGAACGCCACACGGATGTTGCCGCCCGGCTCGCCGCCGTCCTGGTCGTCAACCGGGTCGATCTGGCGCCACTCGTACGAGGGGCCGCCCGCCGCCTTGATCGCGTCCGTGAGCTTCTTCAGGGTGGCGTCGGCGCTCACCACCGAGTCGTTGGTCGCGCCGTTGTCGTCCTGGACCTCCTCCAGCGCGACGATGTCCGGCGAGGCGAGGTGCTGCACCAGCCCCGTGGCCAGCCGGTCGAACTTCGACTGGGCGGTCTTGGGGGAGAGGTTCTCCACGTTGTAGGTGGCGATGGAGAGTTCGTCCGCCTTCTGCTTGCGGGTGCTCTCCCGCTCGGGGCCGTGGTCGGCCAGTTCGCCCAGGGTGTCGGCCGCGATCGTGTAGCCGCCGAAGTTGTCGTAGTCCAGCGGTCCGGCGGTGGTGCCGGTCAGCGCGTCGCCGACGTCCGCCACCGGGAAGGGGTGCTCGGCGTACGGGAGGAGGGAGACCACCTTCACCCGGCCCGCGTTCGGGTCGCGGTAGGAGCTGTAGAGGGCGCCGCCGCGCGCGGTCCGCTCATGGTGGGGCTCGGCGGTGACCCACAGCTCCTTGTAGGTGTTGGTCGCGCCGACCACGGGGGCGTTCTCGACCGAGACCCGCATGCCCTCCAGCGACTCGTAGCGGTCCAGGGCGTAGGAGCGCGGCCGCAGCGTCAGCCCCTCGATGGACTCGCCGCCGGCCTCCGGCGTGTAGCGGTCGGGGAGCGTGGCGGGGCTGAGCCGGAACGCGGCGGGCAGCGCGTTGCCGGAGGAGCGGACCGTCCAGGTCGCCTTGGAGATCTCGGTGAGCGACTGGAGACCGGCGTCCTTGCCGCCCGGGTAGTACTCGGACACCGTCCCGGAGACCAGCACCGAGTCGCCCACGGCGACCGAGGGCGTGGTCGATCCGGTGAAGACGAAGATCGCCTCGCTGGTGGCCGCGTCCTTGTCGGGCCGGGGGTCCTGGATCCAGAAGCCGCGCGACGAGCCGAAGGAGCGTATCGCCGTGACCGTGCCGGGGACGTCGGCCACCTGCTGCCCGGCGAGCGGGGATATTCGGGTGCTGCCCTGGATGTCATGGACGCGGATCTCGGCGGCGGAGGCCGAGGAGGGCACGGCGAGCAGCCCGGCCGCGAGGGCGGAGGCGGCGACGGCGGTGACGGCGACGGGTCCGCGCGGGGCGCGAAGGGACATGGTGGTGGCCTCCGGAAAGGAGCGAATGGCGAGGAAGACGCCTCTACGCGCGTCAATCTCTGTCCTCGCCAAGGAAGTTGTCAAGGGAGGAGGGATGGCTCGCGCACGGCGGAGGCGGGACGGGGGCAGGAACGAGCGCGGCCGCGCGCCCCCTCGCACCGGCCGCTTTCCCGGGTCCGCAGCGGCCCGTGCGAGGGGTCTGTCGGCCGAAATCACCGGTTGCCGTGGCACGGGATGGGGCGCGGGACCACATCGGGACGAAAGTGCCGTCCCGTTCCGTCTACGCTGGGGTCCGGGCCGTGCCCGCGCACCCGCGCCCGTACACCCGCATATCCATACCCTCATGGCTCCACGGCCCTGAGACCCCTAGCTCCACAGCCCCCATACCCCCGCGTTCGCGCGCACGACTTCCGTGCCCCTGAGGAGTGACGTCCGCCCATGCCAGAAGAGCGCCCCACCATGCCGCCCGTACGGCTTCACACCGACGCGGAACTCGCGCGGGACGCACTCGCCGCGCCGCTTCTCGCCCGCGCGGTCCGGCTGGCCCGCTGGGCCGAGCCGGGGCGGCCGGTCGCGTCGGGCGGGGCGCTGCCGGAGAGCGAGCTGTCGGCGGCGGCCGAGCTGCTGGGGCTCGCGGGGGACGAGGACGGGCCGCTGTACGCGGCGCAGGCGTGGCAGCTGGCCGTGGACACCGGGCTGGTCGAGATCGAGGAGTCCGAGGAGCCGACGCCCGGCGAGGCGTCGTCCTCCCGGCCCGGCGGCGAGAGCGGCGGCGACGGTGACCCCGACCCGGCGGACGGCGAGGCGCCGGCCGTGGGCGACTTCTCCGCCGTCGCGACCAGCGGTGCGGAGCTGCGGCTGATCGCCGAGGGCGGCCCCCGCGACATCCTGGACATCTGGCTCGACGGCTTCGAGACGGTGCTGGCCGACGCCGCCGCCCCCGATCTGAACGACATCGCCGACCAGATCGGCGAGGACGGTGAGCTCGACCTCGACGCGCTCGACTGGAACCCGGAGGAGGAGGCCGAGTTCCTCGACGGGGTGCTGGGCAACCTCTATCTGCTGACCGCCCTGGACGAGGAGGCCGCCGCGGCCCCCGTACCGCTGCCCGCGCTGGCCGCATCCATGATCGTCCCCGAGGACATGGACGAGCCCACCGACGACATCCTCGAAGAGGTCTCCGAGGCGATGGTGCGGCTGGACGACCAGTTCCGGCTGCTCGCCCCGACCGGCCTGATCGACTACCAGCCGGTGGACGAGGCGTTGATCGAGGAGGTCGACGGCGAAGGCCGGATCCAGGAGCCCGAGACGGCCCAGGAGTTCGAGGACGAGGACGTCTCCCGCTACGGCATGGTGCGGCTCACCCCGCTCGGCGTCTACGCCGTACGGGCCCGGATGGTCGAGGCGGGCATCGACGCCCCGGCCGTCGGCGACCTGGCGGACAAGGGCGCGGGCATCCTGCTGGACGCCCTCCCCGGCCACCCCGAGCCCGCCGCACAGGCCGAGGCCGAGCAGTGGCTGGCCCGCCGTACGCCCGAGGGGGCCGCCCGGGAGCTGCTGGCCGCCGCGCGTGGTGACGACGAGGACGCGCCGTTGCGCCGCCTCACCTGCCAGCAGACGCTCTCGCTGGCCGGGGTCGAGGCCGAGCCCGCGCTGCGCGAGGTGCTCGACGACCGCCATCTGGGCGGGCTGGCCCGGGTCTGGCTGGCCGAGCGCGGGGTGGCGGATGTTCCGGAGCCGTCGGAGGAGATGGTCTTCTGGCTGACCGTGGACACCCTCGCGGCCCAGCTCGCCACCGAGGGCGACTCGGCCGAGCTGCGGGATCTGGTGCGGGGCCTGGTCGACCAGTCCGGGAGCTTCTTCGACTCGGCCTGGCGGGTGGACCACCCGGCCACCGCGGATGTGCTGGAGGCGATGGGGCGGCTGCACCCGGACAAGGAGGCCGCCAAGGAGGCCCGTAAGGCTGCCTTCAAGGCACGCTCCCGGGCATAGCTGCCCCTGGTGGGCGTGCCGCCGCGCTGCCCGCCCCGCGGGCGCACCGGGCCTGCGGCCGCTCCCCGCGGAGGTGATCGCGGGGCGGCCGCCGGGCCCTCCGGGGCCCGGGTGGCGCCCGGCGGGCGGGGAAAGTCGCTCGCCGCGTCGGAGCCGTAACCCCCTGCGCACCGTATAAGGGATCGGCAGTCATTCGTCCGTTGATGTCGCGCGCCGTTCAACTGATGTTCGGCCGGGGACGGAAACGTATGGCCGCAGTCCGGAGGACACCATCCTGCGCTCGGGAGAAGACATGCCGCTCAGCCGAAGAGACTTCGCGAGGCGTTCCGCGTACACCGGGGCCGGGTTCGCCCTGGTCGGAAGCGCGGGGGTGCTCGCCACCGCACCCGGCGCGCTCGCCGCCGAGGTGACCGAGGAGGGCGTCGCGGGGGTCGAGGGCCACGGCGGCTCGTCGCTCGGCTACGGTCCGCTCGTCGCGGACCCCAAGGGCATCCTGGCCCTGCCCAAGGGCTTCCGTTACAAGATCATCACCCGCACCGGTGAGACGAAGCTGGAGTCCGGCGAGTCCACCCCGTCCAACCACGACGGCACCGCCACCTTCGAGGGTTCGCGCGGTGCGACGCTGCTGGTCAACAACCACGAGCTGGCCGGTCCCCGCAGCGACTGGCCGCACCCGGTCCCGCTGACCGAGGGCCTGGTCTACGACCCGGCGGCCTCCGGCGGCTGCACCGTCGTCGAGGTCTCCAAGCACGGTGACCACGTCACCGAGTGGGTCGGCATCGCGGGCACCGCCACCAACTGCGCCGGTGGCCGCACCCCTTGGGGCACCTGGCTGACCTGCGAGGAGACCGAGGACAAGGCCGGCCAGAACGGCATGACCAAGGACCACGGCTACGTCTTCGAGGTCGACCCGCACGACCGCAGGGCCAACCGTGACCCCAAGCCGATCAAGGCCCTGGGCCGGTACGCCCACGAGGCCGTCGTCGTGGACCCCAAGCGCGGCGAGCTCTACCTCACCGAGGACGCCTCCAAGCCGAACGGCCTGCTCTACCGCTGGGTCCCGCCGCACGGCTTCGAGCACGGCCGGGGCAAGCTGGGCACGCTCAAGGACGACGCGGGCGTGCTCCAGGCCCCCAAGTGCTACGACTCGGGCGGCAACTTCGTGGACGACCTGTCCCGCGCCACCAAGACCGGCACGGTCTACGGCGTGGACTGGGTTCCGGTGCCGGACCGCGACGCGAAGTCCGTGTCGGTGCGCAAGCAGTTCAAGGACGGCGAGATCACCCGCGCCCGCAAGCTGGAGGGCATGTGGTGGGCGGACGGCGGTGCGTACATCGTCTCCTCGTACGCCCGTGCGGAGAGCCCGCTCCAGCACGACGGCCAGGTCTGGTTCTACGACCCCAAGCGCCGCACCCTCACCCTCAAGGTGCTGCTGGGCGTCAACCCCGACCCGTCCAAGGACGGTGCCTTCGACGGCCCGGACAACATCACCGTCTCGCCGTACGGCGGTCTGGTCATCGCCGAGGACGGCGAGGGCATCCAGCACCTCTTCGGCGCCACCGATGACGGCCGGACGTACCCGATCGCGCGCAACGACCTGAACATCGGCACCGCGGAGGAGCCGGAGTTCAGCGAGTTCACCGGTGTGGTCTTCTCGCCCGACGGATCGACGCTGTACGCCAACATCCAGACGCCGGGCATCATGCTCGCGATCACCGGCCCCTGGCGCCGCCAGCGCTGACGGCACGGGGCCGGGGGAATCCCCCCGGCCGGGGCACGCGTTGACATGAGGGTGACCTCACGTCTGCGCACCACCCCCTTCTCCATCCTGGACCGCTCCCGCACCCGCCAGGGACGGGAGCGGTCGCAGGCGCTGCGCGACACCGTACGGTTCGCGCAAGCCGCCGAGGCCCTCGGCTACCACCGCTTCTGGGTCTCCGAGCACCACAGCGTGCCCGGCGTCGCCGGTTCGGCGCCCACGGTGCTGGCGTCCGCCGTCGCGGCGGCCACGCTCCGCATCCGGGTGGGCACGGGCGGGGTGATGCTGCCGAACCACCGCCCGCTGGTGGTGGCCGAGCAGTTCGGGGTGCTCGAATCCCTCTTCCCGGGCCGGATCGACATGGGCCTGGGCCGCTCCGTCGGCTTCACCGACGGCATACGCCGCGCCCTGGGCGCCCAGAAGGACGCCGCGCGGGACTTCGGCGCCCAGCTGGACGAGCTGCTCGGCTGGTTCACCGGTGAGCAGGGCGCCTACCCCCAGGTCCACGCCCATCCCGCGGAAGGGCTGCGGCTGCCCGTCTTCGTCCTGGCCACCGGAGCCGGCGCGGATCTGGCGGCGGAGGCCGGACTGTCCCTGGTGATCGGCGATCTGCGGGGCCGGGACGAGATGCTGCGCGCGATCGACCGCTACCGCACCGGCTTCCGCCCCTCGGCGTGGTCCTCCGCGCCGTACGTCGTCGTCTCCGGCAATGTGGCGGTGGCCGGCACGGCGGAGGAGGCCCGCCGGCTGCTGCTCCCCGAAGCCTGGGCGATGGCCTACTCCCGTACCCACGGCGTCTTCCCGCCGCTGGCCCCGGCCCCGGAGATCGAGGCCCGGGAGATGACCGAGAAGGAGCGCGGCTTCTACGAGCGGGGCCTGCGGGGCCAGCTGTACGGCACGGAGGACGAGGTCGCCGCCGCGCTCGAGGAGCTGATCGAGCGCAGCGGCGCCGACGAGGTGCTGGTCACCACGAGCACCTATGACCGCGAGGCCCTGCTGGACTCCTACCGCCGCCTGGCCCGTGTGGCGGGTCTGCCGGGCGACCTCGACTCCGGTCCCGTGGGCCCCGGTCCGGGCCCCGATCCGGGTCCCGGCCGGGTGTCAGAGGGCCTTGCCGGCGGGCTTGGCCATGCCGCGCACGGTGCGTGAGTCCACGTACTCACCCATCGCGGTCATCTCCCACTCACCCGAGAACTGCTTGATCAGCTTCGCCATCATCACGCCCGTGCGCGGCTCGGCGTGGGTGAGGTCGAAGCGGACCAGCTCCTCGCCGCTCTGGGCGTCGAGCAGGCGGCAGTACGCCTTGGCCACATCGGTGAACTTCTGGCCGGAGAAGGAGTTGACCGTGAAGACCAGGCCGGTGACCTCGGGCGGAAGGCCACCGAGGTGGACGGTGATGGACTCGTCGTCGCCCCCGCCCTCACCTGTGAGGTTGTCGCCGGAGTGCTGAATGGCGCCGTTGAGGATGGCCAGCTTGCCGAAGAAGCAGGCGTCGATCTTCTTACGGTCGACACCGAAGGCGATCACGGACGCGTCCAGGTCGATGTCCTTGCCGCGGAAGGCGGGCTCCCAGCCCAGGCCCATCTTCACCGAGCTGAGCACCGGGCGGCCGCCCTTGACCAGCGAGACCGTCTGGTTCTTCTGGAGGCTGACCCGGCCCTTGTCCAGGTTGATCTTCCCGGTGGACGGTGCCGCCGCGGCGGGGGCCGCGGCCGGGGGAGCGGGCGGCGGGGCGGTCGGCATCGGCGGCGGGGGCTGGAAACCGGCGGGCGGACCGCTCGGCGGGGGCGGCATCTGGGCGGCGGGGGCGACGGGAGCGGCCGGTGCCGCGGGCTCCTCGACCGTCACCCCGAAGTCGGTGGCGATGCCCGCCAGACCGTTGGCATACCCCTGCCCGACCGCGCGCACCTTCCACGCCCCATTGCGCCGGTACACCTCCACGGTCACCAGCGCGGTCTCGTTGCCCAGCCGCGGCGGGGTGAACGTGGCGATCACCGCGCCGTCGTCGGCGCCGCGCACGGTGGCGGTCGGCTCGGTGCCCGCGAACGTCGCCCCGGGCGCGTCCAGGCTCGCGGTCACCACGATCTTGTCGATGTCGGCGGGGACGGCGGCGGTGTCCACGGTGATGGTGTCGCCCGCGCCCGCCGTCCCGGCGCGATGGGTCACCCCCGGCCCGGCGGGCTGGTTGTAGAAGACGAAGTCGTCGTCGGAGCGCACTTTGCCGTTGGCGGTGAGCAGCAGGCCCGATACGTCGAGCCGCACCGGGGCGGTGACGTCAACCGCCACGCGCGCGACGGGGAGGGGGAGGTTCGAGCCGGGTGTCATAGCGGTCATGCCCGGGGTAACGAACGCACCCGCTTTACGGTTCCTTGACCTGCGGGGTGACTTCTGCCATGCCATGTCCCGCCGCGGTCGGCCCGGTTCGGCCGTGAACGGCCGCGATCGGCCGCGATCGGCCGCGATCAGTCGGGGTCGGTCGGGATCGGCCGCCATCGGTCGGGGTCGGCCGCGATCGGCTCCGTTCGGCTGTCGGTGCCGTCCGCCACCATGGTCCGCATGACGACCGAGCCCGACGCGCTGCACACCCTGGCCCGCACCCATCTGCCCGCCGACCTCGCCGACCGCTGGACCGGGCTGCTGCGCCCGGCCGCCCACCTCCGCCGGGCCGGGGCGGCCGATCCGGTCGTCGGCCGCCTCGGCGGACTGCCCCGGCTGCCCGAGGGCATGGACTGGCCGATGTGGGAGGGGCACGGCCCGCTGGCCTTCGTGGCGGAGGTGGACTGCGCCGCGCTGCCCGGGGACCGGCTGGACATACCGCTGCCCGCCGCCGGCCGTCTGGCCTTCTTCTACTACGGCGACGAGGACGACGACGCGCTGGTCGACACCGCCGACCCGGACACCTGGGCCGGTGCCCGTGTGCTCCACCTCCCGGCCGCGCCCGCCGACGCGCCCGAGCGGCCCGCACCGGCCGGTCTCACCCCGTACCCGGAGGTGCCGCTGACCGCCCATATGGGCCCGAGCGCCCCGGACTTCGATCTGCCCGCGCTGACCGCCGCGTTCGGCGAGGGCGCGTTCCCGGACGCGTTCGAGCGGGCGATATGGGGTCACCAGAGCGGTGTGGCCCATCAGATCGGCGGCCATGCCCAGTCCGTTCAGGGCGCGGTGGAGATCGTGGTCGCCCATGGCGCGCTGGGCGGGCGGGACGTGTCGTGGGAGGACCCGCGGCTCGAGCGGGAGGCGGGGCGCTGGGCGCTGCTCGCACAGTTCGACTCCGACGAGGACGCGGACATGATGTGGGGTGACGGCGGGGCGCTGTACTGGCTGATCCGCCCCGACGACCTGGCCGCGGGCCGCTTCGAGAAGGCCGTCTTCGCCTGGCAGTGCTGCTGACGGGTTTGCCGTCCCGGCAAACCCCGTTGGGGATCCGCCGAGCGCCGATCGATTCTGCGGGCCGGCCCATCGGAGAGGCCGACCCCGGCAGAGAGGCACCCCTCCCATGCATGTCTTCGTCACCGGCGCGAGCGGCTATATCGGCGGCACCGTCGCCGTCCGCCTCCTCCAGGCCGGTCATCAGGTGAGCGGTCTGACCCGCGACCCGGCCAAGGCGGGGCGACTCGCGCGGCTGGGCATCGAGCCCGTGGTGGGGTCGCTCGACGACACGGATGTCCTCACCGCGCGGGCCCGCCGGGCCGACGCCGTGGTGAACGCGGCGGACAGCGACCACCGCGCGGCCGTGGAGACGCTCATCGCCGCCCTGGCCGGATCGGACAAGCCGCTGATCCACACCAGCGGCTCCAGCACGGTCGGCATGGGAACGGAGGGCGAGGCGTCGGAGGCGGTCCACGGCGAGGACCTCCTCGACCCGGGTTCGTCCTGGGAGCCCGACCACCCCGTTCGCGCGGCCCGGGTCGCCATCGACCGTCTGGTCCTGGGCGCGGCCGGGCAGGGCGTGCGGTCGGCGGTGCTGTGCGACAGCCTGATCTACGGGCGCGGCCGGGGCCCGGGCCGGGAGAGCGTCCTGATCGCGGCGCTCGTCCGGCAGGCCCGCGCGGGTGGAGTGGTCCGCCAGGTCGGCCCCGGCCGCAACATCTGGTCCACCGTCCATGTCGACGACGTCGCCGACCTGTACCTCCGCGCGCTGGAGAAGACGCCTCCGGGCACCTTCTACTTCGTGGCGAATGGGGAGGAGTCGTTCGGCGCGATCGCCGAGGCGGTCGCCCGCGCCCTCGGCCTGCCCGGCCCCCGCCCCTGGGACCCCGACGCACCGGACAACGTCTGGGATCCCGCGTTCGCCCGGCACGCCCTGGGCGCCAACAGCCGGGTACGGGCGCACCGCGCCCGTGAGCTACTCGGCTGGGACCCGCGGCACCGCTCGATCACCGACTGGATCCTCCGCGAGCTGCGCTGACCGGTCGGGGCGGCGGCGTGCGGTGGCGGCCGTCACGCCGATCACACACACCGCCACGCCCGCGAGGGCGGTCCACCCGGGGGCGTCCCCGAACATCGCGTAGGCCCACACCAGCGTGGTCGGGGGCGTGAGATAGATCAGCGCGCTGGTGCGGGTGACGCCGTTGCGGCGCAGGCTCAGCCAGTAGAAGCCGTAGCCGCCGACCGTGGAGAGCAGCACGGTCCAGACCACCGCCGTCCAGAAGCCCCCGGCCGCCGGGGGCGCGGCATGGCCTCCGACCAGCGCGACCCCGGTGAACAGCACGGCGCTGACCAGGCAGTGGAGCGGTATGGCGTCCACGGGGTCCAGCGGCGCCCGCACCCTGCGTTCGAGGAAGCTCGCGGCCAGCAGCGCCGCCATGGCGGTGAAGGGCAGCCCGTACGCCCAGGCCGGGGCGGCGGCCGGGCCCGCCGACAGATCGCCCTGGACGACCAGCGCGACCCCGCCGAGGCCGATGGCCAGCCCCGCCCACTGGCGCGGGCTGACCACCTCCCCGAGCAGCCGCCCGGCCAGCGCGCCCGCCGCGAGCGGCTGCACCGCGGCGATCAGCGCGGCGGTGCAGGACGGCACCCCGAGCCCGACCGCCCAGACGATCCCGCCGAGATAGCCGCCCTGCGAAAGCGCCCCGATCGCCGCCTGCTCGGCCAGGGCGCGAGAGGGGATCCTGCGGCGTCTCAGCAGCAGCCAGGCGCCGCCCAGCACGGCGGCGGCCGCGAGGAAGCGCCACATCAGCAGCGTGTCGGCGGTGGCCTCCCGAGTACCGAGCTCGGCTCCGATGAAGCCGGAGCTCCACATCACGACGAGTCCGATGGAGGTGACGGCGGCGCTGATGGGCATGGGGCGTTCCTCGTTCTGGGTTGGGGTTCCGGGTCGATTCAGGCTCCGGGTATACCGGTCTGTTTACTCCCTCATGCACTAGACTAAACAGATCGGTATACACGTCAACCCTTCACCCGGAGGTGATCACGGCATGGAAGCGCTCACCCCCGCCGCGCGGCGCGTCCTCGACACCGCCGCCGAACTGTTCTACGGGCAGGGGATCAACGCGGTCGGCGTGGACCTGATCGCCAAGCGCGCCGGAGTCACCAAGAAGACGCTCTACGACCGGTTCGGCTCCAAGGAGACGCTGGTCGCCGCGTATCTGCGGGAGCGCGATGATCGGTGGCGGGCGTGGCTCACCGCCGAGGTCGAGAAGTCTCCTCCGGCCGATCGCGCCCTGGCCACGTTCGACGCGCTCGCGGAGTGGGTGCGCCGCGAGAACCCGCGCGGCTGCGGATTCGTGAACGCGGCCGCCGAACTGCCGGACGCCGCGCATCCGGCCCGGCAGGTGATCGCCGACCAGAAGCACTGGCTGCGGGGGTATCTGCGGGAGCTGTGCGAGCAGGCGGGCGTGGCGGCCCCCGATGAGCTGGCGGATGAACTGCTGCTGCTCCACGAGGGGGCCACGGTGCTGAACGGGCTCTCGGTGGTCACCGACCCCGTCGGCATCGCGCGCCGGCTTGCCCAGCGGGCGCTGGAGCGGGCCCGGCCCTGACCCGGCCTGTTCAGACCGAATTGGCCAGGACAAACTGAACAGGTTGAACTGGACAGGCTGGACTGAAGAAAATACCGTAAGGGGCATGGCAGAGACCCCTGGCGGCATGTCCGAGTCCACCGTGCGCGCCGCGCATGAGATCCGTGTGGTGATCGGCCGACTGCGGCGGCGGATCAAGGAGTCGTACGACCTCGAGGAACTCACCCCCTCGCAGACGTCCGCGCTCAGCAGGCTCAGTAAGGAAGGCCCTGCCTCGGCCAGCGCGCTGGCGGCGGCCGAGCGCGTACGGCCGCAGTCGATGGCGGCCACCCTCGCCGCGCTGGACGAGCGCGGACTGATCCAGCGTCGCCCCGATCCCGGCGACGGGCGGCGGCAGTTGGTCTCGGTGAGCGAGGCTGGCAGCGCGTTCCTGGACGACAAGCGGCGGGCGGGCGAGGAATGGCTCGCCCAAGCCCTGGAGAGCGGCTACACGGAAGCGGAACGGCAGACCATCCTCGAGGCGCTGGCCCTGCTGGACCGGCTCACCCGCGCATGATCGAGCGGCTCACACAACGGCTCGCACGACGGAGGGGCGGGGCGGACGCGGCGGGCGCCTTCGACCGGAGGCTGCTCGCGCCGATGATGCTGGGTTCGGTCCTGAACCCGGTCAACTCCTCCATCATCTCCGTGTCGTTGGTGCCGATCGGCGCCGCGTTCGGGGCGCCGCCGTCGCAGACGGCCTGGCTGGTCTCCGCGCTCTATCTGGCCACCGCGATAGGCCAGCCGGTCGTGGGCCGGCTGATCGATCTCTACGGACCGCGCCGTCTCTTCCTCGCCGGGACGACGCTGACCGGGATCGCGGGGCTGATCGGGCTGCTGGCCCCCAACCTGGGGGCGCTGATCGCCGCGCGGGTGGTGCTCGGATTCGGCACCTGCGCGGGCTATCCGGCCTCGATGTACCTCATCCGCAGCGAGGCCCGGCGGACCGGCAAGGACAGCCCCGCCGGGGTCCTCGCCACGCTCGCGATCGCCAATCAGACCGTCGCGATCCTCGGACCGCCCTTGGGCGGACTGCTGATCGGACTGGGCGGCTGGCGCAGCACGTTCGCCGTCAACCTTCCCCTCGCGGCGGCCGGTCTGCTCCTCGGCGCCCTGCGCCTGCCCAAGGCTTCCCATGAGGAGCGCGCCGCCGCGAAGGAGGTCCGGCTGGACCTGGCCGGCATGGCGCTGTTCGGCGCGATGCTCGTCTCGCTGCTGCTGTTCCTGATGGAGCCCCGGGCCGACCGCTGGTTTCTGCCCGTGCTGATGGCGGTGGCGGCGGCCGGGTTCGCGGTGCGGGAGTTGCGCGTGGCGGAGCCGTTCATCGATCTGCGGGTGTTCGGCGGGAATGTGCCCCTGCTGCTCACGTACGCCCGTGCCCTGCTCGTCTCCGTCGTCTCGTACGTCTTTCTGTACGGCTACACCCAGTGGCTCCAGGACGGTCGGGGGCTGACGGCCTCTCAGGCGGGGCTCGCCCAACTGCCCATGTTCCTGACCGGGATCGCGGTGTCCACCGTCACCGGCCGCCGCGCCGCGGTGCGCGGCAAGCTGCTCGTGGGGGGCGTGGGGCAGATCGTGGGCTGCGCCCTGCTGCTTCTGCTCCAGCCGCACAGCGCGGTATGGCTGCTGATCGTCGTCGCGCTGGTCTTCGGCGTACCACAGGGGCTGATCAACCTCGCCCTTCAGAACGCGGTGTACCACCAGGCCGATCCGGAGCGGATGGGTTCCTCTGCGGGGCTGCTCCGCACCTTCCTCTACCTCGGCGCGATGGTCGCCGCCTGCGCCAACGGCGCCTTCTTCGGCGCCCGCGCCGACACCGGCGGGCTGCACGGCCTGGCCTGGTTCATGCTCGCCATCACGGGTCTATGTCTGGCGCTGACGGTCGTGGACCGTTCGCTGGGCCGTATCGGTTCCGAAGATTCCTCTTCCGCTCGGTGACCGCAGCGGAGAAAGGCTTGATGAACATGAACGAGAGTGTGCGCGAGAGCGCGAACGAGACGGCTCTGCTGGTGATGGACGTCCAAGAGGGCATCGTGGCGCGCGTCCAGGACCCCGACTATGTGCCGCGCGTGAGCCGCGCGGTCGACGCGGCCCGTAACGCAGGAATCCCCGTCGTCTACGTCGTCATCGGCTTCCGGTCCGGCCGTCCCGAGGCATCGGCTCGCAATAAGTTGGTCGGCTCCCTGCCGCCGGGTCTCTACACCGAGGACGACCCCAATATCGCCATCCACCCCGGTGTCGCGCCGCGGTCGGGCGAGGTCGTGGTCACCAAGCGGCGGGTCAGCGCGTTCGCCGGCAGCGATCTGGATGTGGTGCTGCGGTCCGGGGACATCACGCACCTCGTCCTGACCGGCGTCGCGACCGGTGGCGTGGTCCTGTCCACGCTGCGTCAGGCCGCTGATCTGGACTTCCGGCTCACGGTGCTTTCCGATGCCTGCTACGACCCGGACCCGGAGGTCCATCGGCTGCTCACGGAGAAGGTGTTTCCGTCGCAGGCCGAGGTCATCACGGTGGGGGAGTGGGCGCAGCGGGCGGCTGTCTGACCTGGGCGGTCGGCGTCTGGCCGTTCGGCTCGGTCGGGTGCGGCGCCGTCTCGCGCCTTCGGCGCATTTGAGCATGGGTCGGGGGGTGCCTGGCCCGGTCCTCGTCGCCGGCCGCCGGGCCGGTGGGGGTGGAGGGACGTTGCGGCTCCGGCGGTCTGGGGCTGGGGTCGTTGCCGGACTGCCGCGGGGTTGGGGTACCCCTTCGGAAAACGTTTGACAAATTAGTTGCTTCAGATCAAACGTTTTTTGGAAGGGTACCCGGAGGGGCCGTCTTTGGGGCTCATGGAACCCACCGGCCCGCGCTCCGGGTCGGACCGCACTTCTCACACCGCTGAGCCGCCGCGACCTTGACACCCCACCGACCTGGCGGCCGGCGGCGGCGCCGCGCCCCCCACCCCCGGCCCCATGCTCAAAACCACCTGGCCTCGGTAAGCGGCGCCCATACGCACACGGTCCAGCCCGAAACCCTCAACGCGGCACCGAAAACCCCACCGCGGCACCGAAAACCCCCACCGCGGCACCGAAAACCCTCAACGCGGCCAGATCGGCGGGTTGGTGCAGAACGCGCCACCGAGGTGCTGATGGTCGGGGTTGTCCGGCTCCAACTCCCCCTGCTCCGCGATCAGCTTCGCCGCGTACGGCTCGGAGTCGTCCTGGGGCTCGTACCCCAGGGCGCGGGCCGAGGAGAGGTCACACCACGGGCGGGTGTTGCCCGAACTGCCGTAGACCACCCTGTAGCCCACGTTCTCCGCCGTAAGGGCGGCATGGAGCAGCCGGGCGCCGTCCGCCGGGCTAAGCCAGATGGACAGCATGCGGACCGTCGTCGGCTCGGGGAAGCAGGAGCCGATGCGGATGGCGACCGTCTCGATGCCGTACTTGTCCCAGTAGAGCGACGCCAGGTCCTCGCCGAAGGACTTCGACACCCCGTAGTACGTGTCGGGGCGGCGCGGGGTGTCGATCGGGATGAGCGGATCGTCTCCCACCGGGCGCGGGGTGAAGCCCACGGCGTGGTTGCTGGAGGCGAAGACGATACGGCGGACCCCCGCCTCGCGGGCCGCCTCGTACACGTTGTACGTGCCTTCGATATTGGCCCGCAGAATCTTCTCGAATGGGGCTTCCAGGGAGATGCCCGCGAGATGGATGATCGCGTCGACGCCCCGTACGGCCTCGCGCAGGGCGTCCCGGTCGGACAGGTCCGCGGTGATCGCGTCCGGCTCGCCCTCGATGGGGAGTTGGTCGAGCAGCCGCAGCTGGTACCCGTACTGCGGCAGCAGTTCGCGCATCAGGGTGCCCATGCCGCCGGCGGCGCCGGTGAGGAGGACGGTGCGGGGAGCGGGCATGGGGGGATCTCCTCCGTGGGGGTGTCGCGTTTTGGGGCTGTCGCGAGGCATCGCGTATGTGGTTTTTATTCGTGTATGTGGTTCAGATTCATGGACACCGTAAGGATCAGCGCATGCACCGTCAAGGGTGGCGCGACCGCGCGGAATTCGCCATCTGGTGAGTGGTGTCACGCCGTTGGCGCCCTTGACCGGCGGCCGATGGCTGCCTTACGGTGAGGATTGTTCATGAATGTAGATGACGATCAGAAACGTGCACACTGCGTCGGTGGGTGACGGCGAGTCGGTGTACACGACAGGGAGAAGGCCGTGACCTCAGCTTCACTCGCCGGGCGCCTTGACGGACTGCTGTTCTTCCCCGTGACCGCCTACGGTCCCGATGGCGCCCTGGACCTGGAGATCTACCGTGCGCACATCCGCGCCGGGATCGACGCGGGGGCGGGCGCCGTCTTCGCGTGCTGCGGTACGGGCGAGTTCCACGCACTGACGCCCGAGGAGTTCCACGACTGCGTCGCGGTCGCCGTGGACGAGGCCGCCGGGCGGGTGCCGGTGGTCGCGGGCGCCGGGTACGGGACCGCGCTGGCGATCCAGTTCGCCAAGCTGGCCGAGCGGGCCGGTGCGGACGGGCTGCTCGCCATGCCGCCGTATCTTGTCGTGGCCGGTCAGGAGGGGCTGATCCGTCACTACAGCGCCCTCGCGGGCGCGACCGACCTCGACATCATCGTCTATCAGCGGGACAACGCCGTCCTGGAGCCGGAGTCCGTGGCCAGGCTCGCCAAGGTGCCCGGCATCATCGGCCTCAAGGACGGCCTCGGCGACCTCGATTTGATGCAGCGCATCGTCAGCGCGGTGCGCGCCGAGGCCCCCGACGGGGGCTTCCGCTACTTCAACGGGCTGCCGACCGCCGAGCTGACCGGCCTCGCCTACCGCGGTATCGGCGTGACGCTCTACTCCTCCGCCGTCTTCTGCTTCGTCCCCGAGATCGCCCTCGCCTTCCACAAGGCCCTCATGACGGGCGACGACGAGACCGTCAACAAGCTGCTCGACGGCTTCTACCGGCCGCTGGTCGAGCTGCGCAACCAGGGCCGCGGCTATGCCGTTTCGCTGGTCAAGGCGGGCGTCCGGCTGCGCGGACTGGACGTGGGCGAGGTGCGGCCGCCGCTGAGCGAGCCCAGCCCCGCCCATGTCAAGGAGCTCACCGAGCTGATCGAGCGCGGCATGGCGCTGATCGGGGACGGGGAAGCGCGGTGAGGGCCTCCGCCTTCGTCTACCCCTGGGACGTCGTCGGAGACCCGGACGCCGCGCGCCGCATCGCCGATCTCGGCGTCCGGCAGGTGACGCTGGCCTCCGCCTACCACTCCACCCGGGCCCTGACGCCGCGTCACCCCGGCCACCGCATCGTCACCGCCCGCCACGCGGCCGTGCTCTACCCGCCGGACGCCGAGCGCTGGCAGGGGCGCGAACTGCGGCCGTACGAGCAGTCGTGGGTGCCGGGCGACGACCCGTACGGCGAGGCGGCCGCCGCGCTGGCCGACGCCGGTCTTGAGGTCCACGCCTGGGTGGTGCTCGCGCACAACACCCGGCTGGGCGAGGAGCATCCGCGGATCACCGTGCGCAACGCCTACGGCGACCGCTACCCATGGGCGCCGTGCATCGCCCGCCCCGAGGTGCGCGCCTATCTGGTGGACCTGGCCGCCGAGGCCGCCGTACGGCCCGGCACCCGCGGCACCGAGCTGGAGTCCTGCGGCTGGTACGGGCTCGCCCATCTGCACGCCCACGACAAGATCGGCGGGGTGCCGCTGGGCGGCGCCGGCCAGTATCTGATGTCGCTGTGCTTCTGCGAGAGCTGCGGCGCGGGCTATGAGGAGCTCGGGGCCGACGCCGAGGAGCTGCGCCAGACGGTCGTGCGTGCGCTGCGACCGGTGTGGACGGGCGAGACGACCGCGGACGGCGGTGACCGCGCGGAGGAGTGGGCCGAGGTCGAGAAGCTGCTCGGCGCCGACCACGCCGCCGTCTTCGCGGCCTGGCGCGACCGGATCGCGAGCAGCCTGCGGGCCGAGGCCGTGGCCGCCGTAAGGGCCGCGGCGGAAGCGGACTTCCGGGTTCTGCTGCATGCCGACCCGGCCCCGCACCGGCTCGGCGCCAACGTCGGGGTGGACCCGGCCGATGTGCTGGCGCGGGCCGACGGGGTCGTGCTGCCCTGCACCGGGGGCGAGGCGGCACGCTCCGGGGTGCTGCTCCCCTTCGTGCCGCACCGGACCGAACGGACCGTGCTCGCCGCCAACTTCACGGTGGTGGCGGGGATGGGCGGCAGCCCGGCCACGCTGGCCCAGGACGCGGCCCACGCGGTGGAGCTGGGCGCGGATGAACTCCGGCTGTATCACGCGGGTCTGGCCTCGGACCAGGACCTCGAGGCCGTCCGCACGGCCCTCGCCGAGCTGAGCTGAGCTGGGCTGAACAGAGCTGAGATGGGCTGAGATGGCCTGAGCTGAGCTCAACAGAGCTGAGCCGATCCGAACCGAGCTGCCCGGAAGCCCGCCGCACCCCCACGTGGCGGGTTTCCGGCATGAGTCGGCGGTCTATCGGAAGCGCGACACCTCGTGGCATCGCCACGATCGAAGGGTGCTGAAGAACCGAACCACCCCGCACCGCAGGCCCATCGCCCTGTTGTCCCTGGGACACGCCTGTGTGGACATCTACCAGGGAGCGGTGGCCGCGCTGGTGCCGTTCTTCGTCTCCGAACGGGCCTACAGCTACGCCGCCGCCTCCGGTGTCGTGCTGGCGGCCTCGCTGCTGTCGTCCGTGGTGCAGCCGCTGTTCGGGGCGCTCACCGACCGGTGGGCCATGCCATGGCTGCTGCCGGTGAGCACGCTGGTGGGCGGCGCCGGGGTGGCGCTGAGCGGGGTCACCGGCTCCTATGCGATGACCCTGGCGGTGGTCGCCGTCTCCGGGATCGGCGTCGCCGCGTGCCACCCCGAGTCGGCCCGGGTGGCCCGGCTCGCCAGCCGGGGCAGCCACCCGGAGCCGCCCTGTGCGCGGCGGTGCTACGGGCGCTGAGGGCCCCGGGCGAGGCGGCCGGGTCCGCGAGGGCGGGCCGCGGGGGAGCGGGAAGGGACGACTGGCCGTCCTTCCTCCGGCTGTCCGGGGCCATCATGTGCCGCTCGATCGTCTTCGTCGGGCTGTCCGCGTTCATCTCGCTCTATGTGCGCGAGCGCACCGGAGGCGGCGAACTGGCCGGTACCGCGGCCCTGTTCGTGCTCTACGCCGGTGGCGCCGTGGGCACGGTCGCCGGAGGCGCGCTCGCCGCCCGCTACGGCCGTATCCCGGTCGTCCGGTGGTCGTACGCCCTGACCGTCCTCGCCGTCGCGGGCGTCGTCCTCGTCCCCGGCCCGGCGCTCTACCTCTGTCTGTCGCTCGCCTCGGCCGGGCTGTATGTGCCGTTCTCCCTGCATGTCACGCTCGGCCAGGACTATCTGCCCCGCCGCGTGGGCACCGCGAGCGGGGTCACCCTGGGGCTGACCGTCAGCGTCGGCGGCCTCGCGAGCCCCCTCATCGGCGCCCTGGCCGACGCCACGACCCTGCGAACCGCCCTCGCTCCCCTGATCGTCCTCCCCGCCGTGGGCCGGCTCCTGCTGCGTCCCCTCCCCGAACCCGCCCTCCCCGAAGCGATCACCGGCCCCCGGCACCCGAAGACCGCCGACGCGCCCGAGCGGGCGTGACAACGGAAGGGCCCGGTCCGCCGACGTCCCCGGGCGCCGCCGCCCACCCCGCGTCCCGCATCACCCGCTCGACCGTCTCCTCCAGCGCGCTCGCCGCCGGGATCACCGTCTCGACCCCGCCGGGCAGCAGGTCCAGCGGCCGGTACCAGCCGCGCATCTCCCGTTCGCCGTACTCGTCCGCCTGCGGTTTCGTGGCGTGCCGCCGCAGGGTCTCGGCGAACGGGACGTCGAGGTAGTAGGCGTGGGTGCGGCCCAGGTGGTCGCGGCACAGGGCGTCCAGCGTCGGGCCGTAGTGCGCGGCGTACAGGATGCCCTCGACCACGGCGTGGAAGCCGTGGTCGAGGGCGTAGCGGGCCACGGTGTCGATGAGGCCGATGTTGGCCGCGTCCGGGGTGTCCCGCTCCCGCAGCACGACCCGGCGCAGATTGTCCTGGCCCACCAGCGCGAGGCCGCGTCCGTAGCGGGCGCGCAGCCCGGCGGCGACGGAGGACTTGCCGGACGCGGAGTTGCCGCGCAGCACGATCAGCCGCGTCGTCGCGGATCCCACCCTCATCCGGCCACGTTATCGGCGCCGGGGTGAGTCGCGGGGCGTGTGCGGACGATCGCCCGCAGTGCGCGAATTTTCGTCAGAACCGTTGACGAACCCCCGGGGCCGCCCTAATTTCATCGCGTCGTACTTCATGCGTCATATACGAGACGCGATATGTGAGATCTGAGAGCCCTCCATGGACATCGCCCCGAGCCCGATCCCCTCCCGCACCCAGTACGTGCTGGAGGCGGTCAAGCACGCGATTCTCACCGGGCGGCTGCGGCCCGGACAGGCGCTGGTGGAGGCCGAGCTGGCGGCACAGTTCGGGGTGTCCAAGACGCCCGTGCGGGAGGCGCTCAAGACGCTCGCGGGGCGTGGGCTCGTGGTGATGAGCGAGTACAAGGGGGCCACGGTCAGGACCGTGGACACCGCGATGGCGCACTCCGTCTACGATGTGCGGCTGCTCCTGGAGCCCGAGGCGCTGCGCCGGACCGTGACCGCCGGGGCCGCGCTGGAGACCGCCGGGGCCGCGCTGGAGCGGTCGGACGCGGCAGCCGATCCGGCCGGCCGGTCGCTCGCCAACCGCGACTTCCACCGGGCGCTCTATCTGCCCTGCGGCAACCCCCTGCTGACCCGGATGCTCGACGAACTGCGCGACCAGGCCGCTCTGGTGTCCGCCATCGCCTGGCAGTCGGTGCCCTCCTGGGAGCGGGAGGCGCGTGAGCACCGGGAGATCCTGGCCCGCGCGCTCGACGGCGACGCCGACGGGGCGGCGAGCGCACTCCACGACCACATCGCCTCCTTCGTCCAGCGCGCCTTCCCGGACGGGGAGCGGCACCCGGCGGCCCCGGTCGCCGACGGGGAGTAGCACCCGGCGGCCCGGTCGCCGACCCCAGCACCATTCGAACAGCCCGCCCGATGCCCACATCGAGAGAAAGGGTTCGTATGGACTGCTCACCGCTGAGGACGGCGCTCGCGGACGTCGTGGCGATCCCGGTGACTCCGTACGACGCGCAGGGCGCCGTGGACCGCACCGCCTACCGCGCCCTGCTCCGCCGGCTCCTCGACGGCGGGGTCAAGGCGGTCACGCCGAACGGCAACACCGGGGAGTTCTACGCTCTCACCCTCGAAGAGCGGCGGCTGGTCACCGAGTTGACCGTCGAGGAGGCCGCGGGCCGGGCCGCCGTGCTCGTCGGGGTCGGGCATGACGCGGCCACCGCGGTCGAGGCCGCCCGCCACGCCCGCGCGGCCGGGGCCGACATGGTGATGGTCCATCAGCCGGTGCATCCCTACGTCGCCCAGGACGGCTGGATCGACTACCACCGCGCCATCGCCGAGGCCGTCCCCGGGCTGGGGGTGGTGCCGTATCTGCGCAATCCGCTCATCGAGGGCGCGGCGATCGCCCGGCTCGGCGAGGAGTGCCCCAATGTCATCGGGGTCAAGTACGCGGTCCAGGACGCCACCCGCTTCGCCGCCGTGGCACGCGACGCCGGGCTGGACCGGTTCGTCTGGGTGGCCGGGCTCGCCGAGCTGTACGCGCCCTCGTACTGGGCGGTCGGCGCCACCGGCTTCACCTCGGGCCTGGTCAATGTGGCCCCCAATGTCTCGCTCGACATGCTGGGGGCGCTGCGCGCGGGGGACTATCCGGGCGCGATGAAGGTGTGGGAGCAGATCCGTCGGTTCGAGGACCTCAGGGCCGAGCGGCAGTCCGCCAACAACGTCACGGTGGTCAAGGAAGCGCTTGCCGCGATGGGCCTGTGCCGGCGCGACGTCCGCGCCCCGAGCAAGCCGCTGCCCGAGCCGAGGCGCGCGGAAGTCGCCGCGATCGTCGAGGGGTGGTCGGTGTGAGCACGCGACGGAGACCGCGCAAGCGCCCCGAGGAGCTGCGCAGCCACCAGTGGTACGGCACCGAGGGCCTGCGCTCCTTCAGCCACCGGGCCCGCACCCGCCAGCTCGGCTATCTCCCCGAGGAGCACCTGGGCAAGCCGGTCATCGCGATCCTCAACACCTGGAGCGATATCAACCCCTGCCATGCGCACTTGCGCGACCGCGCCCAGGCGGTCAAGCGCGGGGTCTGGCAGGCGGGCGGCTTCCCGCTGGAGTTCCCGGTCTCCACGCTCTCCGAGACCTTCCAGAAGCCCACCCCCATGCTCTACCGCAATCTGCTCGCCATGGAGACCGAGGAGCTGCTCCGCTCGTATCCGGTCGACGGCGCCGTGCTGCTGGGCGGCTGTGACAAGTCCACCCCGGCGCTGCTGATGGGCGCGGCCAGCGCCGACGTTCCCGCGGTCTTCGTCCCGGCCGGGCCGATGCTGCCGGGGCACTGGCGCGATGAGGTGCTGGGCTCGGGCACCGACATGTGGAAGTACTGGGACGACAAGCGGGCCGGGCTGATCGGCGACTGCGAGCTGTCCGAGCTGGAGCGGGGGCTGGCCCGTTCCCCCGGCCACTGCATGACGATGGGCACCGCCTCCACGCTGACGGCCGCCGCCGAGGCGCTGGGCGTGACCGTACCGGGGGCCTCGTCCATCCCGGCCGTGGACTCCGGGCACGACCGGATGGCCGCCGCCTCCGGGTTACGCGTGGTCGAGCTGGTCTGGCGGGACCTCAGACCCTCGGAGATCCTCACCCGGGAGGCGTACGAGGACGCGGTCGCGACCGTGCTCGCCCTCGGCGGCTCCACCAACGCGGTGATCCATCTGATCGCCATGGCGGGCCGGTCCGGGGTGCGGCTCGCACTCGACGACTTCGACCGGATCGCCCGTACCGTCCCCGTGCTGGCCGATCTGCGCCCCGGCGGCAGATACCTGATGGAGGACTTCCACTTCGCGGGCGGGCTCCCGGGCTTCCTCTCCCGGCTGACGGACGTTCTGCACCTGGACCGCCCCACCGTCGCCCACCCCACGCTGCGCGAACAGCTCGACGGCGCCCTGGTGCACAACCCCGCGGTGATCCGGCCCCGTGACAACCCGCTGGCCGAGGAGGGCGGAGTGGCGGTGCTGCGCGGCAATCTGTGCCCCGACGGCGCGGTCATCAAGCACATCGCGGCCGAGCCCCGGCTGCTGAGGCACACCGGCCCCGCCGTGGTCTTCGACGACTACCGGACCATGCAGGCCACCATCGACGACCCCGGTCTCGGCATCACCGAGGACAGTGTGCTGGTCCTGCGCAACGCGGGTCCGCTCGGCGGCCCCGGAATGCCCGAGTACGGAATGCTGCCGATCCCCGACCATCTGCTGAAGCAGGGGGTGCGGGACATGGTGCGGATCTCCGACGCCCGGATGAGCGGCACCAGCTACGGGGCGTGTGTGCTGCACATCGCGCCCGAGTCGTATGTGGGCGGCCCGCTCGCCCTCGTCCGCGACGGCGATCCGATCACCCTCGACGTCGCGGCGCGGACGCTGCGGCTGGAGGTGGACGACGCCGAGCTGGCGCGGCGCCGGGCGCGGTGGACGGCCCCGCCGCCGCGCTACGAGCGGGGCTACGGCGCGCTCTACCAGGAGCAGATGACCCAGGCCGACACCGGCTGCGACTTCCGCTTCCTGGCCCGCCCCGGGGCGGTGCCCGAACCCTACGTGGGCTGACGCCTTCTCACCCCAGCGTCAAAATTTTTTGTACGGGATACCGAACGATATTCGGTAAGCGCTTCACGGAAGCGCTTCACCGACCCGAGCACCTCCGACTCCGAGAACGGAGAAGCAGTCATGGCCGACGCCGTGGCGAAACCACCCCGGGTCACCCGGCGCCGTACGGGAAGACCGGCCCGCCGACTTCCGTATCTGCTGATCGCCCCCGCCGGGCTGCTGATGCTGGGCTTCATCGCCTATCCGATGCTCAGCGTCCTCTACTACAGCCTCCAGCACTACAACGTCACCAAGCCCTGGCGGAACGGCTACGCGGGCTTCGACAACTTCACCCGGATCTTCACCGACGACCCGCAGTTCTGGGACACGCTCGCCTTCAGCGGCAAATGGGTCGTCACCGAGGTGCTGCTTCAGCTGCTGCTCGGCCTCGCGCTCGCCCTGCTGGTCAACCAGACCTTCCTCGGCCGCGGCCTCGCCCGCGCCCTGGTCTTCTCGCCCTGGGCCGTGTCCGGGGTGCTGACCACCACCATCTGGATGCTGCTCTACAACCCCTCGACCGGCGTCAGCCGCTATCTCGCGGACGTGGGGCTCGGCACCTACGGCACCTCGGTGCTCTCCGACACCGGAACCGTCTTCTGGGCCGCCGTCCTGGCCGAACTCTGGCGCGGCGTACCGTTCTTCGCGATCCTCATCCTCGCCGACCTCCAGTCCATCCCCAAGGACCTCTACGAGGCGGCCTCGGTCGACGGCGCGGGCCGGGCGCGGCGATTCCGCCACATCACCCTGCCGCATCTGAAGGACGCGATCATCCTCTCCACGCTGCTGCGCGGCGTATGGGAGTTCAACAACGTCGATCTGCTCTACACCCTCACCGGCGGCGGACCGGCCGGGCAGACCACCACCCTGCCGCTGTACGTCGCCAACACCGGGATCAACGGCCATGACTTCGGCTACGCCTCCGCGCTGACCACCGTCGCCTTCGTGATCCTCCTCTTCTGCTCGATCCTCTATCTGCGCCTGAGCAAGTTCGGAGGCGAGACCAAGTGACCGCCGCACTCGCCGAGAAGGGCGCCCTGCCCGCCCCCGCGGCCGCCCCGCCGCCGACCGCCCGCGGGAGCCGCAGGCGCGGGCTCGACCAGGGCGCACCGCGCTGGCAGATCTATCTGCCGCTGGGCCTGTATCTGCTGTTCACCCTCGTCCCCTTCTACTGGATGCTGCTGTTCGCACTGCGCCCCGCGGGCTCGAACTCGCTGGTCCCCTGGCCGATCACCGGTGACCACTTCCAGAAGGTCTGGAGCGAGCGCGGCTTCGGGACCTTCTTCCAGAACAGCATGATCGTCGGCGTCGCCTCGCTGGTGATGACGACGGCGGTCGCGCTGGCCGGCGGCTACGCCCTCGCCCGCTTCGACTTCCGGATCAAACAGGGCTTCATGCTGGCGCTGCTGGCCTCGCAGTTCATCCCCGGCGCGCTGATGCTGGTGCCGCTCTTCGAGATCTTCAAGAACCTGCGGATGATCAACTCACTGGGCAGCGTGGTCATCGCGGAGACCGTCTTCCAACTCCCCCTGTCGATCATCCTCATCAGCGGCTTCATCAAGAACGTGCCGATGTCGCTCGAGGAGCAGGCGTGGGTCGACGGCTGCGGCCGCTTCCGGGCCTTCTGCGCGGTGGTGCTGCCGCTGCTGCGCCCCGGGCTGATCGCGGTCGGCTCCTTCGCCTTCGTACACAGCTGGAACCACTTCCTGTTCGCGCTGATGTTCCTCAGCTCCCAGGACAAGCAGACCATCCCGGTCGGCCTCAACACCCTCATCGGTGCGGACAGCGTGGACCTGGGGGCGCTTGCGGCGGGCGGGGTGGTCGCCGCGGTGCCGGTCGTCATTGTCTTCGCCTTCATCCAGAAGTGGCTGATCACCGGCTTCAGCGCGGGGGCGGTCAAGGGCTAGGGGTTCCGGTGGCACGCGTACGCCTGCGGCGGGCTGCTCCCCTCCCCGCCCCTTCCCGAAACTGGGGCTCCGCCCCAGCCCCCGCTCCTCAATCGCCGGAGGGGCTGGGAGGTGGGGCTCGGCCCCAGGCCCTGCTCCTCAATCGCCGGAGGGGCTGGGAGGTGGGGCTGCGTCCCAGGTCCTGCTCCTCGATCGCCGGAGGGGCTGGAAGGCGGGGCTTGGCCCCAGGCCCCGCTCCTCGATCTTCCCCAGCTACCGCTGGGAGGTGCTCCCTGGTGGGGCTGGGAGGTGGGGGCTCCGTCCCAGGCCCTGCTCCTCGATCTTCCCCAGCTACCGCTGGGAGGTGCCCCCTGGTGGGGCTGGGAGGTGGGGCTCGGCCCCAGACCCCTGGTAGCGGGAAGGGGCGGGGAGGGGGAAAGCAGCGCCGACGCTCATCCCGGCGGTGGCCGGGCGGAGCACATCTCTCACGGACAAGGAGGTCCGAAGATGCGCATGGTGCGCCCCCAGGGAGGGGGATTCCAGTGATACCTCTCGTCCTCGCGGGCGCCCGCGGGCATGGGCGTTGGCATCTGGACAACATCCGGCGGCTGACCGCCGAGGGAAAGGTCCGGCTCGCCGGGGTGTGCGAACTCGCGCCGCTCACCCGGGAGGAGCTGGGCCACGGGCTCGGCGAGCCCGAGCAGTCCACCGACCTCGCCGGGCTCGTGACCCGGACCGGTGCCCGGATCGCCGTCATCTGCACACCGATCCACGCCCACGCCGACCTGGCGCTCGCCGCCGCCGAGCGCGGTGCGCACATTCTGCTGGAGAAGCCCCCCACACCCTCGTACGCCGAATTCACCCGGATGAGCGAAGGGCTGCGCACACACGGGACCGCCTGCCAGATCGGTTTCCAGTCGCACGGCTCCCACGCCCTGCCCGCCATCCGGCAACTCGTCGCCGACGGCCGCATAGGGGCCATCCGCGGCATCGGCGCGGCCGGGGCCTGGGCCCGCGACGAGGGCTACTACACCCGCGCCCCCTGGGCCGGACACCGCACCCTCGACGGCCGCGACGTCGTGGACGGCGTGCTCACCAACCCCCTCGCCCACGCCGTCGCCACCGCCCTGCACCTCGGCGGCGCCGACCGGGCCGAGGACGTGGCCGGGATCGAGCTGGAGCTGTACCGGGCCAACGCCATCGAGTCCGACGACACCTCCTGCGCACGGATCCGCACCACCCGCGGCACCACCATCGCCGCCGCCGTCACCCTGTGCGCGGAGGAGCCCGGCGAACCGTATGTGGTCATCCACGGCGACCGGGGCCGGATCACCTTCTGGTACAAGCTGGACCGGGTCCGCGTCGAACGCGACGGAGCGCCGCCCGAGACCACCGACCACGCGCGCACCGATCTGCTGGACAACCTCATCGCGCATCTGCGCGACGGCACCGAACTGCTCGTCCCACCGGACCGCACGGGCGCGTTCATGCGCGTCGTCGAGGCGGTCCGCACCGCCCCCGCACCGGTCCCGCTGCCCGCCGACGCCTGGCGCACCGAGCGCGGTGCGAGCGTCGTCCCGCGGGCCGCCAAGCGGCGCGTGGTGCCCGGCATAGACCGACTGGTCACCGCCGGCGCCGAGCGCCTCGCCCTGTACTCGGAACTGCGCGCCCCCTGGGCCGCAACCCCCGCGGAGGTCCCGCACCCATGACACCCCTGCCCCCCTCGAATCCCCCGACCCCCTCCCTCACCCGCCGTCCTCCCTGCACCCTGCTGCGCCATGAGGGCCGGGTCGTCGGAACGTACGCCCACCGGCCCCAACTGCCCGGCGCGCTCGCGCCGCCCCCGTATCTGCACCCCGTGCGCACCCTCGGCGGCGTCACCGTCACCGGGCTGCGGCCCGCGGAGGATCCGGCCCACCTGGGCGTGTCCATGGCCATCCCGGAGGTGGCGGGACACGACTTCCGGGGCGGGCCGGGCCGACGGGACCACCAGGGGAGCCAGCGCCATCTCAGCTGGCTGCTGCGTGACCCCGACGGTTTCGTGGAGGAGCTGGCGTGGGCGGCCGGCGGGCGGCAACTGCTGCTGGAGCGGCGCACAGTGGCCGTACGGTCCCTGGGCGCCGAGTGCTGGGCGCTGGACTTCACCTCCGCCCTCACCAATGTGACGGGCCAGGAGATCGTCCTCGGCGGGGCGGGCCACGGCGGCGGCTTCTTCTGGCGCGTCCCGCGGCGCCCCGAGTCCGCCCACGTCTTCAGTGCCGAAGGCGAGGGCGGGGCGGCGGTGCACGGACGGCCCGCGGACTGGCTGGCGCTGGCCACCGACGACTGGACGCTGGTCTTCGCGGGTGCGACCGGCGATACCCGGGCCGACCCGTGGTGTGTGCGCACCGGGGAGCACCCGGGCGTCGGCTCGGCCCTCGCATGGGAGCGTCCGCTGCCCATCGCCCCCGCCGACACGGTCACCCGCCGCATCGTCACCGCGATCGCCGACGGCCGCCTACCCCGCCCCACCGCCGCCCGCCTGGCAACCCACCTCTCCGACAAAGGCGCAGCCGTATAACCCAGATTGTGGGCAATCGTTCCCCTGGCGGAACGGGTGGGCACAACCGACCCGCAGATGGCCACCTTGCTCAGCCAAGACGGCGCAACCCTCAACGACCAGCAACCGCAAGGAAACCCACAAAGGATACGGACGTACACCCATGAACCCACACACCCGCAAAGTACCCCGAACCGCAACCACCCTAACCACAGCCCTAATCTTCGCCTTAACAGCCACCGCCTGCGGCGACAACGGCTCGACCACCGGCGAGGAAGGCCCCGGCAAGGGCACCATCACCTTCTGGGACAACAACGGCGGCCCCCGCACCAAGATCTGGAAGCAGATCATCGCCAAGTTCGAGGACAAGTACCCCGACATCACGGTGAAGTACGTCCCGATCCCGATCACCAATGTGCAGTCGAAGTACGACACCGCCATCCAGAGCGGCGGCGACAGCCTGCCCGACGTCGGCGGCGTGGGCACCGCGTATCTGGCCAATCTGGTCGCCCAGGGCGCCCTCGACCCGGTGACCGACCGCATCGACGACAGCGCCCTCAAGGGCAAGCTGATCAAGAACATGGTCGAGAGCGTCCGGGCGGCGGGCGGTGACGACAAGGAGCTGTACTCCGTCCCGACCTCCGCCAACCAGGGCACCCTCTGGTACCGCACCGACCTCTTCAAGGCGGCGAAGCTGCCCGCGCCCGACAGCTGGGAGAACTTCTACAAGGCCGCCGACGAGCTGACCGACAGGGGCGGGAACAAGTTCGGCTTCACCCTGCGCGGCGGCGCGGGCTCGATCGCGCAGGCGCTGGACATGATGTACGCCCAGTCCGGTATCTCGTCCTTCTGGGACGGCGACAGGACCACCCTCGACGACCCCCGGAACGTCGCGGCGCTCAAGAAGTACATCGCCCTCTTCAAGAAGGTCACGCCGGCAGCGGACCTCAACAACGACTTCGCCAAGATGGTCGCCCAGTTCGACCAGGGCGACATCGGGATGTTGCAGCACAACCTCGGCAGCTATGTCGACCACATACGGCTGCTCGGCAAGGACAAGATCGCGGGAATACCGCTGCCGCCGTCCAGGGCCGGAGCGGCGCGCACCATCGTCTCCAACCCGGTCGACGGCCTCGGGCTGTTCAAGGCGAGCAAGAACAAGGCGGCGGCCTGGAAGTTCATCGAGTTCGCGGCCTCCCCGGAGATGAACAGCCTCTGGAACGAGGACGTGGGCGCGATCCCGGCCAACGTCGGGGCCGCGGACGACGAATGGATCGCCAAGGCCCCGCCGACCAAGGCCGCGCTGGAGTCGCTCAACGATCCGCGGACCAAGGTCGTCCAGCTGCCGTACTACCTCCCGGACTGGAACAACATCAGCAAGGCCGACAACGAGCCCAGCTTCCAGAAGGTGCTGCTCGGCCGGCTGACCGCCAAGGCGTTCTGCGACAAGGTCGCGAACGAGCTCAACGCGGCCCAGGCGGACTGGAAGAAGCACCAGAACTAGCCGCGCGCCACCACTTCACCCCATGAGCACCCCATGAGCCATGAGCCATCGAGCCCTTGGCTCTCGGGCTCTCGCGCCCTCTATGAACCCCGTGTATACATTCCGTGTATAGTGCTCGCTGAGTGCCGCCGACTTTACGTATTTATACGCCTGTTGGCGGCATCGCGACCACTACTGACCACAAGGGGGCTACGGGGATGCCAATGGTGCAAAAGGGCCGAATATCCGGGCTGCTCGTAGGCGCCGTGTCTCTCGCGCTGGGCCTCAGCGGCTGCGGTGCGTCCTACGACACCACCTCGCCGCGCAGTGCCCGGGAGCACGCGGCGGCGGACGCCGGGCAATCGACACCGGCCGCGTCCAAGCCGAACGTGCTGAAGGAGGGAGACAAGAGCGGCAAGGGCAACAAGGGCGATAACAGCGACACCGGCGACGACACCGGCTCCGTCGACTGCGCCATCGCCAAATGCGTCGCCCTCACCTTCGACGCCGGCCCCAGCGGGAACACCCCCCGGCTGCTGAAGATCCTCAAGCGTGAGCACGTCCACGCGACCTTCTTCATGCTGGGCAAGAACCACATCGTGAAACACCCCGACCTGGTGCGCCGTATCGCGGACGAGGGGCATGAACTGGCCAATCACACCTGGTCGCACAAGATCCTGACCAAGACCGACTCCGACGAGGTCCGCTCGGAGATCACCCGTGTCCAGGACGCCGTCGCCAGGCTCACCGGCCGTACGCCGCTGCTGATGCGGCCGCCGCAGGGGCGTACGGACGAGCGGGTCTCCAAGATCTGCCGGGAGCTGGGCGTGGCGCAGGTGCTGTGGAGCGTGACGGCGAAGGACTACCAGACGACCGACTCCGCGCTGATCGAGAAGCGGGTGCTGGACCAGACGAAGCGCGATGGCATCATCCTGCTGCACGACATCTACAAGGGCACGGTCCCGGCGGTGCCCGGGATCCTCGCGAAGCTGAAGAAGGACGGCTACACGGTGGTGACGGTCTCCCAGCTGATGGCCCCTGCCATCCCTGAGCCGGGCAAGGTCTATCGCCCATAAGACAACAGACCGGCAGGATCTTTGTCGTAACCGAACATCCTCGGCCACAAAATGATCAAGAGTTGTCGCAAGCTATCGCGAGCCGATCGAGATTTCGTAATCTAAGAATCCTCGGGAGCGCGGCAACCTACTCTGGACTGGCGGCAACTACGACATGGATCGGGCCGGTCCGGATCCTCCGGCCCGTTCTCTCGACGCGGAACAGGGGAGTTGCCATGAGGCTGAGACGCAAGCGGGGCCGCCACCGCAGGCGCAAGGATCGTACGCTGCCGCTGGGCAGCGCCGTGATCGTGGCGTCGGCCGTGGCCGGGGTGTATCTGACGGCTTCGCCGGACGGCGCGAGCGCCGTGCCCACCACCCTGTACGTGGCCACCAACGGCAGTGACGGCAACACCGGCACGTTCAAGTCCCCCTACCGGAGCGTCGAGAAGGCGTTCTCGTCCGCCAAGGCGGGCACCATCATCGAGGTGCGCGGCGGTACGTACTACCCCGCCAGGACGCTGCGCAGCTCCGTCAGTGGCACCCCCCGCGAGCGCGTCCAACTGCGGTCCCACGGGGCCGAGAAGGTCCGGTTCGACGGGTCCAGACTGGGTGAGGGCTCCTCCCTGCTCTCCCTCTCGACCGACTACTGGACGGTCTCCGGGATCGAACTGCGCAACGCCCCGGGCGGCGGCCTGGTCTGCACCTCCTGTACGAGAAACGTCTTCCAGAACCTCAGCACCCACGGCAACGGCGACACCGGGCTCACCCTCCGCGGCGACCGCACCAATGACAACGTCATCCGCAACCTGGACTCCTACGCCAACCACGACGACGCCACCGGCGGCCAGCGAGCCGACGGCATAGCCCTCACCCATGGCTCCGGCACCGGCAATGTGGTCACCGGATCCCGGCTGTTCAACAACAGCGACGACGGCCTCGACCTGTGGATGTGGGCGAGCCCCGTCACCATCGAGCACTCCTGGGCCTTCGGAAACGGCCGCAACCGCTGGCACATCCCCTACTTCAAGGGCAACGGCAGCGGCTTCCAGCTCGGCGCCGACCGCGATGGCGCCCCCTCGCCCGCCCATGTCGTACGGTCCTCCGCCGCCTGGTCCAACACCAAGAGCGGTTTCGACGCGGGCGGCAACACCGGAGCCCTCCGGCTCCAGCGCACCACCGCCTTCGACAACTGGGGCAAGGGCTACTCCCTCGTCGGCTCCCAGGCCCGCCTCAACCGCAACCTCGCGCTCTCCAACGGGCGCGGCAGCGCCGACACCGGGCCCCTCGCCGTCTCCCGGGACAACAACTGGGCGCCGGGCCGCCGGGCCACCCCGCCGCTGGTCACCACCGACCCCACCACGGCCTCCAACCCCCGGCGGGAGGACGGCTCACTGCCGCTCACCGGCTTCCTCGTGGTCATGGACCGCACGGAGATGGGCTCGCCGATGAACTGACGGCGGCCCGGCCGCGCGGTGCGCCGCGCGGCCGCCGATCCCGTAACAAGAACAAAACCTGAATCGCGCTCAGGGCGGGCACAATCCCTTGATCCGGCATGCCGCCGATCCGCACGCCGTCCCCGAGGAGCGCGACCATGGCGAGACAGTTCACGGACAAGGCACCGGCCCCACCGGGGCCCGGACTCCGCCCGCTCGACCGGTACTTCCGGATATCCGAGCGCGGCTCCACCCTCGGCCGGGAGGTCCGGGGCGGATTCGCCACCTTCTTCACGATGGCGTACATCCTCGTGCTGAACCCGATCATCCTGGGCGGGGCGAAGGACAAGTTCGGCGAGCAGCTCTCGGGCACTCAACTCGCCACCGCCACCGCCCTGGTGGCCGCCGTGATGACCGTCCTCATGGGCATCGGCGGCAACCTTCCGCTCGCCCTCGCCGCGGGGCTCGGGCTCAACGCCGTCGTCGCCTTCCAGATCGCCCCGCAGATGAGCTGGGCCGACGCCATGGGCCTGGTGGTCCTGGAGGGCCTGATCATCTGCGCGCTGGTGGCGACCGGGCTGCGCGAGGCGGTGATGCACGCCATCCCGCAGCCGCTGAAGCAGGCGATCAGCGTGGGCATCGGGCTGTTCATCGCCTTCATCGGCTTCATCGACGCCGGGTTCGTCTCCCGGATACCGGGCCCCACCGGCTCCACGCCCGTACAGCTCGGCTCGGACGGCCGGCTCACCGGCTGGCCCGTGCTGGTCTTCTGTGTGGGGGTGCTGCTGACCGTCGCGCTGATGGCGCGCAAGGCCAAGGGCGCCCTGCTGATCAGCATCGTCGTCTCGACCGTGCTCGCGATCGTCATCAATGAGATCGCCGACATCCGGCCGGAGGCATGGGGGCTGACCGTGCCCACCCTCCCCGACAGCGTCGTCGACACCCCGGACTTCGGGCTGCTCGGCCACTTCAGCCTCTTCGGGGCGTTCCAGCAGGTCGGCGTGGTCACCATCGTCCTGCTGATCTTCACGCTCATCCTGTCCGACTTCTTCGACACCATGGGCACGGTCGTCGGCGTGAGCAATGAGGCCGGGCTGCTCGACGCCGAGGGCAGGGTGCCGGGCCTGGGGCGGGTGCTGCTCATCGACGGTGCGGCGGCCGCCTTCGGCGGCGCCGCGTCCGCCTCGTCCAACACCAGCTACATCGAATCGGCGGCCGGGGTCGGCGAGGGCGCGCGCACCGGCTTCGCCAGCGTGGTCACCGGAGCGCTGTTCGGGCTCGCGCTCTTCCTGACCCCGCTGGCCACCGTGGTGCCCGCGCAGGCCGCCGCCCCGGCGCTGATCGCCGTCGGCTTCCTGCTGATGAGCCAGGTGCGGTCCATCGACTGGGAGCGGCTCGACATCGCCGTCCCGGCGTTCCTCACCATCGCCCTGATGCCCTTCAGTTACTCCATCTCCAACGGCATCGGCGCCGGGTTCATCTCTTATGTGGTGATCAAGGCGGTGCTCGGCAAGGCACGGGAGGTGCACTGGCTGCTGTGGGGGACGGCCGCGCTGTTCGGCGTCTACTTCGCGATCGACCCCCTCGAGCGGCTGCTCACCTGAGCCGCCTCGGCGCCGGAAGCCGCCCCGCCCCGCCCCGTCAGCTGTGGCCCATGATGGGGCGCGGGCGGTAGGGGGCCTCCAGGCGGGACACGTCCTTCTCCTCGAGCGTCAGCCCGACCGCCGCGACCGCGTCCTCCAGATGGCCGATCTTCGTGGCCCCGACGATCGGCGCGGTGACCGCGGACCTGCCCAGCAGCCACGCCAGCGCGACCTGGGCGGGGGAGACCCCGCGCTCCTCGGCGATCGCGCGGGTGGCGTCCACTATGGAGAACTCCGCGTCCGCGTACCACTTCTCCACCAGCGGATCGCTGCCCGCCCGGACCGTGGTCCCGGTGCGGTCCCGGTCGCGGGTGCCCGCCAGCAGCCCGCGCGCCAGCGGGCTCCAGGGGATGACGCCCACGCCCTGGTCCAGGCAGAGCGGGTTCATCTCCCGCTCCTCCTCCCGGTAGAGCAGGTTGTAGTGGTTCTGCATGGCGGCGAACCGGGTCCAGCCGTGTGCCTCGGCCGTGTGCTGGGCCTTGGCGAACTGCCAGGCGTACATGGAGGACGCGCCTATATAGCGGGCCTTTCCGGCCCGCACCACATCGTGCAGCGCCTCCATCGTCTCCTCGATCGGTGTCTCGTGGTCGAAGCGGTGGATCTGGTAGAGGTCCACATGGTCGGTGCCCAGCCGCCGCAGCGAGGCGTCGATGCCCGCCATGATGTGCTTACGGGACAGCCCGCGGTCGTTGGGGCCCTCTCCCATCGGGTTGTAGACCTTGGTGGCGAGGACATAGTCGTCGCGGCTGGGGAAGAGTTCCCGCAGCAGCTCGCCGGTGATCTCCTCGCTCCGGCCGAGCGAGTACATATCGGCGGTGTCGAAGAAGGTCACCCCCGCCTCGGCCGCCCGCCGCACGATCGGCCGCGCGTCGTCGATGTCCAGCTGCCAGGGCCGGTGCTCGGGGCTGCCGTAGCTCATCATGCCCAGGCAGATCCGCGACACCTTGATGCCCGAGGCACCCAGCCGTACGTACTCCATGCGTCTGCTCCTCCTGCCCTGCCGCCCGTTCGGCGGACCCGTCACAGCAGACCACCCCGGCCGGGGGATGTCAGCCCGGTGTGACGAAACCGCTCTCATACGCGGCGATCACCGCCTGGGTGCGGTCCCGCACCCCCAACTTGGTGAGCACCGCCCCCACATGGGTCTTGACCGTGGCCGGTCCCACCGCCATCCGGGCCGCGATCTCGGAGTTGGACAGCCCGTCGGTCATCAGCCGCAGCACCACCGCCTCCCGCTCGGAGAGCCGGTCGCGCAGCGCCCGCGCCGACGCCTCGCGGTCCGGGCCGCGGGCGGCGGCGTGCTCGGCGGCCAGCGCCCGCACCGCGGCCGGGAACAGCAGCGAATCGCTGCGCGCCACCAGCCGCACCGCCTGCACCAGCTCCGCCGCCCGGGCCCGCTTGAGCAGAAAGCCGCTGGCTCCCGCGCGCAGCGCGTCGTACACATAGCTGTCGTTCTCGAACGTCGTCACCACGATGACGCGCGGCGGATCCGGCAGGGTGCCCAGGATTCGCTCGGTGGCGCGGATGCCGTCCACATCGGGCATCCGGACATCCATCAGCACGACGTCCGGACGCAGTTCACGGACCACCGGCACGGCCTCGGCGCCGCTCCCGGCCTCGCCCACCACCTCGAGGTCCGGTTCGCTGGAGAGGATCGCGCGCAGCGCGGTGCGCACCATCCGCTCGTCGTCCACGAGCACGATGCGCAGGAGGGACGGCGGAGTGCTCACCGGGCCGCCTCCAGGGGGAGCCGGACCGTCAGCCGCCAGACGCCGTCCACGGTGTCCCATGCACAGGTGCCGCGCAGCAGGGTGACCCGCTCGGCGATACCGCGCAGCCCGCGCCCGCCGCCGGTGGGCCGTGTCCGGGTGGTTCCGTCCACCGGGTTCTCCATCGTGATCTCCACCTTCTTGCGGTCCTCGGCGATCCGGAGCCGCACCGGCACCCGGCCCGCGTGGCGCAGTGCGTTGCTGAGCCCCTCCTGGACGATGCGGTACGCCTCGCGGGAGACGACGGGCGGCAGCCGGTCCAGCGTGCCCGGGGCCGTCAGCTCGACGGCTACGCCGGCGGCCCGGGTGCGGGTGAGCAGCCCGTCAAGATCCATCAGGGTGGGGGAGGGGGCGGGGGCGGGGGCCGGGCCGTCCTCCCCTTCCCGTAACAGGCCCAGCACGCTGTCGAGTTCGCCGACCGCCTCCCGGGTGGTCTCCTCGATGGCCGCCAGCGCCTCCCGGGCGAAGTCCGGATCGGTGTCGAGGACCTTACGGGCCGCGCCCGCCTGGAGGGTCACCGCGCTCAGCGCATGGCCGACCGAGTCGTGCAGCTCACGGGCGAGCCGGTTGCGGGAGGCGAGCCGGGCGGCCCGCTCCTCGGCGGCGGCGAGCCGGTCGGCGGGGGCCGGGCCGAGCAGCGCGGGCGCACAGCGGGCCAGCAGCGCCCCGGCGGCCGCCGCGATCCCCATGATCAGGGCCAGCAGCCCCACCCCGGCCAGGGGCGCCAGCTCGGCGGGGGCCCCGGCGAAGGCGTGCGGCCAGCCCAGCCCGTCGGTGTACGAGTCATCGGTGAACGGCAGGGCGACCAGCAGCGCCGAGGCGGGCAGCAGGGCCAGGATGAGCCCGCTGACCAGCCCGCCGATGGCCAGGTGCAGTCCGTACCAGAACGCGGTGCGGGCGCGTGCGTCCCATGACCCGGCGGGTCCGGCCGCGAGTTCCACGGACTCCGGCAGCCCGCACAGCGACCGCGCGGCGGTGGCCTCCAGGGGGCGTACGAGCGGCAGGAGCGCGGTCGGCGCGGCCAGTGGCAGGGCCGAGGCGAAGGTGACCAGCTGCCACCGCAGCGAGGTGAACGGATCGGCGCCCCGGACGAGCATCGCGAGGACGACGGCGGTCAGCAGGTAGTACGGCATCAGCAGGGCGCCGCCCAGCACCAGATGGACCCAGCGCAGCTGGGCCCGGCGGCCGATCACCGCACGGACCGCCCGCCGCCACCCCGACCCGGTCACGGGGCCCGGCGCTCGGCCGCGCGCCCGGCACCGGCGGAGCCGCGCTCGCGGAGGAAGCGCCCGCCCGCCGCGAGGACGAGCAGTCCGACGGTCATCTGCACAGCGTAGGTCAGATTCATCAGCGCGGTCGGCTCCTTGGCGGCGTTCCCGGCGGTCAGCCCGGCCAGCAGAAGCCAGCCGCCCCAGCAGGCGAGAGCCGCGGAGCCGACCCAGGCGAGGCCGAGCGGCAGGGCGAGGCGCAGCGGGCGCCCGGCGCGGAAGGCGATCATGAGCACGCCGACGGCGGTGACCAGCGCGAACAGCACATACACGCCCTCCAGGACGGCGAAGTCACTGGTGCGGTCCTGGGCCCGGTACCGGTTCAGCCCGGTGGCCGACCCCGTGGCCCACAGCAGATGGACGGCGGCGGGCACCGCGGTGAGCAGGGCGATGACGACGGCGGCCGGGCGCCGGAGGGCGCGGTCCGGCGCGCGGACGGGCAGATCGGCGATCCGGCCGCGCCACAGATGGCCCCAGCGGCGGCGGGCGTACAGCACGAACAGGCCCCCCAGGGCCAGACCCTGCACGATGAACCCGCCGTAGACCATCCCGAAGACCCACTCGGCCAGGAACGTCCCGCCCGCTCCTGAGGACTGCCCTGGGTCCGTCCCGTCGCCGCCGAAGCCCAGCGCCCTGGCCGCCAACTGGGCCGGGAATCCGGCCATGATGGGCGCGAGCAGACCGCAGGCCACCCAGGCGGGCAGGGCCGTCAGCCAGGCCGGCGCCCGCAGCCCCCAGGGGCGGGTGAGCAGCAGGGCGAGGACGACCACGGCGCCGTCCATGAGCACCGACAGGCCGTTGACGACGACCATCAGCGTCTGCCGGCCGGGGTCGCGCAGCTCACTGCCCTCGGGGATGCCGAGGTGACTGCCGGTCATCCAGGCGGCCTTGAGGCCGATGTAGGGGAGACAGGCGAGGATCGCGACGGCCCGCAGGATCCGCGCGGTCAGGTCACCGGGCAGGCGGGCGGGTGCGGAGCGCGTCCGGGGGCCGGGGAGGGTGTGGGTCATGGTCACCAGCCTCCCGGCACGGTGGGCGCGGCGCCTCACCCCGCCCGACGATCCCCCTCCGCCGCATGGCGGAGGCGGCCGTCCTCCCGTGGGTCAGAGGCGGCGCGTCGCGAGGGTGAGCCGGTCCCGGGCGTCGAACAGGGCGTCCTTGATCATCTGCTCATGGGCGGGGGTGAGCCGGGCCACCGGCACCGAGCAGCTGATGGCGTCGCGCGAGGGGGTGCGGTACGGGATGGCGATGCCGAAGCAGCGCAGGCCCAGGGTGTTCTCCTCGCGGTCCACCGCGTACCCCTGCTCCCGGACGAGGTGCAACTCCTCGATCAGCTTCTCGCGGTCGGTGATGGTGTGCTCGGTGAGCTGGCTCAGCGTCTCCGGCAGCAGCTTGCGCACCTGCTCGTCGGAGTACGTGGCCAGCAGCGCCTTGCCCAGCGAGGTGGAGTGGGCGGGCAGCCGGCGGCCGACGCGGGTGAAGGGGCGCAGATAGTGCTGCGACTGCCGGGTGGCGAGATAGACGATATTGGTGCCGTCGAGCCGGGCGAGGTGGATGGTCTCGGTGGTGTCGTCCGAGAGCCGGTCCAGGGTGGGGCGGGCGGCGGCCACGACCTCGTCACCGTCGATGTAGGAGGTGCCGACGAGCAGGGCGCGCACCCCGATGCCGTAGCGGGTGCCGGTGGCGTCGGTCTCCACCCAGCCGAGCTCCACCAGGGTGCGCAGCAGCATGTAGAGGCTCGACTTGGGATAGCCCACGGCCTCCTGCACCGCGGCGAGGCTGTGCATACCGGGCCGCCCGGCGAAGAACTCCAGCAGTTCGACGGTGCGGACCGCCGACTTGACCTGGGCCCCACCCGTCTCGGCAGCTGACATCGCCTTGACCCCTCTGTTCGACCAGCCATAGAGTCCCAGGGGGAAATTCATCACCCGGGACAGCGTTCAGCATATCGAACACCGTCGATGTGTGAGACGCAAGCAGCGGTAACACCACAGCAGGAGGAATCCGCGGTGTCAGCACCAGTGTGGAGCGTCGACCCCCGAACCGGAAAGCAGCGCGAGCAGGTAGCGGTCGAAGCCACGGCGGAGGAGGTCGACCGCGTGGTGCGCGCGGCCCATGCCGCCCGCGGTTCCCTGGCCGACCGCGCGGTGCGCGCCGCCTTGCTGCGCACGGCCGCCGACCTGCTCGACGAGGCCCGTGACCTGCTGGTCGAGGCCGCCGACGCGGAGACCGCGCTCGGCCCCGCCCGGCTCACGGGCGAGCTGGCCCGCACCACCTACCAGCTGCGGTCCTTCGCGACCATCGTGGACGAGGGCGGCTTCCTCGACGTCCGCATCGACCACGCCGACGCCACCCAGACCCCGCCCTGGCCCGATCTGCGCCGCTACAAGCTGCCGCTCGGCGTCGTCGCCGTCTACGCCGCCAGCAACTTCCCGCTCGCCTTCTCCGTGCCCGGCGGCGACACCGCGAGCGCCCTCGCCGCGGGCTGCCCGGTCATCGTCAAGGCCCACCCCGACCACCCCGCCACCTCCGAGGTGGCCGCCTCCGCGCTGCGCCGCGCCGCCGAGCGGGTCGGGGTGCCCGCCGAGGTGATCGCGGTGGTGCACGGCTTCGACGCGGGCATCGAGCTGGTCGGGCATCCGCTGATCGCCGCCGCCGGTTTCACCGGATCGGTCCGCGGCGGCCGCGCCCTGCACGACGCGGCGGCCTCCCGCCCGGTGCCGATCCCCTTCCACGGCGAGCTCGGCAGCCTCAACCCGGTGGTGGTCACCGAGGCCGCGGCGGCCGAGCGCGGCGACCAGATCGGCGCGGGGCTCGCGGGCTCGATGACGCTGGGCGTCGGCCAGTTCTGCACCAAGCCCGGCTTCGTCCTGGCCCCGGCCGGCCCGGCGGGCGACGGCCTGGTGAAGTCCCTCACCGAGGCGGTCAGCAACACCGAGGCCGGAGTCCTGCTCGACCACCGGATGCGGGACAACTTCGTCGCCGGGGTCCAGGAGCGCGCCGAGCTGGCGGACGTGGAGGCCCCGGTCACCCCCGGCGCCGGCGGTGAGCACACGGTCAGCGCGGGCTTCCTGACCGTCCCGGCGGGGCGGCTGGCCGAAAGCGGCCCGCACGACGCGCTGCTGGAGGAGTGCTTCGGCCCGGTGACCGTCGTGGCGCGCTACGAGAGCGACGAGGAGATCAGCGCGGTGCTCGGCAGGCTTCCGGGCAACCTCACCGCCACTATCCACCTCTCCGCCGCCGAGGCCGAGGGCACCGAGGGCCGGGCCGGTGAGCTGATCGCCGAGCTCACCCCGCTGGCCGGCCGGGTCCTGGTCAACGGCTGGCCGACCGGTGTCGCGGTCGCCCCCGCCCAGCACCACGGCGGGCCCTACCCGGCCACCACCTCCACCTCCACCTCGGTCGGCGGCACCGCCATCGAGCGCTGGCTGCGGCCGGTCGCCTACCAGGACACCCCGGCCGCCCTGCTGCCGCCGGAGCTGCGCGACGAGAACCCGCTGGAGCTGCCGCGGCGGATCAACGGCGTCCGGGAGCAGCGCGGCTGACGCCCGGAACGACGGCACGGCCGCCGGACCCGCGGACCTGACCCGCGTGTCCGGCGGCCGTTTCGGCATGCCCGCGGCCGTGTACGTCGTATGGGGCCTGAGGCGGTCGGCCTGATGCGGCCGATCCGCGGGGTGTGTTCACCCGGGTGCCGTGCCACGTGGAGGAATCGCCGCAGGTCAGCGGGGATGCATAAGGATCGCTTGAAGGCATCCCACAAGAAATCGCGATGGACGCCGGGGTGAGCGCGTTCCATAGTGGTTGGACATGGAGAGCCTGGCGGGCGCCGAATTCGCGCCACACACGACGTATCTCACCACCGCGTCCAGCGGTCTGATCCCCGCACGCTCCGTAGCCGCCGTGCAGGCGGTCCTCGACGGCTCGGCCGCCGGACAGCCCATCGTCGACGTGGCCTTCGAGGCGGTCGAGGCGGCCCGTGCCGCCTATGCCCGGCTGGTCGGCGTACCGGCCCGGCGGGTCGCGGCGGGCAGCTCCGTCGCCGTGTACGCGGGGATGATCGCCACCTCGCTGCCGCCCGGCGCCGAAGTCCTGGTGGCCGAGGGCGACTTCAGCTCCCTGGTCAACCCCTTCGCCGTCCGCGGCGACCTCAAGCTGCGCATCGTCCCGCTGGAGGAGATCGCGGAGGCGGTACGGCCCGGTACGGCGCTGGTGGCCGTGAGCGCGGTCCAGTCGGCGGACGGGCGGATCGCCGATCTCGACGCCATCCGGGAGGCGGCCCGGACCCATGGGGCCCGCACCCTGGTGGACGTCAGCCAGGCGGCCGGCTGGTTCCCGGTGAACGCCGCCGAGGCCGACTACACCGTCTGCGTGGCCTACAAGTGGCTGATGTGCCCGCGCGGTGCCGCCTTCCTGACCGTGCCGGAGGACCTCGGCGGACTCACCCCCGTCTTCGCGGGCTGGGTCGCGGGGGAGAAGCCCTGGGACAGCTGCTACGGCCCGGTGGAGGAACTCGCCCACTCCGCCCGCCGCTTCGACGAGAGCCCGAGCGTCTACTCCTACGTGGCGGCCCGCCACTCCCTGGCGCTGATCGAGGAGCTGGGCACCGAGGCCATCGCCGCCCATGACCGCGCGCTCGCCGACCGCTTCCGGGACGGGGTCATCGGACTCGGCCACCGGCCCATCGCCGCCCCCGGCTCGGCCATCGTCTCCGTACCCGGCCTGGGCGACGTCGCGCCCCGGCTGGCGGAGGCGGAGGTCCATGTCTCGGCGCGGGCCGGTAACCTCCGCGCCTCCTTCCACCTCTACAACACCGCGGCCGATGTGGACCGGCTGCTGGAGAAGCTGTCCGGCTGAGTCGGCTCCCCGCGGCCAAGCCTGACGCGCCAAGCAGGCGGGTGGTGCAAAGGGACAGGGCAAAAATCTGAGGGAAGCCGGGGCACTCCGGCTTCCCTCAGATCACGGACGTCACATCAGCGCACGGCGGTTGTCACCGTACGGGCGTGAAGTCCCTCGCACCGATGAAGTCCGGCCGGGGGACCGGCGCGGCGAACGGCTCGACCGCGGTGTTCTCCACGCTGTTGAACACGATGAACACATTGCTGCGGGAGAACGGCGTGATGTTGTCGCCGGACCCGTGCATGCAGTTGCAGTCGAACCAGACCGCCGAGCCGGGCTTGCCGGTGAACTGTCTGATGCCGTGCTTGTCGGCGAAGCCGCTGAGCGCCTCGTCGGACGGGGTGCCCGCGTCCTGCATCTGAAGCGACTTCTTGTAGTTGTCCTTCGGCGTCGCGCCCGCACAGCCCAGGAAGGTGCGGTGCGAGCCCGGCATGATCATCAAGCTGCCGTTGTGCGCGAAGTTCTCGGTGAGCGCGACCGAGACCGACACGGTCCGCATGTTCGGCAGCCCGTCCTCGGCGTGCCAGGTCTCGAAGTCCGAGTGCCAGTAGAAGCCCGAGGCGCCAAAGCCCGGCTTGACATTGATCCGGCTCTGGTGGACGTAGACGTCCGAGCCGAGGATGTGCCGAGCGCGGCCCACCACACGCGGGTCGCGCACCAGTTTGGCGAAGACCTCGCTGATCCGGTGCACCTCGAACACCGACCGTACGTCCTGCGACGTCGGCTCGATGATCGAGCGTTCGTCGGCGCGCACGTCCGGATCGGCGATCATCCGGTCCAATTCGGCGCGGTATTCCGCCACCTCATCCGGAGTGATCAGCTCATCGATCGCCAGGAAGCCGTCGCGATCGAAATCGCTCAGCTCGGACGGTTGCAGCGGCCCTGGGGCTCCGGGCGCGGACCACACCACGGGGTCCACGCGCGGTGTCGCCACCTCCACAGCCCCACGGGTCGGGTACAGGTCAGTGACCGCGGTCATCGGTTCATGCCTCCTCGGTCTCGGTGATCAGCGGGTATACGCCGTTCTCATCATGGTCCTCCCGTCCGGTGATCGGCGGGTTGAATACACAGACGCACCGGAAATCCGTTTTGGGGCGCATCGTGTGCTTCTCATGTCCGTCGAGCAGATACATGGTGCCGGGCGTGATCCAGTGCTTCTCACCGGTCTCGTCGTTGGTGAGCTCGGCCTCGCCCTCGACGCACAGCACCGCCTCGATGTGGTTGGCGTACCACATCGACGTCTCGGTGCCCGCGTAGAGGATGGTCTCGTGCAACGAGAAGCCGACGCCCTCCTTGGCGAGCACGATGCGCTTGCTCTCCCAGGTGCCGGACTTGGACCTCACATGCCTCTCGGTGTCCTCGATGTCCTTGAAGGATCGGACGATCACGGTGAGTTCTTGCCTTTCTCTTCTCTGCGGTGCGGGAGGATCATGCGGTCTCGCGGACCGCGCGGGCGAGGGTCCGCAGCCCCTCGTCCAGGTCATCGGGGGAGATCGTCAGCGCGGGCAGCAGCTTGACGACCTCGCTCTCGGGGCCGGACGTCTCCAGCAGCAGCCCCAGCTCGAAGGCGCGCCGGCAGACCGCCGTGGCGCGCGGCTTGTCGTCGAACTCCAGCCCCCACACCAGGCCGCGGCCGCGGAACTGGGTGCCGGACTGCTCCTCGCAGATGGCGCGCAGGGCCAGCTCGACCTGCTCGCCGCGGGCCAGGGTCTGCTTCTCCATCTGGCCGTCGGCCCAGTAGGTGTCCAGGGTCGCGGCGGCGGTCACGAACGCGGGGTTGTTGCCGCGGAAGGTGCCGTTGTGCTCACCGGGCTCCCAGATGTCCAGCTCGGGCTTGAAGAGGGCGAGCGACATCGGCATGCCGTAGCCGCTGATGGACTTGGAGACGGTCACGATGTCCGGGGTGATGCCCGCCTCCTCGAAGGAGAAGAAGGCGCCCGTGCGGCCGCAGCCCATCTGGATGTCGTCGACGATCAGCAGCATGTCCTGGCGCTCGCACAGCTCGGCCAGGGCGCGCAGCCACTCGGGCCGCGCCACGTTGATGCCGCCCTCGCCCTGTACGGTCTCGACGATCACGGCGGCGGGCCGGTTGAGACCGGAGCCCTGGTCCTCCAGCAGCCGCTCGAACCACAGGAAGTCCGGGATCGTGCCGTCGAAGTAGTTGTCGAACGGCATCGGGGTGCCGTGGACCAGCGGGATGCCCGCACCGGCGCGCTTGAAGGCGTTGCCGGTCACGGCCAGTGAGCCCAGCGACATGCCGTGGAAGGCGTTGGTGAAGGAGACGATGGCCTCGCGGCCCTTGACCTTACGGGCCAGCTTCAGGGCGGCCTCGACGGCGTTGGTGCCGGTCGGGCCCGGGAACATGACCTTGTAGGGCAGATCGCGCGGGCGCAGGATGTGGTTCTGGAACGATTCGAGGAACGCGCGCTTGGCCGTGGTGGACATGTCCAGGCCGTGTGTGACGCCGTCACGCTCGATGTAGTCGATCAGCGCCCGTTTCAGCACCGGGTTGTTGTGGCCGTAGTTGAGCGACCCGGCTCCGGCGAAGAAGTCGAGGTACGTGTGGCCGTCCTCGTCGTACATGTGGCTGCCCTGCGCGCGGTCGAAGACGGCGGGCCAGCCACGGCAGTAGCTGCGCACCTCCGACTCCAGGGCCTCGAAGACGCTCAGGGCGGGCGGGGTGATGGTCACAGCGTTCTCCTGGGAGAGGGGTGTGAGGGGGGTGAGGAGGGTGAGGGTTCGAGGGGAATCGAGGTGGGGGTCAGGTCCGGTCGGCGCTCGGCCCGAGGGAGCCGAGCGGACCGATGCGGTAGAGCACCTCGGGCTCGTGCGCACCGTCGGGGAACAGTCCGCCATGGAAGAGCACCTCACGCTCGAGCGGCGCTTGATGCCGCTCGGCGAACGAGGTGAACAGCCGGTTCGAGGCGGTGTTGTCCGGGGTGATCGTCGTCTCTATGCCGCGGACGCCCGTCGCGGCGACCCGCTTGACCAGCCCGTCCAGCAGGGTGGCGGCCAGTCCGCGGCCACGCCGGGCGTGGTCGACGGCGACCTGCCAGACGACCAGGGTCTCGGGGCGCTCGGGGCGGACGTAGCCGGTGATGAAGCCGACCGGTCCGCCGTCGGCGTCGCGCGCCACTACGGATGTGGCGGCGAAGTCGCGGCACCACAGGAGGTAGCTGTAGGAGGAGTTGAGGTCCAGGGCTTTGGAGTCGCGTGCGATTCGCCAGATCGCGGCTCCGTCCTCGACGCGCGGGGTGTCGAGGGTCAGGTCCTCCGGCAAATCCAATTCGCTACGGACAAGGTCTGCTTGTGCGGCGGTCATGCAAATTCAATTTACCCAGCAGAATCGGAAAATGCATCGCGGTGGGGGGTTACGCGAAAGGGGGTGGTCGTGTTATCACGCGGGAGCGCGCGTGCGCGCGGCCGCACGCCGAAAGAGGCTGATTTGTGGGGGAGATACCGGGGCAAAGTGAATCTCATGTGTGGTCCGTCACATGTGCGTAATCGCCCGGTGACTGTCTTGAATTACGGGATCAGGATCCCGTGAAAAAATTTTGTGTTTAGGAATCACAAAAGCGGGCAGACGAATGTGGAAGCAGTAGCGGAAAAACGCGGAGAATTTCTGGCCAAGCTGCCATGAATTCAATCTCCCACGGTGAACCGGGGGAAGTCGCCCCGCACCGCGAAGGCCCCGGAGTCACCGTTGCCCGAGGCCGAGTAGGCGTCCCGGCCGTTGTCCCGCTCGCCCTCGGCGTGGTTGTACTGCCCCGCGAAGACGAATCGGCCCGCGGGTACGGTCGCACCCTTCCGGAGCGTCCAGCGGTAGACCAGCGCACCGTCCTCGATATGCGTGGCGGCGGTCATATCGGAGGTCGGCAGCGAGCTCCAGGAGCCGGTGGACCGCACACCCCCGGTCTCCGCGACCCGCAGCTCCACCGTCAGCGAGGTCAGCGGCCTGCCGATGGTGAGCGTGATGTCGCTCTGCGCCCAGTAAGGGTTGGAATGGGCGTTGATGGTGCCCTTGGACCGTACGGTCGGCTCGGCGAGGTGGTTTGGACCGGCCGCGGTGGGATAGGCGCTCGGCGTGTGCCGCTCAGCTTCGCTCTGCGACCCGGCGCCCGGCTCCTCCCCGGGCCGTGTGTCCGCGCCCGCGCCCGCCGGGGGCACGACGGGTTCGCTCGAGGTGCGCACCGTCTGCGGCCGCTCGGCACCGTCCGTGGCCAGCACCACGAGGCCCGTCGCGGCGACCGCCGCCGCCAGCCCGGCGACCGGGCCCACCATCCGGGACCGGCGCGGGCCCATCCGCGGGGCCCGGTTCCGGCGTCGGTCATCGGCCGCGATGCCCGCCGTGACCCTCGCCAGCATCCTGCTCCGGTCCGGTTCATGGGAGGCGGCGGCCGCGCGCAGCTCGGCGACGACATCGCGGCCCTCGGCGCGCTCGCGATGCTCGATCATCAACTGCCCCCTCCTGCGTGCCCGGCGTGGCCCATATGACCCGAGTGACGAGCGGGGCCCGTGGGACCTGTGCCCGTGGGACCTGTGCCCGCGGGACCTGTGCCCGCGGGACCTGTGTTCCCGGAGCGGAGCGTCCGTACCGTCCGCCCCGCGTCCGTCGCCCCGGGCAGCTCGCCCTCGCCGTCCGGAGGGCCGAGCAGCCGCTCCAGCTCGGCGATTCCGCGGGAGGTCTGACTCTTGACCGTGCCCACCGAAATGCCCAGCGTACGGGCCGTCTCCCGCTCGGAGAGGTCGAACGCGTGCCGCAGCACCACACATGCCCGCTTGCGGAACGGCAGCCGGACCAGCGCGGCCTGCACATCCACCACGGCGGACACATCGGGGTCGTCCACATGGTCGGAGCGCTGCGAGGAGAAGAGCGCCACCCGCCGCCGCTCGCGCACCAGGCTGCGGATCCGGGAGCGGGCCAGATTGGCGACCACGCCCCGGGCGTACGCGGCCGGATGGTCGGCGGCCCGCACCCGGTCCCACTGGTGCCAGACCGCCACCAGCGCGTCGGCCGCCAGGTCGTCCGCCCCGTCGGAACTGCCGAGCAGCAGATGGGCGAGGCGGGCCAGCTCGGCGTGGTGCCGCTCGAAGAAGTCCCGGAACTCGGCTTGTGGGTCGGGTGGGCCGGGTGGGTCGGGGTGCGGGGCGGCGCTCTGTAAGTCGGCGTGCGGTGCGGCCGGTGGGTCGGGGTGCCCAGTGGCCGGGGAGCCGGCCGGTAAGTCGGCCGGTAAGTCGGGGTGGGCGTCGGCCGATAAGCCGTCGGGGCCCTCCGGCGCGTCGGGCGCCTCCGGTGCTGCGGCCCGTGGTGGGTCCGTCGTGTGCGTCGTGTCCATCGGTACGGCTCGCGCGGTGCTCGCGGCGGCCGCGTCATCGGTCGGAGCGCTCACGAGGACCTCCTCACTGCCGCTCGTCCGGTGGGTTGCGTGAGCGTAGCAGCGCTGCGCAAGTTGTTCGAGTGGCGCCGTTCCGGCTCCTGGGAATTGGCCGGTCAACGCCCTGCCCCGGTCTCGTACAGTGCGTTGCATGAGGGATAGCGCGGTGCTCCATATCAAGGGCCGGGTCCTGGTCGGACCGGACACCGGCGACGCTGCCGGGGACATCCGGGACGAGCTGTGGGTGGTCGACGGCCGGATCACGTTCGAGCGGCCGGCCGGGGCCAGGGACATCCGGCTGATCGAGGGCTGGGTGCTGCCCGGACTCGTCGACGCCCACTGCCATGTCGGCCTCGACGCCCATGGCGCGGTGGACGACTCCACCAGCGAGAAACAGGCGCTGACCGACCGTGACGCCGGGGCCCTGCTGCTGCGGGACGCGGGATCGCCGGCCGACACCCGCTGGATCGACGACCGCGAGGATCTGCCCCGCATCATCCGGGCCGGCCGCCATATCGCCCGTACCAGGCGCTACATCCGCAACTACGCGTATGAGATCGAGCCCGAGGACCTGGTCGCCTATGTGGCCGCGGAGGCACGGCGCGGCGACGGCTGGGTCAAGCTGGTCGGCGACTGGATCGACCGGGAGACCGGTGACCTGGGGTCCTGCTGGCCGCGCGGCGCGGTCGAGGCGGCCATCGCGGAGGCGCACCGGCTGGGCGCGCGGGTCACGGCGCACTGTTTCGCCGAGGAGAGCCTGGCCCCGCTGGTCGAGGCGGGGATCGACTGCATTGAGCACGCCACCGGGCTCACCGAGGAGACCATCCCGCTGTTCGCCGAGCGGGGCGTGGCGATCGTCCCGACCCTGGTCAACATCGCCACCTTCCCGCGGCTGGCGCTGGGCGGCGAGGCGAGGTTCCCGCGCTGGGCCGACCATATGCGGCGGCTGCACGAGCGCCGGTACGAGACGGTGCGGGCCGCCTACGACGCGGGCATCCCGATCTACACCGGCACCGACGCGGGCGGCGGCCTGGCCCATGGGCTGGTCGGGCAGGAGGTCGCCGAGCTGGTGAAGGCGGGCATCCCGGCGCGGGACGCGCTCTCGGCGGCGACCTGGGGGGCGCGCGACTGGCTCGGGCGGCCGGGTCTCACCGAGGGTGCCTCCGCCGATCTCGTCGTCTACGACGCGGATCCGCGCGCCGATGTGCGGGTGCTGACGACGCCGCGGCGGGTGGTGCTGCGGGGACGCGTGGTCGGCTGACCGGGCCACGGGGGTCGACCGGACACAGGGTCCGACCGGACACGGGGGCCGACCGGACACGGGGGACGGGGCGCGGGGACGGGTGGGGCGCGGGGTTCCCGAAGGGAACGCGGTTCGAACTGGGCGGCGAACCGCACCCATTGGGGTGAACGGACATGATGTGTCTGCCTGTTTACCCTCGGTGCGCAAATATGGCGTGGTCGAGGCCGTCGGCGCCCGTGGAGTCCCCCGCGGCAGGCGCCGGCGGCTCCATGTCTCCTGTGGGGGTCTACTCACGTGTCCTGTTCCAGTAACACCTACTTCGGCATGCCCACCCGCCGTCTGGCGGCCGCCACTGCCGCTGCCGCGGTCTCCGTCCTGGGCCTGCTGCCCGCGGCGACCGCGCAGGCCGACACCGGTGCGACCACCGGTAAGGCGGGTGCGGTCGTGCTCCGCACCGATCTCGATGTCTCCCTGCTCAACAAGACCGTCTCGGCTCCGCTCTCGGTCGCGCTGAACGAGGTTCACGCGCCCGCGACCGCCAGCAAGACGGCACTCAGCGCGACCTTGGACGGCGTGGACGGGGGCCGGCCGTTCAATGTGCTCCGGGCCGATGTGGCCACTGCACGGGCCGCGGCGGACAAGCAGCGGGCCGAGGGGTACTCCAACCTCGTCAACGCCCGGGTCAATGTGCCGGGTCTGGCCGCGGTGCCGCTGATCACGGTCGAGCAGGTGACCTCGAAGGCGGTGTGTGCCGCGGGGAAGCGGCCGACCGCCCACTCCAACCTGCTCGGCAGCGTCAGCGTGCTCGGCAGGAAGGCCACCCTGAGCACAAGCGGCACCACCACGGTGGATGTGCCGTCGCTCGGCCAGGTCCGGCTCGATCTGTCACGGACGGCCACCACCTCGCGGACGGCGGCGGCCACGGCCCTCAACCTGAGGGTCTCCGTGAACCCGCTCAAGCTGAACGTCTCCGAGGTCGAGGGGCAGGTCACCCTCGCCCGGGCGACCTGTGAGGCGCCGGTGGCCGCAGCGGTGGAGCCCAGCCCGAGCGTGGGCTCCCAGACCACGCCCGAGCCCAAGCCGGAGCACCTGGCCGAGACCGGTGGCAGCTCGGCCACGCCGTACCTGGTGGGCGGCGGTGCCCTGCTGCTCGCCGCGGGCGGTGGCGCCCTCGTCCTGGCCCGCCGCCGTCGCGCCGGCGGCGGCAGCGACGCCGGCTGACGTCGGCTGACACCTGGCCTGGCCCGGGCGTCTGGGCTTGGCCCGGATGTCTGGGCTTGGCCCGGGTGTCTGGGTCGGGCGGTTGGCGCGGACGCTTGGGCCGGGTGTGTGGGTTGGTCGTGTGGGCCGGGCGCCCGGGTATGACGCCTGGCTCGGAGGTCCGGGTCTGACGTCTGATGCCTGACGGTTGGCCCGGACGCCTGAACCTGGCGCCTTACGGCTGGCGCTCGGCCAGCCGGACCCGGTGTCCGTACCGCGCGGTACGGACACCGGGCTCGGGGCACGGGGGCACGGGGGGCACGGGCAAGCCGTGGATGACCGCGTGCCGCCCCGCGCGGCGCGCGGTCAGGCTGTTGTTACGGTCAGTTGGTGCCCCCCCCATTGGCACGGTCAGTCGGCCGACTCCGCGACGGCCTTTGCCAGGGCGATCACGAAACGGTCCGTCGTGGCGGGGTCGCGGACGGCGAGCCGGAGCCAGTCCGGGCCGAGGCCCGGAAAGGTGTCACCACGGCGGACGGCGAAGCCCAGCTCCCGCAGCCGGGTGCGGATCGCCGCCGCGCCCGGCAGCCGGATCAGCAGAAAGGACCCGGCCGCCGGACCGCACACTCGCACCTCCGCCAACTCGGCCAGCCGGTCGGCCAGATGGGCCCGGTCGGCGGCCATACGGTCGGCGGCGTTTGCGGCCTCGGCGAGGGCGGACGGGGTGCAGCATGCCTCGGCCGCGACCAGGGCCGGGCTGGACACCGGCCACAGCGGCTGGACCCGCTCCAGCGCCGTGACGGTGTCCGGCTCGGCCAGTACGTAGCCGATCCGCAGCCCCGCCAGACCCCAGGTCTTGGTGAGGCTGCGCAGCACCACAAGCCCCGGCACATCGGTGCGGCCCGCCAGCGATTCGCGCTCGCCGGGGACGGCGTCCATGAACGCCTCGTCCACCACCAGCGTCCGCCCCGGCCGGGCGAGTTCGGCCAGGGCGTCGGCCGGGTGCAGTACGGATGTGGGGTTGGTGGGGTTGCCGATCACCACCAGATCGGCGTCCTCGGGCACCGCACCCGGGGTCAGCCGGAAGCCGTCCCGCTCATCGAGGACCACGCGCTCCACGGTGTGCCCCGCGTCCCGCAGCGCCGACTCCGGTTCGGTGAACTGCGGATGGACCACCACCGGGCGGCGGGTCGGCAGCGCGCGGGCGAGCAGGACGAACGCCTCTGCGGCGCCCGCCGTCAGCAGCACCCGTCCGGCCGGAAGCCCATGGCGCGCGGCGACCGCCTCCCGCGCCGCCCGCCCGTCCGGGTAGGCGGCCAGCCCGTTGAGGGACGCGGCGATCCGGGCCTTGAGCCACTCCGGAGGCGTACCGGCCCGGACATTGACCGCGAGGTCCGTCAGCGCGGCATCGGCACCCCGCACCTCCGCGTCCCCGTGATGCCGCAGATCGAACCCGGCGGATCCGGAGGACCCGGCGGACGCGGCGGACGCGGCGGACCCGGCTGACCCGGAAGACCCGGTGGACCGGGCTGACCCGGAAGGCCCGGCGGATTCGGCGGACCCGGAGGCCGGGGCCGACCCGGCGGATCCGCCATCGGCGGACCCGGCGGCGGACCCACTCGCACTCGCGGCCCCACTCGCACTCGCGGACACGCCCGCCAATGAATCAGCGGACATCGGCGTGGGCGTCGGGATGCGCGAAGGCATGGGCCTCATCGGCGCAGCCGCCGCGCCCGGCGGTGTCGGCCACCTCCTCATAGCGGTCCATGACGAGGTCGGCCAACTCCTTCGCCGGGCCGATGACATCGGCCGGGACCACCTCGACCTCGGGGTGGGCGAGCCCCCAGCCCTCCGCCTGCTGCCGCACCCGCTCCAGGGCGCCGCCCGCGAACAGGAAGTACGGCAGCACCACGACCCGGCGCGCCCCCAGCCTGGCGCAGCGGTCCAGGCCCGATGCCACATCCGGTGCGGCGAGCGAGGCGAAGGCCACCTCGACGCCCGCGAAGCCACGGCCCTCCCACATCAGCCGGGCCGCGCGGTGCACCTCGGCGTTGGCGGCGGGGAGCGGCGAACCGTCGCCCACCAGCAGCACGGTGGTCTCCGCGCGGTCCGAGGGCAGCCGGGGCCGATTGCCCAGCGCCTCGTCGAGCCGCCGCTCCAGCACGCTCAGCAGCGTGGGGTGCGGGCCGAGCGGCCGGGCGGAGGTGAACGAGGCGTCGGCGTGGCGCTCCGCCTCCTGCGCCAGCGCGGCGGCCACGCCGTCTCTGGGGGGAGCCGCCGGGATCAGCGTCATCGGGACGACCGCGAAGCGGCTCACCCCTTCCCCGACGAGTCGGGTGACCGCATCGGACAGCGGGTGGTCGCCCGGTCCGGTGAGGCCACCCGCCACGGGCAGATCCGGGTGGCGTATGGCCAACTCCTCTACGAATGCGTGGAAGGCGGCGGCATGCCTTTCGTCTCGCGTGCCGATGCCTGCGACGAGCAGGGCGGGCGGGGTCGTCACGAGGTCTCCTTGTACAGGTGATGCGGGGGTCACGGTCGGCAGAGGGCGGGCTGTTCCGCCCCGAGACGTTACTGACCTGCGTCGAGGCGGTCCACGGCAGGTCTTCGCTGCCCGCTCTGCCCGGATTTGACCGCCGCCGGACGGCGAGCGACGGCGCAGGTGGCCCTTCCGGGGCGGCCGTGCGGTGTGGATTTCCGCTTGGCGACGAGCAGTTCGCCACCCGGACCGGCGGCCAGCAGTGCGGCCGCCTCGGCGACCCCGGCCGTGCCCACGGCGGTGAGCGGCGCCGCGGACGGGTTCGGCACCTCCACCGCGGCCAGCGCCTCCGCGGGGTATCCGCACAGCGGCACTCCGAGCCGCTCGGCCGCCGTCAGCAACCCGGGCTCCCCGGTCTTGGCCTCGACTGTGGCCAACTCGGCCACGCCATGCGGTGAGAGGCCCGCCTCGGCCAGGGTCGCCTCGACCAGGCCGAGCACCTCGCCGACGGACACCCCCCGGCTCGCCCCGACTCCGATGACGAGTGGCGACCCGGGCAGGGGACATATCGCGCCCCGGCCGATGACCTCCACGTCAGCTCACCGCCTCGGCTCAACCGGCAGGGGGCACACATCTGTCGACGAACCGGGCCGCCGCCCCCGGGATCGAGGCCCAGTGCACATGCAGATAGGAGGCATGCACATCTCCCTGTGCGAACCCTTCGGTACGGCGCTCCGGGTGGACGAGACCCCAGGCGGGCTCCGGCCCCGCTCCGGGCACGATGGTGGTGCGGTGGAACTCATGGCCGTGCACCCGTGTCCCCGCGGCGGCGAGTGAGGTGTCGGAGACGGCCACGGCCTCACGGTAGCCCAGCGTCAGACGTTCCGACATCCGTGCCTCGGCGGCCAGCACCCCGCACATCGGCTCCCCGTCCAGCGAACGCGCCAGATAGAGCAGTCCGGCACATTCGGCGGCGATGGGCGCGCCGGACGCGGAGAGCCCGGCGACGGCGGCGCGCAGCGGCTCGTTCGCGGACAGCTCGGGGGCGTAGACCTCCGGGAAACCACCGCCGATCACCAGACCGCCGGTGCCTTCCGGGAGGCGCTCGTCCCGCAGCGGATCGAAGGGGACGACCCGCGCCCCGGCCGCCGTGAGCAGCTCGGTGTGCTCCGCGTACGAGAAGGTGAACGCGGCCCCGCCCGCCACGGCCACCACCGGCCGCGCCGCCTGCCCGGCCCGGCCCCCGGCAGCGGGGGCGGTGCGGATCGCCCGGTGCGCCTCCTCCTCCGGATCCCAGGCCCGCTCGGACAGGGGCGGTGCGCTGCGGGCCAGCGCCAGCAGCCCGTCGAGATCGCAGCCCTCCCGCACCCGGGCCGCCAGCGCGGTCACCGAATCGACCGCCTCCGCATGGCGCTCGGCCACCGGCACCAGACCCAGATGGCGGCTCGGGGCCCGCACCGCCCGTGTCCGGCGCAGCGCGCCGAACACCGGCACCCCGCACCCCTCCAGCGCCTCGTGCAGCATCGCCTCGTGACGGTCCGAACCGACCTTGTTGAGGATCACCCCCGCTACCCGCACCTCGGGATCCCAGGACGCGAAGCCATGCACCAGCGCGGCCACCGACCGCGATTGCGAGGAGGCGTCCACGACCAGCACCACCGGCGCCCGCAGCAGCTTGGCCACATGCGCCGTCGAGGCCAGCTCGCCCTGCCCGGCCGCCCCGTCGAACAGCCCCATCACCCCTTCGACCAGGGCCAGATCGCAGCCCGCCGCCCCATGCAGGAACAGCGGGGCGATCCGCTCCGGACCGCATAGATACGCGTCCAGATTCCGGCCCGGGCGCGCGCCCCCGGCCCGGGACCGGCCCCCCGAGGAGGCGGCCGAAGAGGCCGCCGAGGAGATGGCGAGCGCGTGATAGCCAGGGTCGATGTAGTCCGGGCCGACCTTGTGCGGTGACACATCCAGACCGCGCTCCGCGAACGCGGCCATCAGCCCCGCGGTGACCGTCGTCTTCCCGCTGCCGGAGGCGGGCGCCGCGATCACCAGGCGCGGAACACTCACCACTCGATGCCTCGCTGGCCCTTCTGACCGGCGTCCATCGGATGCTTGACCTTCGACATGTCGGTGACCAGGTCGGCGAAGTCCAGCAGCTGCGCCGGTGCGTTACGCCCCGTGATGACGACGTGCTGTGTCCCGGGCCGGTCCCGCAGCACCGCCACCACCTCGTCGGGGTCCACCCAGCCCCAGTGCATCGGATACGCGAACTCGTCCAGCACATAGAGCCGGTATGTCTCCGCCGCCAGATCGCGCTTGACCTGCTCCCAGCCCTCGCGTGCGGCCTCCTCGCTGGAAGCCATGTCGCGCTGGACCCACGACCAGCCCTCGCCCATCTTGTGCCATGCGACGGTCCCCCCTTCGCCCGAGTCGCCGAGGACGCGCAGCGCACGCTCCTCACCGACCCGCCATTTCGCGGACTTTACAAATTGGAATACACCGACCGGCCAGTTTTGGTTCCATGCCCGCAGCGCCAGCCCGAACGCCGCGGTCGACTTGCCCTTGCCCTGACCGGTGTGGACGAGCACCAGCGGACGGTTGCGGCGCTGGCGGGTGGTCAGCCCGTCGTCGGGGACGACGGTCGGTTGTCCTTGCGGCATCAGGCGGCCCTCCGAGGGTTCGATACGTTTCGTACATCGCGTACCAGCGCCGTCACGCTGTCCGCGCGCAGCTCGTCGAGGGTCACCCGAGTGCCCCGCAGTTCGCCGGCGAGCGCGCCCGCCAGCCCCAGCCGCACCGGCCCCGACTCGCAGTCCACGACCACCGAGGCGACCCCGTCGCCCGCGAGCATCCGCGCCGCGCGCCCGGCCCGCTCGACCGGCGCGGGCCCGCCGGACCGCCTCGCCTCCGTGGCCCGCCCGTCGGTCACCACGACCAGCAGCGGACGGCGCGCGGGGTCCCGCAGCCGCTCCACCCGCAGCACCTCCCGGGCCTTCAACAGCCCGGCCGCAAGCGGCGTACGGCCGCCCGTCGGCAGCCGCTCCAGCCGCACGGCGGCCGCGTCCACCGACGAGGTGGGCGGCAGCGCGAGTTCGGCGTCCGCGCCCCGGAAGGTGATCAGCCCGACCTTGTCCCGCCGCTGGTAGGCGTCCAGCAGCAGCGACAGCACCGCGCCCTTGATCGCGCTCATCCGCTTCCGCGCGGCCATCGAGCCCGACGCGTCCACCACGAACAGCACGAGATTGCCCTCCCGGCCCTCGCGCACCGCCTCGCGCAGATCGTCCCGGCGCACCAGCAGCCCGGGTCCACTCCGCCCGCGTGTCCGCTGATGGGGGGCGGCCGCCCGGACGGTCGCGGTCAGATGCAGCGCGGAGAGCGTTCCCCGCGGGCGGCGGGCCCCGGTGGTGCGGCCGTGCGCGCTGCGGGCGCGCGAACGGCGGCCTGCCGCGCCCTCGCCCAGACCGGGGACGTCCAGGCGCCGGGTGCGGAACGGTTCGGCGGCGCCCACGGCCGCCCGCTCACCTCCGGCTCCGCCGGTACCGCCGTCCCCTTCGCCCGGGTCGGCCGCCCCGCCGTCGCGGTCGGCCCGGGCCGATCCGTCCTCGCGTTCGGCCGCCTCGTGTTCACCCCCGCGCTGGTCGGGAACGGACGGCTCGGGAGCGGTGGGCGGCGTCTGCTCCCGTGCCCCGTCGCCCGCGCCCTCCTGGGGCCCGCCCCCGGTGTCGTCGGGGCCGTCCGAGCCGTCCGGCCCGTCGCCGGGGCCCTCGGGGCCCGGGTCCGGATCCGGCTCCGGGTCGTCCTCCTCGAACCGCCGCAGGATCTCGTCGAGTTTGTCCTCGTCGAGCCCCGGCGCGTCGAACGGAGCCCGCCGCCTGCGGTGGGGGAGCGACAGCAGCGCCGCCCCCCGTACGTCCTCGGTCCGGACGTCGGTGCGCCCCGCCCAGGCGGCCAGCGCGGTCGCCGTACGGGCCGTCACGATGTCCGCGCGCATCCCGTCCACCTCGAACCCGGCGCACACCGCGGCGATCTGCCGCAGCGCGCGGTCGCCGAGACCCACCCGGGGCAGCAGGGCGCGCGCCGCCGCGATGCGCTCCCTCAGGGCCTCCTCGTCCGCCGCCCAGCGCGCCGCGAACCCCTCGGGGTCCTCGTCGTACGCGAGTCGCCGCCGCACCACCTCGACCCGCTCCCCGGTGTCCCGGGACGCGGCGACCTCCACCGTGAGGCCGAAGCGGTCCAGCAACTGGGGCCGCAGCTCGCCCTCTTCCGGGTTCATGGTGCCCACCAGGAGGAAGCGCGCGGCATGCCGTACGGACACCCCCTCGCGCTCCACGTAGGAGGCGCCCATGGCGGCCGCGTCGAGCAGCAGGTCGATCAGATGGTCGTGGAGGAGGTTGACCTCGTCGACGTAGAGCACACCGCGGTGGGCGTCCGCGAGCAGTCCGGGCTCGAACGCCTTGACCCCGTCCGACAGCGCCCGCTCGATGTCGAGGGCGCCGACCAGCCGGTCCTCGGAGGCGCCCACGGGCAGTTCGACCATCCGCGCGGGGCGCGCCTCGCCGGTGCCCGGCTCATGCGGACCATCCGGGCAGGACGGGTCGGGCGCGGCCGGATCGCAGGAGAACCGGCACCCGGCCACCACGTCCACCTCGGGCAGCAGCGCGGCGATCGCTCTTACGGCGGTGCTCTTGGCCGTGCCCTTCTCGCCGCGCACCAGGACGCCGCCCACGGCGGGTGAGACGGCGTTGAGGAGCAGGGCGAGCCGAAGGCCGTCCATGCCGACGATCGCGCTGAAGGGGTAGGTGGTGGTCACGCGGCGGTACCTCCTGGGGTGCGTTGGCGTCGCTGTCCGGTCTCGGTGTCGGGGGCGTCGTCCATCACGACGTCCCCCTTGGTGCCCCCGGAGGGACGAACGGCAGCCCCTCCGGGACGCCGCCCTCGATGAGCCGCAGCAGCGCGTCCGTGTCGGCGTGCTCCTCGATCAGGTCGCCGAGGCGGTCGAGCTGCTCCTCGCGCAGCTCGCCGAAGCGGGTGTCCGGTGCCGGTACGAACGCCCGGCCCGCCGCGTCCGCCACCCGCCGCAGGAACGCCCGCCGGAAGCCGTCGCTCTCCAATGAGCCGTGCCAGTGGGTGCCCCACACCGAACCCACCCGGCAGCCGTCCAGGAAGGGCTCCTCGGCCCCGTCGAGCGGCTCGGCGACCCCGTGGTGGATCTCGTAGCCCTCCACCCGCTCACCGAGCGCCTCGCCCACCGGCCGGGCCAGGGTCTTCTCCGCCGCGAACCGCACCCGCACCGGCAGCAGCCCGAGCCCGGCGACCGTCCCGGCCCTCGACTCGACCTCGTCCTCGATGCGCTCCCCGAGCATCTGGAAACCGCCGCAGACGCCCAGCACCGGGCGGCCCTCGGCGGCCCGCCGGGCGATCGCGCCGGCGAGCCCGCGCTCACGCAGCCACTCCAGCGCCCTTACGGTGCCCCGGGTGCCCGGCAGCACCACCAGATCGGCGTCGGCCAGCTCCTCGGGCCGGTCCACGAACCGCACGACCACGCCCGGTTCGGCCGCCAGCGCGTCCACGTCCGTGAAGTTGGACATCAGCGGCACGGCGGCCACCGCGATCCGCAGCACGTCCGCACCGTAAGGGGGTGCCACGACGCTCTCCCGCACCGTGCCGCGCAGCGAGACCCGCAGCCCGTCCTCCTCGTCGATCCCCAGCCCGTGGGCGAACGGCAGCACACCGACGGTCGGGCGCCCGGTGAGGTCGCGCAGCATCTCCAGACCTGGCTCCAGAAGGCTCACATCGCCGCGGAACTTGTTCACCAGATAGGCGGCCACATGCCGCTGGTCCGCCGCCGACATCAGGGCGGTCGTGCCGAAGAAGGACGCGAAGACGCCACCGCGGTCGATGTCCCCGACCACCACGACCGGAAGCCCCGCGGCCCGCGCGAGCCCCATGTTGACGATGTCGGTACGGCGCAGATTGATCTCGGCCGGGCTGCCCGCGCCCTCGCAGATCACGGCGTCATGGGTGCGCCGCAGCTCCTCCAGGCACTCCGTGACGGTCCCCAGCAGCGCCTCACGCCCCTTGGCCGCCTCACCGGGGGAGACCGCGCCCGACGGCGGCCGTACGGCGGGCCCCGGCCGCGCCGGGGTCCCCGGCCGACCGAAGTACCCGCGCGCGCTCAGCTCGCCCACCGGCTTGCCCAGCAGCACCACCTGGCTGCTGCGGTCGCTGCCCGGCTTCAGCAGGACCGGATTCATCAGCGCGCTCGGCTCCACGCGAGCGGCGGCGGCCTGCATGGCCTGCGCCCGCCCGATCTCCGCCCCCTCCCGGGTGACGAAGGAGTTGAGCGACATGTTCTGCGCCTTGAAGGGCGCCACGCTGACGCCCTTACGGGCGAGCCACCGGCAGATCCCGGCCGTCACCACGCTCTTGCCCGCGTCGGAGGTCGTGCCCGCGACGAGCAGCCCCCCGCCCCGCGACCCCGAACCGTCCGTGCCGCCCTTACCGCGTATCCCGCTCATCCACCGCCCCTTCCAGCGGCCAGGGGCCGCCCCGTCAACGCCCTCAGGACCGGCCGGGCCGCCACGGACACCCCGAGCGCCAGGACGCCGACGCGCCGCGACAGCCGTATCGCCCGCTCGATGTCGGCCGCCGCCACCGGCCGCCCGCCGGAGTTGAGCACCGGCCGGTGCTCGACCCGGCCGCCGTACGCGAGGGTGCCGCCCAGCCGTACGCCGAGCGCGCCCGCGAAGGACGCCTCCACAGGGCCCGCGTTGGGGCTCGGATGGCGCCGGCCGTCGTGCCGCCAGGCGCGCCACGCACCGCGCGGATCGGGGCCCGCCAGCGTCGCCAGGGCCGCCGTAAGGCGCGCACCGGGCCATCCGGCCACATCGTCCAGACGGGCCGCCGCCCAGCCGAACCGCCGGTAGCGCGGCGACTTGTGGCCCACCATGGCGTCCAGGGTGTTGACGGCGCGGAAGCCGATGAGCCCCGGCACCCCGCCCACGGCGCCCCACACCAGGGCGCCCACGACGGCGTCGGAGGTGTTCTCGGCGACCGATTCGACAACCGCGCGGGCGATCCGCGGCCCGTCCAGCGCCTGCGGATCGCGGCCGCACAGATGCGGCAGCCGCTCCCGGGCGGCCTCGAGGTCCCCGGCGGCCAGCGCGTCGCCGACGGCCCGTGCCTCACGGCCCAGCGTCGTACCGCCGAGCACGGCCCAGGTGGCGGCGGCGGTCAGCGCGACCTCCGCGCCACGGCGCCCGCCGAGGGCCCGTACGGCGCGGGTCAGCAGCGCGGCACCGGCGGCCGCGCCGCCCGCGCACAGCGCGGTGTGCAGGGCCCCGTAGCCGCGGTGGTCACGCCACAGCCGGCGCTCGGCGGCCGCGGCGGCGCGCCCGAACGCGGCCACCGGATGGCCGCGGCGCGGATCGCCCGTGGCGAGGTCGCCGAGGAAGCCGAGGGCCGCGCCGCACGCGAACGAGGCGTGGTCGGCAGGCATCCCTCAGGCCGCCGTCACGCCTCGGCGCGGCGGAACGCGAACAGAGGTGCCGACAGAGGTACGGGGGGAGCCGGAGCGGGCAGCGGAGGCTGGCGGCGTGGCGGTGCCGGGCATGGCGGTATGTCCTCACTCAGGGTCCTCGCCCTGGTTCGACGTGACCGGCGGTGAGAGTCTCCTGGCTCCCGGATCCGCGGCCCTCCCGGTCTTCCAGCCCCACGTACGCGACGAACCGTACGGACGAGCCGTGACCCCATACAGGCGATGGGAGGCCGCTCCCCGGTGACAGTGGCGGGACCGCGCCGGATTCTCACCGGCTTCCTCTCCTGCCGCCGTTTGGCTCGGGAAGTCCACCATGGGCCGCGAATGGCCGTCAACTCGCATATGACCCATGACGCCCGAGTGTGCCGAGCCCCACAGACGACGGTCGCTCACAGGACGGCCGCCGGACGGTCGGCGCTGGTCAGCGCCGCCATCCGGCGGCCGGTGGGGCAATGGGGACGCGGGGTCCTCAGGCGACGATCAGATAGATGCCGTACGCCACGACCGCGGCGCACACCGCGAAACAGGCGTACGCGCCGGTGCGCGCGAGCGCGGACCCGCCGCCGGCCGCGCCGGAGGGCACGGCGGCCGTGCCGCCCTGCTCCGGCGCCGCCTTACGGGACGTGCCGACGATGCCCAGGGTGAAGACGCCCACCATGCCGACCGTCACCGCGAGGCTGACGCCGAAGACCTGGCCGAGTGCCGCCCAGTCGATGTTCATGTTTCCTGGCTCCTTAGCGGGTGGTGCTGCTCGCGGCGGCGGGGGTGGGGGTCTGCTCGGGCGCGCTCTCAGGGGTGCCGCTCACGGCGGCGGTCTCCGCGGCGTCCTCGGGGGCGGAAGCCGCCGTACCCGCGGGCGGCGGGGCCACGGACCGCAGGGCGGCCGTGACGGCGCCCACCGGCTCCTGGGGGGCGACCTCGTTGACGTTGGTGTGGTCCACGGGCTTGCGGCGCGACAGCGCCCAGATCGCCCCGCAGGCCAGGATCGCGAGCACGGCCACCGCCGCGACCCCCGCGTTCCCCTGGTCGGCCAGCAGCGCGGCGCCACCCGCCACCAGACCCGCGGCGGGCAGGGTCAGCACCCAGGCGACCACCATGCGGCCCGCGGTCGACCAGCGCACCACCGCGCCCTTACGGCCGACACCCGCGCCCATGACGGCGCCGGAGCAGACCTGGGTGGTGGACAGCGCGAAGCCGATGTGGGAGGAGGCGAGGATGACCGTCGCGGCGCCGGTCTGGGCGGCGAAGCCCTGCGGCGGCTGGATGTCGGTGATGCCCTTGCCCATGGTGCGGATGATCCGCCAGCCGCCCAGGTAGGTGCCGAGCGCGATGGCAAGACCCGCCGAGACGATGACCCACAGCGGCGGGTCGGAGTCGGGCGCCACCACGTTCCCGGTGACCAGCGCCAGGGTGATCACGCCCATCGTCTTCTGGGCGTCGTTGGTGCCGTGGGCGAGGGAGACCAGGGCCGCCGAGGCGATCTGCCCCGCGCGGTAGCCCTTCGCGGTGTCCTCCGGTGAGCGGCCGCTGCCGAGCCGGTAGGTGAGCCGCGTGGCGACCATGGTGGCGATGCCGGCCACGATCGGGGCGGCGACGGCGGGGATCAGGACCTTCATGACGATCGCGTCGCCGTTGACCCCGTCCAGGCCGACGGAGACCAGGGTGGCGCCGATCAGGCCGCCGAACAGGGCGTGCGAGGAACTGGAGGGGAGCCCGGCGAGCCAGGTCACCAGGTTCCACAGGATCGCGCCGACCAGCCCCGCGAAGATCACTTCTGGTCGGATACCGGCGCCCTCGTCGATGATCCCGCCGGAGATGGTCTTGGCCACCTCCACGGACAGGAACGCGCCGACGAGGTTGAGGACCGCTGACATCGCCACCGCCACCCTGGGACCGAGTGCTCCCGTGGAGATGGTGGTGGCCATGGCGTTAGCCGTGTCGTGGAAGCCGTTCGTGAAGTCGAACACCAAGGCCGTGACGATCACGATCCCGATGAGAAGCGTGATGTGTTCCATACACCCGGTCAATCAGTTCGAAGGTCGTTAGTGGCACGGTGAACGTAAGGAAACAGGGTGAACAGGAGATGAACTGAGCAGGGCATCAGGGTGACGTGGTTGCGGAATAGCCACGGCACTGTGAATTCCAGCCTACGTTCCCATGTCATACGGGAGTTGAGCCGAGGTCGAGGACCGCCGGAGGGGGCCTCCGGAAACGGCCCCGCGAACGCCTGCCGTTCACCCTCGTCCACCGGACCCGCACGGGTGTCCACGAGGCGCGGTCGTAGACGGTGCCAGCGCCCGTTCCGGTCCCGCCTCGGCGCGGCCGCCGGCCGCCTGGCAGGATCGCCTCGGAGGTGAGGGCAGGTGACCCAGTCGCGATCCCCGCGGCAGCCGCAGCCGCGGCTGACCCACCCCCTGCGCCAGGCATGGACGCAGGTGGTGAGAACGGCCCGCAGAACCACCGCAGACGGCCTCGTCGTCGGCACCTCGGGCAATGTCTCGGCCCGGGTCGGGGACACCGTCCTGGTGACCCCGAGCGGAGTCCCCTACGACCGGCTCGGCCCACGGGACGCCGTCGCCGTCGACCTCGACGGACAGCAGGTCCTCGGCGCGCTCAAGCCCACCAGCGAGCTGCCCATGCACCTCGCGATCTACCGGGAGACCGACGCCGAGGCGGTGGTCCACACCCACGCCGTGCACGCCACGGCCGTCTCCACCCTCGTGGACGAGCTCCCCGCGATCCACTACATGACCGCCGCCCTCGGCGGACCGGTCCGCGTCGCGGCCTACGCGCTCTACGGATCGGACGAACTGGCCGACGCCATGCTCGAGGCGCTCCGCGACCGCAGCGGCTGCCTGCTGCGCAACCACGGCACCATCGTCCACGGCGCCACCCTGGACCAGGCGTACGACCGCACCGCCCAGCTCGAATGGATGTGCCAGGTCTGGCTCACCGCGGCCTCCGTCCCCGGCCGCACACCGTCCCTGATCCCGCCGGACGAGATGCGGCGCGCCGCGGAGAAGCTGAGCGGCTACGGCCAGCCGGGCTGAGCCCGCCCGGCGCGCGGGCCCCGGCCGGGCGGTCACCCGGCCGGGTACGCCCGCTGGCCGGGGGCTGCCTCCCCGCCCACACTGGGAGGGATGCGCCTGCGTACAACGGCGGTCGCGGCCGCCACCACCCTGCTGAGTGTCGGCGTGGCCGCGGTGGCGGCCGGACGGTACGCCACCGACGCTGCGCTGAAACCGGCCTCGCACCGGCCGCTGCCGAACGAGCCCCCGCTGACCGTCCACGCGACCGCCGCCGGCCAGATCACCCTCACCCGCTCGCTCGCCTCGCTGCGCCCCGGCACCTACGGCCTCACCGGCCGCTCCTGCCACGCCGTCGTCGGCCCCGTCGTCGAGGACGCCCCGCACGCCGCCGACTGCGTCGTCCGCCGCCTGGAGCGGGTCACATACGGCGACCTCAACCCCGGCACCCGGGTGCGGCTGACCCCGCAGGTGCACATCGGCGATCCGCGGGACGCGCTCGGCATCGACCACACCGACGTCCACGTGCCCGGCGAACTCGGCCCGCTGCCCGCCTGGTTCATCCCCGGTGAACGCTCCACATGGGTGATCACCACCCATGGCCTGGGCACCACCCGTGAGCACCCTATGGTCGTCATGCCCTTCCTGAGGCAGCTGCGGGTGCCGGTGCTCGACCTCGCCTACCGCGGGGACCCCGGCGCCCCCCGCCCCGAGGACGGCATATCCCATCTCGGCGACACCGAGTGGCGCGACCTGGACGCCGCCGTCCGGTACGCGGTGGCCTACGGGGCGACCGGAGTCGTGCTGCACGGCTGGTCCATCGGCGCCTCGATGGCCCTCCACACCGCCGCGAACTCCGCGCTGCGGCACCGCGTCGTCGGCCTCGTCCTGGACTCCCCGGTGCTCGACTGGCGGGCCACCCTGCGCGCCCTGGCGGCGGCCCGTGGCATCCCCGCGCCGCTGCTTCCGCTCGCCCTGCGCGCCGCCGAGGGACGCACCGGACTCCACGACAGCAGACTGCCGGAAGTGGCCGATCCGGAGCGGCTGTCCGTGCCCACACTCCTCGCGCACGGCCCCGACGACACCCTCGCGCCCTGGCACGTCTCGCGTGAACTCGTTGGCCGCCGACGCGATCTGGTGACCCTTCACACGGTCCGGCAGGCACCGCACGCGGCCATGTGGAACGCGGACCCCAAGGGGTACGAGGAGGCGCTGCGGCGCTTCCTGATACCGCTGCTGTAGCGGCCGTAAGGCGATCGCGGAAGCGCGTGCGAGACGGCGCGGGAAGCGCTCGCGGGGCGGCGGCGGACATGTCCTCGAGATGGCGCGAACCATTCGCGGCGACCGCCGGACGGGTGCCGATTGGGCTTTCGGGCCGTCAACGGCGAGACTGCTTCCGTGACGTCCCGTACTCCGCGCGACTCCCGGCTCCGACTCGTCCGAAACCGGCCGATGGCCACCGCCCGCCGGCCCGCGGTGAACCGCGGCTCAAGACCGGCGCCCCGCCCGCCGGAGGGCACACCGCCCCCGGCCGAGCTGGCCCGGCAGGCCAGGGCGGGGCTCACGGGGGCCGTGGCGGTCGCCCATTGGGCCGCGGCAGAACACGGCGATCCTGGCGCGCTGTCCGACGAGGCCGCCGCCCGCGCCGCGGCGGCGCTCGGGCTGAGCGAGCGGGAGGTGCGGACCGACTGGGACCGCGCCCGCCTCATCGGCCTCATCGAGCACCACGCGGGCACCACCCGCCCCGGCTGGCGGCTTCAGGCGTGGGACCGGGACGACAGCGCGGTGCTGCGCGGCTGGGTCGCCCTCCTCGACGCGTGGTCCCTGGCCTGCCCCGCCCCGGCCACGGCCGAGCCGACGGCGGTCGCGGAGGTCGTCGAGGCCGTACCGCAGCTGCTCTCCCTGTTGCAGCTCTCCGCCGGCACCGTGCAGATCTCCGCCCTGCTGGACATGCTCCGGCAGCGGGTCGCCGAGCTGCGCACCGAGCGGTGCGAGGTCCCCCAGGGGGCCACGGAGGGCCGGGAGCCCACCGAGGGCGCCGGGAGTTCCGCGCCTGCCGATGCCGCCGGGGACGCCGCCACGCTAGAGGGGCTGCTGGACTGGGCCCTGGACGCCCTCTCGTCCGTCGGGGCGCTCACGGTGCGGGAAGAGCCCCGGGACGGGCTGAACGGGCCGGAGAACGCCGCTGACGACGCCAAGGGCGACCGCCGGGAGGCCGTGCTGACCGCGCTCGGCAACTGGGCGGTGTGGGTCAAGCTGGAGCAGATCTGCGTCGCCGCCCAGAGCCCGGCCGGGAACATCGAGCAGCCCGCCGCCGACATGCTGCGCGGCTGCGCCGGCCTGACCCCGGGCCCCGCCCGCGCCGAGTACCGGGCCTGGCTGGCCGCCCGCCCCGTCGGCAGCGCCGTCACCGAGCTCATCGACGCGGCGCGCGGCGACGACGCGCTGCTGCGCGGGCTCGCCTTCGAGGCGCTGCGCGTCGTCGGGGCGCCCGCCGAGCCCGCGGTACGGGCCGTCGTCGGCGAATCGTGTCTGCGGCCGTACGCGCTTCTGTGGCTCGCCGAACACGAGGGCGCCGACCCGGACGAGGCGCTGGACGCGCTCACCCGCGAGGAGGCCACCTGGCTGTGGGTGGACACCGCCGCGGCCATCTCCGACCACGGGGAGAGCCCGCTGCTCGTCCGCCACCTGGAGTCCGCCGTCCAGGGCACCGTGCCCGCGCTGCTGGAGGAGGTACGGGCCGTGGGGCACCCCCGCACCGTGCAGGTCCTGGTGGCGCTGGCCGCCGCCCACCCCGATCCCGCCCTGGCCAAGGCGGTGCGCCGGGCGGCCTTCCAGGTGCACACGGGCGGGGCCTGACGGGGGAGCGGCCGCGGACGGAGCGGGGAGCGGCCGCCGTGGGGGACCACGGGAAGGCAGGCCGGGGGAGACCACGGGGAAGGCCGTAAGGGCGCGGCGAAGGCCGTAAGGCCGCGGGGGAGGCGGGGGAAAGCCGGGGGAAGCCGGGGGAAAAACGACTTGCCCGCCCCGCTAAACTAACCGCATGGCAATTCTCCTCGTGCATTAGACGGCGTCGGCCGCCCTCAGTCCGTCCCGTCCGTCGTCCATCCTGCCCAGGAGCAATTCCCGTGATCACCGCCTCCGGTGTCGAGCTGCGTGCCGGCGCCCGCGTCCTCATCGAGTCCGCTTCCTTCCGTATCGCCAAGGGCGACCGCATCGGCCTCGTCGGCCGCAACGGCGCGGGCAAGACCACGCTCACCAAATGTCTGGCCGGTGAGGGCATCCCGGCCGGCGGCACCATCACCCGCTCCGGCCAGGTCGGCTACCTCCCGCAGGACCCGCGCACCGGCGACCTCGACGTCCTCGCCCGCGACCGCATCCTCTCGGCCCGTGACCTGGACTCCGTGCTCCGCAAGATGCGCGAGAACGAGGAACGGATGGCCAATGGCCAGGGCGCCACCCGTGAGCGCGCGATGAAGAAGTACGAGCGCCTGGAGACCGAGTTCCTCACCAAGGGCGGATACGCCGCCGAGGCGGAGGCCGCGACCATCGCCGCCAGCCTCGGCCTGCCGGACCGGGTGCTCGGTCAGCCGCTCCATACGCTCTCCGGCGGTCAGCGGCGCCGGGTCGAGCTGGCCCGGATCCTCTTCTCGGACTCCGACATCCTGCTGCTGGACGAGCCCACCAACCACCTCGACGCCGACTCGATCGTCTGGCTGCGGGACTACCTCAAGACCTACAGCGGCGGCTTCATCGTCATCTCCCACGATGTCGACCTCGTCGAGACGGTCGTCAACAAGGTCTTCTACCTCGACGCCAACCGCTCGGTGATCGACATCTACAACATGGGCTGGAAGCTCTACCAGGCCCAGCGCGAGGCCGACGAGAAGCGCCGCAAGCGCGAGCGCGCCAACGCCGAGAAGAAGGCCGCGGCCCTCAACTCGCAGGCCGACAAGATGCGCGCCAAGGCCACCAAGACCGTGGCCGCGCAGAACATGGCCCGCCGCGCCGAGAAGCTGCTGGCGGGCCTGGACGACGTCCGTCAGGCCGACAAGGTCGCCAAGCTGCGCTTCCCCGACCCGGCCCCGTGCGGCAAGACCCCGCTGACCGCGGAGGGGCTGTCGAAGTCCTACGGCTCCCTGGAGATCTTCACCGATGTCGACCTGGCCGTCGACAAGGGCTCCCGGGTCGTCATCCTCGGGCTGAACGGCGCCGGTAAGACGACCCTGCTGCGGCTGCTGGCCGGGGTCGAGAAGCCGGACACCGGCATGGTGACCCCCGGCCACGGGCTGAAGCTGGGCTACTACGCGCAGGAGCACGAGACGCTCGACCCGGACCGCACCGTCCTGGAGAACATGCGCTCCGCCGCCCCGGATCTGGACCTCGTCGACATCCGTAAGACGCTCGGGTCGTTCCTGTTCTCCGGCGACGACGTGGACAAGCCGGCCGCGGTGCTCTCCGGCGGCGAGAAGACCCGGCTCGCGCTGGCCACCCTGGTGGTCTCCTCGGCCAATGTGCTGCTCCTGGACGAGCCCACCAACAACCTCGACCCGGCCAGCCGTGAGGAGATCCTCGGCGCGCTGCGCACCTTCGCCGGTGCGGTGGTGCTGGTGACCCACGACGAGGGCGCCGTGGACGCGCTTCAGCCGGAGCGGATCATTCTGCTTCCGGACGGTGTCGAGGACCTGTGGGGCGAGGACTACGCGGACCTCGTCGCGCTCGCCTGACGAGGCGTGATGACGGGGCCGGGCGCTGTTCCGGCCCTGTCCCAAGAGTCCGGTTCCTCCGGTCCGATTCCCTTCTTGTAGATCATTTGGCCTAGGCGTGATCCATCATCTGAGTGAGAACGGCTGGTATCGCGGCGCGTCGCGGGCCACCGGCGCACACGGCGTGCCGTGCGCCGGTCCGGACCTCCGCGACGTTGCTCGCGTATGCCCTGACCTGCCTCTTCGTCGATGAATACGAAAGAGTGTCAGGTTGAACAACGCCGGAATCCTTGATTCCGAAGGCCGTCGCGCCGCGATTTCCCGCAATCCTTCATCCACAGACCTTGCCGAATGGGTGGCCAGGAAGCCCTGTAGGGGTGATCATGAGAGTCCAGAGCGCACTTCCCATGAGGAGGCACGGGTGGCCGAGACTCTGAAGAAGGGCAGCCGGGTGACCGGCGCCGCGCGCGAAAAGCTCGCGGCAGACCTGAAGAAGAAGTACGACTCCGGGGCGAGCATCCGGGCGCTGGCCGAGGAGACCGGCCGCTCCTATGGATTCGTTCACCGGATGCTCAGCGAATCGGGAGTCTCCCTGAGGGGACGTGGCGGCGCGACGCGGGGCAAGAAAGCCGCCTCGGCCTGATTGCCCGCTCGCTCCGTCACCATCGGCAGGTTCGGACAGGGGTGCCACCCGGCTGATCGTCGGTTCGGCCGGGTGGTTACTGTGCAGTCACTTGTACTGACCGCACACGACCGGAGGCCCCTGTGACCCTGCTCGACAAGGACGGCGTTCAGCTTACCGTCGATGACACGGTCGCCACGGTGACCCTGACCAACCCGGCGAAGCGCAACGCCCAGTCGCCCGCCCTGTGGCGGGCGCTGGCGGAGGCGGGGAAGCGGGTGCCGGGCACCGTGCGCGTCGTGGTGCTGCGCGCCGAGGGCAAGTCCTTCTCGGCGGGTCTGGACCGGCAGGCGTTCACGCCCGAAGGGTTCGACGGCGAGCCGTCGTTCCTCGATATGGCGCGCGGCTCAGACAACGAGCTGGACGCCACCATCGCCGGGTACCAGGAGGCGTTCACCTGGTGGCGGCGGAACGACATCGTGTCGATCGCCGCCGTCCAGGGACATGCCGTCGGGGCCGGTTTCCAGCTTGCGCTCGCCTGTGACCTGCGGGTCTGCGCGGACGACGCACAGTTCGCCATGCGCGAGACCAGCCTCGGGCTGGTGCCGGACCTCACCGGCACCCATCCGCTGGTCGGGCTCGTGGGATATGCCCGGGCGCTGGAGATCTGCGCCACCGGGCGCTTCGTCCATGCCGAGGAGGCCGAGCGGACCGGGCTCGCCAATCTCGTGGTGCCCGCCGCCGAACTCGACGGCGCGGTCCAGGACCTCGCGGCGGCCCTGCTTGCCGCGCCGCGCGACGCCGTGATCGAGACCAAGGCGCTGCTGCGGGGTGCCGTGGGCCGCACGTACGAGGAGCAGCGGGCCGCCGAGCGCGGCGCCCAGGCCCGCCGACTGCGCGACCTGGCGGGGCAATCGGACTGAGCGCTCGGCGCTCCGCCAGGGAGTGCCGTGGCGTCTTGCCGTCTTGCCGTTCTGCCGTCGATCGTCTGCGGCGCCGTCGTGGCTGGTCGCGCCCATGCGGCGGAGCCGCACATCGACACAGCCCCGCGCCCCTTCGGGGCGGTCTGCGAACCACGGTCGGCTTCCGGCGATCTGCACGACGGCGAGGCAGCGGCAGCCGTCACGGACCGAGAGCCGCCGGGGCCGGCGGCGTCGTCCCGGACCGAAAGCCCGGTAAAGCCCAGTGCGAGCGGCGGCCCGTCGCGGACCGGCAGGCTATGGCGGGCTGTCGACGTCGCTGTGCACCGGCGCCGCCGCCCCCCCCGGTGGAGCCGCGGCGGGTGGCCGCGCCGAGCTGTCGTGCCCGTCACGGCACCCGCGGTGGCTCCACCGCCGGTACCGCCTCCAGCACCAGCACCGCCAGATCGTCGTCGATCGGCTCGGCGCTGAAGTTGTGCGTGGCGCGCCGCACCCGCTCCGCGACCGCCTTGGCGCCCAGCCCGACACAGCTCCGGAGGATGTCCGAGAGGCCGTCGTCGTCATCCAGCTGACGGATGCCGTTGCGCCGCTCGGTCACCCCGTCGGTGACGCACAGCAGCGTCTCGCCGGGCTCCAGTTCCAGTGAGTCGGCGTGGAAGTCCGGGTTCTCGTCGATGCCGAGCAGCATCTGGGGGCTGGCGGCGGGCGCCACCGCGCCGTCGGTGGTCAGTCGCAGCGGCAGCGGATGGCCGGCGCTCGCCAGGGTGCAGTGGGCGCCGCCCCCCGCCGGGTCGGGCTCCAGCTCCCCGTAGAGCAGGCTCAGGAAGCGCGGCCGGGACTGCTCACCGTCGATCTCGGCCGCCTCCGCGTCCTCCTCCACCAGCGCCTGGTTCAGCCGGTTGAGCACCGACTCGACCCCATGGCCCTCGCGGGCCAGCAGCCGGACCAGATGGCGGGCCAGCCCCGTGACCGACATCGCCTCCGGATCGCTGCCCTGGACGTCGCCCAGAAGGAAGCACCAGCGGCGGTCGCCCATGGGGAACAGGTCGTAGAAGTCGCCGCCGACGGTCTGCCCCTCGCCGTGCGGCTCGTAGACGATCGCCGTGTCCACCCCGGGGATGTGGGCGAGTGACATGGGCAGCTGTCGGCGTTGCAGCGCCCGGCTGATCGTCGCCTGCCGGGTGTAGAGCCGGGCCGTGGCCACCGCCTGCGCCACCCGCCGCGCCACGTCCTCCGAGAGCCGCACCACGCCCTCGGCCATCCGGGGCACGCCGGCCCGGCCGAGCAGCAGGGCGCCATGGCTGCGGCCGTGGGCGATCAGCGGGAAACACACCGCGGAGCCGCCCGTCCCCTGGCTGTCCGCGATCCCCGGCCAGGGCCATGAGGTGCCCGCCGAGCCGAGCCCGGTCGGCGGCGGATACCGCTCCAGCGACATACGGAGCGCGCCGATCCGGTGCTCGTCGCTGTGCCAGACGCGGGCGAGGTGCAGCTGGCCGCTCTCGGCGGTCAGCCAGACCGCGCACCAGTCGGCCAGCCGGGGCACCAGGAGCTGCCCGGCCAGGGCGGCGACCATGTTCTCGTCAAGCTGACCGGTGAGCAGTTCGCTGGCCTCGGCGAGGAAGGACGGTCCGCCGCGGTCCACCCAGTCGGCGGTCGGATCGCGCTGCTCACGCGGCGGAGCGGGGGCGAGGGTCTCGGCGAACCGCAGCTCACGCCCGAGCGCGGTGGTGGGGACGGCGTCGAACCCGGGCCCGGCCCGCTCGGCGTCCAGCCGGAACCAGACCGCCTTACGGGTGCGGTGATAGGTCACGCCCCAGGATTCCGCGAGCGCCCCGATCAGCTGGAGCCCGCGGCCGCGGCCCCGGCGCTGGGTCTCCGGCCCCCCGTACACGGTGCTGGCGGGGTGGAGGTCCGCGACCTCCACGACGATCCCCGGCCGGTTCGGGATGTCTCTCGGCACCTCGTCCTGGCCGGGCGTCCCCTCGGGCCCCATGGGGCCGTCCTCGCCGCCGGGGCCTTCACCGGGCTGGAGCCGGCAGACCACCTCGACCCGGGTGCCCGCGTGCAGGACAGCGTTGGTGACCAGCTCGCTCACCAGCAGTACCGCATCGTCGATGGACTGCTCGTCGAGGGTCACCGGTGTGAACGCCTCCGCTGCGCTCCGTCCCGTAAGTGCCGTACGGACGAAGGCGCGTGCCGCGCCGGGCGCGCGCACACTTCCGGGCAGTGTCGTCCGCGACACGGACTCACGCGCGAGAGGAATCAAGGCTCCCACGTGCGCTCCAGGGCAATACGGGCGGTTTAGTCCGTCTAGGTGCCATATTATGACAAACAGGGGGATATGAATGATCTTTAAGGGACGACGCGATGGCACTCGACCCGATCTCCACCGACACTTCCCCGGCGCGGCCCGTGGAATGTCCCGAATCCGCTCGGCCGTCCGGCCCGGCGGGCGCTGAGGAGACGGCGTCCGCGACCGAGCTGCGTTCCCTGCTGGCGGTGATGAACGCCTTGTGCGACGGTGACTTCACCGTCCGTGCGGACGCCTCGGCCGACGGCCTCGTCGGTGAGATGGCCGGGGTCTTCAACCAGTTGGTGACGCGCAACGCGCATCTGGCCGGGGAGCTCCAGCGGGTGCGCCGAGAGGTGGTGCGCCAGGGCAGGCTGGACGAGCGGATCACCGCGAGCCCCGGCCAGGGCGGCTGGGCGACCAATGTGAACGCGGCGAATCAGCTGGTGGACGCGCTGGTCGGCCCGGTGTCCAACGCCACGCGGGTGCTCGACGCGATCGCGTCCGGCGATCTGACCCAGCGGGTGGATCTGCACGACGGCAACCGTCAGCTCCGCGGCGATCTGCGGCGGCTGGGACGCGGGGTGAACCGCACGGTGGACCAGCTGTCGCTGTTCACCGGCGAGCTGACCCGTATCGCCCGCGAGGTGGGCACCGAGGGCCGGCTGGGCGGCCGGGCCAAGGTGCAGGGGCTCACCGGCGACTGGCGGATGGTGACGGAGGCCGTCAACACCATGGCCTCCCGGCTGACCGCACAGGTCCGCGACATCGCCGAGGTGACCACGGCGGTCGCCCGCGGTGACCTCACCCGCCAGGTGACCGTCGAGGCCACCGGTGAGCTGCTGGAGCTCAAGCTGACCGTGAACACCATGGTCGACCAGCTGGGGGCGTTCGCCGACGAGGTGACGCGGGTGGCGCGTGAGGTGGGCACCGAGGGCCAGCTGGGCGGCCGGGCCCAGGTGCGGGGCGTCTCCGGGGTCTGGAAGGACCTTACGGACAACGTCAACTTCATGGCGTCCAACCTCACCTCCCAGGTCCGTAACATCGCCCAGGTCACCACGGCGGTCGCCACCGGTGATCTGTCGCAGAAGATCACCGTGGACGCGCGGGGCGAGATCCTCCAGCTCAAGTCGACGATCAACACCATGGTCGACCAGCTCTCCGCCTTCGCCGACGAGGTGACGCGGGTGGCGCGTGAGGTGGGCACCGAGGGCGAACTGGGCGGCCGGGCCCAGGTGCGCGGCGTCTCCGGGGTCTGGAAGGACCTTACGGAGAACGTCAACTTCATGGCGGACAACCTGACCTCTCAGGTCCGCAATATCGCCCAGGTCGCCACCGCCGTGGCAGAGGGCGATCTGAGCAAGACGATCACGGTGGAGGCCAAGGGCGAGATCCTGGAGCTGAAGTCGACGATCAACACCATGGTGGACCGGCTGTCGTCCTTCGCCGACGAGGTGACGCGGGTGGCCCGTGAGGTGGGCACCGAGGGCAACCTCGGCGGCCAGGCCCAGGTCCGGGACGTCTCCGGGGTCTGGAAGGACCTCACGGAGAACGTCAACTTCATGGCCCTGAACCTGACCTCCCAGGTCCGCAACATCGCCCAGGTCACCACGGCGGTCGCCAACGGCGATCTGTCGAAGAAGATCACGGTCGACGCCCAGGGCGAGATCCTGGAGCTCAAGGAGACCGTGAACACCATGGTCCAGCAGCTGCGCTCCTTCGCCGACGAGGTGACCCGGGTGGCCCGTGACGTGGGCACCGAGGGTGAGCTGGGCGGACGGGCCGGTGTTCCGGGCGTCTCCGGGGTCTGGAAGGACCTTACGGACAACGTCAACTTCATGGCGTCCAACCTGACCTCTCAGGTCCGCAATATCGCGCAGGTCGCCACCGCCGTGGCGGAGGGCGATCTGAGCAAGAAGATCGACGTGGACGCGCGCGGCGAGATCCTCGAACTGAAGACCACCATCAACACCATGGTCGACACGCTCTCCTCGTTCTCCGACGAGGTGACACGAGTGGCCCGCGAGGTCGGCAGCGAGGGCCGGCTGGGCGGCCAGGCCCGGGTCGAGGGTGTCTACGGCACCTGGAAGCGGCTGACCACCGGAGTCAATGAGCTCGCCCTCAACCTGACCACCCAGGTGCGCGCGATCGCCGAGGTCGCGTCCGCCGTCGCCCAGGGTGATATGTCCGGGGCCGTCTCGGTCGAGGCGCAGGGCGAGGTCGCCGAGCTGAAGAACAACGTCAATCTGATGGTCGCCAACCTCCGCGAGACCACCCGCGCGAAGGACTGGCTGGAGTCCAACCTGGCCCGTATCGCCGCCCTGATGCAGGGCCACCGCGATCTGGTCGACGTCGCCGATCTGATCCTGAGCGAGCTGACCCCGCTGGTCAACGCGCAGTTCGGGGCGTTCTTCCTCACCGCGGCCGGCGCCGAGCCAGGTGAGAGGCTCGAGTTCATCGCCGGATACGGCACCGATCAGGGCGCGGTCGGGGGCGACGGCCAGACGCCGCGGCGCGGCGACCCGGACCGCGGGCTGGTCGCCCAGGCGGCGGTGGGAAAGAAGCGGATCATCATCAACGATGTCCCGCCCGACTACATCACCATCAACTCCGGGCTGGGCTCGGCGCTCCCCGCCAGCGTGGTCATCCTGCCGGTCCTCTACGAGGACCAGGTGCTCGGAGTGATCGAACTGGCCTCGTTCAGCCGGTTCAGCGAGGTCCACCTGGCCTTCATCGACCAGTTCGTCAACACCATCGGCGTCTCGATCAACACCATCATCGCCAACGCCCGCACCGAGTCGCTGCTCTCCGAGTCCCAGCGGCTCACCACCGAGCTGCGCCAGCGCTCGAACGAGCTCCAGCGCTCCAACGCGGAGCTGGAGGAGAAGGCCGCGCTGCTGGCGACCGCCTCCCAGTACAAGTCCGAGTTCCTGGCCAATATGTCGCATGAGCTGCGCACTCCGCTGAACTCGCTGCTCATCCTGGCCCGGCTGCTCGCCGACAACCCCGAAGGTCGGCTGTCCACCCAGGAGGTGCAGTTCGCCGCCACCATCCACCGCTCCGGCTCCGATCTGCTCCAGCTGATCAACGACATCCTGGATCTGTCGAAGATCGAGGCGGGCCGGATGGACGTCCGTCCGAAGAAGCTGCCGCTGGTCAAGATCCTGGACTATGTGAACGCCACCTTCCGGCCGCTCGCCGTCGACCGGGGCCTGTCGTTCGAGATCACCGTGGGCGAGGACGTACCGCGCGAGATGTTCTCCGATGAGCAGCGGCTCCAGCAAATCCTGCGCAACCTGCTCTCCAACGCCCTGAAGTTCACCTCCTCGGGCGGGGTGACGCTGCGCGTCGAGCGCACTCGGTCGGCGCAGTTCGAGGAGGAGACGCTGCGGGTCGCGGACGCCGTCGTCGCCTTCTCCGTCACCGACACCGGTATCGGCATCCCGCCGGAGAAGCTGCCGGTGATCTTCGAGGCGTTCCAGCAGTCCGACGGCACCACCAGCCGTAAGTACGGCGGCACCGGCCTCGGCCTGTCCATCAGCCGGGAGATCGCCGGAATGCTCGGCGGCCGGATCATGGCCGAGAGCGAACTGGGCGTCGGCTCCCGCTTCACGCTCTACGTCCCCGCGCACTACAGCGGTGTCGCCCCGGCGCCCGACCCCTCGGACCCCAGGGCCACCGGCTCCACCGTCCCGGCGGTGACCCCCGCCCCGGACGAGGCGCTGCCGGACACTGCCGACCACGCCCCCAGCGGGGTCTTCGGCGAGGCGGACAGCCTGGTCGCCACCCGGGTGCCGGGCGGCGGCGGGGCGGAGGCCGAGGTCACCGTCGGGGCCGGGCGCGGAGACGAGGACGAGGGCGAGGCCCACGACGACGGCTGGCCGGGGACCACCCGGCTCAAGGAGTGGCAGCGCGGACGCCCCGGCCAGGTGCTGAACGGCTGCCGCATCCTGATCGTCGACGACGACATCCGGAACGTCTTCGCGCTCACCCATGTACTGGGCCGGGTCGGCATGACGGTGAAGTACGCGGAGAACGGCCGCGAGGGGCTGGAGGTGCTGCATCGCAACCCCGACGTCTCGCTGGTCCTGATGGACGTGATGATGCCGGAGATGGACGGTTACGAGACGATCCGGGCCATCCGGAACACGCCACGTCTCGCCGATGTGCCGATCCTCGCCCTGACCGCGAAGGTCATGCCCGGCGACCGGGAGAAGGCGATCGACAGCGGCGCGAACGGCTATGTGCCCAAGCCCGTGGATGTCGATCGGCTGATGTCGGCGATCATCGAGCTGCTCGATCCGGTGGGTGGGCCGGGCAGCGGTGATGTCGAGTCCGCTGGTGGCGAGGTGCCCGGTGGCTCGTCCGGAGCCGATGGAGTCGAGGGCGGCCGTGGGGATGACGGCCCTGAGGATGACGGTCGTGCCGAGGAGGGTGAGGGCGCCGGGCGGGATGGCAGCACGCCCTCCGAGACCGGTCCGCCGAGGCCGAGGCAGGGGGAGACATGAGCGCCGCCACTTGCGAGAAGGCCGGAATCCTCATCGTCGACGACATGGAGGAGAACCTGATCGCGCTGGAGGCCGTCCTCGGCCCGCTCGATCAGCAACTCGTCCGCGCCCGTTCCGGCGAGGAGGCGCTGAAGGCGATGCTGCGCCAGGACTTCGCCGTCGTACTGCTCGACGTACTGATGCCGGGCATGGACGGCTTCGAGACCGCCGCCAACATCAAACGGCTCGACCAGACCAAAGACGTCCCGATCATCCTGCTGACCGGGACCGACGCCGACTCCGACTACGCCTACCGGGGTTATGCGATCGGCGCCGCCGACTTCCTCACCAAACCCTTCGACCCCTGGCTGCTGCGGACGAAGGTCAATGTGTTCCTGGAGATGCACCGTAAGAACCGTGAGCTGGAGGCGCGGACCGAGCACTTGGCCGACCGCGTCGAGGAGTTGGAGCGCACGGTCGACGGGCTGCGGAAGTACGACGCCGAGAGCTGATCGCCGGGGCTGCGGTCCAGGCCGGAGGCCGGGGCTGTGGTTCAGTCCGGGGCTGTGGTCGAGGCCGGGGAGGGCGCTCCGGTCAGGGCTCTACGGCGGTGACCAGGACCGCCACCGTGGGCGGCTGATCTCCGGGCGCGGTGACCGGGGCGGACCGTGCCACCGCGGTGCGCACCGCCCTCGCCACATCCACGGCGCGATGGCCCGCCGCCACGGCCAGCTCGACGCGGATATGCGCACCCTCGATCCGCACCGCCCGGGGCGATCCCAGCACCGGCGCGAGCCGGGCGACACCGGGCACGGAGGCGATGGTGCGGCCGACGGCCGCGGCGGCGGAGTCCGGGGCGGGGCTTCCGGCGGCCGGCGGTGGTGATTGTGGTCGCGGCCGCGGTGGCGGTGGCGGTTGGTGGTGTCGCAGGGCCGGGAGTTCCTCCAGCACCTCCGTCACCCGTATGTCCACCACCTCCACCAGCAGGCCGAGCCGGTCCGCAGCCGCGTCGAGCAGTACGTCGCGCAGCCGGTCAGCCGTCACCGGAAGCGGTTCCGCCAGCGTGGCACCGCACTCCGCCGCGATACGCAGGGGGCCGGGCGGCAGGGCGCTCGGCGGGGGCGGGACCGCGGGCCCTTCGACGGCGTCGGGGTCGGCGGGGGCGATCCGGAGCGATCCCAGGTGTGCGTCGGGGACCTCGGCGGCGGCCCGCCCGAGCACCTCGGCCGCCGCGCGTTCGGTGATCCAGGAGCCGTCCTCCCGCTCGCCCAGGGGCAGCAGCCGGCCGAGCCGCAGCTGCTCCCTTACGGTTTGCGCGAGCCGGTCCGTGACCACCGTGCCACCCCTTAGCGCCGGACGGGACCGAGTCCTCCTGGCCCCGGCCTGCCGTCTGGTCCCAGCCTGCCGTATCGATCGCGCGAGTGCCGCATCTCCGAGGCGGTTCGGGGAAGGCGCCTTTATGGTGGCAGTAAGAGCGAGCGGAAACCTCTTCGAACGCTCTTCGCCTCGGAAGGGACGATCGGTGATGTCCGAGACCGCACCACGGAACCGCCGACCCGAGAACCAGGCCACGGAACCCGCCGCCGGTACGCCCAAGACGCTGGGCGCCGCCGGGGCCGGCATCGGCCCGGCCGCCGCCGAACGGACCCGGCGGGGCGGCGGCGACCCGGCAGCGCGGGGGCGGACCACCATCGCCGATGGCGTCGTCGAGAAGATCGCGGGAATGGCGGCCCGTGATGTGGTCGGCGTCCATGCGATGGGCGGCGGTATCGCGCGCACCTTCGGGGTCGTACGGGACCGGGTGCCCGGCGGCCGGTCGGTCACCCGCGGGGTGAAGGCGGAGGTGGGGGAGGTACAGACGGCCCTCGACCTGGAGATCGTGGTGGACTACGGCGTCTCCATCGCCGATGTCGCACGGGCCGTACGGGAGAACGTGATCGCGGCGGTCGAGCGGATGACCGGCCTCGAGGCGGTCGAGGTCAATATCGCGGTCAGCGATGTGAAGTTGCCGGACGAGGAAGAGGAACCGACGGAGCCGCGGCTCCAGTAGGCCGGCGGCGGTCCCGGTCGGCTCCAGCAGGGGAGCACACGATGAGCATGGCCGTGGTCGGGATGATCGCGGGAATGGCGCTGGCTTTCGCGGGTTACTTCGGTGGTTTCGGGGCCTTTCTGCTGGTGGCGGCGTTGGGAGCCGTCGGGTTCATCGTCGGCCGGTTCCTGGACGGTGATCTGGAGCCGGGCGACTTCTTCCGGTCCCGTGACCGTGACCGTGACGGACGGCCACGGTGAACGCCATGGACCCCATGAATCCCATGAATCCCATGGACGCCATGGCGATGACAGTGACGACCGTAAGGACGCGTTGTGGTCGAGCCGGGTGAGCGGGGCGCGACGCGGATCGCGGACCGGGTCGTTGCGAAGATCGCCTCGCAGGCGGCGCGGGAGGCATTGCGTGGCGATGCGGCGGAGGCCGTGGAGGCCGTGGACGCCGTGGCCGTGGGGGATGGCGGCCTTACCGATGTCACCGTCGCGCGGCCGAACGCGGTCGCCGCGGTGCGCGGGGGCGTCGCGCGCGTCCGGGTCGCCGTCGAACTCGGCTACCCCTCGGACATCGGTGCGCACTGCGGTGCGGTGCGTCGTCAGGTGATCGAACGGGTAAGCGAGTTGACGGGCATGGAGGTGCCCGAGGTCGCCGTGACGGTCGAACGGCTGCATGTGCCGCAGTGGGAGCGCCCGGAGCGGAAGGCGCGTCGGGGGAGGGACAGGGTGCGATGAACACCGACCAGAAGATGCGTCAGTCCACCTCGGCGTCGGCGTACGGCGGGAGGGCGGGTACGGATGCCGGGGACGGGGATCCGCCCGTGCGCGCGAAGCGTTTCTGGTCCGCGCGGCGGGTGCCGGCCGGGATCGTCGCCCTGGCCGTCTTCGCCGTCAGCGGGCTGTTGCTGTACGACGTGGCGGCCGTGCGCTCGGGTCGGCCCGCCATGCGATGGCGGGAATGGCTCGCCGATCAACTCGCCGCGCGGCCGCTGGACGACCCGTGGATCATGAGCGGGGCCGCGCTGCTGGCCGCGCTGGGGGTGTGGATGGTGGTCCTGGCGCTGACGCCGGGGCTGCGTGGGCTGCTGCCGATGCGTTCGCCGGGTGCGGGTGCGGGTGCGGGTGCGGGTGCGGAGAAGGACGTGGAGGACGCGGAGGCCGGGGTCGCCGTGCGGGCCGGGATCGACCGGGCCTCGGCGGGGCTGGTGCTGCGGGACCGGGCGATGGAGGTGCCCGGTGTGCGGTCGGCCCGGGTCGACGTCGGCCGTCGGCGGATCAGGGCCCGCGCGCTGGCCCATTTCCGCGACCTCGACGAGGTACGGGCGGATCTGGACACCGCCCTCCACGAGGGCATCCACCAACTGGGCCTGGCCCGGCGGCCCGCCCTGTCCGTCCGTGTCCGCCGGTCGGCGAAGTCGAAGGGGTGAGCGCGCCATGCTGAGCATCGTCAACCGGGTGCTGCTGGGGGTCGTGGGTCTGGTGCTGGCCGGGGTGGGCGCGGTGGTCCTGGCCGGGTGGCCGCCGTTCGACGGGCGGAACGATGTGCTGCTCAGCCGGGCGGACCGGACGCGGTGGCGGGACACCGGTTGGTGGTGGCCGGCCGTCATCGCGGCGCTGGCGGTGCTGTTCGTGCTGGCGCTGTGCTGGTTCCTGGCCCAGCTGCGGCGGCGCCGGTTGCAGGAAGTGCTGGTGGAGACGGGCGACGGCGAGGGCGCCCTGCTGCGGGGGCGCGCGCTGGAGTCGGCGCTCCTGGCGGACGCGGAGTCACTGGACGGCGTGGAGCGCGCCCACGTCCTTCTACGGGGCCGACGGACCACGCCGGAGGCGCGAATGGGGCTGGTGCTGGAGCCGCGCGCGGAACCGACGCGGATGCTGGACGGTGTGCGGGCGGAAGCGCTGGAGCGGGCCCGGAGCTCGGCGGGCCTGGAGCGGCTGCCGGCGGAGGTGCGGCTGAGGGTGGCGCGACATGGGGCGGAGCGGGCGCGGTAGGTCTGCGGTTGCGGGTGTGAGTGCTTGGGCGCGTGGGTGCGGTGGTTGCTTGGGTGCGGGTGGGGTGGTGGTTGCTGTGGTGCGCGGTCGGTTGTGTGGTGGGTGCGGGGGCGGGGCCTCCGGGGCGGGGCCCTGGACCGTATATT
>NZ_JBEZNG010000009.1:0-345744 GCF_040653035.1 Streptomyces malaysiensis subsp. malaysiensis
GGTTGATAGGCCAGATATGGAAGCCGGGTGACCGGTGGAGTTGACTGGTACTAATAGGCCGAGGGCTTGTCCTCAGTTGCTCGCGTCCACTGTGTTGGTTCTGAAACAACGAACTGTCCGATCCCCTTTGTGTTGGGTCCGGTTTGTGTTTCGTAGTGTTTCGGTGGTCATTGCGTTAGGGAAACGCCCGGTTACATTCCGAACCCGGAAGCTAAGCCTTTCAGCGCCGATGGTACTGCAGGGGGGACCCTGTGGGAGAGTAGGACGCCGCCGAACAAATTTTAGGAAAAGCCCGGTTGAGAGCTTCGGCTCCCAACCGGGCTTTTCTCATTGCGCTTTGTAGGCTGGCCGTATGAGCTATGACCTGGTCATCTTCGACAATGATGGAGTGCTCGTCGACAGCGAGCCCATCTCCAATCGACTTCTCGCCGCCTATCTCACGGAGTTGGGGCATCCCACCAGCTACGAGGACTCCATACGCGACTACATGGGCTCCGCCCTGCACCGCGTCCACGATCTGGTCCTCGAGCGCTCCGGCAGACGGCTTCCGCCGGACTTCGACGCCACCTTCCACGCCCGGGTCTTCGACGCCTTCCGCCGCGACCTGCGGCCGGTGGCCGGTGTGGCCGAGGTTCTGGAGAAGCTGCGGGCCGATGGGATCCCGTACTGCGTCGCCTCCTCCGGAAGCCATGCGCGCATCCGCGTCGCCCTCCGTACGACCGGGTTGTACGACCTCTTCGGCGAGGACCACATCTTCAGCTCCGAGGACGTGGGCCGGGGCAAGCCCGCTCCGGATCTGTTTCTGCACGCGGCCGAGCGGATGGGCGTGGCGCCCGCGCGCTGTGCCGTCGTCGAGGACAGCCCGCTCGGGGTCCAGGCCGCCGTGGCCGCCGGGATGGATGTGTACGGCTACACGGCCATGACACCCGCCGCCAAGCTCTCCGCGGCCCGAGCCCGCTTTGTCGACATGGCCGAACTGCGAGCACTGCTCACCTCTACCCACAAGTAGTCCGGGGCCGTACGCTCCACGGCCATGACGGATTCGCCTCCGAGCCGCCGGCTCCGGCATGGCCGGGCCTCGTTGGCCATCAGCTTCTTCGTCCAGGGCGCGGTCTTCGCTCTGCTGGTGACGCGGATACCCGCGTTGCAGGACCGGTACGGGGTCTCCGACGGGCTGCTGCCCGTCTTCCTGGCCGCCGTGCCGATCCTCGCCGGTGTGGGCAGCGTCGGCACCGAACATCTCGTCAAACGGATGCGTCCGGGGCTGGTCCTCCGCGTCGTCCAGCCGGTCGTCTCCCTCGCCCTGCTGGCCGCCGGATCGGGTACGGCGGTGTGGCAGCTCGCCTCGGCGCTCGCGGTGTTCGGGCTGACGGTCGGGGCGCTCGACGCGTCGATGAACATGCTCGGGGTGAGCCTCCAGCGCGCGTACGGGCGCAGCATCATGCTCGGCTTCCACGCCGCGTACAGCCTGGGCGGGATCGCCGGGGCCTCGCTCGCCTGGGCGGGCGCGCACTGGGACCTGTCACTGACCACGCTCTACGCACCGCTCGTGGCCACCCTGGTGCCCGCCGCGCTGATCGCGAGCCGCTGGTACCTCGACGACCGGAGCATCCCGCGGACCGGACCGTCCCCGGCGGCGGAGGCGGGTGGCGCCGCGGTGAGCATGCGGGTGCTGCTGCCGCTCTGTCTCGTCATGGCGTTCGCCTATATCGGGGATTCCACGGTCTCCAACTGGAGCGCCAAGTATCTGGAGGACGTGTTGCACAGCTCGGAGCAGCTGGCCACGGTCCCGTACAACGTCTATATGGTCACCACGCTCCTCGGCCGCTCCTTCGGGGACCTCGGGGTGCGGCGCTTCGGCGCGGCCGCCGTGGTGCGGGCCGGGGCGCTGCTCGCGGGCGGCGGGTTCGCGGTGGTCGCGGCGGCGCCCGGGGCATGGGCGGGGATGGCCGGGTTCACGCTGCTGGGGCTGGGGTTGTGCGTGCTGGTGCCGCAGACCTTCGCGGCCGCGGGGCGGCTCTTCCCCGGGGCGTCCGATGCCGCCGTCGCCCGCCTCAACATCTTCAACTACGTGGGCTTCCTCATCGGCTCACCGCTCGTCGGCGCGCTGGGCGGGCTGTGGAACTACCGTGCGGCGATGCTGGTGCCGATGGTGCTCGTGCTGGTGACGATCCGGTACGCGAGGTCGTTCAGCCCGGTACCAGCCGGATACGGTGACGGGCATGAGCGGCCGCGCACAGTTGATGTGGGATGAGGAAGTAACCGGATACGACTTCGGCGCCGGGCATCCGATGGACCCGGTGCGGCTGGCGCTGACCATGCGGTTGGTGCAGGCGTACGGGCTGGATCGAGCGGTCAGGGTGGTCGCCGCCAAGCCGGCCGGGGAGTCGACGCTGCGCCTGGTCCACGGGCAGGAGTACATCGAGGCGGTACGGCGCGCCTCGGCGGCCCCGGAAGCGGCGGACGGTTCGTACGGCCTGGGCACGATCGACGATCCGGCCTTCGCGGGGATGCACGAGGCGTCCGCGCTGATCGCCGGGCAGTCGGTCGGCGCGGCGGAGGACGTATGGCGCGGAGAGGCGCTGCACGCGGTGAACTTCTCGGGCGGGCTGCACCATGCGATGCCCAGGGCCGCTTCGGGGTTCTGCGTCTACAACGACGCGGCGCTCGCGGTCGCCCGGCTGCTGGAGCTGGGGGCGGAGCGGGTCGCCTACGTGGATGTGGACGTCCACCACGGGGACGGCGTGCAGGCCGCCTTCTGGGACGATCCGCGGGTGCTGACGATCTCGCTGCACGAGCACCCCCGGACCCTGTTCCCGCAGACCGGCTGGCCGGAGGAGGCGGGCGGGGAGGGCGCCGAGGGCTCGGCGGTCAATGTGGCGCTCCCGGCCGGGACCTCGGACGCGGGCTGGCTGCGGGCCTTTCACGCGGTGGTGCCGGAGCTGCTTGCGGCGTTCCGCCCGCAGGTGCTGGTGAGCCAGCATGGCGCGGACACCCATGTGGAGGACCCGCTGGCCCACTTGGCGGTGACCGTCGACGCGCAGCGGGCGGTCGCGGAGAGCTGCCACCGGCTGGCGCATGAGCATGCGGACGGGCGCTGGGTCGCGCTCGGGGGCGGTGGCTACGCGGTGGTGGACGTGGTGCCGCGGTCCTGGACGCATCTGGTCGCGATCGCGGCGGGGCGGCCGGTGGAGGCCACCACGCCGGTGCCGGAGGAGTGGCGGCAGGAGGTGTACCGGCGGACCCGGATGGACGCGCCGCGGCGGATGACGGACGGGCGGGAGCCGAACTGGCAGGAGTTCGCCGAGTCCGGGTACGACCCCGCGGACCGGCTGGACCAGGCGATCCTGGCGACGCGCCGGGCGGTCTTCCCGCACCACGGGCTGCTTCCGTGAATCGCCCCGCGGAAAGCCGCTCGGCGCCTTTCGGGAACGCCCGCACGAGGGGCTGATCCAGCGGGCGTTACGCCAACCGTGGGGTCTGCCGGCGTATCCGGGCGGCCGGCGGGGTGTGTCCGCCAGCATCGATGGCGTGTTGAGTACCGCCGCGCTGCGCGCGCATCTGCTGGCGGCGCGGCTCGCCGGACCGGTGGCGACGAGCCGGGAGGAGAGCCTGCGCCGCTATCGGCTTTTCGCCGCCCGGGACCCCCGGGTGCTGCTCGGTCTGGAGCCCGAATACGACTGGTCCTTTATGGAATTGCTCTGCCTGATGGGCGACAAATGCGGGGTTTCGATCGACCCGGCCAATGTTTCGGGGCCGGATGTGATCGATCCGGAGCTGACGATCGCCGCGCTGCATGCCTTCGCGGACCGGCTGCGCGCCGCCGCCAGGACCCGGCTCCCCGTGCTCCTGGGCACCGGCCACCCCCACCGTCTCCTCGGTTTCTACGCCGCGTTGGCGTCGGCGCTCTCGGCGGCCGGCTGCCGTGTCCTCACTCCCGCGGAGGGTAGATGTATCGACATAACGACGCGGTTCGGCGTACGCACCCACCAGCTCGCCTACGTACGAGGTGTCGCGATGGTGCGGGCGCCCGGCGCCCGCCCGACGGCGAGTGAGCCGGGCGCCCACAGCCATTCGCCGCTCCCGGTTCGGGTCGCCCTCGGCTGTGCCGCGGAGTCCGGCGGCCCGCTGCCGGGACTGGTCATCGGGGACCATGGATGGGTCTGCGGAGCAGGTCAGCTGGGCTTTGAGGCCATCGGGCTGGGGGACACGGACGACCCCGCGCTGTTCGTCGGGGAGGCCGAGGGACGGGTGTCCGTCGCCGTTCCGCTTGATGACGGTGTGCGGTCTGGTTACTACCGGCCGATTACTCGCTATGTACTCAATCGAGCGTGTCTGTCACAGTAGGCGTCCGATCGCTACTCCTCTTCCCCACTTGCATCACCCGCCCCTAACCTGGGGAGGAGCGCGCATGCGACAAGGAGTCACCGGAGGGGAAGCCGGTGCCCGACATGTGCGGAAGGTTCAGGTGTTGTCATGGCTGCTGGCGAACGGCCTCTGAACGAGGTTCAGTTTCTGACCGTGGCGGAAGTCGCCTCGGTGATGCGAGTGTCCAAGATGACCGTGTACCGCTTGGTGCACAGCGGTCATCTGCCGGCGATCCGGGTGGGCAGGTCTTTCCGGGTCCCAGAGCAAGCGGTTCATGAATACCTCCGCGAATCGTATGTGGGGGTGGAGTCCGCCTAGGCCCATTCCGGGGCCCGGGGAGGACCCTCGGATTACGTGGTTCGCTCGGCGGCGGGTAGGCTGGCCCGATGTAGGTCGTGTGGGCTCGGACGCCCCGCACCGAGTGAATCGAAGTGAGCGAGGGTAGTCGTGGGCTCTGTTATCAAGAAGCGGCGCAAGCGGATGGCCAAGAAGAAGCACCGCAAGCTGCTCAAGCGCACGCGCGTCCAGCGTCGCAACAAGAAGTAAGCAAGCGACGCTGTGTTCGTCCCGCAGCCCTTCCACCGCAGGTGGGAGGGCTGCGGCGCGTGCATGACACCGGTCTTCGCCACGGCCGTCCCGTTGGCCCCGGCTTAAAACGTCGCACCGCGCGGCGAGTGGTCATCACAGTGCAACATCGAGCGGTTACGGTGTTCGGCACAGCCCAGCTCGGACGAGGGTGGGAAGGAAGGCGCTGATCTTGGGAAAGGTCGTGCTCGTCACCGGAGTCGCTCGTCGGCTGGGAGGCCGTTTCGTCCGGCGCATACAGCGCGAACCCGATGTCGAGCGGGTGATCGGCGTGGACGCCGTGCCCCCCGAACACCACCTCGGCGGCGCCGACTTCGTCCGGGCCGATATCCGTCATCCCACGATCGGGAAACTGCTCGCCGAATACGGTGTCCACACCGTCGTCCACATGGATATCAACGGCACTCCGCTGGGGGCGCGCGGCAATCGCACCTCGGTCAAGGAGACCAATGTCATCGGCACCATGCAGCTGCTCGGCGCCTGCCAGAAGGCCCCGTCGGTGCAGCGGCTGGTGGTGAAGTCCAGCACCAATGTGTATGGCTCCGCGCCCCGTGACCCCGCCGTCTTCAGCGAGACCACCCCGCCCAAATCCCTGCCGAGCGGCGGCTTCGCCAAGGACACCGTCGAGGTCGAGGGATATGTGCGCGGTTTCGCCCGGCGCCGCCCCGATGTCGCGGTCTGCGTGCTGCGCTTCGCCAACATCCTGGGGCCGTGCGCTGACTCCCCCCTCGCCGAGTACTTCGCGCTGCCGGTGCTGCCCACCGTGATCGGCTACGACCCCCGGCTCCAGTTCGTCCATGAGAAGGACGCCATCGAGGTGCTGCGGATCGCGGCCTCCGAGCCGCGCCGCTCCACGCTCAACAGCGGCACGTTCAACATCGCCGGAGACGGGGTGCTGCTGCTCTCCCAGGCCGCCCGGCGGCTCGGCCGCCCCACCCTGCCGCTGCTGCTGCCCACTCTGCGCTGGGCCCGCACCGCGCTGCGGTCCCTCGGCATCACCGACTTCTCGCCCGAGCAGATCCGGCTGCTCACCCACGGCCGGGTCGTGGCCACCAACCAGATGCGCGAGACCCTGGGATTCGAACCCGAGCACACCACCGCCGGCGCCCTCGCGGACTATGCGCACAGCCGCGGTCCCGGGCTGCTCCCGCCCGAGACCCTCGCCCGTACCATCGACCGGCTCGCCGCGGTGCTGCCCGTCGGCGCCCAGACGTGAGGAGCGCAACCACCATGGCGGATGCCAAGGTCATTCCGTTCGGTGAGGAACCACGGTCCCGGAGGAAGGTCCCTCGGCTGGGCCGTGGCGGCCGCTCCCAGGGCTCGCTCAAGCCCGTACCGCAGCAGCGCGACGAGGAGCCCGAGGACCCCCAGACGGCGGCCGCGGCCGTGCCGCCCCTGCCGCCCGACTCGCCCAAGCCCGCCCCGGGCAGCGGCGACTGGGAGCGCAAACTGGCCCACGGGCTGAGCTTTCTGCGCCGCCGGATCACCGGGGACTACGAGGTCGACGACTTCGGCTACGACCACGATCTGACCGAGCAGGTCCTGATGTCCCTGCTTCGGCCGCTGTCCGACAAGTACTTCCGGGTCGAGGTGAAGGGGATCGAGAACATCCCCGACAGCGGCGGTGCGCTCGTCGTCGCCAACCACTCCGGGGTGCTGCCGCTGGACGGGCTGATGCTCCAGGTCGCGGTGCACGACCACCACCCGGCCCAGCGCCATCTGCGGCTGCTCGCCGCCGACCTGGTCTTCGTACTGCCGGTCATCAACGAACTGGCCCGCAAGGCGGGCCACACCCTCGCCTGCGCCGAGGACGCCCAGCTGCTGCTGGAGCGCGGCGAGGTGGTCGGGGTGATGCCGGAGGGCTTCAAGGGGATCGGCAAGCCGTTCTCGGAGCGGTACAAGCTCCAGCGCTTCGGGCGGGGCGGCTTCGTCTCGACGGCGCTGCGCGCGGGGGCGCCGATCGTGCCGTGCTCGATCGTGGGCGCGGAGGAGATCTACCCGATGGTGGGGAACTCGAAGACCCTGGCCCGGCTGCTCGGCCTGCCGTACTTCCCGATCACGCCGACCTTCCCGCTGCTGGGGGCGCTCGGCGCGGTGCCGCTGCCGACGAAGTGGACCATCCAGTTCGGCGAGCCCATCCCCACGGACGGGTATCCGCCGGAGGCGGCGGACGATCCGATGCTGATGTTCAACCTGACCGACCAGGTACGGGAAACGATCCAGCACACGCTCTATAAGCTGCTGGTGCAGCGGCGGTCGGTGTTCTTCTGAGGGTTGCCCGGCCGGGGGCGACGAGGGCGGCGCGGCTGCGGCCACCCGGCCCGACGGACGGAGTCCGGCGCAGCTCGGCCGAAGCTGGGGAGGCCCTCCAGGGCCGAGCCACGCGAGGGCGGCCGGAAGAGGGGCCAAGCTGCTGGTGCAGCGGCGGTCGGTGTTCTTCTGAGGCAGGTTTTCTGACGGTGGTCCGGTGGTGGGTGGTGTGCCCTGCACACCACCCACCACCGGTTTTTTCACCTTGTGTCGTCGCCGTCGATGCTCAGGCCCGGCAGCAGATTCGGCAGCAGCGGGGGGATCGTGATGTCCGGCTGGGGCGGCTTGCTGCCCTGGTCGCCCCTGCCCGTGGACGGGGTGGGGCTCGCGCCGCCGAGCGGCGGGTCCAGCAGATCGCCCGCCCCGCCCACCAGGCCGCCGCTCTGGTCGTGGGCGGTGGCCGAGGTGGACGACGGGCGCGGGTGGCTCGAGGTCTCGCCGGTGTGGCTGCCGCTCGGGGTGGCCGGGGCGGATGCCGCGCGGTCGCTCGCGTCCACCCCACCGGCGTGCTGCGGCGCGCTGCCGGTCTGGTGGCCGGACTGGCCCTGCTGCTCCCTCTTCGTGGGCAGCAATGCCCGCAGCGGGCCGACCTCTTCGTCTATGGCGTCGAAGACCGAGCTCACCTCGTCGCCGACGTCCATCAGTTGGATCGGCAGCCGCTCGCGCAGCTGGCTCCAGCCGTCGCGGTGGGCCTGGGAGAAGGTGGACAGCCGCTGGATCGGGCCGAGCGAGCCGTCGCGCTCGTAGACCTGGTGCAGCAGCCGGTGGCCTTCGGAGGCGTCGTGGTGCATACCGGCGAGGACCCGGCGGATCTCCCGCAGCGACTCATGGTCCAGATCGCCGCTGCGGGTCCGCTCCATCAGGCGGCGCGCCTCGCTCATCCGCGTGGACGCCTGGTCCAGATAGATCCGGCCCCGGTCGGCGTCGCCGTTCGCCATCTCCAGCTTGAGGTCTTCCATACCGCGCTTGAACCCGTAGAGGGTGTCGCCCGGCAGCGCGTTCGAGCTGGCCGCGGCGACGCCGCCGAACGCTCCCGCCGCGACACCGACCGTGAGCCCCCCGGCCGCGAGCCCCTTGGACCAGCGGGAACGGGGGCGGAGTCTTGCCACCGGGGGTTTGGCCCGGTGGGCGCCGCTGGGGCGGCGGCGCTGCTCCGGCACGCGCGGCGCGCCCTCGGCGAAGGCCGCCTCCATGGCGGCGAGCAGCTGGGCCCGCTGGGTGGCGCGGACCTCAGGGTCCAATGTCGGTGCCGGCAGCTCGCCCAGCCCGCTCGCCAGGGCCAGCAGCCGTCTCCGCTCGGCGCTCTCCGCCGATGAGGAATCTGGCTGTTGCTGCGGCGTCTCGTCCCGGGCGGCCTGGCTGTTGCTCTCCAGGGCCTCCAGGGCCTTGGCGAAGGCGTTCGCCCGCCGGTGTGCCGATACGTTCGCGATCACAGGCGGCACCTCCTCTCGTCGTGACGGTCGACTCCCCAGGACACCCGAGGGTTCCGTGCCATGCGCGCGTCCACCCGATCGAGTGAGTGGACCACGGGCAGGGTACGACCACGAGGCGCCTGCATCCCCCACAACGAGCGGCGCAGCACCCGGGTTACGCCCTCCTCACGGGCCCTGCCGCCGGGCGCACGGGCCGTGGCCGGGGCGCTACGGGCGGTCAGCGGGCGTCGTCCGGAAGGAGCCGGGCCAGAGTGCGGACGGCCCGGTACTGAAGGGTTTTGATCGCGCCCTCGTTCTTCCCCATGACCCGGGCGGTCTCGGCGACCGAGAGGCCCTGGAGGAAGCGGAGCGTCACACACTCCTGTTGCTGCGGGTTGAGTTTTCGCACCGCTTGGAGCAGGGCCGCGTTGGACAGCGATTCGAGGACGGAGTCCTCGGGGCTGCGCTCGACCTCGTTGGCGTCCAGCATCTCGCCGGTGGTGACCTCCAGCCGGAAGCGGCTGGACTTGAAGTGGTCGGCGACGAGGTTGCGGGCGATGGTCACCAGCCAGGCTCCGAAGTCGCGGCCCTGCCAGGTGAACGTGCCGATGCGGCGCAGGGCCCGCAGGAACGTCTCGCTGGTGAGGTCCTCGGCCGTGGCCCGGCCGCCCACGCGGTAGTAGATGTAGCGGTAGACCGTGTCGGCGTACTGGTCGTAGAGCCTGCCGAACGCCTCGGCCTCCCCGGCCTGGGCGCGCTCGACGAGGTCCATCATGCGGCGGCTGTCGCTGTCGGCGCTTGGGCGCCGGGCGGTTGAGGTGGAGCCGCGGGAGCGTCTGCCGACCGCGGCGCCGCCGTCCGCCAGGGCGTAGCACGGACCGGCCTGGCCGGGGCGGTCGACCGTGCCGACGGCTGGGCTGACGGGCTGGGGGGTGGCGAGGGCGGGGACGGCATACGCGGTGGGGACGAAGCCGCGCAGACAGTCGAGGACCGTTGCGCGCAGCGTAGCCAGGCCCGAGGCGTCAACCCCGACGTGTGGGTACACGGGACTCCCAGAGGCAGAGCTTCCATCACGTGCAGTACGGGACCGTCACCCGCCGTAGGGACGCGTGGGTACCGATTTGCGTCTAAGGAGAATAACGCTTCGTACAGGCGGCACTACACTCAGTTGCTCAAATCATCGTTTCCGTTCGTTCTGTTATGGATTGACGACGGGTCAAGTATCGAACGTGTACCGCTAATTGACCGGAACCGTACGTGGGTTGTGCGATTGCGTGGCGTGTTGTGACAAAGCGGCGGTAAGGGGACTGGCGGGGGCGCTGTGGGGTAGGAAGCGCGGAATGACCGAAACAGGGCGGGCGCGTTCGCTTGGTGACGCTGTGTATCGATGGGCACGTCGTCACGGAGCGCGATCACCGGTCAGCTTTGACCGTCCTCGGTCACGGTCGTACGCAGGCGGTCAGCACCGCCCGAAAGGAGCACACCGGAAGGCGCTCAACAGGAGGTCGGAGGGGGTCGGAGGAGGGCCGGAAGCGGGCCAGGGGAGGCCGGCGGTGGACCGGGGAGCGGTGCGGGCGTGCGGGCGCCGGGCGGTCAGCGGCGCCGGCGGTGCAGCGCCACGGCGGCCGCCGTACCGCCCGCCACCGCGCCCACCCCGGCCGCCGCCGGGATGCCGATCTTGGCCGCTTTGCGGCCGGTGCGGTAGTCGCGCAGCCGCCAGCCGTGCTCACGGGCGTGTTTGCGCAGGCCGCTGTCCGGATTCACCGCGTACGGATGACCCACGATCGACAGCATCGGGATGTCGTTGGAGGAGTCGCTGTAGGCCGCGCAGCGGGAGAGGTCCAGCCCCTCGGCCGTCGCCAGCGCCCGTACGGCCTCGGCCTTGGCCGGGCCGTGCAGCGGCTCGCCGACCAGCCGGCCGGTGTAGATGCCGCCCACCGACTCGGCCACCGTGCCCAGCGCCCCGGTCAGGCCGAGCCGCCGGGCGATGATCGTCGCGGTCTCGACCGGCGCGGCGGTCACCAGCCAGACCCGCTGCCCGGCGTCCAGATGGGCCTGGGCCAGGGCGCGGGTGCCGGGCCAGATGCGGTCGGCCATGTACTCGTCGTAGATCTCCTCGCCGATCGACATCAGCTCGGAGACCCGGTGGCCCTTGACGATGGACAGGGCGCTGCTGCGCACGTCCTCCATATGCGCCGGGTCCTCGACCCCGGCCATCCGGAACCAGGTCTGCTGCCATGCGAAGCGGGCGAGTTCGCGCTTGCGGAAGAAGTGCCGCTTGTAGAGGCCGCGGCCGAAGTGGAAGAGCGCGGCGCCCTGCATGACCGTGTTGTCCAGGTCGAAGAAGGCGGCGGCCAGCTCGTCCCCGACGACGGGGAACTCCGGCTCGGCGGGGGGCTGCGGTGCGGGGGTCTCGGCCGATGACTTGCGCGCGGCCTCGGCCGATGCCTCTCCGGCGAGGACACTCCGCTCGGTGGCGGGTCGTCGGCGTCGGGTGAACCATCCCAGTGCGGCCATGCAGCGAGCATAGCCAGCGCTCCGGCGGCATCCCGTTACGCCCGGGTGTCGGGCCGATTCAGGTTGCGCGAAAGGGAGGCCGCGCGAGGCCGCGCGGGGGACCGGAATCAGCCGCCGAGCGCGGCACGCAGCCGCTTGGGGTCGACCCGCCAGAAGTCGTGCTGCTCGCCGTCGATGAGCACCACCGGGATCTGCTCCCAGTAGACGCGGTGGAGCTCCTCGTCCTGGGTGATGTCCTTCTTCTCCCAGGGGGTGCCCAGTTCCCCGCAGATCTCCTTGATCACGGCCTCGGCGTCCTCGCACAGGTGGCAGTCGGGCTTGCCGATCAGCGTGACCGTGCGCTCGGTGGGCTTCTTCCGCGGGGTGCGGCGCAGCAGCGGACTCATGTCCTTAAGCATGCCCCCTCGCGCGGGCGGGCCGCTCCCGACGAGTTCGGAAGTGGGCTCTCGGTCGATTACGATCGTGGGCGTTTTGTTGCTGTCCGGGGGTAAAAAGGTGAGGAGTGAGCGCCTGTGCTCCGGTCGGCGGTCCAGGGGTACGAGCGTGCCCGCCGGGAACGGTGCGACGCAGGTAGTGGTTCCGCGGCTGGCCCGAAAACGCGCGTGACACCGGTCACTTTGCAAGGACAAAGCGGACACCATCTTTGTGCACGCGTTCACAAAGACATAGCCTGCTGTCGATGGGGCGGTCATGAAACACCCGGCCGCCCGCAGCCTCGCTCTACCCGCAGGAGCACCGTGGCAACTGGCCGAACTCACCGACCGGCGACCCGCAGCCGAGGGATCCCCGAGGCCACCGTCGCCCGGCTACCGCTGTATCTGCGGGCCCTGACCGCGCTCTCGGAGCGCTCGGTGCCCACGGTGTCCTCGGAGGAGCTGGCCACGGCGGCCGGCGTCAATTCGGCCAAGCTGCGCAAGGACTTCTCCTATCTCGGTTCGTACGGCACCCGCGGTGTCGGCTACGACGTGGAGTACCTCGTCTACCAGATCTCGCGGGAGCTCGGGCTCACCCAGGACTGGCCGGTTGTGATCGTCGGTATCGGTAACCTCGGCGCCGCGCTCGCCAACTACGGCGGCTTCGCCTCCCGCGGTTTCCGGGTCGCCGCGCTGATCGACGCCGATCCCGCCATGGCCGGGAAGCCGGTCGCGGGCATCCCGGTGCAGCACACCGACGAGCTAGAGAAGATCATCACGGACAACGGGGTCTCGATCGGCGTCATCGCCACCCCGGCGGGCGCGGCCCAGCAGGTCTGCGACCGGCTCGTGGCCGCCGGGATCACCTCGATCCTCAACTTCGCGCCCACCGTGCTGTCCGTTCCGGACGGGGTGGACGTGCGCAAGGTCGATCTCTCGATCGAGCTCCAGATCCTCGCCTTCCACGAGCAGCGCAAGGCGGGCGAGGAGGTCGCCGCCCCCGATGAGGGCGCGGGGGCCGTGTCCCCGCCGCCCGTGTCGCCCCACCGCGCACCCCCCGGCGCTCCCGGCGCCGACAGCGGTCGGCAAGGACCTGACGGGGACGTGCCCGCCGTGATGCCGGCATGAGTCTCCTCGTCGTCGGACTGAGCCACCGCAGCGCGCCCGTGAGCGTGCTGGAGCGCGCCTCCCTGGTGGGGGACGAGCAGGCGAAGCTGGTGCAGGACACCCTCGCCGCCGAGCCCGCCACCGAGGCCGCGGTGCTGGCCACCTGCAACCGCATCGAGCTCTACGCCGATGTGGACAAGTTCCACGCCGGGGTCGCCGAGCTGTCCACCCTGCTCGCCCAGCACACCGGCGTCGGACTGGACGAGCTCACCCCGTATCTCTACGTCCACTACGAGGACCGGGCCGTCCACCACCTGTTCTCGGTGGCCTGCGGGCTGGATTCGATGGTCGTCGGCGAGGGCCAGATCCTCGGCCAGATCAAGGACGCGCTCGCGCTGGGGCAGGAGCTGCACACCGCCGGGCGGCTGCTGAACGATCTCTTCCAGCAGGCGCTGCGGGTCGGCAAGCGGGCCCACAGCGAGACCGGTATCGACCGGGCGGGCCAGTCGCTGGTCACCTTCGGCCTGGAGCAGCTGGCCCAGGGCGCGCCGGTGGCGGAGTGGGCCCGGGGCAAGCGGGCCCTGGTGATCGGCGCCGGTTCGATGTCCTCGCTTGCGGCGGCGACGCTCGCCCGCGCCGGGGTGGCAGAACTGGTGATCGCCAACAGGACGTTGGAGCGGGCCCTGCGCCTGGCCGAGTCCCTGGCCGAGCAGCACGCGGCCACCCCGGCCGCGGTCAGCGCAGTGGGTGAGGAAACGTTGCGCGGGAGTCTGGTGGCCCGCGCCGTGCCCCGGGACCGGGTCTCCGCCGAGCTGCCGCACGCCGACATCGTGGTGTCCTGTACGGGCGCGACCGGTCTGGTCCTGACCGCCGCCGAGCTGCGCACCGCGCTCGCCCAGCGCGCCGCCTGTCCGCCCGGGGCCCACCCCGCGGCGGCGGACGTCTCGCTGCTGGACCTGGCGATGCCGCGCGACATCGACGCCGCGGCGCACCGCGCCGAGGGGCTGCACCTGGTCGACATAGAGTCCCTCGCCGAGGCGGCCGCCGAGCCGTCCGGGGAGCCGGGCTCGTCCGCCGGGGCGATGGCCACCGACGTGGACAAGGTGCGGGCCATCGTCTCCGAGGAGGTGGCCGCCTTCGGGGCGGCCCAGCGTGCCGCGCATATCACCCCGACCGTGGTCGCGCTGCGTACCATGGCTGCGGACGTCGTCGCCAGCGAGATCGCCCGCCTCGACGGGCGCCTTCCCGATCTGGACGACAAGCAGCGCGCCGAGATCACGCAGACCGTGCGCAGGGTCGTCGACAAGCTGCTGCACGCGCCCACCGTGCGGGTCAAGCAGCTCGCGAGCACTCCGGGAGGCGCCGGTTACGCGGACGCCCTGCGCGAGCTGTTCGACCTCGATCCGCAGGCGGTCGCCGCCGTCAGCCGCGCGGACGGCTCCGCCCGCACCGCCGGACCGAACGACCCGAAGGGAGGCCGGGCATGAACGCCACCCCCTCACCCGCCGCCTCCGGCGGCGCTCCGCCGCTGCGCCTGGGCACCCGCCGCAGCGCGCTCGCCATGGCCCAGTCCGGCCTGGTCGCGGATCTGGTGCGGGACGTCACCGGGCGCCCCGTCGAACTGGTCGAGATCACCACGTACGGCGACACCTCGCGGGAGCACCTCGCCCAGATCGGCGGCGCCGGTGTCTTTGTCTCGGCGCTGCGCGAGGCGCTGCTGCGCGGTGAGATCGACCTGGCCGTGCACTCGCTGAAGGACCTTCCCACCGCGGAGCCTGAGGGGCTCGCGCTGGCCGCCGTGCCGCGCCGCGAGGACCCGCGCGACGCGCTGATCGCCCGGGACGGGCTCACCTTCGCCCAGCTTCCGCCGGGGGCCCGGATAGGCACCGGATCCCCGCGCCGCGCGGCCCAGCTGAACGCATGGGCCCGCTCCCTCGGCCTCGACATCGAGACCGTGCCGATACGCGGCAATGTCGGCACCCGTATCGGCTACGTCCGGTCCGGGCGGCTGGACGCCGTGGTGCTCGCCGCCGCCGGTCTGACCCGGCTGGGGCGGATCGGCGAGGCGACCGAGCTGCTCGATGCCGACCATGTTTTGCCCGCCCCCGGCCAGGGGGCCCTGGCAGTGGAGTGCGCCGCGTCCAGCGCCTCGCTCGCTGCCCGGCTCGCCGAGATCGACGACCCGTACACACGGGTCGCCGTGACCGCCGAGCGTTCCCTGCTCGCCGCCCTGGAGGCCGGTTGCAGCGCACCCGTGGGGGCGCTGGCCGACCTGTTGGGCGACGGTCAGGTTGTCACCGAAATGCGCCTGCGCGGCGTCGTCGGCACGCTCGACGGCACGACGCTGGTGCAGCTGTCCACCACCGGTCCCGTACCCGCGTCGCCCGGCGACGCCGCGGACCTCGGTCGCGTACTCGCGGCCGAGATGCTCGCCAAGGGTGCGGCCGGTCTTATGGGGGAGCGAGCACTTTGAACCCCAACGCCCCGAATCACCCCGGCTGCGGACACGTCACCTTTCTCGGTGCCGGCCCCGGAGATCCGGGCCTGCTGACCTTGCGCGCCGTGGAGGCTCTGGCCGCCGCTGACGTACTGATCGCCGACCCTCAAGTGCTCGACGTGGTGCGCAGTCACGTCAGGCCGGGCGTGGCCGCGGACGCTCAGGGCACGCCGCGGCAGGCGGACACTGATGGGTCATCAGGCACCGCCACCGTCCCGGTACTCCGGGACAGCGCCAATCTTGTCATGACAGCCGCGCGCGGCGGCAAGCGGGTCGTCCGCGCGGTCGCGGGCGACCCCGGCCTCGACGGATACGCCGCCGACGAGATGCTCGCCTGCGCCGCCGAGGGCATCGTCTTCGAGGTGGTGCCCGGTGTGGCCGCCGCGGTGGGCGTGCCCGCCTACGCGGGGGTGCCGCTGCGGTACGCCCACAGCGCCGATGTGCGCTTCGTGGACGCGCTGACCGCCGATGAGCGCTGCTGGAGCGAGATCGGCTCGTCCGACGCGACCGCCGTGGTCTCCGCGACCCTGGAGACGGTGGCCGCCGCCGCGGGGGAGCTGGTGGCCGCGGGCCGTAAGCCGGACACCCCGCTCACCGTCACCGTCGCCGGCACCACCACCCGCCAGCGGACCTGGTCCGCGACGCTGGGGACCATCGCCCAGGTGCTGAAGGCGGCGAAGGTGCTGCCGTCGCCGCAGGGCGGGCAGTCGGTGATAGCCGTGGTCGGGGAGCAGAGCGCGGCCGGTAAGCGCGATCAGCTGTCTTGGTTCGAGTCCAAGCCGCTGTTCGGCTGGAAGGTACTGGTGCCGCGCACCAAGGAGCAGGCCGCCTCGCTCTCGGACCAGCTGCGCGGTTACGGCGCGGTGCCCAGCGAGGTGCCGACGATCGCCGTGGAGCCGCCGCGCACCCCGCAGCAGATGGAGCGCGCGGTCAAGGGCCTGGTCACCGGGCGCTATGAGTGGATCGCCTTCACCTCGGTCAACGCGGTCAAGGCGGTGCGGGAGAAGTTCGAGGAGTACGGGCTCGACGCCCGCGCGTTCGCCGGGATCAAGGTCGCCGCGGTGGGCGAGCAGACCGCGAGGTCGCTGATCGACTTCGGGGTGAAGCCGGATCTGGTGCCCAGCGGTGAGCAGTCCGCGGCCGGGCTGCTGGAGGACTGGCCGCCGTACGACCCGGTCTTCGACCCGATCGACCGGGTCTTCCTGCCGCGTGCCGACATCGCCACCGAGACCCTGGTCGCCGGGCTGATCGAGCTGGGCTGGGAGGTCGACGACGTGACCGCGTACCGCACCGTGCGCGCCTCGCCGCCGCCGGCCGAGACCCGTGAGGCCATCAAGGGCGGCGGGTTCGACGCGGTGCTCTTCACCTCGTCGTCCACCGTGCGGAACCTCGTCGGCATCGCGGGCAAGCCGCACAATGTCACTGTCATCGCCTGTATCGGCCCGGCCACCGCGAAGACCGCGGAGGAGCACGGCCTGCGGGTGGACGTGCTGTCGCCCGAGCCCTCGGTGCTCAAGCTGGCCGAGGCGCTCGCCGACTTCGGGGCGGCGCGGCGCCAGGCCGCGATCGAGGCCGGGGAGCAGGTCACCCGCCCGAGCGAGCGACGGCCCGGTTCGCGGAGGAGGGCACGCTCTTGAGCACCACGTACGGCAGTTTCCCCGGTGCGCGGCCGCGCCGGCTGCGCACCACGCCCGCGATGCGGCGCATGGTCGCGGAGACCCGGCTGCACCCGGCGGAGCTGATCCTGCCCGCGTTCGTCCGCGAGGGCGTGACCGAGCCGGTGCCGCTGGAGTCGATGCCGGGCGTCGTCCAGCACAGCCGGGACACCCTGCGGAAGGCGGCGGCCGAGGCGGTCGCCGCGGGGGTCGGCGGGATCATGCTCTTCGGAGTGCCTGAGGAGTCCAAGAAGGACGCCGTCGGCACCCCCGGCACCGACCCGGACGGGATCCTTCAGCAGGCCATCCGGGACGTGCGCGCCGAGGTCGGCGACGACCTCGTGATCATGTCCGATCTGTGCCTGGACGAGCACACCGACCACGGCCACTGCGGGGTCCTGGACGCCGAGGGCCGGGTGGACAACGACGCCACGCTGGAGCGGTACGCGGAGATGGCCCGCGTCCAGGCCGACGCGGGCGTCCACACCGTGGGCCCCAGCGGAATGATGGACGGGCAGGTCCGGGTGATCCGTGAGGCGCTGGACGGCGCCGGGCACCAGGACATCTCGATCCTCGCCTACACCGCGAAGTACTCCTCCGCCTTCTACGGTCCGTTCCGCGAGGCGGTGGGCTCGTCGCTGAAGGGCGACCGCAAGACCTACCAGCAGGACCCGGCCAACGCCCGGGAGTCCCTGCGCGAGCTGGAGCTGGACCTGGCCGAGGGCGCGGACATGGTCATGGTGAAGCCGGCCCTGCCGTATCTGGACATCCTGCGGCAGATCGCCGACGCCGTGGACGTGCCGGTGGCCGCGTACCAGATCTCCGGTGAGTACGCGATGGTCGAGGCGGCCGCGGCCAACGGCTGGATCGACCGCGACCGCGCGATCATGGAGACGCTGACCTCGGTGCGGCGCGCTGGCGCGGGGATGATCCTCACGTACTGGGCGACGGAGGTCGCGCGGCGGCTGAACCGCGGGGAGTGGCACCGCGGGAGTAGCACCGCGGGAGTGGCACCGCGCTGAGCAGCTCGGTCACTCGGTGTCGGTCACCTCGGTGTCGGCGACTGAGCGTCGGTGACTGAGCGGCTCACCGGCTCCGTGGCTGAGGGCGCCGGTCGTCATCGGCGCCTGACCACGAAGTCGGCGGCCGCCCGCCCGGGGGCGACCAGCCGGGCGTTGGCCTCGTCGGAGGCGAGGACGAAGCGCTCGGCCTCGTCGCGCGCCTTGCCGAACCGCTCATGGCGGTCGATCAGCCGGCGCACCCGCTCCTCGGTGTCCAGGTCGACCCACCAGGTCTCGTCCAGCAGCTCGCGCACCGGGAGCCAGGGCGCCTCGTCCAGCAGCAGATAGTTCCCCTCGGTGATCACCAGCGGGATCTCCGGCGCCACCGGGATGGAGCCCGCGACCGGCTGTTCGAGCTCGCGGTCGAACCCCGGGGCGTAGACGACCTCCTCGGCGCGCGGCGCCCGCAGCCGCCGCAGCAGCGCGGCATAGCCGTAAGGGTCGAAGGTCTCCGGTGCGCCCTTGCGGCCGGTCAGGCCGAGCCTGCGCAGCTCGGCGTCGGCGAGGTGGAAGCCGTCCATCGGCACCAGGACGGCCCGGTCGGCGCCGAGGGCCTCGACCAGGTATTCGGCGAGGGTGGTCTTACCGGCCCCGGGCGGTCCGGCGATGCCGAGCAGACGGCGGCCGCCTGCGTCGGCCAGGCGCTGAGCGCGCTCGAGGAGTTGCTGGGGAGTCATAGCGGGCACTTTCGGCGATTTCGGGGATCTTACGGGACCGCGGGCCCGGGGGACTTACGGGGGTGCCGGACGTAAGGGCGCGGGATTTACGGGCGCGGGATTCACGGGATACGGATGCGCGGACGGGGCGCCGGCGCCGCCGAGTGGGCGGCCCCCGGATGCCCGCGCGGGGGAATTCGCGGGAAATCTCGGCAGAGAGCACATCCATCGGGCCCTCTCGTATGTCTGATCAGGGAGCGGCCCTGTGATGCGGCCGCCGGCCAGGGGCATTTGGAGATATTCACGTTGAAAACCGGCATGAAGGGACTTCGTCGCGTATCCGCGGTCGCGATCACCGCTGGAGCCGTGCTGACGGCGGGGGCGTTCACCGCCTCCGCGCAGGCCGCGACGACCGCTACTCCCACGATCACCGCCCAGGGCGGGTACGTGATGAACAACGGCACCGGGAAGAGCCTGTTCACCAAGGCCGCTGACACCCGTCGTTCCACCGGCTCCACCACCAAGATCATGACCGCTCGGGTGGTGCTCGCACAGTCGAACCTCAACCTCGACGCCAAGGTCACGGTCCAGAAGGCGTACAGCGACTACATCGTCGACAACAACTGGGCCTCCTCGGCCAAGCTGATCGTCGGCGACAAGGTCACCGTCCGCCAGCTGCTGTACGGGCTGATGCTCCCGTCCGGCTGTGACGCGGCGTACGCGCTGGCGGACAAGTTCGGCACCGGTTCCACCCGGGCGGCGCGGGTCAAGTCGTTCATCGGCAAGATGAACACCACCGCCAAGTCCCTCGGACTGACGAACACCCACTTCGACTCGTTCGACGGCATCGGGCACGGCGCCAACTACTCGACGCCGCGCGATCTGACCAAGCTCGCCAGCAGCGCGATGAAGTACTCCACGTTCCGCACGGTCGTGAAGACGAAGTCGACCAAGCAGAAGGTGACCACGAAGAGCGGTGGCTACCGCTACATGTCGTGGACCAACACCAACACCCTGCTGGGCAGCTACTCGGGCACCATCGGCGTCAAGACCGGCTCGGGCCCCGAGGCCAAGTACTGCCTGGTCTTCGCCGCCACCCGGGACGGGAAGACGGTCATCGGCACCGTCCTCGCCTCCTCCTCGGTGGACAACCGCACCGCGGACGCGAAGAAGCTGATGAACTACGGCTTCACCAAGTAGCCGTACGCGGCGGGCTCGCCGCATACGAAGGGCCTGCCCCGCGCACCTCATCGGGTTCGCGGGGCAGGCCCTTCGCCGTGGCTCCGGCCCGCTCAGCGCACCGCGTTCCACGAGTGCGCCACATCCACCACGACATGCCCGTCCGTCTGGAAGACCCGGAACGGCAGCCGTGCGCGCACCCCGAGGCCGACCTGGGTCTCACCCTCGAAGCTGGCGCCGAAGCGGGTGTCCCGGAAGGTCTGGTAGCCGTCGATGTCCACCCCCGGCAGCGGCTTGCGCGCCCGCCCGGGATACGACTCCCCGCCGGTCCCCGGGTCGTAGCTGGGCGCGGACACATGGATGTCCAGGATCGCCCCGCCGCTGACCGGGATCTCCTCGCCCGAGCCGTCCTGGTGCAGGGCGTCCACGTACTCCACGCGGTAGCCGACGCGATCGGCGGCCGTGGCGCCCTTCACGTCGAACACGATGCGGTCGTAGCACGTGTGCCGCCCGGTCCTGATGTTCTCCAGCGGCGCGTGCCCCGCCGGAGCGGCCGTCTTCTCGCCGCTGCCCCAGCCGGTCTCACAGGCGGCCGCCGCCTTGGCCGCCGCCTTGGCCGCCGTCGGTGTGACGGCCCCCGCCGTCCCCGCCGTCGCCGCCAGCGCGCCGCCCGCGAGCGCCATCGCCGCGAGCGCGGTCCCCCACCGTCGCATGGTCGAGCCCCCAATGGTCTGTAGATGACAGGTGATTCACGGGGTTGGACGGGCCGGGACGGGGAGAGGTTGTCCAGGTCCGGGAAATGTGTCGTGAATGCCACGTGCGTGCCCGTACGCCTGACGGGCCGTCGGGGGGTTATCCCCCGGACGGGTCGGCCGGTTGCCCGGATGGGCCGGGGATACCGGTTCGACCAGGCTTGTTCCCCATGAGACCGACGACCGGCAGAACCGCGGCGCTGGCCCTCGCCACCGCCGCCACCGCATCCCTCCTCGGTGTCGCGTCCGCGGACGCGACACCGGGACCGCCCGCCGATCCGACCGCCACCGCCCTCGACTGGGGGCCCTGTCCGGGCACCGGGCTCGACCCCCGCCAGGAATGCGCCGCGGTGAAGGTACCGCAGGACTACCGCGACCCCGGCGGGAAGCGGATCTCGCTCGCCGTCTCCCGCATCCCCAGCGAGCGGCCGCGGGCCCGCCGGGGCACCCTGCTGCTGATCCCGGGCGGCCCCGGATCGCCGGGTCTTGACCGGCCCACCACACTCGGCAAGCGGCTGCCGAAGCCGGTGCGGGACGCGTACGACATCGTGAGCTTCGACCCGCGCGGCATGGGGCGGTCCACGCACACCGGCTGCGAGCTGGACGCCGCCGATCTGTCGCTGCTCGCCTCCCGCCCGTGGCCCGCCCCCGGCGGCGACATCACGACGAACATCGCCACCGGCCGCCGCATGGCCGACACCTGCGCTCGCAACGGCGGCGAACTGCTGCGCACCATCAGCACCGTCAACGAGGCCCGGGACATCGACAGCGTCCGCCGGGCGCTCGGCGAGCGGAAGCTGTCCGCCTGGGGCGTCTCCTACGGGACGTATGTGGGCTCCGTCTACGCGCAGCTCTTCCCCGAGCACACCGACCGCTGGGTGCTGGACAGCAATGACGACCCGGACCCCGAGCGGGTGGAGCGCGGCTGGCTGGCGAACTACGCGGTCGGCGTCGAGGACACCTTCCCCGACTTCGCCGCCTGGGCCTCCGGCCCCGACAGCCCCGTCCGGCTCGCCCGGACCCCCGACGGGGTGCGCGCGAGGGTCCTGGACCTCGCCGCCCGGCTGGACGCGAAGCCGCTGCCGTGGCCCGGCGCCAACCCGCCCGAGCTGAACGGCAACGCGCTGCGCCAGAGCGTGCTGAACGCCCTCTACTCCCGGGACGACTTCGAGGGCCTGGCCAGGCTGATCGTCGACGCGGACGCGGGCGAGGCGCCCGGCGAGGCACCGTCCGAGCCCCCTCAGGACGCCATGGCCGTGTCCCTCGCGACCATCTGCAACGACGTGGAGTGGCCCACCTCCCTGCCCGACTACGCGCGGGACGTCGCCGCCAGCCGTAAGAGCCACCCGCTGACGGCGGGCATGCCGGTGAACGTCACACCGTGCTCGTTCTGGCATGACAAGCCGCGGGACAAGCCGGTGCGGATCACCGATCAGGGGCCGTCGAACGTACTGCTGGTGCAGAACAAGCGGGATGTGGCCACCCCGTACAGCGGGGCGCTCAATCTACGGCGCGCTTATGGGGACCGGGCCCGGATGGTCAGCGTGGACGCGATGGGGCATGGCGCGGCCTATGTGGAGAACGACGGCAGCGCCTGCGCGGACCGGAAGGTGACCGCCTTCCTGCTGACCGGTGAGCGGCCGGAGCGCGATGTGTTCTGCCGGTCATGAACGCGAAGAGCCGCCGATCCGCCGATGGACGCGCGGTGGTCCCGAGGGGCGCACAGCCGTTGTGATGGACGCACAGAGGTCCTGATGGACGCACAGTGATGGACGCACAGGGGTCCTGAGAACGCGCGGTGCCCCGCCCCCTCTTGCCGGGGCGGGGCACCGCGCGCTTCAGCGGGCTCAGAGGCGCTCGGGGGTGCGGATGCCCAGCAGGGTCATGCCCTGCCGCAGCGTCCGCGCCGTGATGTCGCACAGGAAGAGGCGGTTCTCCACCTGGGCCGGGCCGCCCTCCGCCTTCAGGACCGGGCACTGGTCGTAGAAGGTCGTGTAGAGCGAGGCCAGCTGGTAGAGATACCCGGCCAGCTTGTGCGGCTCGAACCCGGCGGCCACCTCGCGCAGCGTCTCCCCGAACTGGTCGAGGTGCAGGCCCAGCGCCCGCTCGGCCGGGGCCAGCCGAAGCTCGGGGTGGGCCAGCGGCCGCTGCCCCTCCCCGGCGCGGCGCAGGATCGACTGGATCCGGGCGTACGCGTACTGGAGGTAGACCGAGGTGTCGCCGTTGAGCGAGACCATCTGGTCGAGGTCGAACTTGTAGTCGCGCGATGCGGAGGTGGACAGATCCGCGTACTTCACCGCGCCGATGCCGACCTGGGCGCCGCGCTCGAGGATCTCCTCCTCCGTGAGGCCCAGCTTCTCGCTCTTCTCCCGGACCACGGCCGCGGCCCGCTCGGTGGCCTCGTCCAGCAGGTCCTCGAGCCGCACCGTCTCGCCCGCGCGGGTCTTGAACGGCTTGCCGTCCTTGCCCAGGACGGTGCCGAAGGCGAGCTGGACGGCGTGCACCTGATCATTGAGCCAGCCGATCCGGCGGGCGGTCTCGAAGACCATCTTGAAGTGCAGCGACTGACGGGCGTCCACCACATACAGCAGAGTGTCGGCCTTCAGGTGCTGCACCCGGTCGCGGATCGCGGAGAGGTCGGTGGCCGCATAGCCGAAGCCGCCGTCGGACTTCTGGACGATCAGCGGCACCGGCTTGCCCTCGGGGCCCTTGACGTCGTCGAAGAAGACGCACAGCGCACCCTCGGAGCGAACGGCGACGCCGGACTCCTCCAGCAGCCGGGAGGTCTCGGCCAGCATGTCGTTGTAACCCGACTCGCCGACCACATCGGGGTCGTGGATCTCGATGTCCAGCTTGTCGAAGACCGAGTAGAAGTAGATCTTCGACTCGTCGACGAACTTCCGCCACAGGGCGATGGTTTCCTCGTCGCCCGCCTGGAGATCGACCACCCGCCGCCGGGACCGCTCCTTGAACTCCTCGTCGGAGTCGAAGAGCGCCCGCGCGGCCTTGTAGAGCCGGTTGAGGTTGGACATGGCCTCCTGGCCGGAGGCCGCGTCCTTGTGGTCCAGCTCATGCGGGTGCTCGATCAGATACTGGATGAGCATGCCGAACTGGGTGCCCCAGTCGCCGATGTGGTGGCGGCGGACCACCTGCTCGCCCGCGAACTCCAGGATCCGCACCACCGCGTCGCCGATCACGGCCGAGCGCAGATGGCCGACGTGCATCTCCTTGGCCACATTGGGCTGGGCGTAGTCGATCACGGTGGTGCCGGGCGAATCCGCGCGCGGCACACCGAGGCGGTCGTCGGCGGCGCGGGCGGCGAGCGTCGCGGTGATCGCGGAGTCGGCGATCGTGATGTTGAGGAAGCCGGGGCCGGAGACCTCGATGTCCTCGATCACCGGATCGGGGTCGGCCGAGGTGGCGGCGACCGGAAGGTGCGAGACGACCTTGGACGCCAGCTCACGGGGGTTTCCCTTGAGCTTCTTGGCCAGCGCCAGCATTCCGTTGGCCTGGAAATCGGCCCGGTCGCTTCGTCGCAGCAGCGGGTCCGCGGAGCCGGCCTCCGGCAGGGCAGCCGAGAGGGCGTCCGCGACGCGCTGATGGACTGTAGCGGCGAGAGAAGGGACCGATGCCATGGATGAGGTGCCATTCCGATAGTGGTGGTATGGGCCAACCCAGTATTTCACGGCGGGTCCAGCGATTTCCCCGGCCTGTGGATAACCCGGGGCCACCGGGAGGCGCGGTGGGCACCTCAGGGCCGACCCTGTGGGTAACTCCGGAGGGGTCCGTTCCGTCTGGGACAATGGGCGGTGCCATGACCGCTAGGAAGGAAGTGCCGACCGTGGCTCAGAGCACCGAGACCGACTGGGTCTCCCGATTCGCCGACGAGGTCATTGCCGAGGCGGAGCGCCGCGCCCCGGGCAAACCTGTCGTCTGCGCCTCGGGCCTCAGCCCGTCCGGCCCGATCCACCTCGGCAATCTGCGCGAGGTCATGACCCCGCACCTGGTCGCCGACGAGATCCGGCGCCGGGGCTATGAATGCGTTCACATCCTGTCCTGGGACGACTACGACCGGTACCGCAAGGTTCCGGCCGGGATCGACCCCTCCTGGTCCGAGCACATCGGCAAGCCGCTCACCTCGGTCCCGGCCCCGCCCGGGTCGCCGTATGCGAACTGGGCGGAGCACTTCAAGGCGCCGATGGCCGAGGCGCTGCGGGAGATGGGCATCGAGTTCCACCCCATCAGCCAGACGGAGATGTACACCTCGGGGGCGTACCGCGAGCAGATCCTGCACGCGATGCGCCACCGCCGGGAGATCGACGCCGTCCTCGACCGGTACCGCACTAAGGAAAAGGCCGCCGCGAAGAAGCCTGCCAAGCAGCAGCAGAAGCCGGTCGACGAGGCCGAGCTGGCCGCCGCCGAGGGCTCGGGCGCGGCCGCCGAGGACGACGGCAGCGCGGGCGCCGGGGGCTACTACCCGTACAAGCCGTACTGCTCGGTCTGCGAGCGCGATCTGACCACGGTGACCTCGTACGACGACGAGACCACCGAGCTGGCCTACACCTGTGTGTGCGGCCACGGCGAGACCGTCCGCTTGAGCGAGCACAACCACGGCAAGCTGGTCTGGAAGGTCGACTGGCCGATGCGCTGGGCCTACGAGGGCGTGATCTTCGAGCCCTCGGGCGTCGACCACTCCTCGCCGGGCTCGTCCTTCGTGGTCGGCGGCCAGATCGTCCGCGAGGTCTTCGGCGGGGAGCAGCCCATCGGCCCGATGTACGCCTTCGTGGGCATCAGCGGCATGGCCAAGATGTCCTCCTCCAAGGGCGGTGTGCCCACCCCGGCCGATGCCCTGGAGATCATGGAGGCGCCGCTGCTGCGCTGGCTGTACGCCCGCCGTCGGCCCAACCAGTCCTTCAAGATCGCCTTCGACCAGGAGATCCAGCGGACCTACGACGAGTGGGACGCGCTGGAGCGCAAGATCACCGAGTCCACGGCCCAGCCCGCCGACGCGGCCGCGTACAGCCGCGCGACCCGCACCGCCTCGGGCGAGCTGCCGAGCACCCCGCGCCCGCTGCCGTACCGCACGCTGGCCTCGGTGGTGGACATCACCACCGGCCATGATGAGCAGACCCTGCGCATCCTCAGCGACCTCGACCCCGAGAACCCGGTGAAGTCCCTGGAGGAGACCCGGCCCCGGCTCGACAAGGCCGAGCGCTGGATCACCACCCAGGTCCCGGCCGACCAGCGCACCCGCGTGCGGGACGAGCCGGACACCGAGCGGCTGGCCGCGCTGGGCGACACCGAGCGCGAGTCGCTGCGGCTGCTGCTCGACCGCCTGGACGACCACTGGTCGCTGGACGGTCTCACCACGCTGGTCTACGGGGTGCCCAAGATCCAGGCGGGGCTGCCGCCGGAGGCCAAGCCGACACCGGAGCTGAAGGTCGCCCAGCGGTCCTTCTTCGCGCTGCTCTACACCCTGCTGGTCGGGCGGGACACCGGCCCGCGGCTGCCCACGCTGCTGCTGGCGGTGGGGGCGGACCGGGTGCGCAAGCTGCTCGCGGCCTGAGCGTTCCGCTCGTATCAGCCGCTCTCCGCTCCAGGGCGCCGGGCGGGTGGCCTCACGGCCCCCGCCCGGCGCCCTCGGCGTTTACGGAATGGCCTCGCGCTCCAGGCGGACGCGCTCCTTGAAGTCGTCCACGTACGCGGCCAGCTCGCTGTTGCTGAGGTCGTTCACGCCGTACGTCTCCCGCAGCCGCTGCCCGAACTGGTACGCGGAGGGGTACCGGCTGTGGTCGGCGAGGAACTGGCGGAAGGTCGCGTAGTAGACCTCCTCGCGCGGCACATCGTCCGGCAGCTGGTTCATCGGCTGCCCCGGCTGCTCCTCGTATGCGTAGCGCTCGGGCTCGCGCTGCTCCGGTACGTACACGCCCTGCTGGCTGCCCAGGCCCTCGCCGCCGAGCGGCCGCACCCGGCCGCCGGGCCCGACGGGCACGGTCAGCTGGTGCTGTTGGAGCTGGGGCTGTGCCTGTTGCGGCTGCGGCTGCTGGGGCAGCTGCTCGGGCTGCGCCGCCTGGCCCGGGACCTGCTGGTACTCCGGCTGGAGCTGCTGCGGCTGCTGTGGCTCTTGGAGCTGCTGGGGTTGCTGTGCCTGCTGCTCGACCGGTGCGGGGTGGGTGGCGGCCGGGTCGAAGGGCACGGCGTTCCGCCCGTCGTGGCCCTGCTGCCCGCCGGGCTGCTGGTACACCGGCAGGGGCAGTGAGAGCGGCAGCTCCTGCGTCTGGGGCTGTTCCGGGTGCTGCTGCGGGCCCCCACCGGCCAGGGCCCCGGGCGGGCCGTACGGGCCCGGCTGGGCCTCCGGGGACGCGCTCTGCGCCCCCGGCTCGCCCGCCCGGTCCGTCCGGCCCGGAGGGAGCGCGGTGGCCGACACCGCGGTCGGGTCGAGACCGGCCGCCGCGAGCCCGGCCGGTGCGGTGTCCGCCAGCGGCACCCCGTACCGCGCCAGCCGCAGCGGCATCAGCGACTCCACGGGGGCCTTGCGGCGCCAGGCGCGTCCGTAGCGGGCCCGCAGCCGGGCCTGGTAGACCAGCCGGTCCTGCTCCAGCCTGATGACCTCCTCGTAGCTGCGCAGCTCCCACAGCTTCATCCGGCGCCACAGCCGGAAGGTGGGGATCGGCGCGAGCAGCCAGCGGGTGATGCGGACCGACTCCATGTGCCGGTCGGCGGTGATGTCGGCGATCCGGCCGACCGCGTGCCGGGCGGCCTCGACGGAGACGACGAAGAGGATCGGGATCACGGCATGCATGCCGACGCCGACCGGGTCCGGCCAGGCGGCCGCGCCGTTGAAGGCGATCGTGGCCGCGGTCAGCAGCCAGGCGGTCTGGCGCAGCAGCGGGAAGGGAATGCGGATCCAGGTGAGCAGCAGATCCAGTGCGAGCAGGACCACGATCCCCGCGTCGATACCGATCGGGAAGACATTGGCAAACCTGCCGAAGCCCTTGTCGAGGGCGAGATCGCGCACCGCGGCGTAGGAACCGGCGAAGCCGATCCCCGCGATCACCACCGCTCCGGTGACGACCACGCCGGCCAGTATTCGGTGCATCCGTGTCAGTTGCATCGCGGCCACCCGCGACCCCTCCCCGTCCTCAACAACAGCCGCCACAGCGTCGCATACACGTCAAGGTGCGCGGGCGGGAAGGGGTCGTGTCGGTCGGTCAGACGCCGCTCGACGTGCCCTTCGCGATGGCACCGACGGCCTCCTTGGCGGCGGACTTGGCGTCCTTGAGCAGTGCGGCCGCGTCCGGGGCCTTGGCGGTCTCATAGCCCGCGCCGTCGTACTGGAGGGTGATGACGACATTGGCGGTGCGGGTCACCACCGTCTGGTCGCGGAAGTCGTCGCCGTCCTTCTTCTGCTTGGCGCTGACCGTGGTCGCCTCGTCGCCGATGCCCGCGACCTTCTCGGTCTTGGGGTCGGTCACCTTGCCGGCGGTGGCGGCCCGGCTCGCCTGCTGGGCGGCGTACTCCCCGGCGCGCCGGTCGCCGGAGCCGAGCCCCGGGTCGGAGCGGAACAGCTTGAGGGAGACGGTCAGCGAGCGGTAGTCGAACCCGTCGAGGCCGCTCCACAGGCAGCTGGCCGAGGTGTTGGTGTCGGCCGAGGGGAGGGCCTTGCCCTTCTTGCTCTGCGCCTTGGGAACGAGATCGTCGATCGTCTTCCCGGAGAGTGTGGTGCACACATCGGGCAGTTTGCTGAACTTCGCCGCCTCGACGGTGGGTGACGTACTGGGCGAGCCGGGTCTCGCCGAGCCCTCCGCCTTTTTGTCGTCCGGCTTGTCCGACTTATCCGAGCCGGAGGAGCAGCCGGCGACGAGCACCACCGGTACGGTCGCGCAGGCGAGTATTCGGGCGAGTCGCGGGGCTGAACGGTGCATGGGTCCTTCGCTCATTCTCTGTCGATGGGCGGACGTGCCGCCCGCGTCATTAGTCGGCACGGTACGCGGCCGACGCGCGGGCGTCCCAATTTCCGAAGTCTCCGCGGAGGGTGGGCGGGGCGCTCGCGGGGGTGTGGCGAGGACCCGTTATTCGTTGAGGCGACCGGTCAGTTCATCGGCCAAGTCCTGGGCTTTTTCCTGGAGTTCCTGGCTGCTGGGAATGTGCTTCTTGTCGGTCGTCCACTGGTCGTACTCAATGGTGGCAATCACATTCGAGGACCGGAACACGACCGTGATGTCGCGGTGGATACCCGAGTCCTTGGTGATCAGTTGGTCGTTGAGAAAGGCGTCGTCACCGAGGTCGTCCAGCCGGCGTGGGGCGGTGTCGGCCGAGGCGGTGTCACTTTCGTCACTTCCGCCACTCGCATCGGCCCCCGAGGAGGGGGTACCGGTGCCTTTGTCTCCACTGTCCGTCTTGCCGTCTTTGCCGCTCTTGCCGCTCTTGTTGCTGTTGTCGCCCTTACCGGGCTCATCGGAGCTCGAGCCGGGGGAGGCGGAGGAGCTGCTGCCGTCGCTCGCGCCGCTCTCGCTCCGCGACGAACTGGCGGAGGGTGTCGAGGGGCTGCTCGTGGCGTCCGGGATATGGGCGGCGGTGGCCTTCTCCTCGTAGGTCTCCTGGGCCCGGTCGTCATCGCTGACCGAGGGGTCGTACGAGACCACGCGCTGGAAGTCGATCGTGAGATAGCGCGTGCCGCTCGGGGTCTCCACCTTCCAGCGGCAGCCGTCCCGCCGGTCTATGTCGTACGTCACGGCCGCCTGGCCCTCGTACGCCTTGTCGTCCTGCTCGGCGCCGGGCAGCAGCGCCTGGAGGTTCTTACGGCTGACCGCGCCGCATGCCTCGGGCAGGGTGCGGTAGCGGCCGGGCTCGGCCGAGACGGCCGTCCCGGAGTCGCCGGAGGCGCCGTCGTCCGGGCCGGGCGTTGAATCGGAGCCGGTGCATCCGCCGAGCCCCGCGGCGGCGAGCACGGTGATGAGCACGGCGACGGCGGGGATGGGCCGCCGTTCGTACGCCCTTCGCTGCGCTGGCTGCACTGTCCGTGTCCCTTCGAGCGACGGAAAACTCCTTGCCGCCCGCGGGCGGTGGCTGGAGACAATGTCTATCGCACGCACTGCCGTGCCTGTCGGTCGCCCGCTACCTATGGGGCATTGGCCCGGCTTTTGCGTTTTCTGTCTTTTACGGGGGAATGAGTACATCATGTCGTATGTCGAGGTGCCCGGCGCTCGGGTGCCGATCCGGATGTGGACCGACCCTTCGACGGTCGAGGGCGTGGCCATGGAGCAGCTGCGCAATGTGGCCACGCTGCCCTGGATCAAGGGCCTCGCCGTGATGCCGGATGTGCATTACGGGAAGGGTGCCACGGTCGGCTCGGTGATCGCGATGCAGGGCGCGGTGTGCCCGGCCGCGGTGGGTGTGGACATCGGCTGCGGGATGTCGGCGGTCAAGACGTCGCTGACCGCGGACGACCTTCCGGGGGATCTCTCGCGGCTGCGGTCCAAGATCGAGCAGACGATCCCGGTGGGGCGCGGAATGCACGACGACCCGGTGGACCCGGGGCGGCTGCACGCGTTTCCCACCGGGGGCTGGGACGACTTCTGGAGCCGGTTCGGGGGAGTGGCCGAAGCGGTCAAGTTCCGCCAGGAGCGGGCCGTCAAGCAGATGGGTTCGCTCGGGTCCGGTAACCACTTCATCGAGTTCTGCCTCGATGACGAGGGTTCGGTCTGGCTGATGCTGCACTCCGGCTCCCGCAACATCGGCAAGGAGCTGGCCGAGTACCACATCGGCGAGGCCCGGAAGCTGCCGCACAACCAGGATCTGGTCGACCGCGACCTGGCCGTCTTCATCGCGGACACCCCGCAGATGGCGGCGTACCGGCACGATCTGTTCTGGGCGCAGGAGTACGCGAAGTACAACCGCGCGATCATGATGGCGCTCTTCCAGGACGTGGTGCGCAAGGAGTTCAAGAAGGCCCGCCCGGTCTTCGAGCCGGTGATCAGTTGCCACCACAACTACGTCGCCGAGGAACGCTACGAGCACATGGACCTTCTCGTGACCCGTAAGGGCGCCATCCGCGCCGGCAGCGGGGACTACGGGATCATCCCGGGCTCGATGGGCACCGGTTCGTACATCGTGCGCGGTCTGGGGAACGAGGCGTCGTTCAACTCGGCCTCGCACGGCGCGGGCCGGAAGATGAGCCGTAACGCGGCGAAGAAGCGCTTCTCGACCCGGGATCTGGAGGAGCAGACGCGGGGCGTGGAGTGCCGTAAGGACTCCGGCGTCGTGGACGAGATCCCCGGGGCGTACAAGCCGATCGAGAAGGTCATCGACCAGCAGCGGGACCTCGTCGAGGTGGTGGCGAGGCTCAAGCAGGTCGTGTGTGTGAAGGGCTGAGTTCCGTGCGGGCCCGCTACCGTCTGAGGCCGTCGTAGGCGATGGACAGGTGTTGGGGGCCCCTGAGGACGGCGTTGCGGCGGTAAGGGGGCGGGTCCTCGACCAGGCGGGGGTTGTCCAGCCGGCGGACGAGTTCGGTCAGGGCGGTCTGCGCCTCGAGGCGGGCGAGGGGGGAGCCGATGCAGTTGTGGATGCCGCTGCCGAAGCCGAAGTGCTGGTTGTCCGGGCGGTCGGGGATGAAGCGGTCGGGCTCGGGGAAGCGCTGGGGGTCCCGGTTGCCCGAGGCCGGGACGAGCCACAGCGAGGCGCCCTTGGGGATGGTGGTGCCGGCGATCTCGATGTCGTCCAGCGTGGTGCGCTCGGGCAGCAACTGCACGGGCGGTTCGAAGCGCAGCAGCTCCTCCACGAGCGGGAAGATCAGATCCGGGTCCTCGCGCAGCTGCTTGAGGGCGTCCGGGTGGCGCAGCAGCGTGAGCATCCCGTTGGTGATCAGGTTGACGGTCGTCTCGTGGCCCGCGATCAGCAGCAGCGTCAGATTGCTGAGCATCTCGGGCAGGGACATCGGGCTCTCGTCGGCCCCACGGTCCATGGTGAGGGCGGAGATCATGTCCTCCCGGGGCGCGCGGCGGCGCTGGTCGATCAGGCCGGAGAGATAGGTGGCCAGCTGGCGCCGGGCCTCCCGGACGGCCCGCCAGTGGGCCTGCTGCTCCTCGGGCGTGCCGACGGGCGGCTCGATGGCGGTGGCGACGGTGTCGGCCCAGCCGTGGAAGCGCTGCTCGTCCTCCTGCGGAACGCCGAGCAGACGGCAGATCACGGTGACCGGGAAGGGGTACGAGAAGTCCTCGACCAGGTCGATCCGGTCCCGCCCCTGGAAGCCGTCGATGAGTGCGGAGACGATTCCGCCGATCTCGCCGCGCAGGTCGTAGACCCGCCGGGGGGTGTGCGGCGGGCCGTACGTCCGCATGATCAGTCGGCGGACCCGGTCGTGGTCGGGCGGGTCGATCCGGATGAAGCTCGGCGGCAGCTCGGGGTCGTCGGTGCTGGGGACGGTTCTCGCCTCGGGAGCGAGATTGCGGACGTCGGAGCTGACCCGGGGGTCGTGGAGCAGGCTGCGGATCTCCCAGTAGGTGCTGACCAGGTAGGGGCCGGACGCGTCCCGCACCACGGGGGTCCCGCGGAGCTCGGCGTACAGCGGGTAGGGGTCGGCGCGGTTGGCGTGGTCGAGGATCTGGTCCAGGAGTGCGACCGACGTCATGGTGGAGTCCTTCCGGGTGCGGTGCCGGTGGTGCCCGCGTCAGGCGGGGTGAACGTGACCGCTGGTCAGGCGGGGGTGAAGGTGACGCGCTGGTCGGTCGGGGAGTGGCCGCTGACGGTGACCTCGGGGCCGTGGGTGGGGACCGAGGGGTCGGGGAAACCGGCCGGCACCGGCCGCATGCCCTCGGGCCGCCGGTCGACGGTGGTGAACGGCAGCGGGAAGGGCGCGGCCTGCTCGATCTGCCGCTGGTAGAACTCCAGCCATTTGGCCTGGTCGAAGGAGACGGCGGCGATGACGCGGCCCTGGTAGCCGTAGGCCGCGGTGAAACGGGGTTCGTCCAGGGACCCCTGGCTGATGAGGATGTGGTCGGCCATGTTCGGGACCCCGACGGACTTGATGTTGACGCCGAACTGGGCCGACCAGAAGTACGGCGTCCACAGGTGCGGGCGGCGCCGCTCACCGGGACTGATCATGTTGTGCGCCGCGACCTCGGCCTGCGCGACCGCGTTGCCCCAGTGCTCCAGGGACAGGAACTGGTAGCCGAACAGGGGGTGCGGGGAGCGGGCCACGTCCCCCGCCACGAAGACGTCGTCCGCGACGATGCCCCGTACGTCGAAGGCCCGGCAGCCCGCGTCGCAGGCGATCCCGCGCGGCCCCGCGGCCAGTCCGGAGTCCGCGAGCCATTCGGTGTTGCGCGTCGCCCCCAGGGCGACGACGGCCACCTCCGCCTCCACCGTGCCGCCGTCGGAGAAGTGGGCGCGCCGCAGCCTGCCCGCGCTGTCGCCCTCGAGCCCGGTGACCATCACGCCGCAGCGCAGGTCGACGCCGTGCTGGTGCTGAAGCCGGGCGGCCACCTCGCCGATCACGCTGCCCAGGGCGCCCACCAGAGGGGTCGCGCCGCGCTCGGCGACCGTGACGGGCACGTCCCGCTCACGGCATACCGAGGCGATCTCCGAGCCGGTGAAACCGGCGCCGATCACCAGCACCCGGCTGGGGCCCGCCTTCAGCCGGTGGTCCAACCGGGCGGCGTCGTCCCTCGTCCGCAACACGAAGACGCCGTCCAGGCCCGCCTCCAGCTCGTTCGGCCACGGGCGCGAGCGCACCCCGGTGGCGATCAGCAGCCGGTCGTACTCCACCGATGTGCCATCGGCGAGAGCCACCCGCTTGGCCGCCAGGTCCAGCCCGCTCGCGGCGACTCCCAGCCGCCACCGCGCGTCGATCGCACAGTGCCGGGGGAGGTCCGTATGGTCCGGCGGCACCCGGCCGAGCAGGACCTGCTTGGACAGCGGCGGACGGTCGTACGGCCCGTACGGCTCGTCGCCGATCAGGGTGAGGGCGCCGGTGAAGCCCTCCGCCCGCAGCGTCTCGGCGGCCCGCAGCCCCGCCAGGGAGGCACCCACGACGACGATGTGGCCCTCGCGCCGGAGCCGCTCCAGGGAACCGTCAAGCGCCATGGGGGACACCCACCCGGTCCGCCGTCCACTTCCCGCCCGCGCCCTCCACGGTGATGGCCCTGACCGGACACGCGGCCACCGCCCGCAGCACGTCCACGCGCCGTGTGTCGTCGGGCTGGGCGTCGTACAGCAGAGCTTCCTCACCGTGCATCGCGAAGACGTCCGGCGCCAGGAAGGCGCACTGCGCATAGCCCTGGCACCGGTTGAGATCAACGACAACCCTCATGACGCCTCCGCTCCACCGCGAGGTGCTCGGCCCCGCTCCAGCATCGGAGAGCCCCCGGGACGGCGCATACGCACTGGGCCGGACGGGGGAACGAACAGGCGGGGGCCGGGACGGGGGCGGACGGGGGCGGGGCGCGCGGACGGAGGGGCTTGGGGCGGCGGGGGCCGCCCGGCCCGTCCACGGGGTGGCCCCGGCCCGTCCACGGGGCGGTGGGGCCCCGCGGTGGCCGTCTACGGAGGCGGGGAGGCCGGGCGGGTTACGAGGGCAGGCGGGCTACGGGGGCGGGCTCAGCGCTCGCGGTGGACCTTGTGCTGGGCGGCCTGGGCGCGCGGGCGGATGACCATCATGTCGATGTTCACATGCGAGGGGCGGGTGACCGCCCACTCGACCGTGTCGGCCACATCGTCGGCGGTCAGCGGCTCGGCCACGCCCTCGTAGACGGCCGCGGCCTGGGCCTCGTCGCCGCGGTAGCGGTTCACCGCGAACTCGTCCGTCTTGACCATGCCCGGGGCGATCTCGATCACCCGCACCGGTTCACCGCACAACTCCAGCCGCAGGGTGGCCGCGATGGCGTGGGCGCCGTGCTTGGCCGCCACGTACCCGCCGCCGCCCTCGTAGGCCACATGGCCCGCCGTGGAGGACATCACGACGATCGTGCCGTCGCCGGAGGCGATGAGGGCGGGCAGCAGCGCCTGGGTCACCTGGACCACGCCCACGACGTTGACCTCGTACATCGCCCGCCAGTCGGCCGGGTCGGCGGCGGCCACGGTCTCGGCGCCGACCGCGCCGCCCGCGTTGTTCACCAGGACGTCGCAGCGGTCCAGACCGGCGGCGAAGGACTCCACGGCGGCACGGTCGGTGACGTCCAGGATGTACGCCTCCGCCTCGTGCCCCGCCTCGGTCAGCTCGGCGGCGAGCGCGTCCACGCGCTCCTTACGGCGGGCGGCGAGGACGACGCGGAATCCGGCGGCCGCCAGACGGCGCGCGGTCGCGGCTCCGATCCCGCTGCTCGCGCCGGTGATGACTGCGGTACGGGTGGTCATCGGGCCTCCTGAGGCGACTGTGGTGACTGTGGCGACGTGGCGCAAACGGTGGTGCGTGCGCATGATCCATATGCAGGATATGACGGCCTGATTTACGTCCAACCGGGGGACTGAAGATAGGAATCCGCTAGGGGCTCTTGGGCTCGGGGAAGGGTGCACTGCGTCCGGCACAGCGCCGGTATTGGAGCACCCATGCCCAAGGAGTGAATTCACGTAATGTCCCAGCAGAGCAGATTCCTTCAGCGGTCTCGTCGTTCCTTCAGACGTTGGGGCGTGGCCTCAGCGGGCGCCATCGCGGCCGCAGCCCTGGTCACTGGTGCTCCGGGAACCGCCTGGGCCTCGGGCAGCACTCCCGACCCGCAGCACTCGTCGTCGAGCAACCACTGCCCCCAGGACCGGGCGCACGACGAGAACAAGGGTCACCACGAGAACGGCCACCACGACGAGAACGGCAACAAGGACCAGAACGGCCGCCACGAGGACAACGGGCACAAGGACTCCAACGGCCACGACGAGGACCACGGCCAGAAGGACAACGACGGCCGTCACGAGGACCACGGTCAGAAGGACAACGACCGTAAGGACAACGACCACAAGGACTCGAACGGTCACCGCGAGGACCATGGTCAGAAGGACAACGACGACCGCCGCGACGAGGACCACGGTCAGAAGGACGACGACCGCCGCGAGGACCACGGTCAGAAGGACTCCGACGACCGCCGGGACGAGGGCGGGCGGTACGAGGAGAACGGCGAGCACGAGGACAGCGGCAAGCGCGAAGAGAACGGCAAGCACGAGGAAAACGGCAAGCGCGAGGACAGCGGCCGCGACGACGAGAAGATGAACGACGGCCGTAAGGACGACGGCCGTAAGGACGACGGCCGTAAGGACGACGACCGCCAGGAGGAGAAGGGCCAGCGCGACGACCACGGGCGTCAGGACGCCAGCCGCTACTTCCCCGGGAAGTTCTGGCAAGGCATCCAGGGGCGCAGCATCGCGCGCCCCGAGCAGGCCGCGCAGCCTGAGCAGGCCGCGCAGCCTGAGCAGGCCGCGCAGCCGTACGAGGCGGCCCAGTCCGGTGAGGAGACGCAGGACCGCGGCGCGGTGCGGCCCATCATGGCTCCCGTCCACCAGGACGACCAGGCCGCGCGCCACGGCGAGGAGCACAAGCAACAGCAGGAGCACAAGCAGCAGGAGCAGCACAAGCAGCAGGAGGAGCACAAGCAGCAGAAGGAGAACAAGGAGCGGCACCAGGACCAGAAGAAGAACGACCCGGTGACGATCGACGAGGCGATCGAGATCGCCGAGTGCGAGGTCGGCGGCCGGGCCATCAGCGCCGAGCTGGAGGACTGCCCCGAGGACGACCCGCACCACAAGGGCGAGCACAAGGACGAGCGCAAGGAAGACCGCAAGGACGACCGTAAGGACGAGCGCAAGGACGAGAAGCGCCACGACGGTCAGCGCAAGGACGAGCACAAGGACGAGCACAAGAAGGACGAGCGCAAGGACGAGCACAAGGGCCCGCACCAGCACGAGGGCAAGAAGGTGTGGGTCGTGGAGGTCGAGTGCGACCACACCATCACGACCGTCTACATCGACCCCGACACCGGCTGCGTCCTCGGCACGGAGCAGGAGCGGGACGACGACCACGGTGACCACGGCAAGCAGGGCAAGCAGGACGACCACGGCGACCGTAAGGGCAAGGACGGCTACAGCCGTCCGTCGGTCACCGCCTGAGTACGTACCACGAACCCGTAGGCGCCCAGAGCGATGACCCCGGCGCCGATCCACACTCCTCCCCCGTGCTCACGCGACGTGCGTTGAGCATGGGGGAGGGGTACGGCCCGCCCCGATCGAAAGGCCGGGGCGGGAACCCACACCGCCCTCGCACCTCCCGCCCGCCCCGCCCCGCCCGCCCGTCCTGTAGCGGGGCGGAGCGCTACGATCGGCGCCCACCACAGGATCACACCGGGGGAGTGGTGCCGTGCAGTTCCGCCTTCGAGTCGATGCCGCTGAAGGGGCTCCCGGCGTACTCGACCTCTACCGCTGGCTGACCGAGGATCCCGATGCCGCGGACGCCGCGGAGCTGGCGCTGGTGGACGAGGGCGACCACGCCGACACATTGGGCGGCCTCGAGATCATCTCCATCGTCGTCTCGAATCTCACCGCCCTCGGCAACCTGTTGGTCGCCGTGGCCACGTGGCGTGACGCACGGGCGCGCGGCGCGGACACCCGGGTCGAACGCGATGGCGTCTCCCTGCGCGTCGAGAGCAGCGACCCGGAGACGATCCGCCGCCTCCTCCGGCAACTGGAGTCCCCAGAGGGCTCCGACGGCCCGGAGGACCCGGCATGACGCGGCGCTCCCACACCGCGGACGCCACGGCAGGACGGCTCTCCGACCCCTCCGCGTCCCGGGCGGTCCTCATCGAGGCCCACGCCTTCACCCGCGGTGGAGCCGCCGCACGGGACCGGCAGCGGCATCTGGACGACCGCCCGTCGGTGGCCGCCGGCTGCCGGCGGCTGGCCGAGCTGTTCCGGGATCCCGAGGTGTGGGGCCTCCCCGAGGACCATTGCGCGATCGTCTCGCAGCCGACGCGCGACAGCATGCTGGAAGCCGTCCACCGCGCGGCCGCCGAGGCCACGGACACGCTCGTCGTCTACTACGCGGGCCACGGCCTGCTCTATCCGCTCAGCGGTGACTTACACCTGGCCGTACCGGAGACGACGAAGGACAAGTCGTTCACCGCGGTGAAGTACGACGACCTGCGCGAGATCCTGCTGAGCGCCACCCGTGTCCGCCGTAAGGTCGTCATCCTCGACTGCTGCTTCAGCGGCACCGCCCTGCGCGGACCCCTGTCCGCCGATGCCGACGCGATCCGGCTGGCCGACGTCGAGGGCACCTCGGTACTCGCCGCCTCGCACGCCACCAGACAGGCCCTGGCGCCCCGTGGGGAGCGGTACCCGGCCTTCACCGGCGAGTTGATCGCCCTGCTCGAAGAGGGCGACCCGGACGCGCCGGAACTGCTCACCATGGCGGATCTGTACGACCGCGTGGACCGCGTCCTGATGCGCAAGAACCGCCCGCGCCCCCAGCAGCTGAACCGCGACCGCGGGGCCCATATCTCCATAGCCCGCAACCGCGCTCCCCGCCAGGAACCCCCGGAGACGGACGAGACCGGCTCCGCGGCCGAAACCCGGCGTCTCGGCGGACGACGGCGCACGCTCGCCGCCGCCACCCTGGTCCTCGCCGCCATCGCGGGCCTGACCTTCTGGCTCCTGCCCGACGGCGACAGCGACGGCAAGGGCCTGGACTGCGGCAAGGCTCACTCGACCTTCGACTTGGGGGATGGCACCCAACGCCACGAGGTGTCCATCGACGAGGTGCACGACGCCGCGTGCGAGGGCAACTTCCGCCCCATGGAAGTCGCCATGGACCGCGGGGGGTTCGACGGCACGGGCCTCTCGGGCGCCACACCGGACAAGGTCATCGCGTCCTGGAAGAAGCGTACGGACCGGGCGTCCTTCCTCCATGGCCTTGCCACCCTGCTGGAACGCGAACCGGAGGCCGGGCAGGGCGGCTTGACCTTCTCCAACGGCAAACAGGTGGCCACCTGGGCACGAGGCGCGGGCACCGTGCCCGACAGCGCCTACCGCTGGACGGGCTACTTCCTCTGCGACGGCCCGGACTCCGGCCACCCGGCCTGCGATCCCCCTTGACCTAGCCCCACATGGGCGTGCCCGAGCCCCGGGCCCCGGGCCCCCGTCGGAAATTCCCTTTGCGGGGATCGGGCCGTGTGCCAGGGTCGGCCGATGACGACTTCGGCCACCTCCCGATGTGCCTTACTGCGCTGGCAGTTCGACCTGACCTGGCCGCTTTTCGAGTACCACCTGGAGCGGTTGGAGCCCGGGGACTTCCTGTGGGAGCCCGCGGCGCACTGCTGGACGGTGCGGCGGGCCGCTGACGGGTCATGGGTGCCGGACTGGGCGGAGACCGAGCCCGATCCCGTGCCCGTCCCCACCATCGGATGGCTGAGCTGGCACATCGGCTGGTGGTGGAGCGTGACCCTCGACCACGCGGAGGGACGCGAGCCGCGGGAGCGCACCGAGGTCGGCTGGCCCGGCGACGGTAAGGCGGCCATCGAGTGGCTGCGCGCGCTGCGGACGCAGTGGACGGCCGTACTGGACCGGCTCACCGAGGAGGACTTGGACGGCATCGCGCCGTTCCCCTGGGACCGGGACCCCGAGCACACCGTCGCCCATATGGTCGCGTGGGTGAACGCCGAGCTGATGAAGAACGCCACCGAGATCGGCCAACTCCGCCTGCTGCGCGCCGCGTCCACGGCGTAGGGGCCGGGCCTCAACGTCCAGAGCCCTTCAGGGCCATAGCTCCGGCTTCAGGGCCGTGGCCCTGCCCTCAGGGCCACACCAGGCAGTACGGCTGATGCCCCGCCTCGTGCAGCCGGTGGCTGAAGTCCTGCCATTCGTGCAGCAGCTGATAGACCGTGAAGGCATCCCGGGGGCCGCCGCGGTCGGGGACCGTGGACCAGATGAAGGCCGCGGCGCCCACGGCCTCCTCGCCCACGCCGCGCAGCGGGTCCACCGCGGTCATCGGGAGCTTGACCACGGCGTAATCCGGGTGGAGGACGACCAGTTCGAGCGGGGGGACCTTGTGGAGCGGGACGCCCTCGATACCGGTGAGGACCATCGCCGCGACCGTCTCCGGCTTGATCTTCGTGAACATGCCCTGGCCGAGCTCGTCGCCGCCGAGCTCCTCGGGACGCATGGAGATGGGGACCCTGGCCGCGGTGGCGCCGTCGGGCGCACCGAAGTACTTGTAGGTCACCCCCATGCGGCCCCCGCTCCTGCCTGCCCTGCCCGCCTCGTCCCGCCGATGGCGTCCGGGCCGGGCACGCTCGGGGCCTCGGTCATCGGTCCCTTCACCCAGTTCGCCACCGCGATGCATATCTCCACCCGACCACTCGCGGCCACTACCGCGCAACCCGATCTCTGTGACAGAGACCTCCCCCACGCTCGGGCGGTGAAACGCCCGGCCGCAGGACTTCGTCCGCCTCTGACAACATGGCTTGCGTGAGCTATCCGTACGCAGCCCCAGTTTCGCAGACGCTTTTCGATCGCGCCGCCGTCGTGACGCCCGGCGGCGTTAATTCTCCGGTGCGGGCGTTCCGCGCCGTGGGAGGTACGCCCCGGTTCATGGTGTCCGGTGACGGTCCGTACCTCACCGACGCCGATGGACGCGAGTATGTGGACCTCGTGTGCTCGTGGGGTCCGATGATCCTCGGCCACTCCCACCCCGAGGTCATCGCGGCCGTACAGGCGGCCGTCGCTCGCGGTACGTCGTTCGGTACGCCGGGTGAGGGCGAGGTCGAGCTCGCCGAGGAGATCGTGGCTCGGGTCGCCCCGGTCGAGCAGGTGCGCCTGGTCTCGTCCGGCACCGAGGCGACGATGTCGGCGATCCGGCTGGCCCGCGGCTTCACCGGGCGGTCCAAGGTGATCAAGTTCGCCGGTTGTTATCACGGGCATGTGGACGCCCTGCTGGCCGCGGCCGGGTCCGGCGTCGCGACGTTCGGGCTGCCGGACACTCCGGGGGTGACGGGGGCGCAGGCGGGGGAGACCCTGGTGCTGCCGTACAACGACCTGGAGGCGGTCCGGGCGGCCTTCGTCGCGCACCCCGGGGAGATCGCCTGTGTGATCACCGAGGCGTCGCCGGGCAACATGGGCGTGGTGCCGCCGCTGCCCGGGTTCAACGCGGGCCTCAAGCAGCTCTGCGCCGACCATGGCGCGCTCTACATCTCCGACGAGGTCATGACCGGCTTCCGGGTCTCCAGGGCCGGGTGGTACGGGCTGGACGGCGTGGAGCCGGACCTGATGACCTTCGGCAAGGTCATGGGCGGCGGCTTCCCGGCCGCGGCCTTCGGCGGGCGCGCGGACGTCATGGGGCGCCTGGCCCCGGCCGGCCCGGTCTACCAGGCGGGCACGCTGTCCGGGAACCCGGTCGCCACGGCCGCGGGCGTCGCGCAGCTGCGGCTGCTGGACGACGCGGCGTACGCCAAGGTCGACACGGCCTCCGAGCGGCTGCGGGCGATGGTGACGGAGGCGCTCGCCAAGGAGGGCGTGGACCACCGGGTCCAGGTCGCGGGCAATATGTTCTCGGTCTTCTTCACCGGCGACGAGGTCACCGACTACGAGAAGGCCAAGGCGCAGGAGGCGTTCCGCTTCACCGCCTTCTTCCACTCGATGCTGTCGCAGGGGGTCTACCTCCCGCCGTCCGCCTTCGAGTCGTGGTTCGTCTCCACGGCGCATGACGAGCGGGCGCTGGAGCGGGTGGCGGCGGCTCTGCCGGGGGCGGCGCGGGCCGCCGCCGAAGCCACTGAATGATGGGTGACATGACACAGAGCGAGAACGACATCACCGTCGTCCATGTGATGCGCCACGGCGAGGTCCACAACCCGGAGGGGGTGCTGTACGGCAGGCTGCCCGGCTACCACCTCTCCGACCTGGGGCGCCAGATGGCCGACCGGGTCGCCGAGCACCTCGCCGACCGTGACATCACCCATGTGGTCGCCTCCCCGCTGGAGCGGGCTCAGGAGACGGCGGCGCCGATCGCCAAGGCGCACGGCCTGGACGTGGCCACGGACGAGCGGCTGATCGAGGCGGCGAACGTCTTCCAGGGCAAGACCTTCGGCGTGGGTGACGGCGCGCTGCGCAAACCGGGCAACTGGCGCCATCTCACCAACCCCTTCCGCCCGTCCTGGGGCGAGCCCTATGTCGACCAGGTGGTGCGGATGATGGCGGCGCTGGGCCGGGCGCGGGACGCCGCGCGGGGGCACGAGGCGGTGTGCGTCAGCCATCAGCTGCCCATCTGGATCGTGCGGAGCTTCGTGGAGCGCCGGCGGCTGTGGCACGACCCGCGCCGGCGGCAGTGCACGCTGGCCAGCCTCACCAGCTTCACCTTCCGGGGCGACAGGATCGTCTCGGTGGGCTACAGCGAACCGGCCCGTGATCTCGTTCCGCCCCATCTGCGCGCGGGCGCCAAGCCGGTGAAGGGGGCCTCCAAGGGCTACGGGGCCTGAGACGGCCTCCAGCGGTTACGGCGCTCGAGCGCGGCCGCCGGGGCCACGGCGCCCGGGCGGAGCGGGGCCGCGGTGCGCGGGACCGCGGTGTGCGTGACCGGCACATGGCCGCGGGATGACCGGCGGGCCATGGGCCATGTCATCGAATGGAGACATTGTGCCCGCCGTGTAATTGACCGCGTTCCCTCGGAACCTCGCTATTCGCCTCGCCATCTCCAGGGTTGTCCGGACACCCCGGGCAATCAGAGCGGCGAGTGCGAATTGAGGACGTTATGCGTGAGGTCAGCCGGAGGGGGATCCTCGGTCTTGGTGTGGGAGCGGCGGCATCGCTGGCCGTCGCCGGCTGCTCCTCGGGATCCGGATCCGGTACGCCGAAGCCCGCGAGGACGACCCAGGCGAAGCCGATTGGTGACGGCTCGACTTCACAGGGTGAGAAGCGGCCGGAGGCCCCGAAGCCGGAGCGGCTGGAACCCGGGCAGAAGCCGCCGCAGTTCGTGGTCTTCTCATGGGACGGCGCGGGAGAGGTCGGCAACGGTCTCTTCCCGCGGTTCCGCAAACTGGCCCGGGACCACGATGCGTCCATGACGTTCTTCCTCTCCGGTATCTACTGCCTTCCGGAGTCGAAGAAGTCGCTGTACCGGCCGCCGAACAACCCCGTGGGCGCCTCCGACATCGGCTATCTCACCGATGAGCACATCAAGGAGACGCTGCGGAACGTGCGCGAGGCGTGGCTCGAGGGCCATGAGATCGGCACCCATTTCAACGGGCACTTCTGCTCCGGAAGCGGATCGGTGGAGAACTGGACGCCCGCGCAGTGGAAGTCCGAGATCGACCAGGCCGTGTCCTTCGTCACGGAGTGGCGGACGAATACGCGTTTCACCGATGTGGAACCGCTGCCCTTCGACTACCGCAAGGAACTCATCGGCGGCCGCACCCCATGTCTGAAAGGGCAGACCAATTTGCTGCCGACGGCCCGGGAGCTCGGCTGGCGCTATGACGCCAGTTCGCCGGGCGGACTTCAGGTGTGGCCCTCGAAGAAGCAAGGGGTGTGGGACTTCCCGCTTCAGCAGATTCCCTTTCCCGGGCACTCCTTCGAGGTGCTCTCGATGGACTACAACATCCTGGCGAACCAGTCGCAGAATTCCACCAAGGCCCCGCCCGCGAACTACCCGGGCTGGCGCAAGCAGGCCACCGACGCGTACATAGCCGGTTTCAATCGCGCCTATGAGACCAATCGCGCCCCGTTCTTCATCGGAAACCACTTCGAGCAGTGGAACGGCGGCATCTATATGGACGCCGTCGAGGAAGCGCTCAAGCACATGGCCGACGAGAAGCGGAAGGACGTCCGGCTGGTCTCCTTCAAGCAGCTCACCGACTGGCTGGACGCACAGGACCCCGCGGTCCTGGCCGAACTGCGCGGGTTCGGCGTGGGCCAGGCGTGGAGCGCGAACAACGGCTGACGCCGTCGGCGGGGGCGCGAAGCGGAGACGGTGCGGGGCGGGAGCCGGGGTGGTGGCGCGCCGCAGGGCCCGTGGGGCCCGGCGGTTGGTACCCGGAGGGGGGTGGCGAAGATCCCCAAAAGGGCCATGCGAAACTTTTCACATGAGTGCCTGCCGTGCCCCTCGGGGCCTCGCGACCCGTCGTCGCGCAACCGTGCTGGCCATCGGGGCCACGGTTGCCGCGCTGTCCCTGACCGCCTGCGGCGGGGGCGGCACCTCGGGCGGCTCCGCCGACACCAAGTTCGTCCAGGGCAAGGGCGGCGTGGACACCGTCGCCAAGGAGAACCGTAAGGACTCCCCCCAGCTCTCGGGGAAGACCCTGGAGAACAAGCCGCTGGATGTGGCGGACTACAAGGGCAAGATCGTGGTCCTGAACGTCTGGGGGTCCTGGTGCGCCCCCTGCCGGGCCGAGGCGGCGAATCTCGCCAAGGTCGCCAAGGACACCAAGGCCAAGGGTGTGCAGTTCATCGGGATCAACACCCGTGACTCCAACCGCGCCCCCGCGCTCAGGTTCGAGAAGGAATACGGCGTCGACTACCCGAGCCTGTACGACCCGATCGGGAAGCTCATGCTGCGCTTCCCCAAGGGCAGCCTCAACCCGCAGGCCATCCCCTCGACGATCGTCCTGGACCGGGAGGGCAGGATCGCGGCCCGCGCCCTGACGCCGCTCAGCGAGGAGCGCCTGCGCTCGATGGTCACCCCGCTGATCGCGGAGAAGTGACCTCCGTGAGCATGCTGGCCGCCGCCACCGATCCCAACCAGACCGTCCTGACCGGGGCGCTGCTGCTGGCGCTTCCGGTCGCCCTGCTCGGCGGACTGGTCTCCTTCTTCTCCCCCTGTGTGCTTCCGCTGGTGCCCGGCTATATGTCGTATGTCACCGGCGTCACGGGGACGGATCTGGCCGAGGCCAAGCGCGGCCGCATGATCGCGGGCGCCTCGCTCTTCGTGCTCGGCTTCACCGCGGTCTTCGTCTCCGGGGGCGCGCTCTTCGGCAACTTCGGCTGGACGCTCCAGGAGCACAAGGAGACCATCTCCAAGGTGCTCGGGGTCATCACGATCGTGATGGGCCTCGCCTTCATGGGGGTCCTCAAGGGCTTCGGCCAGCGGGAGTTCCGCTTCCATGTCAAGCCCACGCTGGGGCTCGCGGGGGCGCCGGTGCTGGGCGCCCTGTTCGGCGTCGGCTGGACGCCGTGCCTGGGGCCGACGCTCACCGCCGTCAACGCCCTGGCGTTCAATGAGGCGAGCGCGGGGCGCGGGGCCCTGCTCACCGCCGCGTACTGCGTGGGGCTCGGGCTGCCGTTCGTGGTGGTCGCCGTGGCCTACCGCCGGGCGCTGGGTGCCTTCGGCTGGGTCAAGCGGCACTACGTCTGGGTGATGCGAGCCGGGGGCGGCATGCTCGTCGCCCTGGGGGTGCTGCTGCTCACAGGTGTCTGGGACACCATGATGGGCTCCATGCAGACCTGGGCTCAGGGCTTCAACGTTGGGATCTGATCGATGTCCACCACCGATACCGACACCGCGTCCGGCAAGGAGGCCGGAACGCCGCCCGAGGGCGGCGCGACCGCCGAGGAGCGTGAGCTCGGCGCCGCGGAGTCGCAGCTGTCCACCGCCCCGGCCGAGGAGATCAACATCCCCTCGCTGGGGCCGCTCGGCTGGGCCCGGTGGTTCTGGCGGCAGCTGACCTCGATGCGGGTGGCGCTGCTGCTGCTCCTGCTGCTCTCCCTCGCCACGATCCCCGGCTCGCTGGTCCCGCAGACCAGCATCGACCAGCTCAAGGTGCAGGACTTCCAGGAGCGGCACCCGACGCTGACGCCGATCTACGAGAAGCTCCAGCTGTTCCATGTCTACAGCTCGGTGTGGTTCTCGGCGATCTATCTTCTGCTGTTCATCTCCCTCATCGGCTGCATCGTGCCGCGCACCTGGCAGTTCATCGGCCAGCTGCGCTCCCGCCCGCCGGCCGCGCCCCGCCGGATGACCCGGCTCCCCGCGTACACCACCTGGCGCAGTGAGGCCGAGCCGGAGCAGGTGCTGGCCGCCGCCCGGAAGATCATGAAGGGGCGCCGCTTCCGCGCCCACGCCTCGGGCGACGCGGTGGCCGCGGAGAAGGGCTATCTGCGCGAGGTGGGCAATCTGCTCTTCCATATCGCGCTGATCGTGCTGCTGGTGTCCTTCGCCGCGGGCCAGCTGTGGAAGACCGAGGGCAGCAGCCTGGTCACCGAGGGCGGCGGCTTCTCCAACAGCCTCACCCAGTACGACGACATCAAGACGGGGCAGCTGTTCAACAGCGATGACCTCGCCCCCTTCGGCTTCCAGCTGGACCGCTTCACCGCGACCTATGAACGCAGCGGCCCGCAGATGCGCACCCCGCGCACCTTCCGCGCCGATGTGACCTACTGGGACGGTGCGGAGGGCGCGTCCCGCAAGACCTCCATCGAGGTCAACAAGCCGCTGGAGATCTCGGGCTACAAGGTCTTCCTGCTGAACCACGGCTACTCGCCGGTCGTCACCATCCGGGACGGCAAGGGCAATGTGGTGCACCAGGGCCCGGTGGTCGGGCTGCCGATCGACGGGGCCAACCTCACCGAGAGCATGGTCATCAAGGTCCCGGATTATCGGGACAAGAACGGCAAGAAGGATCAAATCGGCTTCCAGGGGCAGTTCCTGCCGACCTGGGTGCGCAGCCAGGGCATGTTCTCCGTCTTCCCGGCGCTGGACAACCCCACCCTGGTGCTGACCGCCTACCACGGCAGCCTCGGTGTGGACGGCGGTACTCCGCAGAGCGTGTACCAGCTGGACAAGTCGCGGATGAAGCAGTTCAAGGAGTCCGACGGCAAGACCAAGTTCGCCCGGGCACTCAGTGTGGGCGACACGATGAAGCTGCCGAACGGCGCCGGAACGCTTTCGTTCGACGGCGTCAAGGAATGGGCCAGCTTCCAGATCTCGCACAAGCCGGGTGACCAGGGCGCCCTCATCGGCGCCGTCGTCGCCCTGGTGGGCCTGGCCGGCTCCCTGTTCATCCAGCGCCGCCGGGTGTGGGTGCGCGCGGTGACGGGCGACGACGGCACCACCGTGGTCGAGATGGCGGGGCTCGGCCGCAGTGAGTACGCCAAGCTCCCCGAAGAACTCGCCGATCTGGCCGTCCGTCTCCAGGCGGACGCACCTCCGGCCCCGGAAGCGGAAGCCGATCCGGAATCCGGCCGGGAGTCCACCCAGGAATCCGGCAAGGGCTCCGACGAGAACCCCAGCAAGGACTCCTCCCCGGAATCCGCATCCGACACCGCAGATCCCGCAGATCCTGCCGAAGGAGCGCGCGCGTGAAACTCGCCGCCGAAGTCAACGAGAACCTGGCTCATTACAGCAACGTGCTGATCTACTCGGCGATGGCGGTCTACACCCTCGCCTTCCTCGCGCATATCGCCGAGTGGGTGTTCGGCAGCCGCAGCGCCGTGGGCCGCACCGCCGCCGCGATCACCTCCGACGCCGCGGCCACCCAGCGCGCCAAGGTGACCGTGCAGGTCGGCGGGCAGGGCGGCGGCACCGCCGTGCTGGAGCGCCCGAAGATCGTCACCCGCTCCGCGGCGGGCAGCCGCGACATCCCGGATGGGCCGGGCGCCGCGGGCGGCACCGAACAGGGCGATGTGTACGGCCGGATCGCGGTGGGCCTGACCGTACTGGCCTTCCTCTTTCATGCCGCGGGCGTCCTCTTGCGCGCGCTGTCCGTGCAGCGGGCCCCGTGGGGCAACATGTACGAGTTCTCCACGACCTTCGCCATGGTCGCGGTCGGCACATACCTCGTGCTGCTGGCGCTGAAGAAGAATGTGCGCTGGATCGGGCTGCCCCTCGTCACCACGGTCCTCCTCGACCTCGGTCTCGCCGTCTCTGTCTTGTACACCGACAGCGACCAGTTGGTTCCGGCGCTGCACTCGTACTGGCTGTGGATCCACGTCAGCTGCGCGATCATCTCCGGCGCCTCGCTCTACATCGGGGCCGTCGCCACGCTGCTCTACCTCTTCCGCGACCGCTACGAGGCCCAGCTGGAGAACCCGGAGGGCAAGCAGTTCGGCCGGTTCGCCAAGTCCGTTCTGGAGCGGGTGCCCTCGGCGGCGTCGCTGGACAAGTTCGCGTACCGGATCAACGCCACGATCTTCCCGCTGTGGACCTTCACGATCATCGCGGGCGCGATCTGGGCCGAGGCCGCCTGGGGCCGCTACTGGGGCTGGGACCCCAAGGAGGTCTGGTCCTTCATCACCTGGGTCGCCTACGCCGGGTATCTGCACGCCCGCGCCACCGCCGGCTGGAAGGGCCGCAAGGCCGCCTACCTCGCGCTGATCGCCTTCGGCTGCTACCTGTTCAACTACTACGGCGTCAACATCTTCATCACCGGCAAGCACTCCTACGCCGGGGTCTGACACCGATACGCCGGAGTCCGGCACCGAACCGCAGGCGGCCGGCTCCTGTGACATGGGTCACGGGGGCCGGCCGCTGTCGTGCGGACAGCCCGGAGGGCGGGCGAACGCCCGTAAGGACCGCGGCGTCCCCGCCCGCTCCTCGGCGCGCCGTGCCGTCGGCCGCCTGAGCCCCGTTCAGGACACGGCGGGCGGCGGGGTGTCCTCGGGTCCCGAACCGGGCCCGGAGCCGGAGCCCGAACCGGAACCCGAACCGGAGCCGGGCCCCTCGCCCTTGCGCCGCAGCTCCTCCTCGCGGCGGCGGAGGTCGGCCTCCCAGTCCTTCAGGCGATCCTCGTCGCTCTCGCGGTCGGCGGGCGTGTCGGCCGGTCCGTTCCCGTCGTCCTTACCGCTGTTGTCATTCAGGGACTTGAGGAACTCGGGGTTGTCATCAGGCGCGACCCAGCCGCCCCCGCCGCCCGCGCTCCGCGCCCCGGGCCATCCGCCGCCCCCGCCGACGGCGCGCTTACGGCCCGCGATCAGCCAGGAGACGGAGCCCACGACGGGGAACAGCAGGACCAGGATCGCCCAGATGGGCTTGGGGATATAGCGGATGTCCTGTTCGTCGGTGGTGATGCAGTCGATGAACGCGTAGATGCTCAGTGCCAGCGGCACCAGGATCATCAGCACCCGTAGCATGAGGCGATTCCCCCTGCGTGTGGTGTTCGGGGCGGTGGCTCGGGCCCCCAGTTACGGGACCAGGGTAGTGCGTACCGGATACTGGGACGCATGGCTTATGACGATCTTCGTTCCTTTCTGCGGGCGCTCGACAGGGAAGGCGACCTCAAGAGGGTCAAGGCCGAGGTCGATCCGTATCTGGAGATCGGGGAGATCGTCGACAGGGTCAACAAGGCCGGCGGGCCCGCGCTGCTCTTCGAGAACGTCAAGGGCTCGGCGATGCCGCTGGCCATGAATGTCTTCGGCACCGACCGCCGTCTCCTCAAGGCCCTTGGCCTCCGCTCGTACGACGAGATCAGCGAGAAGATCGGCGGGCTGGTCAAACCCGAGCTGCCCCAGGGGTTCATCGGACTGCGCGAGGCGTTCGGGAAGCTGGGCTCGGTGGCCCATGTGCCGCCGAAGAAGGTGAAGGAGGCGCCTGTCCAGGAGGTGGTCCTCACCGGCGACGACGTCGATCTGGACCAGCTTCCGGCGCTGTTCACCTGGCCCGAGGACGGCGGGTCGTTCTTCAACCTCGGCCTCACCCACACCAAGCATCCCGAGACCGGGGTGCGCAACCTGGGCCTGTACCGCCTCCAGCGCCATGACCGCCGCACCATCGGCATGCACTGGCAGATCCACAAGGACAGCCGCAACCACTACCAAGTGGCCGCCAGGCGCGGCGAGAAGCTCCCGGTGGCGATCGCCTTCGGCGCGCCGCCCGCCGTGACCTACGCCGCGACCGCGCCGCTGCCCGGCGATATCGACGAGTACCTCTTCGCGGGGTTCGTGCAGGGCCGGCGGGTCGAGATGGTCGACTGCCGGACGGTGCCGCTCCAGGTCCCGGCCGCCGCCGAGGTGGTCATCGAGGGCTGGCTCGAGCCGGGGAAGATGCTGCCGGAGGGTCCGTTCGGCGACCACACGGGCTTCTACACGCCCCAGGAGCCGTTTCCGGCCCTGACCATCGACTGTGTGACGATGCGGCGGCGGCCGCTGCTCCAGTCGATCGTGGTGGGCCGTCCGCCGACCGAGGACGGACCGCTGGGGAGGGCGACCGAGCGGTTCTTCCTCCCGCTGCTCAAGATCATCATCCCGGACATCGTCGACTACCACCTCCCCGAGTCCGGTGGCTTCCACAACTGCGCGATCGTCTCGATCGACAAGAAGTACCCCAAGCACGCGCAGAAGGTGATGCACGCCATCTGGGGCGCCCACATGATGTCGCTCACCAAGCTGATCGTCGTGGTCGACGCCGACTGCGATGTACACGATCTGCACGAGGTCTCCTGGCGCGCTCTGGGGAACACCGACTACGCCCGCGATCTGACCGTGGTCGATGGCCCCGTCGACCACCTCGACCACGCCTCGTACCAGCAGTTCTGGGGTGGCAAGGCGGGCATCGACGCCACCGCGAAATGGCCCGAGGAGGGCTATACGCGCGACGGCGGATGGCCGCGCATGGTCATGTCCGACCCGGAGACCGCCGATCGGGTGACAAAGCGATGGAAGGAGTACGGGCTGTGAGCGCCGATTCCGCGACCCCCGATCTCTTCGGCCCCGAACCGGCGCCGCCCGGCCGGGTCCGCGCCTTTCTGCGGCTGGTGATGATCGAGCACTCGGTCTTCGCGCTGCCCTTCGCCTACACCGCCGCGCTGACCGCGATGCTCCTGTGGGACTCCACCGTCCACTGGACGCGGCTGCTGCTGATCACGGTCGCCATGGTGGGCATGCGCACCTTCGCGATGGCCTGCAACCGGATCATCGACCGAGAGATCGACGCCCGCAATCCGCGCACCGCCGGCCGTGAGCTGGTCACCGGCGCGGTGTCGGTGCGCACCGCGTGGACCGGCGCGCTCATCGCGCTCGCCGTCTTCCTGGGCTCTGCGGCGCTCCTGGGCCCGCTCTGCCTGGCGCTGGCGCCGATCGCGGTGGTGCCGATGGTGGTCTATCCGTACGGCAAGCGGTTCACCGACTATCCGCACGCCATCCTGGGCCTGGCCCAGGCCATCGGTCCGATCGGCGCCTGGATCGGGGTCACCGGCGAGTGGTCGTGGGACGCGGTGATCCTCGGGCTCGCGATCGGCATCTGGATCGGCGGCTTCGACCTGATCTACGCCTGCCAGGACGTGGCGGCCGACCGGGCGCACGGGGTGCGGTCGGTGCCGGCCCGCTTCGGGATCGCGGGGGCGCTGTACGGGGCGCGGGTCTGCCATGTGGTCACCACGGCCCTGCTGGTCTGGTACGCGCTGGCCACGGACGCCGGGGCGTTCTTCTGGGTGGGGCTGGTGATCGTCGCGGCGGCGTTCGCGTATGAGCACACCATCGTGCGGCCGGGCGATCTGTCCCGGCTGAACCGCGCCTTCTTCACGGTCAACGGCTTCATCGGGATCGCCCTCTTCTGCTGCGCTCTCCTCGACCTCGTGGTGCGGGGCCTCGGCCTGTGAGACCCGCCGGATAGGCTCGGTGGCGTGGAGACGCCGCACGAGCCTTACGGACCGCATGAGCCGTACGGGCCGCACGAGGAAGTGAGCCGGCGCCGTCCCTGGGTGGTCGGTGTGTCCGGCGCGTCCGGGACGCCGTACGCCGCCTCGGTGCTGCGCGCGCTGCTGGCGGCGGGGGAGGCTGTCGACCTGGTGGTCAGCCGGGCGTCGCGGCTGACGCTGCTGGACGAGACGGGGATCGGGTTCCGGGACGCCCACTGGCGCGAGGATCTGTGCCGCTGGCTGGCGCGGGGCGCGGACGGTACGCCCGACGCCTTCGAGGTGCCGGCCGAGGTCGCGGACGTGGCCCACTGGGCGGCCGGGGACCTGGCGGCCGGGCCGTCCTCGGGTTCGTACCCGACCAAGGGGATGCTGATCGTCCCGGCGAGCACCGCGTGTGTGGCCGGGGTGGCGCTCGGACTGTCGAAGGACCTGCTCCAGCGGGCCGCGAGCGTCACGCTCAAGGAGCGGCGCAAGCTCGTGGTGGCGGTGCGCGAGACGCCGCTGAACGGGCAGACGCTCAAGGCTCTGGTGACGCTGGACGAGGCGGGCGCGGTGGTGCTGCCCGCCTCGCCGGCGTTCTACGCGGGGGCGACGCATATCCAGGATCTGGTGGACTTCGTCGCGGGGCGGGTGCTGGACGCGGCAGGGGTGCCGCACAAGCTGTACCGCCGGTGGGAGGGGGAACTCGGTGGGGACCGGGACCGGGGAACGGCCTAGCGGGTCCAGCGCCTCCTCGAGCGTGCGCTGCGGGCCGCGACGACGGCCGCGCGGCGGGCCGCGCGGGAGACGGGCCGGTCGGTGGTACGGGCTGCACGCGAGCGGCCGGCCAGGTCCCGCAGCTCGAGCATGCGGGCCTCAAGGCCCTCGATCGTGTACACGGTGAGTCTCATCTCCTGAGGGATGGTCGATCGCCTAAAAGATTTACAGGGCTTGTGGTCCTGATGCCTTAGATTCTACATGTAATCTTGCTCAATCCCTGAATAATGGAAGGCGTACGTGGATATGGACGCGGTGGACAGGCAGCTCATCCAGGCTCTTCGGGAGAACGGACGGGCCTCGTACGCGGAGCTCGGCAGGCTTGTCGGCCTCTCCGGGCCCAGCGTCACGGACCGGATCAACCGCCTGGAGGCCGCCGGGGTCATCACGGGCTATCGCGCGACCGTCGACGCCGCCTCCCTCGGACTCGGCGTCACCGCCCTGATCGGCATCCAGCTCTCGGACGCCACCGACCACGAGGACGTGGCCCACCGGCTGCGCGAAGTCGCCGAGATCGAGGACTGCTGGTTCATCGCGGGTGACGACTCCTACATGCTCAAGGTGCGCGCCTCCGATGTGGACGGGCTGGAGGGGACCATCCGCAAGCTCTCCGGCACCAAGGGCGTCTCCCGCACCCGTACCACGATCGTGCTCTCGACCAAGTGGGAAAACCGGGTCGGCGAGCTTCCGGAGGGCATCGAGGCGTAGTGTCGGCCAAGGCTGACATCAGGAGACGTATGGGAGGCGACCGGGGTGACGGGGACCACAGACGACGCGGGTTTCAAGCGGGAGTTGGAGCAGAAGGTCCGCGCGGGCGAGCGGCTGTCGAGGGAGGACGGCATCGCCCTGTACGAGTCCGACGATCTGGCCTGGCTGGGCGGTCTCGCCCACGAGGTGCGCACCCGTAAGAACGGCGACGTCGTGCACTTCAACGTCAACCGCCACCTCAACATGACGAACGTGTGCACCGCGTCCTGCGCGTACTGCTCCTTCCAGCGCAAGCCCGGCGAGAAGGACGCCTACACGATGCGCATCGAGGAGGCCGTCCGCCTCGCCAAGGCGATGGAGAACGAGAACCTCACCGAGCTCCACATCGTCAACGGCCTGCACCCCACCCTCCCCTGGCGCTACTACCCGCGCTCGCTCAGGGCGCTCAAGGAGGCCCTTCCGCAGGTCTCGCTCAAGGCGTTCACCGCCACCGAGATCCACCACTTCGAGAAGATCTCCGGACTGTCGGCCTCGGAGATCCTCGACGAGCTGATCGACGCCGGGCTCGAGTCCCTCACCGGCGGCGGGGCCGAGATCTTCGACTGGGAGGTCCGGCAGCACATCGTCGACCACGAGACCCACTGGGAGGACTGGTCGCGCATCCACCGGCTCGCGCACGAGAAGGGGCTCAAGACCCCCTGCACGATGCTCTACGGGCATATCGAGGAGCCCCGCCACCGGGTGGACCACGTACTGCGCCTGCGTGAGCTCCAGGACGAGACCGGCGGCTTCCAGGTCTTCATCCCGCTGCGCTACCAGCACGACTTCGTGGACATGAAGGACGGCAAGATCCGCAACCGCCTTCAGGCCCGCACCACCATGGCGACCGGTGCCGAGGCGCTGAAGACCTTCGCGGTCTCGCGGCTGCTGTTCGACAATGTGCCGCACGTCAAGGTCTTCTGGGTGATGCACGGGGTGCAGACCGCGCAGCTCGCGCTCAACCACGGCGCGGACGACATGGACGGCTCGGTCGTGGAGTACAAGATCACCCACGATGCCGACGACTACGGGACGCCCAACAAGCTCACCCGTGACGACCTGCTCGAACTGATCCAGGACGCCGGTTTCCGGCCGGTGGAGCGCAACACCCGCTACGAGATCATCCGCGAGTTCGACGGCCCGGACCCGGCCCGCCGCGAATCCCCGCAGCCGATGCGGGTGTGAACCGTCCCGCCCTCCGCCCGGGGCGGGGGTGACCCGCTCCGCCCTCCGCCCGGCGGCCGCTGTCTGACGGCCGCCGAGCGGGGTACCCGGGGGCCATGGCCGGTACGAAGAGCCCCGAGGACGCGTACACCGCCGCCCCCTTCGTCCCGCACCACGCCGACCTGGGCACGCTCCGGGAGGCGGCGGCCGGATGCCGCGGCTGCCCGCTGCACCGCGACGCCACCCGGACGGTCTTCGGCGCCGGTGACGCGGACGCCCGGGTCGTGCTCGTCGGCGAGGAGCCGGGCGACCAGGAGGACCGGCAGGGCAAGCCGTTCGTGGGCCCGGCGGGCAAGGTCCTCGACCGGGCGCTGGACGAGGCCGGGATCGACCCGGACGAGTCGTACCTCACCAACGCCGTCAAGCACTTCAAGTTCACCCATGTCCCCGAGCGCGGCAAGCGCCGCATCCACAAGCCGCCCAGTCTCCGCGAGCTGTCCGCCTGCGGGCCCTGGCTCGAGGCCGAGCTGGAGCTGATCGAGCCCGAGGTGATCGTGGCGCTCGGCGCCACGGCGGGGAGGGCGCTGCTCGGCCCGTCGTTCCGGGTGACCAAACATCGCGGGACGCGGCTGGAGGGCGATGCGTCGGGACCGGCGCACGGCGGCCTGATCGTCCCCACGATCCACCCCTCCGCGGTGCTGCGGGCCGACGACCGGGAGGCGGCGTACGAGGGCCTGGTGGCGGACCTGAGGGTCGCGGCGGAGCTGCTCGGCTGAGGCGAGGAGACCGGACGCGGGTCGCGTACGAGCGGTGATCGGGGCCCGATACCCGATGGCCGGGGCCCGATGCCCCATGGCCGGGGCCCGAGGGTGCTGTCAGCCCCCATGGGTATCGTCGGCCGCATGCCCCTGCGCTTTGAACTCGACCCCGAGACCACCCCCGAGCTGCTCGATTCCGTCTGTGCCCTCTGGGCCGACGTCTCGAACGCGGGCGGCGCCGTCGGCTTCGTACCGCCCGTGGCCAAGGACGACATACGCCCCGATCTGCTCAGGCACCTCGCCGCGATGACGGAGGGCCGGACCCGCCTGCTCATCGGCCGCGACGAGGACGGCGCCGTGGCCGCCACCGCCTTCTTCACCTTCAACACCCACCGGCTGATGCACCACTGGTGCTGGCTCTACACCGTGATGGTGCACCCCTCCCACCAGGGCAAGGGACACGGCCGCGCCCTTATGGCCGCCGCCGAGGACGCCGCGCGCCGTATGGACGGCATCCAGGGGATACGGCTCACCTGCCGCGGCGGCACCGGGGCGGACCGCTTCTACGAGGCGTGCGGCTACAAGGAGGTCGGGCGGGTGCCCGGGGCGATCAGGGTCGCGGACGACGATTTCCGGGACGACGTCACCATGTGGCTGCCGCTGAATTGATCAGAAACCGGCCATGGTTCACTGGGAGGACAGGTTCTTCCGGCAGAGGCCCCATCAGGAGCGCCCGGCGGAACTCCCAGAAGTCCCAGAACTCCCAGGAGAGAGAGGACGAGTCGTGTCCTTCACGCCGAGCGCCGCGTTCCGCTACACCCTCATGCGCCTGGGAATCTTCGTCGGCTCGTTCCTGGCCATCTGGGGCCTGGTCTACTTCCGGGTGCTGCCCTCCGGCCTCGGCAGCTCCAACCTCTTCTGGGTCATGCTGCTCGCGCTGGTCGTCTCGGCGCCGCTGAGCTGGGTGGTGCTGCGCAGGCAGCGGGACGCCATGGCCGTCCAGGTCGCCGAGAAGGTGGACCGCGCCAAGGAGCGGCTGGCCGCGAACCAGAGCCAGGAGGACGGCGTCTGACCGGTGGGCCGGGGGAACGGCGCCTGACCGGCGCGGTCCTGTAACCCTCCTCACACCACCCCGCACACTCCAGCGACGCCCCTTGTGCCATCTTCCGTCGGCACAAGGGGCGTTGATGTCTTTCCGCCCCTCAGGAGCCCTCAGAAGTCAAAGAATTCCTTTGGGTTCCCCAAAGTGGCGGTGTTAATGTACTTGTCATGAAGACAGCAGCCGCGCCCCACATCACAGCGAGCGTTCCGCTCGTGGCGCGCCTGCACATCGATCTTTGCCGCTGTCTGTCCGCGGCCTGTCGTCGCCGCTGACTTCTCCTCCGCACAGCGGCCGGAGATCCCGTACGGACTCCTGGCTTTCTCCCGCCCTCTTACCTCCACCGGAGTGTGTCCGTTGTCGTCCGACCTCAAGGCGTCCCCCCAGGGGCCGTCCTCCTTCCGCCTGCCCAAGGTGCCCTTCTGGGCGCAGATCCTGCTGGGCCTGGTCCTCGGTGTGGTGCTCGGCTGGATCGCCCGCAGCGGCGATGTCGGCTGGCTGGTCACCACGCTCGACAAGATCGGCTCGATCTTCGTCCAGCTGCTGAAGCTGGCCGTCGCCCCGCTGGTGTTCTTCGCGATCCTGATCTCGATCACCAATCTGCGGAACGTCAACAACGCCGCCCGGCTGGCCACCCGGACCCTGCTGTGGTTCATGGCCACCTCGCTCATCGCCGTCGCCATCGGCCTGGCGATCGGCCTGATCACCAACCCGGGCGCCGGCACCGACCTGTCCCCCAAGGACGGCGCCAAGCCGGATCACGCGGGCTCCTGGCTGGACTTCCTGACCGGCATCGTGCCGACCGACGTCATCACCCCGTTCACCGAGCTGAACGTCCTCCAGATCGTCTTCATCGCCGCCGTCGCGGGCGTCGCCGCCCTCCAGCTCGGCGAGAAGGCCCAGCCGATCCTCACCCTGAGCCAGTCGGTGCTCGAACTCCTCCAGAAGGCGCTGTGGTGGGTCATCCGCCTCGCCCCGCTGGGCACCCTCGGCCTCATCGGCACCGCCATCGCCGACTACGGCTGGAACCTGATCGGCAAGTACGCGACCTTCACCGCCGACATCTACATCGGCTGCGCGCTGGTGATGTTCGGCGTCTACCCGCTGCTGCTCGCGACGGTCGCCAAGATCAACCCCCTGAACTTCTTCAAGGGCGCCTGGCCCGCCATCCAGCTCGCCTTCGTCTCCCGCTCCTCGGTCGGCACCATGCCGCTGACCCAGAAGGTCACCGAGCGGCTGGGCGTCCCCAAGGAGTACGCCTCCTTCGCGGTGCCCTTCGGCTCGACGACGAAGATGGACGGCTGCGCCTCGATCTACCCGGCGATCGCCGCGATCTTCATCGCCCAGATCTTCGACGTGCACCTCGGCGTCGGCGACTACCTCCTGATCGCCTTCGTCTCGGTCATCGGCTCCGCCGCCACCGCCGGCCTTACGGGCGCCACGGTCATGCTGACCCTGACCCTCTCCACCCTGGGCCTGCCCCTGGAGGGCGTCGGCCTGCTGATGGCCATCGACCCGGTCCTGGACATGATGCGGACCGCCACCAACGTGGCCGGCCAGGCACTGATACCGGTGATCGTCTCGGCCCGCGAGAAGATCCTCGACCACGAGGCGTACGCCCACGCCAGCGCCTCCCCGCTGGACGACCGCGAAGAGCAGCCGGAGCCCCAGCTGGCCGCCGCGTGACGTCGTCGGGCAACGCCGCCGCGTAGCACCTCAGTGCGGCAAGGGCGACAACGGCCATAAGAGCGACAAGCGGTGCCCCCGGACCACGCCTCGGTCCGGGGGCACCGTGCTGTTCACTCGCCCGCCGTGGCCTCCAGGCCGACGATGGCCACCACCAGCAGGAGCAGGAAGAAGATCCGGGCCGGGGTGACCGGCTCGTGGAAGAGGACCATGCCGAGCAGGGCGGTGCCTACGGCGCCGATGCCGACCCAGACGCCGTAGGCCGTGCCGATGGGCAGGCTCTTCACCGCCGCGCTCAGCAGCCCCATGCTGACGATCAGACCGGCGACGGTGATCACGCTGGGCCATAGGCGGGTGAAGCCGTCGCTCAGCTTCATGCCGATCGACCAGCAGATTTCGAACAGCCCGGCTATGAAGAGCAGGACCCAAGCCATGACGGCACCTCCGTGAAGTCTCTCGTTACGGGGTGCGTCGTCTTTGCGGGTCCCGGTACGGCGCGTCTCGTCGGGTCGATTCCGACCGTAGCAAACCTCCCCGTGTCAGATGAGCGGGGCGGTGAGGAGGGGGAGGGCGTGGGTGAGTTCGCGTTCCCAGTAGGGCCAGGTGTGGGTGCCGGGGCCGTAGAGGTGGGCGGTGATGCCCAGGCCGTGGGCGCGGGCCCGGCGGACATAGCGCTGGGCCATCTCGCCGAGGCCGCGCTCCAGGGTGTCCTCGGGGCGGTCCGGGGGGTCGAGGGGACCGGGGCTGCCGTTGCCGCAGGCGAGGTAGAGCGGGTAGCCGCGGGGGAGCCGGGGGATCAGGGCGTACGGGTTGTGGGCGTCCCAGAGCGAGGACTGGGCGGCGGGGTCTCCCCAGAGGGCCGCCGGGTCGGCGCCCTGGCCCGTGAGGATGCCTTGGACGCCGGCGGGGTCCAGGGTGGTGTGGATGACACCGCTGAAGGACGCCGCCGCGCGGAAGAGGCGGGGGTGGCGGGCGGCGTAGGAGAGGGCGCCGAAGCCGCCCATGGACAGTCCGGCGATCGCGCGGCGGCCGTTGGCCCGCAGGGCGCGCTCCAGGAGGGGGCGCAGCTCGGCCAGGTGGAAGGTCTCCCAGGCGGGCGGGCCGTAGTGGCCGCCGTTCCACCAGTTCGAGTAGAAGCCGGCGGGGCCGCCCTCGGGGGAGACGATCAGCGCCGGGGTGGTGGCGGTGATGGTCTCGACATCGGTGTTGCGGGTCCACGCCTCCCAGCCGGGGCCCGGGTCGCAGCAGCCGTGGAGCAGATAGAGGACGGGCCAGCGGTGGTGGGGCCGGCGGTCGTAGCCGGTGGGGAGGAGGACGCGGGCGTGGCCCTCGCGGCCCAGGGCGGGGGAGTCGATCGTCAGGTCCAGGACGCGCTCGCTGACGCGGTCCGCGGCGAGGAGGCGCGCGCGGGCGGGTGTCCGGCGTCTGCTGAACGCTTCCGGGGAACGGGCCTTGGAGGAGCCGGGCTCCGGGGAGCGGGCCTCCGCGGCGGCCGCAAGGAGCGGTGTGGCGGCCAGCGCGGTCAGCGCGGCGAGGGTACGGCGGCGGTTCGGCATCGTTCGTTCTCCTTCGCGCTTGCGTTACGGAGTTGAACGGGGCACGGTGCGTGGTCAGTTGAAACTTTGAGGTCGGCGGGCGGCTGTGGCAAGAGCGCTGACAGTGGTCCCACGTAGGCTTATCCGCGGTATGTGTGCGGGGGCACGATCGAAGGGGGCGGCCTGCGTGGGCGGGGCGACGCGGAACAAGCGCGTACCACGGGCGGTGCGGGAGCAGCAGATGCTGGACGCGGGGGTGCGGGCCTTCGCACGCAGCGGCTATCGGAACGCCTCCATGGACGACATCGCCGAGCTGGCCGGGGTCTCCAAACCGCTGGTCTATCTCTATCTCAACTCCAAGGAAGACCTGTTCACGGCGTGCATACGGCGGGAGGCCGCGGCGCTGGTGACCGCGGTGCGCGCGGCCGTGGAGCGGGACGCGCCCGCCGACCGGCAGTTGTGGAGCGGGCTGAGCGGCTTCTTCGCCCATACGGCCGAACACCCCGACGGATGGACGCTGTTGCATGTGCAGGCCCGTACGCATGGGCAGCCCTACGCACGCGAAGTGGCCGCGATGCGCACGGAGATCGTGGAGTTCGTGACCCAGCTGATAGCCGCGGCGGCGCGGGAGCACGCCCGCGAGGCGGCGCGCGCCCGGACCCTCGCGGGCACCGAGGTGTCCGGGCTCGCGCATGCGCTCGTGGGCGCGGCCGAGTCGCTCGCGGACTGGGCGGGGGACGGCAGGGCGGGCGCCCCCTCGGCCAAGGAGGCCGCGGCCACCCTGATGAACTTCGCCTGGGCCGGGCTGGGGAACCTGCTCCAGGGGCGGGGCTGGGCGCCCGAGCGAATCGGCTGACGTGCGGGTCGAACGGCTCGCGTGCTGATCGAAGGGCTCACGCGGGCGGATCGGTTGACGCAGGCTGATCGGCTGACAGGCAGTCGGCGTCGCGCCAGGCAGGCGTCAGGCCCCGCAGTCGCCCCGCGTCGGCTCGTCCGCCAGCCGTCCGGCCATCCAGTCCAGGGCCGTCGGCATCCCGGTCAGCGCCGTGGTGACGTGGTCGAGCGGATAGTCCTGCCACTCCACCGGTACGCCCCGGGCGCACCAGCGGTCACGCAGCGCCTCGCCGACCCGGTACGGGATCAGCTCGTCGAGCCTGCCCTGGTAGAGGTAGACGGGGTGGTCGACGGAGCGGGTGCCCAAGAGGGAGGCGTGCAGCGCGAGTTGCCAGACCGGGTCGGCCAGTGGGTCCCTTACGGTCACCTCGGACCTGTGCTGGAAGAGCCCGGCGATGGTGCTGAGGGACACGCAGTTCCGCTTCATGAAGTCCACATAGCCGCGTCCCCGGTCGTTGAGGTACGAGTCGAGCCGCAGCGCGGGGAAGGCCGAGTCCTGTCCGGCGAGCGCCATCAGGGCGAGCCCGGCGCCCGCGCCGCCGTCGTTGTAGTCGAACGTCGTGGGGAGGTCGGCGGGCACGCCCCCGGCGACCGTGCCTCTTACCCGCAGCTCGGGGGCGTAGGAGGGGTGGAGTTCGGCGGCCCAGCCGGCCGCCTGGCCGCCCTGGGAGTAGCCCATGATGCCCACGGGCGCGTCCGGTGAGAGCCCGGCCTCCGGAAGGCGCTGGGCGGCGCGCGCCGCGTCCAGGACGGCCTGGCCCTCGGACCGGCCGACCGTATAGGTGTGGTCGTCCGGCGTGCCCAGGCCCTCGTAGTCGGTGACGGCCACCGCCCAGCCACGGCGCAGCGCGAGGTCGATCAGCTGGGCCTCGCTCGAGGTGCCCTGCGGGAACCGGCCGGACACCGCGCAGCCGTCGGCGAGGCCGACGGCGCCGATGCCCCAGGCGATGAGCGGCCGCGGGCCCTTCGTGCCGTCGTCGGGGACGACGACCGTGCCGGAGACGACGTCGGGACGGCCGGTGGCGGTGGTCGAGCGGTAGGTGATGTGCCATGCCCTGGTGGCGGTCGGCACACCGGGCGGGGTCCGGAAGGCGGTGGGGGCGGAGGTGACGATGTCGCCGGGTCTGCCGGTGTCCGCGGCCGGGGTGTCCGACGAGGCCGCGGCGGCCGGGGCGGCGGGTGACGCCGAGGCCAGGGTCAGTACGGCGAGGGCGGCGAGCACGGTGGTGCGGATACGCATACGGCTCTCCCAACGGTGCGGGCGGTGCGCTCCGGCGGTGCCGGGTCGCTGTGGGAGGACCGTAGGGACGGCCGGGGTGTCTGTGGCTGACCGCGGCGCTCAGATTTGCTGACTCCACGTCTCATGTCGGTATGCGCCCGGGGTTGTCCCGGTCCAGCGCCGGAACGCCCGGTGGAACGCGGTGTCCTCGGAGAAGCCCAGCCGTACGGCCAGGTCGGCGATGGGTTCGGCCCCTTCGGCCAGGCTGCTGACCGCCTCATCGCGCCGTACGGCGTCCTTGAGCCGCTGGAAGGACGTGCCCTCCGCGCTCAGCCGCCGCCGCAGCGTCGCCGGGCTGACCGCCAGCCGGGCGGCGACCTCGGGAAGCTCCGGGAGCCGCGCGGTGCGCCGGGCGCGCGGGCCGTCGGCCGGGCCGCCGCGTGTCCGCAGCGCCCCGGTGAGCGCGTGCCGCACCTGTTCCGCGACGGTCGTCGTTCCGTACTCGCCGCGGCTGAGCAGCCCGGCGGGCGCGTACCGCAGCAGAGTCTGGAGCGTGGCCTCGTCCTGGACGACGGGGGCGGTCAGCCAGCGACGGTCGAATCCGGCGGCGGTGCGCGGTGCGCCGAAGCGGGGCGGGCAGCCGAAGAGCGGCTCGTAGTCCTCGGCGTACGGCGGCGGGGGATACGCGAACTGCGCCCACAGCAGCGGGATCCGGCGCCCGATCAGCCAGCCCGCGAGCCGGTGCCAGATGAGCATGAGCCACTCGGCGACGATATGGCCCTCGGCCGCCGTAAGGCCGCCTTCATGCGGGCCCAGCCCGCCGCGCAGGGCGAACACCGCCTCCCGGCCCGGGCTCGCGCCGCGCTCCAGGGCCAGATTGGGCCCGCCGGGGAAGAGCCGGTAGAAGCGGGCCCCGCGCTCCACCGCCGTGCCGAGGTCGGGGCAGCCCAGCGAGGCGTAGCACATCATCGCGAAGGTGCCGGGCCGGCTGCGGATGGTCCCCAGCCCCAGGAACTCGTCCCGCGTGACCCGGTGCAGGGCGCGCACCAGCCGGGCGAACTGCTCGGGGGAGACACGGGCGCGGTCGTCGGCGAGCAACAGCGGGGGTATCCGGGCCCGTTGGAGCAGGGGGACGGTGTCGAGGCCGAGCCGCTGCGCACCGCGCAGCGCGGCCCGTACATGGTGCACCGTCACCGTTCGCCGCCCGCGCCCCATGGTCAGAACCGTAGCCCGGGCGGGCACGTCTCGTCAGCGGTGCGTCGCCGGGCCCCTACGGTCCGTGAGCGCCTTACGGGGCGCTTTTCGGGACGCCTCACGGGCTATCCTCGACGGGCCCGGACCGATGTGTGAGAGCGGTGAGTGAGGGACATGACCACGACCCGACGGCCCGCGACGGCCGAATGGCTCGGCCTCGAACCCCATCCGGAAGGCGGCTGGTACCGGGAGACCTGGCGCAGCGATGTCACGGTGCGGCCGCCGGGGTACGACGGCGAGCGCGCGACGGCCACGGCGATCTACTTCCTGCTGACTCCCGGTGAGGAGTCCCGCTGGCATGTGGTGCGTTCGGCCGAGTTGTGGCTGTGGCACAGCGGTGGCCCGCTGCGGCTGCGGCTCGGCGGTACGGGCGACGCTCCGGAGGCGGCCCCCACGGATGTGGTCCTGGGTCCCGATATCGCCTCCGGTCAGCGCCCCCAGGTCGTCATCCCGCCGGGCACCTGGCAAGCGGCTCGTCCGGCGGCGGACGAGGAGGTCCTGGTGAGCTGTGTGGTCGCCCCGGGCTTCGACTTCGCCGACTTCCGGCTGCTGGAGGACTGACCGTCCCCGTGGCGCGGGCCCGAAGGGCGGAAAAGGTGGGAAAGACAGAAAGGGGCATGGAAAGGCAGGAGCCCCGCCTCCCCGCCGGGCGGGGAGCAGGGCTCCTTGGGTGGTGCTGCTGGATCAGGCGGCGCTGACGTTCTCCGCCTGCGGGCCCTTCGGGCCCTGGGTGACGTCAAAGGTCACGGCCTGGTTCTCCTCGAGAGAACGGAAGCCGCTCGCGTTGATCGCGGAGTAGTGAACGAAGACATCGGGGCCGCCGCCGTCCTGGGCGATGAAGCCGAAGCCCTTCTCGGCGTTGAACCACTTGACGGTTCCGGTAGCCATAAGCCCTCCTTGGGCCAAAGGGTTGCCCTGCTCCAGAACCTGCAAGAAGTCTGAAAACTACAAAAGCCTGCGGTTACATGCTCCGCAGGCTCTGTACTGCAAGGAAACCAAACTGCAACTTGCGGCGAGCTTAGCACGCTCCGTGTGCGAGAGGAAAGAGCCGAAGATCACGAAAACGAGGGGTTTCCCTGGCCTGCGAGATGGATAAGATCGCAGGTCGAGCAGGTGTCGGCCGGTCAGCCCCAAGGCTACCCGGCCACCCCGCCGCCATTCCCGGGGCCGAGCGGAGCTAGCCTCCGAGACGTGGACAATTCACCGAGTTCCCCCTCGCGGAGTACACAGGGCGCCTCCGAAAGCAGCAGACCGCCCGTCGGCCATCGGCTCAGCCGGCCAAAAGTGGGGCACATCCAGTACCTCAATTGCATGCCGTTGTACTGGGGCCTCGCCAGGACCGGATCGCTTCTGGATTTCGAGCTCACCAAGGCGTCTCCCGACGCCCTGAACGACCTCCTGGTCCGTGGCGATCTCGACATCGGCCCGATCAGCCTGGTGGAGTATCTGCGCAATGCCGACGATCTCGTCGCACTTCCCGACATCGCGGTGGGCTGCGACGGGCCCGTGATGTCCTGCGTGATCGTCTCGCAGCTGCCGCTGGAGCAGCTGGACGGGGCGCGCGTCGCACTCGGTTCCGCCTCGCGCACTTCCGTACGCCTGGCCCAGCTGCTGCTCGCCGAGCGGTACGGCCTCACTCCCGACTACTACACCTGTCCGCCCGACCTCAGCCTGATGATGCAGGAGGCCGAGGCGGCGGTGCTGATCGGAGATGCCGCGCTGCGGGCCAATCTCCATGACGCGCCCCGGCTGGGGCTGCGCGTCCACGACCTCGGGCAGATGTGGAAGGAGTGGACCGGGCTCCCCTTCGTCTTCGCGGTGTGGGCGGCCCGCCGTGAGTATCTGGAGCGGGAGCCGGAGATCGTCCGGGGGGTGCACGAGGCGTTTCTGTCCTCGCGGAATCTCTCCCTGGAGGAGGTCGGCAAGGTCGCCGAGCAGGCGGCGCGTTGGGAGCAGCTCGAGGCGTCGGTGCTGGAGCGCTACTTCACCACCCTCGACTTCAGCCTCGGCACGGCGCAGCTGGCCGGCATCGCCGAGTTCGCCCGCCGTACGGGGCCGACGACCGGATACCCGGCGGACGTCCATGTCGAGCTGCTGACCTGACCTTTCGGGGGTCACGGGCCTGCGGTAGACGGCCGAACACCGCCTAAGCTGGACCGGCGCACGGAGGGGGAGGCAACGCGATGGAGCCGCTGGGACCGGACGATCCACAGATCATGGGCGCCTACCGGCTGCTCGGACGGCTCGGTTCGGGCGGTATGGGCCGGGTCTTTGTGGGGCGCAGCGCGGGCGGGCGCACGGTCGCGGTGAAGGTGGTGCACGCCCATTTCGCGCTGGACGAGGAATTCCGCGCCCGCTTCCGGCGCGAGGTCGACGCCGCGCGCCGGGTCGGCGGCGCCTTCACCGCACCGGTTCTGGACGCCGACCCGGAGGCGCGCATTCCGTGGGTGGCCACCGGCTATGTGGCGGGCCCGCCGCTCAACCAGGCGGTGTCCGACGAGGGGCCGCTGCCCGAGCCGTCGGTGCGGGCTCTGGGTGCGGGGCTCGCCGAGGCGCTGGCCGCGGTGCACGCCCTCGGCCTGGTCCACCGCGACGTCAAACCGTCCAATGTGCTGCTGGCGCTCGACGGTCCGCGTCTGATCGACTTCGGCATCGCCCGGGCCACCGAGGGCACGGTGTCGCTGACTTCGACCGGCGCCTCCATCGGCTCGCCCGGCTATATGGCGCCCGAGCAGATCCTGGGCGAGGGCGTCGAGGGCGCGGCCGATGTCTTCTCCCTGGGCGCGGTGCTGGCGTACGCGGCGACCGGCGAACCGCCGTTCCCTGGCGACACCTCGGCCGCGCTGCTCTACAAGGTGGTGCACGACGAGCCCCGGTTCGGCCCCGAGCTGACCGGAGAGCTGCGCGATCTGGTGGCCGCGTGCCTCGCCAAGAACCCGGCCGACCGCCCCACCCCCGAGCAGATCGTGCGGCGGCTCGCCCCGGAGGACGGCGCCTCGGGGCTCGCACGGCCGGGCTGGCTGCCGGGGGCGGTGGTCGAGCGGGTGAGCCGGCAGGTGGTGGAGCTGCTCGACCTGGAGGCGGAGGCCGTGGCCCCGCCGTCCGCGGCGGAACCCTCCGATGCCGGGCCGCCGGCCACACAGCCGCCCGCCTTGCCGTTCGACGCCGGGCCGCGCGCCGAGGACCGTCCGACCCCGCCGCCTTCCTTGGCCCCGACCACGCCGCCCGCCTCGGCCCCGACCCCGCCGCCCGCCCCGGGCTCGGCCGCGCCCGTGCTGGGCGCCTTCGGCCCGCCCGACCCGTCGTACGTCGGCGGGCCGCCCGCGAAGGATCGGCCCGTCGGCCATCCGCTCCCCTCCCCGTCGGCGCCGGAGCCGGGCGGCCGCGGTGTCTCGCTCTCGGCCGCCGTCGGCGGTAAGAAGCGTCCCAGGGCGCTGAGCTGCACGCTGGTGCTGTCCGTCGCGGGCGCGCTGGCCGTGGCGACGACGGCTGCCGTGCTCTTCAAGGTGCTGCCCGGCGACTCCGGCGACAGCAAGGACCAGAGCGCCGGGAAGCCCCACCCGTCCGCCACCGAACAGAACCCGGGAGACGGAGACGCCGATTCCGGAAGCGGTGCCGTGCCCAAGCCGTTCCTCGGCACCTGGCAGGGCGATCTGACCTCCGACTCCGGCATTCCGGTGGGCACGCTCACCATCACTTTCCGGCAGGGGCGCACCGGCCAGGACGTGGCCAGCGGCCGGGTCAAGCTGTCCGTGCTGCGCTGCGACAGCACCTGGAAGCTGGTCTCGGCGGCCCCTAAGGAGCTCCACCTCGACGCGCGTCTCAAGGGCTCCGAGCCCCAGCAGGGGTGCAGCGACGCCTCGACGGACGAGCAGTTCACCCTCACTTCCGACGGGACGCTCAGCTACCAGGCGAAGGACAAGGCGGCGGGCGACCCCACGGGCACTTTGCGCAAGCTCAAGTGAGCGTGGAGGGCGGGTACGGATGTGCCCGACACGTACTCGTACAGGCGTACAGGCCGTGGCGTACTCTGGCCCGGTCCATCCATAAACCTCCGAAAGGTACGCCCCGGTGACCGCAAACGCAGAGGTGCAGGCAGTCCTCGACCGCGCCGCCGACGGTGGTCGGATCACCCCTCAAGAGGCGCTCGACCTTTACCGCTCGGCTCCGCTGCACGCGCTGGGGGCCGCGGCCGACGCGGTGCGGCGCCGTCGCTACGCGGGCACCGAGCACATCGCGACGTACATCATCGAACGGAATATCAACTACACCAACGTCTGCGTGACGGCGTGCAAGTTCTGCGCCTTCTACGCCCCGCCGAAGGACACGGCGAAGGGCTGGACCCGCGATCTCGACGACATCCTGCGGCGCTGCGCGGAGACCGTCGAGCTCGGCGGCACACAGATCATGTTCCAGGGCGGCCACCACCCGGACTACGGTGTGGAGTACTACGAGAAGCACTTCGCGGCGATCAAGAAGGCGTTCCCGCAGCTGGTGATCCACTCGCTGGGGGCGTCCGAGGTCGAGCACATGGCGCGGATCTCGGGCGTCCCGGCCGAGGAGGCCATCCGCCGTATCCACGCGGCCGGTCTCGACTCCTTCGCTGGCGCGGGCGCCGAGCTGCTGCCCGAGCGGCCGCGCAAGGCCATCGCGCCGCTGAAGGAGTCCGGTGAGCGCTGGCTGGAGATCATGGAGATCGCCCATAACCTCGGCGTGGAGTCCACCACCACCATGCTGATGGGCACCGGCGAGACCAACGCCGAGCGGATCGAGCACCTCCGCATGATCCGCGATGTGCAGGACCGTACGGGCGGCTTCCGCGCCTTCATCCCGTATACCTACCAGCCCGAGAACAACCATCTGAAGGGCCGTACGCAGGCGACCGTCTTCGAATACCTGCGGATGATCGCCATCGCCCGGCTGTTCCTCGACAACGTGGCCCATATCCAGGGTTCCTGGCTGACCGTCGGCAAGGAGGCCGGTCAGCTGGCCCTGCACTACGGGGCGGACGACCTCGGCTCGGTGATGCTGGAGGAGAACGTGGTCTCCTCGGCCGGCGCCCGCCACCGCTCCAACCGGATGGAGCTGCTCCACCTCATCCGCGCCGCCGGCCGGGTCCCCGCGCAGCGCGCGACGACGTACGAGCACCTGCTGGTGCACGACGACCCGGCGAACGACCCGGTCGACGACCACGTCGTCTCGCATCTGTCCTCCACCGCGATCGACGGGGGCACGGCCCACCCCGAGCTGACGGTGATCCAGGCGTCCTGATGCTCACGCTCCACGCGGCGCCCGTCGTCCGGCGCACCCCCGGCGACGCGGCGCCGCTGCACGACGCAGCCGTCGCGGTCGACGGCGACCGCATCGCGGCCATCGGTCCCTTGGAGGAGCTGCGGCGGACCTATCCACGGGCCCGGGTGCGGGAGTGGCCCGGGGAGCTCGGCCCGGCCCTTGTCCACGAGGGCCCGGTGCCGGACGCGCCCAGCCCGCGGGAGCGGATCCACGCCCTGCTGCGGCGGGGCGCGACCGCCGTCCTCACGCGCCACCTCGACGACGCCGAGCTGCGCGCGGCCGCCCACCGGGGCGGCATCGCCGTCCTGGACCGGCCGCGGCCGCCCGCCCTCGCCCCGGCGGGCCGTGCGGACCTGGCCGTCTTCGACGCGGACGGCGAGTGCCTGGCCACGGTGGTGGCGGGGCGGCTGGTGCACCGGCGCCGCTGAGGGACCGGCGGCCGAGGCACCGGCCACCGAAGCACCGGCACGGCTCGGGCACGGCGCCGCCGCGGCGCGGCGGGCCCCGCGCGGGGGCCCGGGGCGACGAGGTGAACAATGGGGGGCGTGAGCCGAGCATCCCTGGACAAGCAGCCGCATGAAGTCGCCGCCATGTTCGACGGCGTGGCGGCCAAATACGACCTCACCAACGATGTGCTGTCGCTCGGGCTGACCCGGCTGTGGCGCAAGGAGGTCGCCCGGGCCGTGGCCGCGCGCCCCGGCGAGCGGGTGCTCGACCTCGCCGCCGGTACGGGGACGTCCTCGCTGCCCTTCCTGGCGGCGGGCGCGTACGTGGTGCCGTGCGACTTCTCGCTCGGGATGCTCCGCGAGGGCAAGCGGCGCCATCCGCGGCTGCCGCTGACGGCGGGCGACGCCACCCGGCTGCCCTTCGCGGACGGGGTCTTCGACGCCGTCACGATCTCCTTCGGGCTGCGCAACGTCCAGGACACGCAAGGGGCGCTGGGCGAGATGCTGCGGGTGACCCGGCCCGGCGGACGCATCGTCATCTGCGAGTTCAGCCACCCCACATGGGAGCCGTTCCGCACGGTCTACACCGAGTATCTGATGCGCGCGCTGCCGCCGATCGCGACGTCGGTCAGCAGCAACCCGGACGCGTATGTCTACCTCGCCGAGTCCATCCGCGCCTGGCCGGACCAGCCCGGTCTCGCCGCCCGGCTGCGGTCGGCCGGCTGGGAGCGCCCGGCCTGGCGCGATCTCACCAGCGGTGTGGTGGCCCTCCACCGGGCGTACAAGCCATAGGGCGGCCGGTGCCGGTACGGGCGCGTAGGGCGGTCGGCACGAGCCGTAAGAAGCGGGCCGTGCCGACCGTAAGGCGGCCGTGCGAACCGTAAGGCGGCCATGGGCGGTTCTCCGGGCGGGCCGCGGGGGACGGCCCTTCGCGAGTGCCCGGGTCCCGGCCCCCATAGACTCTGCACATGTCCAGTGACCGGTGCGACCGGCACGCTGTTACCGAGGCTTGGGGAGACCCCGCGTGAGCGAGACCGCACCCACCGAGAGCGCGTCCTCCGGGATCTCGGAGCGCAGCGCCGATGTGATCGTCGTCGGCGCCGGGCCGGCCGGCTCCGCCACCGCGTACTACCTCGCCAAGGCGGGGCTGGATGTGCTGCTGCTGGAGAAGACGGCCTTTCCGCGCGAGAAGGTGTGCGGTGACGGACTGACCCCGCGCGCCACCAAGCAGCTCGTGTCCATGGGCATCGACATCTCCGAGGAGGCGGGCTGGCTGCGCAACCGCGGCCTGCGGATCATCGCCGGCGGAGTGCGGCTGCAACTCGACTGGCCGGACCTGGCCGCGTACCCCGACTACGGCCTGGTCCGTAAGCGCGACGACTTCGACGAGCAGCTGGCGCGGCAGGCGCAGAAGGCCGGGGCGCGGCTGTACGAGCGCTGCAATGTGGGCGCGCCGATCATCGACGAGCGCACCGGCCGGATCACCGGGGTCGAGGCGAAGCTGGGTGAGGAGAGGACGCCCGTCACCTTCCACGCGCCCCTGGTGGTCGCCGCCGACGGCAACTCCACCCGGCTCTCGCTCGCCATGGGGCTGCACCGGCGCGAGGACCGCCCGATGGGCGTGGCCGTGCGGACGTACTTCACCTCGCCCCGCCATGACGACGACTACCTGGAGTCCTGGCTGGAGTTGTGGGACCGGCGCGGCGCGGAGGACCGGCTGCTGCCCGGCTACGGCTGGGTCTTCGGCATGGGCGACGGTACGAGCAATGTGGGCCTGGGCGTCCTCAACACCTCGTCCTCCTTCAAGGAGCTCGACTGGCGTGAGGTCCTCAAGGCGTGGTGCGCCTCGATGCCGGAGGACTGGGGCTACACCCCGGAGAACATGACCGGCCCGATCCGCGGCGCCGCCCTCCCGATGGCCTTCAACCGGCAGCCGCACTACACCCGCGGGCTGCTGCTCGTCGGGGACGCGGGCGGCATGGTCAACCCGTTCAACGGCGAGGGCATCGCCTACGCGATGGAATCCGGGCAGATCGCCGCGGACGTGATCGTCCAGGCCCATGCCCGCGCCACCGCCCCCCAGCGCGAACTGGCCCTCCAGCGCTACCCGAAGGTCCTCAAGGACACCTACGGCGGCTACTACACGCTGGGCCGGGCGTTCGTGAAGCTGATCGGCAATCCGACGGTCATGAAGCTGGCGGCGCAGCGCGGGCTGACGCATCCGATGCTGATGCGGTTCACCCTCAAGCTGCTGGCGAATCTGACGGATCCGACCGGCGGCGACGCGATGGACCGCATCATCAACGGCCTGACAAAGGTGACCCCGCGCGCCTGACGATCGCCGTAAGGGACTCGGCTCGACCGAAGGGCGGCCGGCGCCCCGAAGGGGCGCGGGGAACTGCGCGCCCAGCCACAACGGCGCCGCAGCCGCCCGACAACGCATCGCGGCACAGACGTATCGCGGCACACACGCATCGCGGCACGTCCAGCGAGCGCAGCGCTTACGCCCCCGGGCCGCCGCTCGCTATGACGCCGAACGGCGCCCGGACCGTATCCGTCAGCCAGGCCATCCGGCCGATCCCCTCGGCCGACATGGCCGGCATCAGCACCGAGCCGCCCAGGTCCTGCCCCTTGGCCACCACCGCGTCGCAGTCCGCCACCTCGAAATACGGCAGCCACTGCGGCGGCGTCGAATGCCCCTCCTGGAGCTGGGCGACGCCGCCGAAGGAGCCCTCCCGGCCGGCGCCGGAGGTCATCAGCATCGTGTACGTCCCGCCGGGGAAGGGCATTTCCTCGGCGTCCCAGCCGAAGACCTTGCGGTAGAAGGCCAGGTCCGTGGCGGGGTCGGGGGAGTGCAGCTCGGTCCAGCACAGGGTGCCCGGGTCGTTGACCGCGTCCAGCCCCGCCGTCCTGCCGGGCTGCCAGACGGCGAAGCGGGCCCCGCCGGGATCGGTGAACTGGGCCATCCGCCCTTCCTCGAAGACGTCGAACGGGGCGAGCCGCACCGTGCCGCCCGCCTGGTCCACGGTCCGGGCGGTCGCCTCGGCGTCACGGGTGTGGAAATACGGCGTCCAGGCGGGCCGTGCGCCCTCCTCGGTGAGTGGCCCGACGGCGGCGACGGTTCTGCGGTCCAGGGTGAAGAAGCCGTACCCGCCCGCTTCGGGGCCGGCCGACTCGAAGTGCCAGCCCATCAGGGAGCCGTAGAAGGCCACGGCCGCTTCGGTGTCGGAGGCGCCAAGATCGAGCCAGTTGGGGGCGCCGGGGACGTAATCGGTGGTGAGCATGGGCGCTCCTTCGACGGTCGGGCGCGAAGGCACACGGAGTCCTGCCGGAGATTGCCTCGTTCTGCAATTGCCTGCTTCTGTGCGGGAATGCCTCGTTACTCAGTCTGGCACCGGGCACCGACAGCCGCCGCCGGGCTCGACATGACGTCGCCGTGGGGCGGTGGTGACAATGAAGGCGGGGGCGCCGTGCGCGTCAGCCGCGGCGACGCCGGATCGATGGGGCTCACGGGGCCGGATCCACCGCCGGTGGGCCTGGCAGGAGGTACGCCATGACGAAGGCAGCGGACATCATGCACCCGGGCGCGCAGTGGGTGTCGGAGCACGAGACGGTACTGCGCGCCTCCCAGCTGATGCGGGACCTGGGCGTGGGGGCCCTGCCGGTCAGCGACGCCAATGAGCGGCTGTGCGGCATCGTCACCGACCGGGACATCGTCGTCGGATGCATCGCGGAGAGCGCCGACCCGTCCGGGACACCCGTCGGGGCGCTCACCAAGGGCACCCCGCGCTGGATTCCCGCGGAGGCCGATGTCAGTGACGTCCTGCGGGAGATGGAGGAGCACAGGATCCGCAGGCTGCCGGTGATCGACCAGAACAAGCGACTGGTCGGAATGATCTCCGAGGCGGATCTGGCCCATCACCTCAGCGACGACCTCCTCGGCGAGTTCCTGGAGAAGGTCTACGCACAGTAGGGACGTGAGGCCGCCGTCCACGGCGGAACGGCGGCCTCACGCCTACAAGGACGCACAAGGGGCCCGACAGGGGACGCGCGAGCCGTACAGGGCGCGTGAGCGCCTTACGGAGCGCATGAGCGCCTTATGGATCGCGCGAACGCGCCTTACAGGACGCGCACGGCCCCGGTGGGCATGTCGTAGTCCAGCGAGCGCTCGACGATCCCGGTGCTCGGGTTCTGGGCGCCGATGAACTTGCCGCCACCGACGTAGACGCCGACGTGGTAGGCGCTGCCGGCGCTGCCCCAGTAGAGCAGGTCGCCCGGCTGGAGGGAGTCCAGCGAGACCGGGGTGCCGGTGGTGGACTGGTCCTGGGAGACCCGCGGCAGGCTCACGCCGATCTGCTTGAAGGCGGCCTGGGTCAGCCCGGAGCAGTCGTAGGAGGACGGACCGCTGGAGCCGAGCACATACGCCTTGCCCAGCTGTGCCTTCAGGAAGCTGATCAGCGTCGCGGCATTGCCGGTGGCGTTGCTGACACTGGCGGTGGAGAGCGTGGTGCGCTCGGCCGAGCGCGACGCCTTCGCCGCCTGGGCCTTGGCCTCGGCCGCGCGCTTGGCGGCCGCCTTACGGGCCGCCTCCCGGGCTTCCTGGGCTTCCTTCGCCTTGCGGTCGGCCTCCGCCTTGGCCTTCTTGGCGGCGGTCTTCGCGTGGGCGGCCGCTTGGTCCTGCTGCGCCTGGAGCTCGTAGTCCGACGCGGCCTGCTGTGTGGCGTCGGCGGTCTGGGCGGCCGTGCTCGCCAGCGTGGCGCTGACGGTCGGCATCTCCAGGGTGGACTCGGCGGGAGCGGCGTTGGACTCGGCGGCGGAGGCGGGCACCGCGGCACCGGCCACCGCGAGGGTGAGGAAGCCACCGGTCACCCCTGCGCGGAGAGCACGCGTCGACGCGGCTTGGCGGGGCTTCCGGTGGCTGGGTATGTGTGCGACTGGGGACATAGGTCACTGGCTACCAGGGCCCTAAGGCCCAGATCAACAAAAGTGGGGTGCGCCACATTTGGCGTGCACACGTCCAAAAACCGGGCCAAATGATCTTCCTGGGCCATCCGGCCGCCATGCCCGAATTTCTCGATCATGTCTCTACGCACGGCATTTGAGGGCCATGCGGTGACTGTGGGCGGCCTAGCATCGATGCGGCCCGTGTACAAAGGGTTCCCGTGAAATCTAGATCCACAACCCGTCCGGGCGTGGGATACCTCACTCGCCCCGAGCCGCTCGTGAACGCGTGCGCGAGCCGGTGATCAATTGGCGCCCGGGACCAAGGTCACTCATGGGGATGGCGGACTCTTATCAGCTGACGCCGCCCATAGCAAATTTGCATGTATGTACCATGTCTTGGTAGGCGCGCAACGCGCTCACCTGTGATGACGTCTTCGAATGTCACTTCTCGTGGTCGTTCGGATGCTTCATGTACAAGATCACCGCTCATCCGACTTCATGATCCTTCGTCAGGTGGTGGAGATCACAAAGACGTTGTCGTACCCCGTGTCGCAGATCACAGACCGACGGGCATAAGATGCAGGCGAAACGGCTTGTGAACTGCCTCACATGTGCGCGATCTTCGTGGGGCGGCGGCATGTCCGTGCGGTCCGCCAAGCAGTCATCGTCGACTGAAGGGAGCGAGGACGGTGAACGCATACGCGCCCATCCTCGTACTGGGAGCCCTCGGGGCTGGTTTTGCGATCTTCTCGGTTCTGATGGCCGCGATCATCGGCCCCAGGCGCTACAACCGGGCCAAGCTCGAAGCCTATGAGTGCGGCATCGAGCCGACTCCGCATCCGGCCGGCGGTGGGCGCTTCCCCATCAAGTACTACCTGACGGCGATGCTCTTCATCGTCTTCGACATCGAGATCGTCTTCCTCTACCCCTGGGCGGTCACCTTCGACGCCCTCGGCCTGTTCGGGCTCGTGGAGATGCTCCTCTTCGTGCTCACCGTCTTCGTCGCCTATGCGTACGTATGGCGGCGCGGTGGCCTGGAGTGGGACTAAAAGGGGCTCTAGAGGAGATAGGGGAAACATCGCATGGGTATCGAAGAGAAGCTCCCGAGTGGGTTCTTGCTCACCACCGTGGAAGAGGCCGCCGGGCTGGCCCGTAAGTCCTCCGTCTTTCCGGCCACCTTCGGGCTGGCCTGCTGCGCCATCGAAATGATGACCACCGGTGCGGGGCGCTACGACCTCGCGCGCTTCGGCATGGAGGTCTTCCGCGGCTCGCCCCGCCAGGCCGATCTGATGATCGTTGCCGGGCGCGTCAGCCAGAAGATGGCCCCGGTGCTGCGCCAGGTCTACGACCAGATGCCGAACCCGAAGTGGGTCATCTCCATGGGCGTCTGCGCATCCTCCGGAGGGATGTTCAACAACTACGCGATCGTGCAGGGCGTCGATCACATCGTCCCGGTCGACATCTATCTGCCCGGCTGTCCGCCGCGCCCCGAGATGCTCATGGACTCGATCCTCAAGCTGCATCAGAAGATCCGCGAGGAGAAGCTCGGCGTCAATCGCGAGCGCGCGGCCCGTGAGGCGGAGGAGGCGGCGCTGAAGGCGTTGCCGATGATCGAGATGAAGGGGCTGCTCCGGTGAGTGATAACGGGGCCAACGGGGCCAACGGGGTCAACCCCGACAAGGACCTCAATGCCGAGAACCTCCCCGGCCGCCGCGGCGACCAGGGCGAGCCCATCCGCGTCCAGCGCGGGATGTTCGGCGCCAACAACGGCGGCGACACCACCGGCTACGGCGGTCTGGTGCGCCCCGTACGGCTGCCCGGCCAGGCCACCCGGCCGTACGGGGGCTGGTTCGACGAGGTCGCCGACGAACTCGAGGGCGCGCTCGAGGAGCAGTCGCTGCTCCCGGAGAACGCGATCGAGAAGACCGTCGTGGACCGCGGTGAGCTGACCTTCCACATCGCCCGCGAGCACCTGCCGCGGGTCGCCCGGACCCTGCGCGACGACCCGGCGCTCCGCTTCGAGCTGTGCACCGGCGTCAGCGGAGTGCACTTCCCCGGCGACAAGGGCCGTGAGCTGCACGCCGTCTACCATCTGCGGTCGATCACCCATGGCCGGGTGCTCCGGCTGGAGGTGAGCGCTCCGGATGACGACCCGCACATCCCGTCGATCGTCGATGTCTATCCGACCAACGACTGGCATGAGCGCGAGACCTACGACTTCTTCGGCCTGATCTTCGACGGCCATCCCGCGCTGACGCGGATCATGATGCCCGACGACTGGCAGGGCTTCCCGCAACGCAAGGACTACCCGCTCGGCGGCATCCCCGTCGAGTACAAGGGCGCCCAGATCCCGGCTCCGGACCAGCGGAGGTCGTACAGCTGATGACTGCCCCCCACGCAACGCCCTCGGCGTCCGCGCGCGAGACGACCGAAGGCACCGTCTACACCGTCACCGGCGGCGACTGGGACGAGGTCGTGGCCGCCGCGGCGAAGGCCGACGACGAGCGGATCATCGTCAACATGGGTCCGCAGCACCCCTCCACCCACGGGGTGCTCCGGCTGATCCTGGAGATCGACGGCGAGACGGTCACCGAGGCCCGCTGCGGAATCGGCTATCTGCACACCGGAATCGAGAAGAACCTCGAATTCCGGAACTGGACGCAGGGCACCACCTTCGTGACGCGCATGGACTATCTGACGCCGTTCTACAACGAGGCGGCGTACTGCCTGGGCGTCGAGAAGCTGCTCGGTATCGAGGACCAGGTCCCGGACCGGGCCTCGGTGATCCGGGTGCTGCTGATGGAGCTCAACCGGCTCTCCTCGCATCTGGTGGCCATCGCCACCGGCGGTATGGAGCTCGGCGCGACCACCATCATGATCTACGGCTTCCGCGACCGCGAGCTGATCCTGGACATCTTCGAGCTGATCACCGGCCTGCGGATGAACCACGCGTACGTCCGGCCCGGCGGGCTCGCCCAGGATCTGCCGCCCGGGGCGGTCGACCAGATCCGGGCCGTGCTCAAGACCATGCGCAAGAACCTGCCCGAGTACGACAAGCTGGCCACCGGGAACCCGATCTTCAAGGCCCGGCTCCAGGACGTGGGCTACCTCGACCTCGCCGGCTGTATGGCGCTCGGTGTGACCGGCCCGATACTGCGGGCCACCGGGCTGCCGCACGATCTGCGCAAAACCGATCCGTACTGCGGCTATGACACCTATGACTTCGAGGTGCCGACCGCCGACACCTGCGATGCCTACGGCCGCTTCCTGATCCGGCTGGAGGAGATGCGCCAGTCGCTGCGGATCGTCGAGCAGTGCCTGGAGCGGCTGGAGCCGGGTCCGGTGATGGTCGCGGACAAGAAGATCGCCTGGCCCGCGCAGCTCGCGCTCGGCCCGGACGGCCTCGGCAACTCCCTGGATCACATCAAGAACATCATGGGCACCTCGATGGAAGCCCTGATCCACCACTTCAAGCTGGTGACCGAGGGATTCCGGGTCCCGCCGGGACAGGTGTACGCGGCGATCGAGTCGCCCAAGGGTGAACTGGGCGCCCATGTGGTCAGCGACGGCGGCACCCGCCCGTATCGCGTCCACTTCCGCGACCCGTCCTTCACCAATCTGCAAGCCGTGGCGGCGATGTGCGAGGGCGGTCAGGTCGCCGATGTGATCGTCGCTGTCGCGTCCATCGACCCCGTGATGGGAGGAGTGGACCGGTGAGTGCCGAAGTGCAGCTGGGGATGCCGGAGCTGCCGGCGTCCGACTACCCGGCCGAGGTGCGCACCCGGCTCGAGGAGGACGCCCGGGAGGTGATCGCCCGCTACCCGGACAGCCGCAGCGCGCTGCTGCCGCTGCTGCATCTGGTGCAGTCCGAGGAGGGCCATGTCACCCGTACCGGGATGCGGTTCTGCGCCGAGATGCTGGGCCTGACCACCGCCGAGGTCACCGCCGTCGCGACCTTCTACACGATGTACCGGCGCAAGCCCTCCGGCGACTACCAGGTGGGGGTGTGCACCAACACCCTGTGCGCGGTGATGGGCGGCGACGCGATCTTCGAGGAGCTCCAGAGCCATCTGGGGGTGGGCAACGGGGAGACCACCGAGGACGGCAAGGTCACCCTGGAGCACATCGAGTGCAACGCGGCCTGCGACTTCGCGCCCGTGGTGATGGTCAACTGGGAGTTCTTCGACAACCAGACCGTCGAGTCCGCCAAGCGGCTGGTCGACGAGTTGCGGGCGGGCCGGACCGTCGAGCCGACCCGGGGCGCGCCGCTGTGCACCTACAAGGAGACCGCCCGCATCCTGGCCGGCTTCCCCGACGCCCGTCCGGGCGCCGTCGAGGCCGGTGGCTCCGCGGGGCCCGCCTCGCTGGTCGGGCTGCGGCTGGCCAAGGGGGAGACCGCGCCCGGCCGGGTCGTCTCGCCGAGGTCCGCGGACGCTCCGCAGGACGAGGCGCCGCCGACGCATCCCAGCTCGCATGACGCGCCGCAGCGGACCTCCGCCTCCGATCCGCATCACCCGGCCGGTCCGGTCGCCGAGGAGGGGGAGTGATGACCGTGACAACCGAGATCAATGGGCACAGCCCCGAGAAGCTGCTGGCACCCGTGCTCTCCGCGTTCTGGGACCAGCCCAACTCCTGGGCCCTGCGCACCTATCTGCGGCACGAGGGCTACGAGGGCATGCGCAAGGCCCTCGCCATGGACCCCGACGCGGTGATCGCGCTGGTGAAGGACGCGGGTCTGCGCGGACGCGGCGGCGCCGGCTTCCCCACCGGAATGAAGTGGCAGTTCATTCCGCAGGGCGATGGCAAACCGCACTATCTCGTCGTCAACGCGGATGAGTCGGAACCGGGCACCTGCAAGGACATCCCCCTTCTCTACGCCAATCCGCACGCCCTCATCGAGGGCATGGTCATCGCCTGTCACGCCATCCGCTCCGAACACGCCTTCATCTATCTGCGCGGCGAGGTCGTCCCCGTGCTGCGGCGGCTGCACGAGGCCGTTCGCGAGGCGTACGACGCGGGCTACCTCGGCACGGCGGAACGGCGACGGCAGAAGCTGGGGGTGGATGGACTTCCGGGTCTCGACATCACCGTGCACGCCGGCGCCGGCGCGTACATCTGCGGTGAAGAGACGGCGCTGCTGGACTCGTTGGAGGGACGCCGTGGCCAGCCCCGGCTGCGGCCTCCCTTCCCCGCGGTCGCCGGTCTGTACGCCTGCCCCACTGTTGTCAACAACGTCGAGTCCATCGCCTCTGTTCCCGCGATCCTCAACAAGGGCAAGGAATGGTTCCGATCGATGGGCAGCGAGAAGTCCCCGGGCTTCACGCTCTACTCGCTGTCCGGCCATGTGACCAACCCCGGACAGTACGAGGGCCCGCTGGGGATCACCCTGCGCCAGCTGCTCGAGATGAGCGGCGGGATGCGCCCCGGCCACCGGCTGAAGTTCTGGACCCCGGGCGGCTCGTCCACCCCGCTGCTCACCGATGAGCACCTCGACGTCCCGCTGGACTACGAGGGCGTGGGCGCGGCCGGGTCGATGCTGGGCACCAAGGCGCTCCAGTGCTTCGACGAGACCACCTGCGTGGTGCGGGCCGTGACCCGCTGGACCGAGTTCTACGCGCATGAGTCCTGCGGCAAGTGCACACCCTGCCGCGAGGGCACCTACTGGCTGGTCCAGCTGTTGCGCGACATCGAAGCCGGTAAGGGGCGCATGGACGACCTCGACAAGCTGGCGGACATCGCCGACAACATCAACGGCAAGTCCTTCTGCGCCCTCGGCGACGGGGCGGCCAGCCCCATCGTCTCCTCGCTCAAGTACTTCCGCGAGGAGTACGAGCAGCACATCACCGGCGGAGGCTGTCCGTTCGACCCGGCCAAATCCACCGCCTGGGCCGACGAGCCGCGCTCCACTCACCTGGGGGTGAACGCATGACCGTGACCACCAACGCACCCTCGTCGGGCGGGGAGGCGGCGGTGCCGCGAGAAGATCTGGTCTCCGTCACCATCGACGGGATCGAGATCTCCGTCCCCAAGGGGACGCTGGTCATCCGCGCCGCCGAACTGCTCGGCATCGAGATCCCGCGGTTCTGCGACCATCCGCTCCTCGACCCGGCCGGCGCCTGCCGCCAGTGCATCGTCGAGGTGGAGGGCCAGCGCAAGCCGATGGCCTCCTGCACCATCACCTGCACCGACGGGATGGTGGTCAAGACGCAGCTCACCTCGCCGGTGGCCGAGAAGGCACAGCGCGGGGTGATGGAGCTGCTGCTGATCAACCACCCGCTGGACTGCCCGGTCTGCGACAAGGGCGGTGAGTGCCCGCTCCAGAACCAGGCGATGAGCGCCGGACAGGCCGACAGCCGGTTCGAGGGCCAGAAGCGGACGTTCGCCAAGCCGGTCCCGATCTCGGCCCAGGTGCTGCTGGACCGCGAGCGCTGTGTGCTGTGCGCGCGCTGCACCCGCTTCTCCAACCAGATCGCGGGCGACCCGATGATCGAGCTGCTGGAGCGGGGCGCGCTCCAGCAGGTGGGCACCGGTGAGGGCGACCCGTTCGAGTCGTACTTCTCCGGCAACACCATCCAGATCTGCCCGGTGGGCGCCCTGACCTCGGCGGCGTACCGCTTCCGCTCCCGCCCCTTCGACCTGGTCTCCTCGCCGAGCGTGTGCGAGCACTGCGCGGGCGGCTGCGCGACCCGCACCGACCACCGGCGCGGCAAGGTCATGCGGCGGATGGCCGCGGACGACCCCGAGGTCAACGAGGAGTGGATCTGCGACAAGGGCCGCTTCGGCTTCCGCTACGCACAGCTCCCGGAGCGGCTCAGTACCCCGCTGGTGCGCGACCGCGAGTCCGGGAAGCTGGAGCCGGCGAGCTGGCCCGAGGCGCTGGACGCGGCGGCCGAGGGGCTCGGGATGGCGCGCGGCCGCACCGGAGTGCTCACCGGCGGCCGGCTGACCGTCGAGGACGCCTACGCCTACGCGAAGTTCGCACGGCTGGTCCTGGACACCAACGACATCGACTTCCGGGCCCGTACGCACAGCGACGAGGAGGCCGACTTCCTGGCCACCCATATCGCGGGCCGGGGCCGTGACCTGGACGGCGGCGGACTCACCTACTCCACGCTGGAGAAGGCCCCGGCCGTGCTGCTGGTCGGCTTCGAGTCCGAGGAGGAGTCGCCCGGTGTCTTCCTGCGGCTGCGCAAGGCGCACCGCAAGCACGGACAGCGCACCTTCTCACTGGCCACCCACGAGACCCGCGGCCTCCGTAAGGCGGGCGGCACGCTGCTGCCGGCCGCTCCGGGCACCGAGACCGAGTGGCTGGACGCCATCGCGGGCCGCACCGGTCTGGACGAGAGCGGGGAGCGGGCCGCCGAGGCGCTGCGCGAAGAGGGCGCGGTGATCATCGTGGGCGAGCGGCTGGCGTCCGTGGCCGGCGGCCTGACCGCCGCCGTACGGGCCGCCGCCGCCACCGGGGCCACGCTCGCCTGGATTCCGCGCCGGGCGGGGGAGCGGGGCGCGATCGAGGCGGGGGCGCTGCCCGGGCTGCTGCCCGGCGGCCGCCCGGCCCACGACCCGAGGGCCCGCGAGGAGGTCTCCTCCGTCTGGGGCACTGCCGACCTTCCGCACCAGGTGGGCCGGGACACCGGCCAGATCATCGAGGCCGCGGCGGTCGGCGGGCTCGGCGCGCTGCTGGTCGCGGGCGTCGAGGTCGCCGATCTGCCCGATCCGGCGCGCGCGCTTGAGGCCCTGGACGCGGTGGACTTCGTGGTGAGCCTGGAGCAGCGGCCCTCGGAGGTCACCGAGCGGGCCGATGTGGTGCTGCCGGTCGCGGCGGCCGTCGAGAAGTCCGGCACCTTCCTCAACTGGGAGGGACGGGCCCGGCCGTTCGAGGCGGCGCTCAAGCCCGACCAGATGACCCGCCGTCATACGCTTCCGGACGCCCGGGTGCTGCACATGCTGGCCGACGCGCTGGAGACCCCCCTGGACCTGCCGGACGTCGGGGCCGTACGCGCCGAGATGACCCGGCTGGGCACCTGGCAGGGCCCGCGCGCCACGGCCTCGCTGGAGACGGGCGGTCCGCTGCCCCGGCCGGCCGAGGGCGAGGCGGTGCTCGCCGGCCATCGGCTGCTGCTCGACCAGGGCCGGCTCCAGGACGGCGATCCGGCGCTGGCGGGGACCCGCCACGCGGCCGTGGCCCGGCTGTCGGCCGCCACGGCGGACGAGGCGGGGGTCGAGGACGGGCAGCTCGTCCAGGTCACCGGCCCGGCCGGCTCCGTCCAACTGCCGCTGAGCATCACCCCGATGCCCGACCGGGTGGTCTGGCTGCCGCTGGCCTCCGTCGGCGGCGGGGTCCACCGCGATCTGGGCGCCCGCCCCGGCGATGTCGTCACGATCACTGCCCCCGCGACGGAGGTGACCCAGTGAGGTTTCTCGCCGCAGAGGACCTGTCGATGTTCGGCCGCGATCCATGGTGGCTGATCGTGATCAAGGCCGTCTTCTGCTTCGCGTTCCTGATGGTGACGGTGCTGATCTCCATCGTCATGGAGCGCAAGGTGGTCGGCTGGATGCAGCTGCGCGTCGGGCCCAACCGCCACGGACCCTGGGGCATGCTCCAGTCCCTCGCGGACGGCGTGAAGCTGATGCTCAAGGAGGACGTGGTCGTCAAGGGCGCGGACAAGGTGGTCTACGTCCTGGCGCCGATCGTGGCGGCCATCCCCGCCTTCATGGCGGTCGCGGTGATGCCGTTCGGCCCGGCCGGCGGTGAGGTCTCGATCTTCGGGCACCGCACCGCGATGCAGCTGACCGATCTGCCGATCGCCGTTCTCTACATCCTCGCCACTGCCTCGGTCGGCATCTACGGCATCGTGCTGGCCGGCTGGTCCTCCGGATCGACCTATCCGCTCCTGGGCGGCCTGCGCTCCTGCGCCCAGATGATCAGCTACGAGATCGCGATGGGGCTCTCCTTCGCCGCGGTCTTCCTCTACTCCGGGTCGATGTCGACCTCGCAGATCGTGGAATCGCAGCACGACCGCTGGTACGCGGTGCTGCTGCCGGTCTCGTTCCTCATCTACATCGTCTCGATGATCGGTGAGACCAACCGGGCGCCGTTCGACATGCCGGAGTCCGAGGGCGATCTCGTCGGCGGCTTCAACACCGAGTACTCCTCGATCAAGTTCGCGATGTTCATGCTCGCCGAGTACATCAACATGGTCACCGTCTCGATGGTCGCCGTGACCCTCTTCCTCGGCGGCTGGCGGGCGCCCTGGCCGATCAGCACCTTCTGGGAGGGTGCCAACCACGGCTGGTGGCCGATGCTGTGGTTCGTCGGCAAGGTCGTGACATCGCTGTTCGTCTTCATCTGGGTGCGCGGCACGCTTCCGCGGGTCCGCTACGACCAGTTCATGAAGCTGGGCTGGAAGGTGCTCATCCCGATCTCGATGGTCTGGCTGATGCTGGTCGCCACCGTCCGGGCGCTGCGCAACGAGAACTACGACTACCAGGACATCGTGCTCTACGTGGGCAGTGCGGTGATCGCGCTGCTGCTGCTGTCCTTCGTGGTCGACTTCTTCCGCGACCGTGCCGTGAAGGCCGAGGCCGGAGCGGAACCGGAACCGGAGCCCGCCTTCGATCCGATGGCGGGAGGTTTCCCGGTGCCGCCGCTGCCCGGGCAGACCTTGCCGCCCGTCCCCCGCCGACGTCCGCACGCCGAGCGCGAGCTGATTGTCAGTGGTGGGCCCGACACTGTCAGTGACGGAAAGGAGGCCGACGGTGTCTGACTTCCAGAATCCGGTGGCCGGCTTCGGCGTGACCTTCAAGGCCATGTTCAAGAAGCGGCTCACCGAGCAGTACCCGGAGGAGAAGAAGCCCACCGCGCCCCGCTTCCACGGACGCCACCAGCTCAACCGGCACCCGGACGGGCTGGAGAAGTGCATCGGCTGCGAGCTGTGCGCCTGGGCCTGCCCCGCCGACGCGATCTATGTGGAGGGCGCGGACAACACCGACGAGGAGCGCTACTCCCCGGGCGAGCGTTACGGCCGCGTCTACCAGATCAACTATCTGCGCTGCATCCTGTGCGGTCTGTGCGTCGAGGCGTGCCCCACCCGGGCACTGACCATGACCAATGAGTACGAACTCGCCGACCGCAGCCGCGAATCGCTCATCTACACCAAGGAGGAGCTGCTCGCGGGCCTCGAGGACGGGATGGTCGACTCCCCGCACGCCATCTACCCCGGCACCGATGAGCAGGACTACTACCGGGGTCTGGTGACCGAGGCCGCGCCCGGCACCACCCGGCAGGTCGCGGTCAGCAAGGGCGAGACCCTCTCCGACCAGGCCGCGGGGAACGAGGAGTCGCAGGAGTCGCAGGAGTCGCCGGAGCGGCAGCGGGGGGTGCAGGCATGAGCGGCGGTCTGGCCGCGGCGGCCTCCACCACCTCCACCGGTGAGGCCCTCCAGTTCTGGGTGCTCGGCACGATCGCCGTGATCGGCGCGCTGTGCACGATCCTGATGCGCAAGGCCGTGCACAGCGCCCTGTCCCTGGCCGGCACCATGATCATCCTGGCGATCTTCTACCTCGCCAACGGCGCGTACTTCCTGGGCATCGTCCAGATCGTCGTCTACACCGGCGCGATCATGATGCTCTTCCTCTTCGTGGTGATGCTGGTCGGTGTCACCGCCGCCGACTCCCTCAAGGAGACCCTGAAGGGGCAGCGCTGGCTCGCCGCCCTCTGCGGGATCGGCTTCGGCATCCTGCTGTGCGCCGGGATCGGCAATGCCTCGCTGAAGTCGTGGAACGGCCTGGGCCAGGCCAACTCCGGTGGCAATGTGGAGGGCCTGGCGGCTCTGATCTTCACCAAGTACGTCTTCGCCTTCGAGATCACCGGCGCGCTGCTGATCACCGCGGCGGTCGGTGCGATGGTGCTGACCCACCGCGAGCGCACCGAGCGGGCCCGCACCCAGCGCGAGCAGTCCGAGGAGCGGGTGCGCATCGGCCGGAACGTCCCGCCGCTGCCCGCCCCGGGTGTGTACGCGCGGCACAACGCGGTGGACATCCCCGGTCTGCTCCCCGACGGCACCCCGTCCGAGCTCACGGTCAACGCGACGCTGCGCGGCCGCGGCCAGATCCGGGACGTCTCCCGTGAATCGCTGGCCGAGCTGGCGGCGCTGGAGCGGCGCTCGAAGCGCTGGCTGGGCCGGAAGACCGACGAGACCGGCGCGGCGTCCGGGGGCGACGCGGAGACGGAGAACGGCGAGGACTGCGAGAACGGCGAGAACGCGGGCAGCGCCCGGAATTCGAGGGGAGCCGCCAAGTGAATCCGGTCAACTACCTCTACCTGGCCGCCCTGTTGTTCACCATTGGTGCGGCCGGCGTCGTCATCAGGCGGAACGCGATCGTTCTCTTCATGTGCGTCGAGTTGATGCTGAACGCGTGCAACCTCGCGTTCGTGACCTTCTCCCGGCTGCACGGGAACCTCGACGGCCAGATCATCGCCTTCTTCACGATGGTCGTCGCCGCGGCGGAGGTCGTGGTCGGTCTCGCGATCATCGTGACCGTCTTCCGCTCCCGCCACTCGGCCTCGGTCGACGACGCCAGCCTGATGAAGCTCTAGAAGGGGTCGCGTTCAAGTGGAGAACCTCATCGGATTGCTTGTCGCGGCGCCCCTGCTCGGCGCCGCCCTGCTGCTGTGCGGGGGGCGGCGGCTGGACGGCAAGGGTCACTACCTCGGCACGGCGCTCGCCGCGGCCTCCTTCGTGATCGGCGCGGTGCTCTTCGCCGACATGCTCGGCCGCGGCGAGCACGACCGGGCCCTGCACAGCAAGGTCTTCAGCTGGATCCCGGTGGGCGGCTTCCGCGCGGACGTCGCCTTCCAGCTCGATCAGCTGTCCATGACCTTCGTCCTGCTGATCACGGGTGTGGGCACACTGATCCACATCTACTCGATCGGCTATATGGAGCACGACGAGCGCCGCCGCCGCTTCTTCGGCTATCTCAATCTCTTCCTCGCGGCCATGCTGCTGCTCGTCCTCGCCGACAACTACCTGCTGCTGTACGTCGGCTGGGAGGGCGTGGGCCTCGCCTCGTACCTGCTCATCGGCTTCTGGCAGCACAAGCCCAGCGCGGCCACGGCGGCGAAGAAGGCGTTCATCGTCAACCGCGTCGGCGATGTGGGCCTGTCGATCGCGATCATGCTGATGTTCACGACCTTCGGGACATTCACCTTCGCCCCGGTGCTGACCAACGCGGATAACGCGAGCGAGGGCAAGCTCACCGCGATCGGGCTGATGCTGCTGCTCGCCGCCTGCGGCAAGTCGGCCCAGGTGCCACTCCAGTCCTGGCTCGGGGACGCGATGGAGGGCCCGACTCCGGTCTCGGCCCTGATCCACGCGGCGACCATGGTGACCGCGGGCGTGTATCTGATCACCCGCTCCGGCGCCATCTTCGAGAGCGCCCCGGACGCCCAGACCGCGGTGGTCACGGTCGGCGCGGTCACGCTCCTCTTCGGTGCGATCGTCGGTTGTGCCAAGGACGACATCAAGAAGGCCCTGGCCGGGTCCACCATGTCGCAGATCGGCTATATGATCCTGGCCGCCGGGCTCGGCCCGATCGGCTATGTCTTCGCGATCATGCACCTGGTGACCCACGGCTTCTTCAAGGCCGGGCTCTTCCTCGGGGCCGGATCGGTCATGCACGGCATGAACGACGAGGTCGATATGCGCAAGTACGGCGGCCTGCGGAAGTACATGCCGGTCACCTTCATCACCTTCGGGCTCGGCTATCTCGCGATCATCGGCTTCCCCGGGCTGTCCGGCTTCTGGTCGAAGGACAAGATCATCGAGGCGGCCTTCGCCAAGGGCGGCACCGAGGGCTGGATCCTCGGCGGCGCGGCCCTGCTGGGCGCGGCCATCACCGCGTACTACATGACGCGGGTGATGCTGCTGACCTTCTTCGGCGAGAAGCGCTGGGTGCCGGACGAGGCGGGCAATGAGCCGCATCCGCATGAGTCGCCCTCGTCCATGACCATCCCCATGATCGTTCTGGCCGTGGGATCGGTCTTCGCGGGCGGGCTGTTCAGTCTGAACGACTCGTTCCTGAAGTGGCTGGAGCCGGTCACCGGCCACAGCCACGGCGACTCCCCGCTCAGCGCGGCGACGGTCACCGCCGGGACGATGGTGGTGCTGGTGATCGGTGTCGCGCTCGCCTGGGCGCAGTACGGACGCCGCCCCGTGCCGAGGACCGCCCCCCGCGGGTCGCTGCTCACCCGGGCCGCCCGGCGCGATCTGCTCCAGGACGACTTCAACCATGTCGCGCTCGTCAAACCCGGCCAGTATCTGACCCGAGGTCTGGTCTATGTCGATCACAAGCTGGTCGACGGGGTGGTCAACGGCACCGCGGCCGGAGTCGGCGGACTCTCCGGCCGGCTGCGGAAGCTCCAGAACGGCTACGCCCGTACGTACGCGGTCTCGATGTTCGGCGGTGCGGCGGTGCTCATCGCCGCGACCCTGCTGATGAGGGCGGTCTGAGTCATGTCATTTCCCCTGCTGACGGCCACGGCCGTGGTGCCCGCCCTCGGCGCGGTGGCCACCGCCGCCGTGCCCGCCGCCCAGCGCACCGCCGCCAAATGGGTGGCGCTGGGCTTCTCCCTGGTCACGCTCGCCCTCGCGGCGATCGTGCTGGTCCGCTTCGATCCCGGCGGCGCCCGCTTCCAGCTCACCGAGTCCCATGCCTGGATCAAGGACTTCGGCGTCCGCTACGAACTGGGCGTGGACGGGATCGCGGTCGCGTTGCTCGCGCTCACCGCGGTGCTCATCCCCTTCATCATCCTGGCGGGCTGGCATGACGCCGATCCGCTGGAAGGCGCCCGTCCCAACCGCCGCTGGCGACCCACCCAGGGCTTCTTCGCGCTGATCCTGATGGTCGAGGCGATGGTGGTGATCTCCTTCGAGGCCACCGACGTCTTCCTCTTCTACATCTTCTTCGAGGCCATGCTGATCCCGATGTACTTCCTCATCGGGGGCTTCGGGGACCGGGCCGGAGGCCGCTCCGAGGAGGAGACGGCCACTCAGCGCTCCTACGCAGCGGTGAAGTTCCTGCTCTACAACCTGGCGGGCGGGCTGATCATGCTGGCCGCGGTGGTCGGTCTGTACGCGGTCACCGCCGATCAACTCGGCACCGGCACCTTCTCGCTCCAGGAGATCGTCCAGGCGCGGACGAACGGCCATCTGGACATGGCCTCCAGCACCGAGCGGCTGCTCTTCCTCGGCTTCTTCTTCGCCTTCGCGGTGAAGGCGCCGCTGTGGCCGCTGCACACCTGGCTGCCCAACGCGATGGGGGAGGCCACCGCCCCGGTCGCGGTGCTGATCACCGCGGTCGTCGACAAGGTCGGCACCTTCGCGATGCTCCGCTTCTGCCTCCAGCTCTTCCCGGAGGCCAGCAAGTGGGCCACCCCGGCGATCATGATCCTGGCGCTCATCAGCATCATCTACGGCGCACTGCTGGCGATCGGCCAGCGGGACATCAAGCGGCTGATCGCCTACGCCTCGATCTCCCACTTCGGCTTCATCATCCTGGGCATCTTCGCGATGACCACCCAGGGCCAGGGCGGCGCCACCCTCTACATGGTCAACCACGGTGTCTCCACGGCCGCGCTGATGCTGGTGGCCGGGTTCCTGATCACCCGGCGCGGTTCGCGGCTCATCGAGGACTACGGCGGTGTGCAGAAGGTCGCCCCGGTGCTCGCCGGCACCTTCTTGATCGGCGGCCTCGCCACCCTCTCGCTGCCCGGGCTCGCGCCGTTCATCAGCGAATTCCTGGTCCTGGTCGGCACGTTCAGCCGCTACCCGGTGTTCGGCGTGATCGCGACCGTCGGAATAGTGCTGGCCGCGCTCTACGTGCTGATCCTCTACCAACGCACCATGACCGGTCCGGTGAAGGCCGAGGTGCGGTCCATGCCCGATCTGCGGGTGCGTGAGCTGGTCGTCGTGGCCCCGCTCATCGCCCTGCTGATCTTCCTCGGCGTCTACCCGAAGCCGCTGGCCAACATCGTCAACCCGGCGGTCGACCACACGCTGTCCGTGGTGGACAAGAAGGATCCCAGGCCCGAGCACCCCGTCACCGACGCGGGCTGGTTCAGCTACAGCCCCAAGTCCGAGGGTGCTTCCCACGACGGTGCTTCCGGAGGTGCCAAGTGACCAACGCGGCCACTGTCCACAGCCTGTGGACAACAGCGGCGGCGGCGCCCGAAAAGATCCCGTCGCCCCATATCGAGTACGGCCAGCTGTCACCCACGCTGATCGTGCTCGGCGCCGCGATCGTCGGCGTCCTGATCGAGGCGCTCCTGCCGCGCCGCCAGCGGTACGTGGCGCAGGTGTTCGTCTCCGTGGTCGCCCTGGCCGCGGCCTTCGCCGCGGTGATCGGCCTCGCCGCCGGTGACTACGGCACCAGCAAGGCCCGCGTCGCGGCCATGGGCGCGATCGCGGTCGACGGACCGGCGCTCTTCCTCCAGGGGACCATTCTCCTGGTGGCGCTGGTGGCGGTGTTCACCTTCGCCGAGCGGCGGCTGGATCCGGTGGTGCACGGCAACCGCGTCGACTCCTTCGCCGCACAGGCCGCCGCCGTGCCCGGCGGCGACGCCGAGAAGGCCGCCGTCAAGGCGGGCTTCACCACCACCGAGGTCTTTCCGCTGGTCCTCTTCGCGGTCGGCGGCATGCTGGTCTTCCCGTCCGCCAACGATCTGCTGACGCTCTTCGTGGCGCTGGAGGTCTTCTCCCTGCCGCTGTACGTGCTGTGCGCGCTCGCCCGGCGCCACCGCGCGCTGTCGCAGGAGGCCGCCGTCAAGTACTTCCTGCTGGGCGCCTTCTCCTCGGCGTTCCTGCTCTTCGGCATCGCCCTGCTGTACGGCTACGCGGGCACGGTCACCTACTCCGGGATCGCGGACGTCGTCGACGGCCAGGTCAGGAACGTCACCCCGGCGCTCGCCGGGACCATGGGCAATGACGCGCTGCTGCTGATCGGCGGGGCGATGGTGCTGATGGGGCTGCTGTTCAAGATCGGCGCCGTGCCGTTCCACATGTGGACCCCGGACGTCTACCAGGGCGCGCCGACCCCGGTGACCGGCTTCATGGCGGCGGCCACCAAGGTCGCGGCCTTCGGCGCGCTGCTGCGGCTGCTGTATGTCGTGCTGCCGGGGCTGCGCTGGGACTGGCGGCCGGTGATGTGGGGCGTCGCCATCGTCACCATGCTGGGCGGTGCGATCGTGGCCGTCACCCAGACCGATGTGAAGCGGCTGCTGGCGTACTCGTCGATCGCCCACGCCGGGTTCATCCTGGCCGGTGTCATCGCCACCACACCCGAGGGCATCTCCTCCGTCCTCTTCTACCTCGCCGCGTACTCCTTCGTGACCCTCGGCGCCTTCGCGGTGGTCACCCTGGTGCGGGACGCGGGCGGCGAGGCCACCCATCTGTCCAAGTGGGCCGGGCTCGGCCGCCGTTCGCCCCTGGTGGCCGCGGTCTTCGCGGTCTTCCTGCTGGCCTTCGCCGGTATCCCGCTGACCAGTGGCTTCGCCGGGAAGTTCGCCGTGTTCAAGGCGGCGGCCGACGGCGGGGCGGGCGCGCTGGTGGTGATCGGTGTGATCTCCTCGGCGGTCGCCGCGTTCTTCTACATCCGGGTCATCGTGCTGATGTTCTTCAGCGAGCCGCGCACGGACGGCCCGTCCGTGGCGGTGCCGAGCCCGCTGACCTCGTCGGCCATCGCCATCGGCGTGGCGGTCACGCTGGTCCTGGGCGTCGCCCCGCAGTACTTCCTGGACCTGGCCAGCCAGGCGGGGGTCTTCGTCCGCTAGCCATTCCCCGACCCCGCCCCTTCCCGAACTCAGAGGGCTCGCCCCCTGACCCCCGGCCGGGCACGGACACCACGACGGTGCCGTGCCCGGCCGGAGTCCTGCCTCCCACAGCAGCCGCCCCTCGCCCCGCCCGTTCCCGGATCCGCCCGCTCTGCCCGTTCCCGGATCCGCCCGCCTTGCCTCTTGCCGGATCCGCCTGCCCTGCCCGTTCCCGATTCGGCCCGCCCTGCCTGTTCCCGGATCCCCCGCCCTGCCTCTTCCCGGATCCACCCGGCCCGCCCCTCCCCGAATCCGCCCGCCCTGCCCCTCCCCGGATCCGCCCGCCTTGCCTCTTCCCGGATCCGCCCGCCCTGCCTCTCGCCGGATCCACCCCGCCCGGCCCCTCCCCGAATCCCCCCGCCCTGCCTCTTCCCGATTCCGCCTGCCCTGCCCGTTCCCGGATCCACCCGCCCAGCCCGTTCCCGAATCCGTCCGACCCGCCCCTTTCCGAATCCAGGGGCTCCTGGAGCTTCGGGGGGCCAACTCCAGCCCCTCCGGCGTTTGAGGAGCGGGGTCCGGGGCGGAGCCCCGGCGGGGGTCAGGGGGCGGAGCCCCCTGGTTCGGGAAGGGGCGGGGTGGGGAAACGCCACGCCGCCACCACTGTCGTCGCCTTAGCCGCGTACGCGCGTCCTACCAGCAGACGCCGACGCCGCCCCGCTCGGCGAACTCCCGGACCACATAGGCGGCGGAGGGAAACCACGCGAACCGCAGCCACAGGCTGATGCCGAGGGTGGTGAACAACTGCCACATACCGAGGGCAGCCAGCAGTGAACCGCCGCGCAGGCCGTAAGCGAACCGCCGCGCAGGCCGTAACGGCCCCAGAAGCGACGCAGGAGCGTCCGGCGCACGGCGCCCCGGGCCCGGGAGCCTCCGGGGCCGGACGGGGCCGTACGGGCGTGGTGGGCGCGCCCACCGGCCCACCGCCAGTGCCCCCGGACAGCTGACCCCCGGACAGCTGACCGGCCGGATAGCTGATGGCGCAGGCGCCGAGGTGAGGCCGCGCCCCGGGCGCGGGCGTTGTCCTGGGCGACAAAGCCCCGCAGGCCGTAGCCGTTTCGGACCCCGGACCGCCCGATCCGCGAACCACCGGGCGCCCGGGACGGCGAGGAACGCCTGGACGACGACCGGGCGCTGGAAGGCCGCCGAGCCGGCGCGGCCGCTCGACGTGGAGGACATCGGTACGGGCGGAGACGCACAGCCGGTCGGCGACACGGGCGGGCGCGGGGACGGGGCCCCACTGCGCACGGCGGGCCCCCGGCGCGCTGGTGCGCTGGTGCGCCAGGGGCCCGGGCGCCGGGCGGGATGTCCGGCGTCGCGGTTCAGCCGGTCGGGAGATCGGTCGGGAGATCGGTCGGGACGCCGCTCGGCAGATCGGTCGGCAGACCGGACGGCAGCGACGTCGGAATACCCGAGGGAAGGTCGCTGGGCGAGGTCGTCCTGGTGAAGGTGTCGTTCTTGGCGAGCGCGTCCCAGTCGACCGTGAGGGTCTTGCCGTCCGCGCTCGGGGTGACCTTGCCCGCACTGCGGTCGGTGTTGCCGTCGGCGCACTTGAGCATGAGCATCTTCCCGCCCATGTCGGCGTACTCGCCGTCGCAGATGTGCTTGCCGGCCATCAGGATGGCCTTCTTGCCGTTGATGGACAGGATGACGGCCTCGTCACCGGACTTGGCCACATAGGTGCCCGAGACCTTGGCGTCCGCGCCCCCCTCCGCCGGGGCGCTCGACGCGGAGGAGGTGTCCTTGGACGTGTCCTTCTTGTCGTCGTCGCCGTCACTGCCGCATGCGGTCAGTAGCAGGGCGGCCGCCGCCACCGTGCCGGCGATGCCCACTGCCTTCTTCACGTGCTTCTCCTCGATCGTCAGGGCTCGTCAGGGCAGGAGCACGACAAATTAGCAGCCGTGTCAGGGCGTGGCCGGGACGACCTGGCCGGTCACCTCGCCCAGACCGATACGGGTCCCTCGCGGGCCCGGTGCCCAGGCCGTGATGGTCACTTCGTCACCGTCCTCCAGGAAGGTCCGGGTGCCATCGGGGAGGTGCAGCGGGTCGCGGCCGGCCCAGGTGAGTTCGAGCAGGCAGCCGAGCTCGTCCGGGCGTGGGCCGCTGACCGTGCCGGAGGCGAAGACGTCGCCGGTGCGCAGCGAGGCGCCGTTCACCGTCATATGGGCGAGCTGCTGGGCCGCGGTCCAGTACATGGCGGAGAAGGGCGGGCGGGAGATCGTATGGCCGTTGAGGGCGACCTCCAGCCGCAGATCGAGCCCGCCGGGCTCGGCGGCGCTGTCGTCGAGGTAGGGGAGGAGCGGGACGTCGCGGGCGGGCGGGCTGGTACGGGCCGCGGAGAGGGCCTCCAGCGGGGTGACCCACGCGGCGAGGGAGGTGGTGAAGGACTTGCCGAGGAACGGGCCGAGCGGGCGGTACTCCCACGCCTGGATGTCGCGTGCGGACCAGTCGTTGAGCAGACAGACGCCGAAGACGTGATCGTGGAACCCGGAGAGCGGCACCGGTGTATTCACAGTGGAAGGCGCGCCGACGACGAAGGCCACCTCCGCCTCGAAGTCGAGGCGCAGGGAGGGGCCGAAGACCGGAGTGGGGGAGGAAGCGTGTGGTGCGGAGGTATCGGCAGGGGGCAGCCGCTGGCCCTGCGGACGGACGACGGGCGTGCCCGAGACGAGGATCGTGCCGGCCCGCCCGTGGTAGCCGATGGGCATGTGTTTCCAGTTGGGGGTGAGCGCGTCGCCGTCGGGGCGGAAGATCCTGCCCGTGTTGGTGGCGTGGTGCTCGCTCGCATAGAAGTCGGCGTAGTCGGCCACCTCGAAGGGGAGATGGAGCGCCACGGTGGGGAGGGGGTGCATCAGGGGCTCGATGGTCGGCCGGTGCGCCGGGTCGGTGAGCCAGTCGAGCACCTCGGCGCGGACGGCCTGCCAGACCGGGCGGCCCGCGGCCATCAGCGGGTTGAGGGTGTCGGCGCCCAGGAGTTCGGCGTGCGGAGAGGCGGTGGCGGCCGCGGCGGCGCCCGCGTCCAGCACATGGTTTCCGTAGCGCACCCCGATTTTCCGCAGATGGGGAGCGTATGGCGCGGTGAAGACGCCATAGGGGAGGTTGTGCGGGCCGAAGGCGTCGCCTTCGGGCAGGTCCAGCGGGGATCGCTGCGGCATCGGGGCTGCCTCGCCTTCTCCTCGTCACTGCGGGGGCCAGCACACCCTAAGGGGTCCTTGCACTATGCCCGCCCAGGTCGCGCGGCCTGGCACCGCACCTCGCCGCGTTGCCGAAAAGCCCTAGTAGCTCCGCTACGAGGGCTCTCCGGCGCCTTGCGATGCACGGCACCACGCGACCTCATCGGGCGCTCATAGTGCAAGGACCCCTAAGGCGCGGGGAGGGTGGGGAAGAAAGGAAGATGATGTTGTGTCGGCTACTCCCTAAAGAGAAGGCAATGTCCGGAAAATCCTTGCTGGAGGCGGCGATTCCGAAGTAGCGTCCTTCATCGGGGTCACGCACAGTGGGGGGGCCACTGCGCTGCGGTGACCGAGGGGGGCTCGTGGCGAGCAGTGACGTGCCGTTCGCGGTGGACCGTTCCATACCCGCCCTGGTCGTGAAGATCGGCCACTATCCGCTGCACCACGGTGGCGTCGGCGCCATCCGGTCCCTGGGGCGTCTCGGTATCCCCATGTACGCGGTCACCGAGGACCGTTGGACCCCGGCCGCGCTCTCGCGCCATCTGACGAGGGCCTTCGTCTGGCCGACCACCGGCAGGGAGCGGCCGGAGCGGCTGGTGGAGGGGCTGCTGCGGATGGGGCGGGCGATCGGCCGGCCGACGGTTCTGCTGCCCACGGACGAGGAGGCGGCGGTGCTGATCGCCGAGCACGCGGACCGGCTCGCCGGGGAGGGCCGCTTCCTCTTCCCGCGCGCCGAGCCCGAGTTGCCCAGGCGGTTGGCGAGCAAGCGGGGGCTGCATGAGCTGTGCGTCAAGCACGGGGTGCCCACGCCCGAGGGCGCCTTCCCGGACACCTATGCCGATGTCAAGGCGTTCGCGGCGAGCGCGCGCTTTCCGGTGGTCGCCAAGAACCGGGAGGCGTTCGAGCGGCGGCAGAAGCCCGCGGTGTGCGGCACCACCCGGATCGAGGGCCCGCGGGAGCTGCTGGAGCTGGCGCGGCGGTGGGGGCCGCGGCCGGGGGTGGTCCTCCAGGAGTATCTGCCGCGGGAGGAGGCCGAGGACTGGATCGTGCACGCGTACTTCGACGCCCGGAGCACACCGCTGGCGATGTTCACCGGGGTCAAGGTGCGGTCCTGGCCGCCGCACGCGGGCATGACGGCATGCGCCTATGTGGTGGAGAACGAGGAGCTGGCGCGGATGGCGGCCCGGTTCGTCCAGCGGATCGGCTTCAGCGGCATCGTCGATCTGGACTGGCGCTACGACCGGCGCGACGGACGGTACAAGCTGCTGGACTTCAATCCGCGGATGGGCGCCCAGTTCCGGCTCTTCGAGAGCGCGGCCGGGATCGATGTCGTTCGGGCCCAGCATCTCGATCTGACGGGACGTCCGGTTCCCGGGGCCGGGCAGCGACCGGCCCGGCGGTTCCTGGTCGAGAACATCGACCTGCCCGCGCTGCTCGCCTACCGCCGCAGCGGATACACCACCCCGCACGCCCCGGCGCGGGCGAGCGGGACCGAGCTCGCATGGGCCGCGCGGGACGACATGAAGCCGTTCTTCACCATGCTGGCCCGCTCGCTGCGGCCCGGTGCGGCACAGCTGTACCGGCTGTGGCGCGCCAAGTGAACGCGACACCTTGGGGGGATTCATGAACGATCCGGTAGTGGTCATCGGGGCCGGTCCATACGGTCTGTCGACCGCCGCTCATCTGCGCGCCCGCGGGCTGCCGGTCCGGGTCTTCGGGGAGCCGATGGTGAGCTGGCGCGAGCGGATGCCCGCGGGCATGCTGCTCAAGTCCACACCGGCCGCCTCGAACATCGACGCACCGCGGCCGGGGCACACCCTGCTGGACTTCTGCCATGCGGTGGGCGGGCCGCGCTATGAGTCCGACTGGGACCTCATCCCCGTGGAGACCTTCTCGGCCTATGGACTGTGGTTCCAGGAGCGGCTGGTGCCCGAGCTGGAGCGGGTGCGGGTGGTGGCGGTCGACCGGCGGGGCGGCCGGTTCGAGCTGAAGCTGGACTCGGGGGAGCAGTTCACGGCGCGCGCCGTCGTCGTCGCCAGCGGGCTCGGCGGGCTCGCCCATCTCCCCCGGGAGCTGGCCGCCGCCGTACCGGACGGGCCCGCTCCGGGCGGCCCCGTCTCCCACAGTTCGCAACACCATGACCTCGGGCGCTTCCGGGGGCGTGAGGTGGTGGTCGTTGGGGCCGGGCAGTCGGCGCTCGAGAGCGCGGTGCTGCTCGCCGAGGCGGGCGCCGCCGCCGTGCGGGTGGTGGCCCGCGGACCGCGCGCGGTCTCCTTCGGCGCCCCGCCGGACCACCAGCCCAGGCTGCGGCCCGAGTCGCCGTTCGGCCGCGCCTGGTCGCTGTACGCGCTGTCGTACCACGCCGTGGGCTTCCGGCGGCTGCCCGCCCCGGCCCGGGAGTATCTGGTGCGCAGGGTGCTGGGGCCCAAGGGCGCCTGGTGGCTGCGGGACCGGTTCGCCGGGCGGGTGCGGGTCACCCAGGGGCGGCGGATCAGCTGGGTCACCGTGGCGGACGACGGTCGTCCGGTGCTGGCCCTGCGCGGGGGCGGCCGGGTCGGGGAGCTGGCCGCCGACCATGTGCTGGCCGCGACGGGCTATCGGATGAGCCTCGCGGCACTGGACTTCCTCGGCCCCGCCCTCCGCTCCGAGCTGGTCACCAGCGCCGGGGGCCCCTGGCTCGACGCCGGTTACGGCTCCTCGGTCCCCGGCCTCTACTTCACCGGGCTGCCCGCGGCGGCGAGTTTCGGCCCGGTGATGCGGTTCGTCTGCGGCACGGAGTACGCGTCGCCACGCCTGGCGAAGGCGGTGGCCGCCACATACGGATAGGTGGCGGTGCCCCCCCCGTCATGGGGTGGCCTCCCCGTCATGGGGTGGCTTCCGGTCACGGGGTGGCCTCCTGGCCGTGGGGTGGCTTCCGGTCATGGGGTGGCCTCCCAGCCATGGTTGGCCCCTGGCCGTCGGTCGGCCCCGGCCGGGTCAGCTGACCGGCGGCCCTGGCCACTGGTCGGTCCCGGGCTATCGGCCCGCCCGTGGCCACCGGCCTCCCGCGGCCAACCGGTTGGCTCGCGGCTGTCAGCCCGCGTGCGGCCGCCGGTCGGCCGTGGCTTCCGGCCACCGGGCCCCGGTCATTGGTCGGCTCCCGGCTCCCCGCTCCCGGCCAGCGGCCCCCGGCCATTGATCGGATCCCGGTTTCCGACTCCCGACTCCCGGCCGCTGGTTAGCCCGTGCCCGCCAGCCCGCGTGTGGCCGCCGGTCGGCATGCGGCCATCGGTCAGTCCCGGTTTCCGGCCGGTGGCCGCCGACCACCGGTTGGCCTATGGCCGTCGGCCTCCGTGTGGCCGCCGGTTGGCGTGTGGCTACCGGCGAGCTCTGGCCTCGGGTCAGCGGCCCCCGGTGGCTGGTCGGTTCCTGGCCATTGGTCGGCTTTGGTCGTTGGTCGGTCCGTGGTCATCGGCTGGCCCCGGCTTCCAGTCGGGGTTATGGCGTCCGGTCAGCGGATTCCGGCGACTCGTCGGTCCCTGGCCATGGGCCCGCCCCGGCCACCTATTGGCCCGTGGTCGTCGGCCCGCATGTGGCTGGCGGGCGGCATGCGGCCATCGGGTGGCCCCGGCTTCCGGCCGGTGGTCCCGGCCACTGCTCAGCTCCCGGCCGCCGGTTGGCCCGTCGTTATCGGCTGGCCCCGGGTGGCGGTTAGTGGGTAGCGGACCGCGCGGGGCGCCAATCAGCCTCGGTGACTGGGCGGCCCTGGGCGTTGGTCGGGTTGGCTGGGTGGCTTGTGGCCGGATTTGGTTGCCCGGGTGGGGCCGGGGGCTACTGGCCGAATGGGGGCCGGGGCATGAATGATCTGCTGCGATCGCGGTACCGCGATGTGAAGCGGCCGGTTCGGGACAGAGCGGTGAGAGGCGCACAAGGCGGGAAGGCGCCCATGGTGATCGAGACTCGACCGGATACCCTGCCTGTTGGTGGAGGCAGCGACACATCGACATTCGCGTCATTCGTAGGCAGACAGGAGTACCCCGTGAGCTTCGTCGGGCCCTTGGGGCTGAGCGTGCGGGACCGGACTCTGGAAGCCGATACCCAGGCCGGGCTGACGGCGGTCGAAGAGGGCCTGTTGGAGGCCACCAAAAGCGATGTGCCGTTCATCACGGAGGCCGCCCAGCATCTGGTGCGAGCCGGTGGGAAGCGGTTCCGGCCCCTGCTGGTGCTGCTGGCCGCGCAGTTCGGCGATCCGCACGCACCCGGAGTGGTGCCCTCGGCCGTGGTCGTCGAGCTCACCCATCTGGCCACGCTGTACCACGACGATGTGATGGACGAGGCGGAGGTGCGGCGCGGGGTCTCCAGCCCCAACGCCCGCTGGGGCAACTCGGTGGCGGTCCTCACCGGCGACTTCCTCTTCGCCCGGGCCTCGCACATCCTGGCCGACCTCGGCCCCGAGGCGGTGCGGATCCAGGCCGAGGCGTTCGAGCGGCTGGTCACCGGCCAGATCCTGGAGACGGCGGGCCCACGCGACGGCCGTGACCCGGTCGAGCACTATCTGGATGTGCTGGCCGGCAAGACGGGCTCGCTGATCGCCGTCTCGGGCCGGTTCGGCGCGATGATGGCGGGCGCAGACGAGAGCATCGTGAGCATCCTCACCCAGTACGGCGAGCGGCTCGGCATGGCCTTCCAGCTCGCCGACGATTTGCTGGACATCGCCAGCGACAGCCATGAGTCCGGTAAGACCCCCGGCACGGATCTGCGCGAGGGCGTGGCCACCCTGCCCGTGCTCTATCTGCGGGAGCAGGCCGAGGCGACCGGTTCGGCCGAGGACCGCGAGCTGTGCGAACTGCTCGCGGGCGATCTGACCGATGACGCGCGCCATGCCGAGGTGCTGCGGCGGCTGCGCGCCCATTCGGCTCTGGAGCGGGCCCGCCAGGTCACGGTCCGCTATGCGGCGGAGGCCCGTTCGATGCTGGCGCCGCTGCCGGAGGGCCCGGCGAAGACGGCCCTCGAGGGGCTGTGCGACGCGGTGGTCCACCGGGCTGGCTGACACCGGACGCACCGGACGGCAGCCAACGCCTGGGGCCTGGGCCTCGCCCCCTGGCGCCCGCGGCCCCCGCCCGGCGCCCGCGGCTCTCCGCTTCGGCGCCTGCGGCCCCCGCTCGGCGCCCGCGGCCCTCGTCTGGCGCCTGTGGCCCCTGCCGGGCGCCCGCGGCCCCGCCCGCGTCCGGACTCCCGGAACAGCCGACCCTGGCTTCCCCCGGAGAGCCCTTCCTGGCTCCCACTCCACCCCGACCGGCGGCTCCGGGCTCCCAGCCCCGGGCCCCGGGAAGCCACCGGGCCCACCCCGCCGGGGGAGCCGACCCTTGACCCCTGGGGGAGCGTCCCCGACTCCCGACGGAACCGCCCCCGACTCCTGGGGACCCCCGCCCCTCGGGGAGGCCCCTGAGTTCCGGAGGGGTGGTGTCATACCCGAGGCTTACGTCGAGGTGATCCTGGGGGCTGACGCGCCACGTCGCACGATTTGGTGGGATGAAAAGACCACCACATGGCGGGATCGGGTGACAATGGCCCGAGAGGTGGACGAGTGCAAGCTGACGAACCGCCGCCGACGACGGAGGTAGAGCACACATGGCACGGATCCGACCGACACAGGTCGCCGACGACGGCTTCTGGGATGAGGAGCGGCCATCCCGAGGGAAGAAGGTCGCCCGGTACGCCGCCCCGGTCGCCGTCGCGGGCATCGCGGCGGCGACGATAGGACTGGTCCCGGCGCTCGCGAGCACCGGTGACCCCAATCTGCCGAAGATCTCGGCGCAAGAGCTCATCAGCAAGATGGCGGCATCGGACGCCCAGCAGATGTCCGGCTCGGTGAAGATCACCACCGATCTGGGCATCCCCTCGCTCCCCGGCGGTGGCTCCATCGCCGACCTCGGCGGGGCGCAGGGCGGCGACGCGTCCGCCGCGCCCGACGCCAAGCTGATGGAGCTGGTCTCCGGCTCCCACACCCTGCGGGTGGCCACCGACGGCCCCGACAAGCAGCGGGTGTCGATCGTCGAGAACGCCGCCGAATACAGCCTGATCCACAACGGCGACGAGATCTGGGCGTACGACAGCGGCAGCAACTCCGCCTACCACGCCACCGCCCCCAAGGGCGCCAAGGCCAAGGGCGACCACCGGCAGGAGTTGCCGAAGGATCTGCGGGACGTCACGCCCCAGGAGATCGCCAAGAAGGTGCTCGCCTCCGTGGACGACACCACCGATGTGACGGTCGACGGCACCTCCCGGGTCGCCGGGCGGGACGCGTACGACCTGCTGATCAAGCCCAAGCAGGGCAGCGACTCCACGATCGGATCCGTCCGTATCGCGGTGGACGCGGACAACGGTGTCCCGCTGAAGTTCACGCTCTCCCCGAAGAGCGGCGGCAAGGCGGTCATCGACGTGGGCTTCACCAAGGTGGACTTCGGCAAGCCCAAGGCGAGCACCTTCGCGTTCACCCCGCCCAAGGGCGCCAAGGTCACCGAGGAGCCCACGGCCGACCGGAAGCACGCGCAGAAGGACTTCGGCGCCAAGGACTTCAAGGACGCCCAGGGCGCCCTGTCCGGGCTGAACGTCGTCGGTAAGGGCTGGGACTCGATCGCCCGCCTCGACACCCCCGGCGGCGCCGCGGCGCCCAGCGGCGACAGCGGCCCGGGCGCGGCCTCCGGCCTCCTCGGCGGCTTCGGCAAGGAGGTCAAGGGGAAGTTCGGCTCCGGCACCGTGATCAGCACCCGGCTGGTCAACGCGCTGCTCACCGACGACGGCAAGGTGTTCGTCGGCGCGGTCGACAAGGACGCCCTGGTCAAGGCCGCCAACGCGGCCAAGTGAGGTCACCGGGCGCATAGCCGCGGACAAGGCGGCCGTAGCTGCGGACAAGGCGGCCGTAGCTGCGGATAAGGCGGCCGTAGACGCGGACACGACGGCGTAAGGCGTAGATACGACGGACGGACGAGAAGGGGAGCCCGTGGAGCAGCGGTCCACCGAGGAGGACGATGCCGCGGTGGAGACCTGCGGGCTCACCAAGCGTTACCGGGGTGGGCAGCTCGCGGTCGACGCGCTGGACCTGTCCGTGCCGCGCGGCAGCGTCTTCGGCTTCCTCGGGCCCAACGGCTCGGGAAAGACGACGACCATCCGCATGCTCATGGGCCTGATCGAGCCCACCTCGGGCAGGGCCAGACTGCTCGGCGAGCCGATGCCGCGCGCCGCCCGGAGCGTGCTGCCCAGGGTGGGCGCCCTCATCGAGGGCCCCGCCCTCTACCCCTTTCTGACCGGCCGCGACAATCTGCTGCGCTACGACGCCGCCGACCCCACCGCCGACCCCCGCACCCGGACCGCCCGCGTCGCGGCCGCCCTGGACCGGGTCGGGCTGGCCGCCGCGGCCGGGAAGCGGGCCCGCGCCTACTCGCTCGGCATGAAGCAGCGGCTGGGCCTGGCCGCCGCGCTGCTCCAGCCGCGTGAGCTGCTGGTCCTGGACGAGCGGACCAACGGTCTCGATCCGCAGGGCATGCGCGAGATCCGCTCCCTGGTGCGCGAACTGGCCGAGGAGGGCACCACCGTCTTCCTCTCCTCCCATCTCCTCGATGAGATCGAACAGGTGTGCACTCATGCCGCGGTCATGGCCCAGGGCCGTCTGATCGCCCAGGGCACGGTGGCCGAGCTGGCGGCGGGCAGCCGCGGCCGGCTGGCCATCACCACCCCGGACCCGGTGGACGCGGTCCGGGTCCTGAAGGAGCACGGGGTGACGGACCTGGTGATCCTGGACGAGCGGGTCTCCGGCGAACTGCCGGTGCCCGGCCCCGGCAGTTCGCCAGCGGACGCACCGCTGGAGCTGGCCGATCTCAACGCCGCCCTCGTACGCGCCGGGGTGCGGGTCCGGGCCTTCGGGGCCGAACGCGCCTCGCTCGAGGACGCGTTTGTCGCGCTGACCGGGGAGGGCTTCGATGTCGCGGGCTGATGAACCGAAATCGGCCGACACCGGCGTACCGAAGATGTCCGACACCGGCGTACCGCACGCGGCCGACATCCGCCCACCGGGCACGACAACCGACAAGAGACCCACGAGCCCCCTGTGGGCCCTCGCACTCTTCCGCTCCGAGCTGACCACCACCCTCCGCCGCTGGCGGACCGTGGCCCTGCTCGGGGTGCTCGCGCTGATCCCGATCCTCATCGGTGTCGCGGTGAAGATCGAGACGAGCGACGGCGGCGGCTTCGGCGGCGGTCGTGGTGGAGGCGGAGAAGGCCCCGCCTTCTTCCCCCAGATCACCAACAACGGCATCTTCCTGGTCTTCGCGTCACTCGCGGCGACGCTGCCCGTCTTTCTGCCGATGGTGATCGGCGTGATCACCGGTGATGCCATCGCCGGTGAGGCGGGCTCGGGGACGCTGCGCTATCTGCTGGTCGCCCCGGCCGGGCGGACCCGTCTGCTGCTGGCCAAATTCACCACTTCCATGGCCTTCTGCCTGATCGCGACCCTGGTGGTGGCGCTCTCGGGCCTGGTGACGGGGGCGCTGCTCTTCCCGCTCGGCGATGTCACGCTGATCTCGGGCATCACCGTCTCGTTCGAGGAAGCGCTGCTGCGGGCGCTCGGTGTGGCGGCCCTGGTGGCCCTGTCGCTGGTGGGCATAGCGACGGTCGGGCTGTTCATCTCCACCCTCACCAACAGCGGGATCGCGGCCATGGCCACGACCGTGGGGCTGGTGATCACCGCGCAGATCCTCGACACCATCCCGCAGCTGCACGCGATCCACCCGTATCTCTTCCCGCACTACTGGCTCAGCTTCGCCGATCTCCTCCGCGAGCCGGTCTACTGGGATGAGCTGGTCAAGAACCTGGGATTGCAGGGGCTGTACGTCGCCGTGTTCGGCTCGGCGGCCTGGGCCCGGTTCACCGCGAAGGACATCACGGCCTGAGTAGGCGGCACGGCCTGAGTAGGCGGCACGGCCTGAGTAGGCGGCACGGCCTGAGTAGGCGGCACGGCCTGAGTAGGCGGCACGGCCTGAGCGGGCGGCACGGCCTGAGCCGGCGGCCGACGGAGCCGAACACGGCATGTCACGTCATCCGGGATCAGGCGCCGCCGAGCGTCCAGACCGCGTAGGCGATGGCGTCGCTGTTGCGGTCCAGGGCGGTGTCGTCGATGTTGCTCGTGGTGTCGCACGAGCGGTGGTAGCAGCGGTCGAACGCCTGGCCTGAGGTGCCGCCCCACTTCTGGGCCTGGGCGGCGGTCTTGATGTAGTCGGCGCCGCTGAAGAGGCCGCCCACCGGGATGCCCACGTTCTTGAACGGCGCGTGGTCGGAGCGGCCGTCGCCCTCGGTCTCGATCTCGGTGGGGACGCCCTTGGCGGAGAAGAACGCCTTGAAGACCGACTCGATCCCGGGGTCGTCGTCATACACGAAGTAGCCGGGGTTGGGCGAGCCGATCATGTCGAAGTTGAGATAGCCGTCGATCTTCGCCCGTTCGGATGACGGCAGGTTGTTGACGTAGGAGCGGGAGCCGACCATCCCCAGCTCCTCGGCGCCCCACCAGGCGAACCGCAGATGCTTGGTGGGCTTCGCGCCCTGGCGGGCGACGGCCAGCGCGGTCTCCAGGATTCCGGCGGAGCCCGAGCCGTTGTCGTTGATCCCGGGGCCGGCGCTGACGGAGTCGAGATGGGCGCCGGAGAACACCACGTTGTTGGTGTCGCCGCCGGGCCAGTCGGCGATGAGGTTGTAGCCGGTGGCCCCGCCGGAGGTGAACTGCTGCACGGTGGTGGTGTATCCGGCGGCGTCCAGCTTGCCCTTGATGTAGTCGAGCGACGCCTTGTAGCCGGGGCGGCCATGGGCGCGGTTGCCGCCGTTGGCGGTGGCGATGGACTGAAGCTGGGTCAGATGGGCCTTCACGTTGGCCACGGAGATGTCCGGCGCCGCGAGGGCGGTACGGGCGTCCGCCGAGTCCCGGGCCGATGCGGCGGCGGAGGTGGCGGGGGCGGCCGAGAGCAGGGCGGCGACGGCCGTACCGGCGGCGGCCACGGCGGCCGTCCGGCGTATCAGGGATCTTCGGGGGCGGCGCTCAGCGCATGACGACATGGGGGCTCCGGTTCCGAACGAGGACAGGACGGAATGACGTGACGCTGTGTGGTGCACGTGCCCGTGGGGGCGGTGGAGCGGTGAACCGACGGTGCGGTGAAGCGGTGACGTGAAGCCGTGCGGCGTAAAGCCGTGATGACGTGAGGCTGATGCTCCGGGCGTGGCTGACTCCGCGTCAAGGGCGGAAACCGGACATCACCCGCCGGATATCGGTCCCGGCCGGGCATCCCGCACGGCGGCCTCCGGAACGACCTCGGCCCCCACTGTCGCCGACAGCGCGGCCGCCCGCGCGGCGGCGTCGGCCAGGTCCCGCCGCGCCCGCCGGGCGGTGCGCAGCGCGTCCCAGGTGAGCAGCGCGAGGGCGAGCCAGACGAGGGAGAAGCCCGCCCACCGTTCGGGTGGCATCGACTCGTGGAAGACGGTGAGCCCGAGGAGGAACTGGAAGGTCGGCGCCACGTATTGCAGCATCCCGATCGTGGACAGCGGCAGCCGCACCGCCGAGGCCCCGAAGCAGATGAGCGGCAGCGCTGTGACGAAGCCGCAGCTGACCAGCAGCACCGAATGCCCGGCGCCCTCGCTCGCGAAGGTGCTGCCACCGTGCGCCCCGAGCCAGATCAGGAAGCCGAGCGCGGGCAGGAACTGCACGGCGGTCTCGGCGGCCAGCGACTCCAGCCCGTCCAGCCCGACCCGCTTCTTGGCCAGGCTGTACGTCGCGAAGCTGAAGGCGAGCGTGAGGGCGATCCACGGCAGCTTGCCGTAGCCCACCGCCAGTACGCCCACGGCCACCGCCCCGACGCCGACCGCCGCCCACTGCGCGGGCCGCAGCCGCTCACGCAGCAGCAGCACCCCGAAGGCGATGCTGACCAGCGGGTTGATGAAGTATCCGAGCGCGGTCTCCACCACATGGCCGCTGTTGACGCCCCAGATGTACAGGCCCCAGTTGACCGAGATCACGGTCGCGGCGAGCGCGATCATGGCCAGCCGCCTGGGCTGCCGCAGCAGCGGCCGTATCCAGCTCCAGCGGCGCAGCACCAGCAGCACCAGGCCGACGGCCACCAGCGACCACACCATCCGGTGGGCGAGGATCTCGACCGCGCCGGCGGGCTCGAGCAGCGGCCAGAAGAGCGGCACCAGCCCCCAGAAGCCGTATGCCGCGAAGCCGTAGAGGAGACCGGTGCGATCGGCGCGGTCCTGCTGGTCCTGCGGCGTCACGGCACCCTCCCCGACGGCATGGCGAGCCCTCCGGCGGGCCCGTTCCGAGGGTCCGAAGGTAGCGCCGGGGAGGCCCGCCTGTCATTCCCGTCTCAGGAAACGGTGATGACAGGCGGGCCGTGGTCGCGCGGGCCCGATCAGCCCTTCAGCGCGGCCGCGACCGCGTCCGCGATGGGCGTGGTCGGGCGGCCGATGAGCCGGGACAGCTCGCCCGGGGTGGCGTCCAGCCGGCCGCGCTCGATGGCCGCCTCGACATCGGTGAGGATCGCGGCGAGCGGCTCGGGGACGCCCGCGCCGGTGAGGATGTTCTTGTACTCGTCCGTGGAGACGGCGCCGTAGACGATCTTCTTCCCGCTCTGTGCGGCGATCAGATCGGCGTACTCGGCGAAGCTCCAGGCGGTGTCGCCGGACAGCTCGTACGCCTTGCCCTCGTGGCCCTCGCCGGTCAGGACGGCGACGGCGGCCGCCGCGTAGTCGGCGCGCGAGGCCGAGGCGACCCGGCCCTCGCCCGCGGCGCCCACGACGGCGCCGTGCTCCAGGACGGTGGCGAGGTTCTCGGTGTAGTTCTCGTGGTACCAGCCGTTGCGCAGCAGTACGTACGGCAGACCGGAGTCGAGGATCGCCCGCTCGGTGACCTTGTGCTCATCGGCCAGGGTGAAGTCGGCGGCGGGGCCGCCCAGGACGCTGGTGTAGGCGAGCAGCGCGACCCCGGCCTCCTTGGCGGCGTCGATCACGGCCTGGTGCTGCGGAACGCGCTGCCCGACCTCGCTGCCGGAGATCAGCAGCACCTTGTCGCCCGCGGCGAAGGCGCCGGGGAGCGTCTCGGGCCGGTTGTAGTCGGCCACATGCAGCCGCACACCCCGGTCGGCGAGGCCGGCGGCCTTCGCGGTGTCACGCACGACCGCGGTGATCTGGTCGGCGGGGACCTTCTCCAGCAGCCCCTCGACGACGAGGCGGCCGAGGTGGCCGGTGGCTCCGGTGACGACGATGCTCATACGTATGACTCTCCTGTTTCGAGGTCGGGCACACCCGCGGTCGGGCACACCCACCCTAAGGGAAGCGCTAACTATTAGAAAGGTGCTTTGGTCAAGGGAGTGTGTTCATTCGGATTCCGGCCGCTCCCCGGCCCCCCGCTCCCCGACACCCCGCTCCCCGGCCCCCCGCTCCCGTGCCGCGAGGCTGACGGCGAACGGCAGGATCGTCACCGCCACACCCGGCAGCCGCTCCAGCGCCTTCGCCAGCGACTCCGCGGTGCCCCGGTGCAGCAGCTTGCCCAGCGGCGAGGCGTAGGTGCGGCGCGGCACCAGCAGGGTCAGCGCGGTGTGCCCGTCCTCGGTGGTACGGGCCGCCAGCTCCATCACCGCATGGCGCAGCCGCCGGTCCGGGCACTCCACGACCTCCAGTGGCACCGTCACCCCCGCCGTGGCCTCCCACCGGGCCATCAGCCGGCGGGCATGGGTCTCGTCCACCATGAAGTGCACCGCGCGGACCTCGTCGGGCCGCAGCTCATGCGCGTACCGCAGCGCCTTGACCGTCGCGAGGTCGATGCTGTCCGCCATCACGAAGACGACATGGCGCCGCCAGCGCGGCACATCGTCCCCGGGGCGTGGCACCGCCTCCAGGGCGGCCGCCTCCGCGCGGTACTCGCGATTGATCCGGATCAGCGCCCAGACCCCGAGCGGGAAGACCACCACGACCAGCCAGGCGCCCTCGGTGAACTTGGTGATCCCGAAGATCAGCACCACGGTGGCGGAGACGATCGCGGTGGTGAGGTTGACCGCGACCTTCCAGATCCGGCCCGGCTCCCGGCGCCGCAGGTGATAGGCGGTCAGCCCGGCCCCGGCCATGGTGAACGCGGTGAACACCCCGATCGCGTACAGCGCCACCAGCCGGTCCACATTGGCCTCGGTGACCACCAGCAGCGCCAGCGCCACCACGGCCAGCGAGATGATCCCGTTGGAGAAGGAGAGCCGGTGGCCGCGCCGGGTGAGCTGGCGGGGCAGAAAGCGGTCCTCGGCCACGAAGCTGGCCAGGAAGGGGAAGCCGGTGAAGGGCGTGTTGGCGCCCGTATAGAGGATGAGCGCGGTCGCCAGCTGGACGAACGCCAGCCCCAGCGCGCCCACGACCCCGCCGCCGAAGACCAGATGGGCCTCCTGCGCCAGTACGGTCGGGGTGCCGTCCCGGTAGGGGATGGCATGGGTGAAGTGGGCGAGTGCGGAGACCCCGAGGACCAGCGTGCCCAGGATGCAGCTCATCGTGATCAGCGTGCGGCGGGCGTTGTGGCCCTTGGGGTCGCGGAAGACCGAGACGCTGTTGGAGATCGCCTCCAGACCGGTCAGCGAGGAGCCGCCGTTGGCGAACGAGCGCAGCACGATGAAGAGTGAGGCGCCGTAGAGCCAGCCGCTGCCCGCGGTGCCGAGCGGCACCGCGCCCGCGGCGTGCACATCGGCGTGCGGCAGCCGCCCGGTGAGCCCGCGAACCACGCCCACCACCAGCATCAGCCCGACGGCGAAGATGAAGAGGTAGGCGGGCACCATGAAGACCCGCCCGGCCTCGCGCAGTCCGCGCAGATTGCCGTAGGCGAGGATCAGGATCACCAGGGCGCTGATGGGCAGTTGGAGATGGTCGATACCGGTCCAGGTGCCGCCGATGAGATGGGCGAACGAGATGATCGCGTTGGTGCCCGCGGAGACCTGGACCGCCACGGTGACGATGTAGTCCACCAGCAGCGCCACGGACGCGATCTGGGCGATGTCCGGGCCGAAGTTCTCCCGCGCCACCACATAGGAGCCGCCCGCCCGGGTGTAGATCATCACCACATCGCTGTAGCAGAGCGTCACCAGCAGCAGCACCAGCAGAATCGCCCCGGTCACCGGGAGGATCAGGGTGAACGCCGCGACCCCGATGACCGGCACCAGCACCCGCAGCATCTCCTCGCTGCCGTACGCCGTCGACGAGATGCAGTCGGAGGCCAGCACGCCCAGCGCGGCCGGGTTGCCCAGCTTCTCGCGCCGGATCCGCTCGGTGACCAGGGGCGGGCCGAGCAGCAGCCGCTTGAGACGGTAGCCGGGGCGGTCGGGCGGCTGGATCGGCGCGGCGGTGTCGGACATGCGGATAGCAGAGCGGGTGCCCGGCCGGAGCGCGCTCAGACGCTCCGGCCGGGCACCCGCCTGTGCCCGTATGTACGAATGGACCCGGGGCGGGCCCTGAGGGGGTCAGCCCACGACGGTCCAGGTGTCGCCGCCGGCGAGGAGTGCGCCGAGGTCGCCCTTGCCCTTCAGCTCCACGGCGTTGTCGAGCTGGTCGGACATCTGGGTGTCGTAGACCGGGCGCTCCACATTGCGCAGCACGCCGATGGGGGTGTGGTGGAGGGTGTCGGCGTCGGCCAGTCGGGTCAGCGCGAACGCCGTGGTGGGTGAGGTGGCGTGGGCGTCGTGCACCAGCACCTGGTGTTCGTTCTCGGGTGTGACGGTGATCACTTCGAGGTCGCCGGTGCGCTGGTTGCGGATGACGCCCTTGGACTGGTCGAGGCCGAAGCGGATCGGCTGTCCGTGCTCCAGCCGGATCACGGCCTCCTGGGCCTGCTGCTTGTCCTTCAGGGCCTCGAAGGCGCCGTCGTTGAAGATGTTGCAGTTCTGGTAGATCTCCACCAGCGCGGTGCCGGGGTGGGCCGCCGCCTGCCGCAGCACCTCGGTGAGGTGCTTGCGGTCGGAGTCGACGGTGCGGGCCACGAAGCCCGCCTCGGCGCCGAGCGCGAGGGAGAGCGGGTTGAACGGCGAGTCCAGGGAGCCCATCGGGGTCGACTTGGTGATCTTGCCGACCTCGGAGGTGGGGCTGTACTGACCCTTGGTCAGGCCGTAGATGCGGTTGTTGAAGAGCAGGATCTTCAGGTTCACATTGCGGCGCAACGCGTGGATCAGGTGGTTGCCGCCGATGGACAGCGCGTCGCCGTCACCGGTGACGACCCACACCGACAGATCGCGGCGGGAGGCGGCCAGCCCGGTGGCGATGGCCGGGGCGCGGCCGTGGATGGAGTGCATCCCGTAGGTGTTCATGTAGTACGGGAAGCGTGAGGAGCAGCCGATGCCGGAGACGAAGACGATGTTCTCCTTCGCCAGGCCCAGTTCGGGCATGAAGCCCTGGACGGCGGCGAGGACGGCGTAGTCGCCGCAGCCGGGGCACCAGCGGACCTCCTGGTCGGACTTGAAGTCCTTCATCGTCTGCTTGACGGCGGTCTTGGGCACCAGGGAGAGCGCGCTGGGCGCCGATGCCGCCCCCTCGGCGATGGTGTCAGTCATCGATGGCCTCCTTGAGGGCGGTGGCGAGCTGTTCGGCCTTGAACGGCAGTCCGCGGACCTGGGTGAAGGAGCGGGCGTCGACCAGATAGCGGGCGCGCAGCAGCGTGACCAGCTGCCCCAGGTTCATCTCCGGCACCACGACCTTCTCGTAACCCTCCAGCACCTTGCCGAGGTTGGCGGGGAAGGGGTTGAGATGGCGCAGATGGGCCTGGGCGATCCGGTCGCCCGCGGTGCGGACGCGGCGCACGGCCGCGGTGATCGGGCCGTAGGTCGATCCCCACCCCAGGACCAGGGTGCGGGCGTCGCCGGTCGGGTCGTCCACCTCGATGTCCGGCACGGCGATGCCGTCCACCTTGGCCTGGCGGATGCGGACCATGTGGTCGTGGTTGGCCGGGTCGTAGGAGATGTTGCCGGTGCCGTCCTGCTTCTCGATGCCGCCGATCCGGTGCTCGAGGCCGGGCGTTCCGGGCACGGCCCAGGGGCGGGCCAGGGTCTTGGGGTCGCGCTTGTACGGCCAGAAGACCTCGGTGCCGTCGGCCAGCACATGGTTGGGGCCGGTGGCGAACCGGACCCGCAGGTCGGGCAGCTCGTCGACGTCCGGCACCCGCCAGGGCTCCGAGCCGTTGGCCAGATAGCCGTCCGACAGCAGGAACACCGGGGTCCGGTAGGTCAGCGCGATCCGGGCGGCCTCCAGCGCGGCGTCGAAGCAGTCGGCGGGGGTCTTGGGCGCCACGATCGGCACCGGGGCCTCGCCGTTGCGCCCGTACATGGCCTGGAGCAGATCCGCCTGCTCGGTCTTGGTCGGCAGCCCGGTGGAGGGGCCGCCGCGCTGAATGTCGATCACCAGCAGCGGCAGCTCGAGGGAGACCGCGAGCCCGATGGTCTCCGACTTCAGCGCCACACCGGGGCCGGAGGTGGTGGTCACCGCGAGGGAGCCGCCGAAGGCCGCGCCCAGCGCGGCGCCGATACCGGCGATCTCGTCCTCGGCCTGGAAGCTGCGCACACCGAAGTTCTTGTGCTTGGACAGCTCGTGCAGGATGTCGGATGCCGGGGTGATCGGATACGACCCCAGGAACAGCGGCAGATCCGCCTGGCGGGAGGCCGCGATCAGCCCGTACGACAGCGCCAGGTTCCCGGAGATGTTCCGGTAGGTGCCGGTGGGGAACGCGGTGGTGGCCGGGGCGACCTCGTAGGAGACGGCGAAGTCCTCGGTGGTCTCACCGAAGTTCCAGCCCGCCCGGAAGGCCGTCACATTGGCCTCGGCGATCTGCGGCTTCTTGGCGAACTTCTGCCGCAGGAACTTCTCGGTGCCCTCGGTCGGCCGGTGGTACATCCACGACAGCAGCCCGAGCGCGAACATGTTCTTGCTGCGCTCGGCCTCCTTGCGGGACAGGCCGAACTCCTTCAGCGCCTCGATGGTGAGCGTGGTGAGCGGCACCGGGTGGACGTGATAGCCGTCCAGCGAGCCGTCCTCCAGAGGGCTTTGGTCATAGCCGACCTTGGCCATGGGGCGCTTGGTGAACTCGTCGGTGTTGACGATGATTTCCGCCCCGCGCGGCACATCGGGGAGGTTGGCCTTCAGCGCGGCCGGGTTCATCGCGACCAGCACATTCGGCGCGTCACCGGGCGTGAGGATGTCGTGATCGGCGAAGTGGAGCTGGAAGCTCGACACTCCGGGCAGGGTACCGGCGGGGGCCCGGATCTCCGCCGGGAAGTTCGGCAGGGTGGACAGGTCGTTTCCGAACGACGCCGTCTCCGAGGTGAACCGGTCACCCGTGAGCTGCATACCGTCACCCGAGTCACCCGCGAACCGGATGATCACCCGGTCCAGACGGCGGATCTCTTTACCGCCGTCTCCTGTTCGCTGCCCCCCGACGGGCGACTGCCCGCCCTGCTGATCGGCTGGTTCGGCCTGTTCGGCCGGGCTACTGACCTGGCTGGTCACTGCTTCGGACCTCCCTTGAGGCGGCGCTCATGGACAGTCGGTGCCGACCGGTTGTCCCACGACCATCGTACGTCGGTAAGGGTGGCCTTCCTTGGCCGGATCACATGGTGGACGCCGAAAGAAGAACCATATATGTCCTGGTTTGACATGACGCGCCCCTCCCCCCTTGCAGTTATTTCCCTGGTACCTCGTTCAGCCTTTGGCCTCGCTTTGGCCCGCGGGAGTCTGCTTTCAGGAATTGAGATAGGTCAGAACGGCGAGCACCCGACGGTGATCCCCGTCACTCGGCGAGAGGCCCAGCTTCAAGAAGATGTTGCTCACATGCTTCTCGACCGCTCCGTCGCTCACCACGAGCTGCCGGGCGACGGCCGAATTGGTCCGGCCCTCGGCCATCAGCCCCAGGACCTCGCGCTCCCTCGGGGTGAGCCCGGCCAGCACATCCTGCTTGCGGCTACGGCCCAGCAGCTGGGCGACGACCTCCGGGTCGAGCGCCGTACCGCCCTGGGCGACCCGCACCACCGCGTCCACGAACTCGCGCACCTCGGCCACCCGGTCCTTGAGCAGATAGCCGACGCCCCGGCTGTTCCCGGCCAGCAGCTCGGTGGCGTACTGCTCCTCCACATACTGCGACAGGACCAGCACCCCCAGGCCCGGATGGTCGCGGCGGAGCCGGACGGCCGCCCGCACCCCCTCGTCGGTGTGGGTGGGCGGCATCCGCACATCGGCCACCACCACATCCGGTGGCGCGCCCTCGTCGGCCAGCTCCCGCACCGACTTGATCAGCGCTTCCGCGTCCCCGACGCCCGCGACCACCTCATGGCCCCGGTCGGTCAGCAGCCGGGTCAGCCCCTCCCGCAGCAGCACCGAATCCTCGGCGATGACCACCCGTACTCTGTCCGCCACGATGTTCGGCCCCCGTTCCATTCGGTTCGTGGGGACCAGCATCCCAGGGTTCGGCCGCTCGCGTCGCACGGAACCGGCCGTGTACGGGCGGGGGGGGCGGGGGTGTGCGCCCTCAGCGCCAGGGGAGCTCGGCGGTCACGGTGGTCGGGCCGCCCGCCGGGGAGTGGACGACGAGGATGCCGTCCACCGCGTCGATCCGCTCGGCCAGCCCGGCGAGACCCGAACCGGCCGCCGTCTCGGCCCCGCCCCGCCCGTCGTCCGTGATCTGGATCAGCAGCCGGTCGTCGGAGCGCCACAGATCCACCTCGGCGGTGTGGGCGCCGCTGTGCTTGCTGATGTTCTGGAGCAGTTCGGAGACGGTGAAGTAGGCGATGCCCTCGATCGCGGGCGCGGGCCGTTGCGGAAGGTCCACCGTCACGGTCACCGGGACCGTGCAGCGGGCGGCCAGGGCGGAGAGGGCGGGGCCGAGGCCGCGGTCGGTGAGGATGGCGGGGTGGATGCCGCGGGCGAGGTCGCGTAGTTCCTGGAGGGCGAGTTTAACTTCGCCGTGGGCCTCGTCGACCATCTTGGCGGCGGCTTCCGGGTCCTCCTCCAGCTTCTCCTTCGCCAGGCCCAGATCCATGGCGAGGGCGACCAGCCGGGCTTGTGCGCCGTCGTGGAGGTCGCGTTCGATCCGGCGCAGATCCGCGGCGGCGGTGTCCACCACCGTGCCCCGGTCCGACTCCAGCTCCCAGACCCGGCTCGCCAGCCGGGACGGGCCGAGCAGCCCGGACACCATGATCCGGTCGACCGAGGTCAGCCCCCGCATCACCCACGGGGTCAGCAGCAGGACCAGCACACCGGCGGCGCAGGTCACGGTGATCTCGAACGGGGTGTCCAGATAGAAGTTGCGCCCGTGGTCGTCCCCGAAGATCTGGAGACCCGGCTCGTCCATATACCGGGGGAAGACCCAGCGCCACAGCGGATACGTCGTGAAGCCCCAGCCGTAGGCGGTGAAGCTCACCGCGAAGCCGAACGAGAAGACCGCCCACGGCAGATGGATCAGCGCGTAGATCACATGCCGCCAGGAGGTGCCGCTCCTGAGCAGCGCACCCACCCAGGCGACCGGTCCGCGCCTGCCCCCGCGGCCGCCCCTCCGGCCGAGGACCGGCTCGGGCTCGGCCACCTCCAGCCCCAGCAGCGCACGGGCGCGGGCCCGCTCCACGACGCCGAGCGCGCGGCAGCCCGCGAGGGCCGCGCCGAGCACCGGGACGCCGAGGAAGGTGATCAGCAGCCCGGCGCCCAGCGCGATCATCGTGATCGTGTAGACAAAGGTGACGATGGCCATCGGCAGGCTGGTCAGGACATAGAGGAACTCCCGCCAGACGCGGCCCTGGAACGGCGCCTTCAGCGCCGCGGGCACCAGATGGCCACGGGGCTCGGTCCCCGGTTCGTAGGGGCGGTATGCGGTGGCCATCGTCTTGTCCGTCCTCCGGGGCCTGGTGGGGTGCGCGATGCGGGTCGACGGGGTGGATCGCGTCGGGTCGCGTCGGCTGCGTTCACCCAAGAGTCCCGGAGCGCGGCCCGCCGGGCCATCGGGTGGGTGGGCCTCTTCACCGGGGGGTTAGCCCTACCTTTCGGGGTGGGGCGAGGTGCTGCCCGGCGTCCTTTCGGGGCGCGGCCCGGTGTGCTGTCCGGAGTCGTATCGGGGTGGGGCGGCCTGCTTCCCGGCGCCTTTTCGGGGCGCGCCCGGTGTGCTGCCCGGCGTCCCTTCGAGGTGGGGCGGCCTGCTGCCCGGCGTCAGCCGCTTCGGCCGCTTCGCCGGGAACGGGCCACCGCGGCGCCCGCCGCCGGCCCGGTCCGGTGGTGCCAGGGCAGCTCGGCGGTCACGGTGGTCGGCCCACCGGGCGGCGAATCCACCGCGAACAGCCCGTCGACCGAGCCCAGCCGCTCCGCCAGACCCGAGAGCCCCGAGCCCCTGTCGGTGGCCGCGCCGCCGCGCCCGTCGTCCCGTACCTGGATCAGCAGCCGGTTGTCGGCGCGCCACAGCTCGATCTCGGCGGTGTGGGCGCCGCTGTGCTTGCTGATGTTCTGGAGCAGTTCGGAGACGGTGAAGTAGGCGATGCCCTCGATGGCCGCCGCCGGGCGTTCGGGCAGCTCGACCGTCACCTTCACGGGGACCGTGCAGCGGGCCGAGAGCGCCGAGAGGGCGGGGCCGAGGCCGCGGTCGGTGAGGATGGCGGGGTGGATGCCGCGGGCGAGGTCGCGTAGTTCCTGGAGGGCGAGTTTCACTTCGCCGTGGGCCTCGTCGACCATCTTGGCGGCGGCTTCCGGGTCCTCCTCCAGCTTCTCCTTCGCCAGACCGAGCCCCATGGCGAGGGCGACCAGCCGGGCCTGTGCGCCGTCGTGGAGGTCGCGTTCGATCCGGCGCAGATCCGCGGCGGCGGTGTCCACCACCGTGCCCCGGTCCGACTCCAGCTCGGCGATCCGCCGCTCCAGCTCATCGGAGGGGAACAGCAGCCCGCGCACCATCGCCCGGTCCACATGCGTAAGCCCCCGGGCGATCCACGGCAGCACCGGCCAGGCCACGAACAGCGAGGTCAGGGTGATAGCGAAGGTGACCACCGACCACGGCAGCCGGATCAGCGCGTACAGCGTGGCGCGCCAGCCGACCGGGTCCCGCAGGTTCGTCCACAGCCGGCCGAGGAAGCCGCTGCCCGGCTGGTGCGGCAGCGGGCTGGGCTCATCGATCCGCATCGAGAGCAGCCCCCTGGCGCGGTAGCGCTCGAACCGGCCGAGGGCCCTGCTGCACCGCAGCCCCACGGCCAGCAGCGGCAGCCCCACCACCGTGACCGCCAGCCCCAGGCCCACGGTCAGCCAGACCAGGGTGAAGACGAAGCAGACGATGCCCACCAGCAGATTGGCCAGGAGATGGGCGATCTCCCGCCAGGTCTGCGCGGGAAAGGCGAACGCGGGCGGGCGTGGCAGCCGCTCGCCGTCGCGGCCACGGCCGTCGCCGTCGGGGTCGCCGACGGGGGAACTGGAGGTCATGGCAGCAAGACTGCCGGGCCCGCGGGGGGCTCCGCCATGGGGATAGCCCCCCGCATCGCGGACGGGCCGCCCTGCCCGGCGGCGGCAGGCCCTAGACTTCCCGTCCGTACGGATCGTCGAACACGCGGGGTCGACGAGGAGCGGACAAAGAACAAGAGGACCAGGGAGCGAGGGCGGACGTGCCGGAGGCGACGACCGTACGCACCACCAGCGGCACCAGCGTCCAGCTCGCGGCCGACTACTTCCACGGCTATGCGGTGGTCGGACTGCTGGCGGCGATCGGCGTGATCTTCGTCGCCGTGGCCTTCGGGGCCGGGCGGCTGCTGCGGCCTGTCGTGCCCACGCCGGAGAAACTGCTGACCTACGAGTGCGGAGTGGACCCTGTGGGCGAGGGTTGGGCCCACACCCAGGTCCGCTATTACGTCTACGCTTTTCTCTATGTGATTTTCGCCGTTGACTCGATCTTCTTGTTCCCGTGGGCGACGGTCTTCGCGGCGCCCGGCTTCGGAGCCACCACGCTGGTGGAGATGTTCATCTTCCTCGGGTTCCTCGCCGTAGGTCTGCTGTACGCATGGAAGAAGGGCGTCCTGGAGTGGACGTGACACCGAACCCGACGCCGACACCGACATCGGTATCGACACCGACATCGGCATCGATACCGGCCTCCGCGCCGGTCCCCGCGCCCGCGCCGGTGGACCTGCCGGAGCCGCGCCGTCTCGGCACGCTGGCCCGGCTGGCCCCCGAGCCGATGAAGGTGGTCCTGAACTGGGGCCGCCGCTACAGCCTGTGGGTCTTCAACTTCGGCCTCGCCTGCTGCGCCATCGAATTCATCGCGGCGTCGATGGCCCGCCACGACTTCATCCGGCTCGGCGTGATCCCCTTCGCGCCGGGACCGCGCCAGGCCGACCTGATGGTCGTCTCCGGCACGGTCACGGACAAGATGGCGCCCGCGGTGAAGCGGCTGTACGAACAGATGCCGGAGCCGAAGTACGTGATCTCCTTCGGGGCCTGCTCGAACTGCGGCGGCCCCTACTGGGACTCCTACGCCGTGACCAAGGGCGTCGACCAGATCATCCCCGTCGACGTCTATGTGCCCGGCTGCCCGCCCCGGCCCGAGGCGCTGCTCCAGGGCATCCTCAAGCTCCAGGAGAAGATCGCACGCGAGTCGCTGAGTGAGCGGTACGGGAATTCCGGGGGCGGTTCCGGGGAGGCCGCCGCCTCCGCGGCCTCGGGCCGTCCGTCCGCGGCCGCGCTGCGCAGCGGGCTGGTCACGCCTCCGGAGCGGGAAGACACGCCATGACCGAGCGGAACGAGCCGACCGAGCCGACCGAGCCGAACGAGACGGCGGAGCCGAACGGGGCCGTGGAGTCGAACGGGGCGGTGGAGGCTGCGGGGGCCGCTGGGACCGCGGAGGCGGAGGCCGCGGTGGAGGCCGCGCCGCCCGTGGGCTGGCTGCCGCGTTCCGCCGCCGAGCTGTTCGGCGAGGGCGCCACGGCGGAGGAGGCGTACGGCCTGCTGACCGTCGACGTCCCCGCGGACTCCTGGATCGCGTCGCTGGAGACGGCCCGCGACACCCTCGGCTGCACCTACTTCGACTGGCTGAGCGCGGTCGACGAGCCGGGCACCGGCTTCCGGGTGGCCGCGCGCGTCGTCGCCCTCGGCACCCCGGGGGCCGGGGGCGCGGCCGGGACCGGGGCGGGTCTCGCGGTGCGGGGTCTGCTGGTGCGTACCACCGTGCCGCACGACATGGCCGCGCTGCCGACCGCGACCGGCGTCTACGCCGGGGCGGCCTGGCATGAGCGTGAGACCCACGAGATGTTCGGCATCGGCTTCGTGGGCCACCCCCATCTCGCGCCGCTGCTGCTCCCCGACGGCTTCGAGGGGCATCCGCTGCGCAAGGACTTCGTGCTGGCGGCCCGGGTCGCCAAGGCATGGCCGGGCGCGAAGGAGCCGGGGGAGTCGGGCACCGGCCACGGCCCCAAGCGTCGGCAGATGCTGCCACCCGGCGTCCCCGACCCCAACGAATGGGGGCCCCTCAAGGGTCAGCTGCCCGCTGCCCCGGCCCGTCCGGCCCGGGGCGCCCGCGCGGCGGGCGCCGCCGCGGGCGAACGCCCCGCCCGCCGCACCCGCAGCGCGACGGCGGGCTCGGCAAGCCAGCGCCCGGAGGCCGCGGGCACGCAGGCAGCGGAGGCCCCGGCTGCCGACCGCCCGGCGCGGCGTGCGCGCAGCGCGGGCGAGGGCTCGGCGAGCCAGCGTCCGGCGGGTGCGGCGGAGACTCCCGCTTCGGCAGCCGACCGTCCGGCGCGGCGCTCCCGCAGCGCGGGTGAGGGTTCGGCGAGTCAGCGTTCGGCGGGTGCGGAGGCGACGGCCGAAGCGCCCGCCGCGGACGCGGCCGCCGGTGGGCGGGCAGCCTCCGCCGAGCCGTCCGCCGCTGAGCCGTCGTCCGCCGCCGAGCCGTCGGCGGCCGAGGCCCCGGACCGCCCCCGGCGCCCCGCGCCGCAGCGCCGCTCGTCCGATGCCCCCTGGCACCACGCGCGCCCCGCGCGGGACGAGGACGCCGAGTCCCCGCGTGAGCCGCGGGCACCGGGACCGGAACCGGCACCGGAGACCGAGGCAGCCGGAGACAAACACGGCGCGAAACCCGAACCCGAATCCGCACCCGAGCCCGACGCACCCGGCACCCCGGCCACCCCGGACGCCACCCCTGACGACAACCCCGACGACGACTCCGACGACCAGCCGGGAGGCACCGCGTGAACGACGTCCTCGACGTCGCGCTGCGACTGCTCGCCCTCCTGCTCGCCTTTCTCGTGCTGCCCCTGCTCGTGGGGCAGACCGAGCACAAGGTCATGGCCCATATGCAGGGCCGCCTCGGGCCGATGTACGCGGGCGGCTTCCACGGCTGGGCCCAACTGGTCGCGGACGGGGTGAAGTTCGCGCAGAAGGAAGACGTCGTACCGGCCGGAGCCGATCGGCGAGTCTTCCAGCTGGCGCCCGCCGTCGCGCTGCTGCCGTACCTCCTCGTCCTCGTCGCGATCCCGATCGGCCCCGCCGAGGGCGCCGTCGGCCAGGTCCTGGACGCGGGCATCTTCTTCGTGCTCGCCGTGATGGGCGTCGGGGTGCTGGGTTCGCTGATGGCGGGCTGGGCCTCGGCGAATAAGTTCTCCCTGCTCGGGGGGTTGCGTACGGCCGCCCAGCTCATGGCGTACGAGTTGCCGATGCTGCTCACCGCCGCCTCCGTGGCGATGGCGGCGGGCACGGTCTCGCTGCCCGGCATCCTCGACGCGTTCGAGTGGTGGTGGGTGCCGTGGCAGATCGTCGGCGGGGTGGTGTTCTTCACCGCTGGTCTCGCCGAGCTCCAGCGCCCGCCGTTCGACGCGCCGATCGCCGACTCCGAGATCATCTTCGGTGCGTACACCGAGTACACCGGGCTGCGGTTCGCGCTCTTCCTGCTCGCCGAGTACGCGGGCATCGTCATCCTGTGCGGGCTGACCGCCGTCCTCTTCCTCGGTGGCTGGCAGGGTCCGTTCGCCGATGGCCTCGGCTGGCTGTGGACCCTGCTGAAGACGGCCGTCCTCGCCTTCGTCGTGATCTGGCTGCGGGTCAGCTATCCGCGGCTGCGCGAGGACCAGCTCCAGCGGTTCGCCTGGACCTGCCTCATTCCGCTCTCACTGGCCCAGATCGCCCTCACCGGCGTCGTCAAGGTGGTGATCTCCTGATGGGCATCCCCGGATCCGGTCTGGCCAAGGGCCTGGCCGTCACCCTCCGCACGATGACCCGGAAGTCGCACACCGCGCAGTATCCGGACGCGCAGCCCGAGCTGCCGCCCCGCACTCGCGGGGTGATCGGGCTGTTCGAGGAGAACTGCACGGTCTGCATGCTGTGCGCCCGCGAATGCCCGGACTGGTGCATCTATATCGACTCGCACAAGGAGACCGTCCCCCCGGCCGCCCCGGGCGGGCGCGAGCGCAGCCGCAATGTGCTGGACCGGTTCGCGATCGACTTCGCGCTGTGCATGTACTGCGGTATCTGCATCGAGGTGTGCCCTTTCGACGCGCTCTTCTGGTCGCCGGAGTTCGAGTACGCGGAGGAGGACATCCGCGATCTCACCCATGAGCGGGACAAGCTCCGCGAGTGGATGTGGACGGTGCCCGCGCCGCCCGCGCTCGACCCGCGTGCGGAGGAGCCCAAGGAGATCGCCGCCGCCCGTAAGGCCGCCGACAAGCTCGCCGCCGAGGCCGCCGCCGCTGCCGCGCAAGCCGCCGAGGCCGCACAGGCCGAGGCCGAGCGCGGATCCGGCGGGACCGACGCGAGCGGAACCGCGAACGACACCGCGAACGAAACCGAGAGCGGAACCGAGAACGGGAACGGAGCCGCCTCGTGAGCCCTGCGGTCCACTTGGCCGCCACCGGCCACGGGTTCCTGTCGCCGACCGGCGTCGAGATCGCCTTCCTGCTCGTGGGCATCGCGACCTTCGGCGCGGCCGTCCTCACCGTCACCACCAAGCAACTGGTGCACGCCGCCCTCTGGCTGGTGGTGGCGCTCGGCGGCCTCGCCGTGGAGTACCTCCTGCTCACGGCGGAGTTCATCGCCTGGGTGCAGGTACTGATCTACGTCGGTTCCGTCGTCGTCCTCCTCCTCTTCGGGCTGATGCTCACCAAGGCGCCCATCGGCCGCTCCCCGGACGCCGATTCGGGCAACCGCCCGGTGGCGCTCGCCGTGGCCGTGGCCGCCGCGGGCGTCCTGGTGTGGGTGGTCGTGGACGCCTTCCGGACCACCTGGATCGAGCTGGACAAGGGGGTCCAGGGCTCCACCGCCGTCTCCGGTAAGAGCCTCTTCCGCCACTGGGTGCTGCCGTTCGAGGCGCTGTCCGTCCTCCTCCTCGCCGCGCTCGTCGGCGCGATCGTCCTGTCCCGCAAGAGCGGCCATGACAGTGGCCCGGGCGCCGGCCTCGCCAAGGAGACGCGCTGATGCACCTCGCCTATCCCGCCGTGCTCGCCGTCCTCCTCTTCTGCACCGGTCTGTACGGCGTCCTCGCCCGCCGCAACGCGATCCTGGTGCTGATGTCGGTCGAGCTGATGCTCAACGCCGTCAACCTCAATCTCGTCGCCTTCGACGTCTGGCTCCGCGACACCCTGCACACGGGCCAGGCGCTGACCCTCTTCACCATCACCATCGCCGCCGCCGAGATCGGCATCGGCCTCGCCATCGTCCTCCTCGTCCACCGCAACCGCGGCATCGCCGACGTCGACAAGCTCCGGGACCTGGCCGACCCCCCGTCAGCCGGCCAGGACCCGATGGACGACAGCATGGCAGCCCCCACTGACAACGCCGCCGACCAGGCACGACGCGTCCGGAGGCAGACCGCGTGACGACCACGACCGCCGCCGTTCTCGTCCCCCTCCTGCCCTTCCTCGGTGCCGCCGCCGGGCTCCTGGTGGGCCGCCGCGCCCCCGGTTTCGTCCGCCCCGTCGCGGTGCTGCCGACCCTCGCCGCGGCCGCGCTCGCCGTGCTCGTCGCCGTACGCCAGGGCGGGGGAGCGGGCGGCGGCACGGCCCCGCTCACCGCCGCGACCCGGCTCGCCGACACCGGCTCGATCCCCATCGACCTGGCCCTGCACATCGACGGCTTCGCCGCCCTGGTCGCGGTCCTCGTCGCTGTCGTCGCGAGCTGTGTGCAGATTTACTCGACCGGCTATCTGCGGGACGACCCCCGCTACCCCTCCTACGCCGCCCTGGTCTCCCTCTTCACCGCCGCGATGCTCCTCGTCGTCTACTCCGACGACCTGATCGTGCTGCTCGTCGGCTGGGAGATCATGGGCATCTGCTCGTACTTCCTGGTGGGCCACTACTGGGAGACCGCCGCCGCGCGCTCCGCGTCCCTCAAGGCGTTCCTGGTCACCAAGCTCGGCGACGTCCCGTTCCTGATCGGCATCTTCGCGCTCGCGGGCGACACCGGAACGTTCCGGATCAGCGAGATCCACACCCGGCTGACCTCCGAGACCGCCGGGGTGCCGCTGGACCACCCCACCCTGATCGCGCTGCTGCTGCTGGCCGGGGTCGCGGGCAAGTCCGCGCAGTTCCCGCTGCACACCTGGCTGCCGGACGCGATGGCGGGCCCCACCCCGGTCTCCGCGCTGATCCACGCGGCCACCATGGTCGCCGCGGGTGTCTTCGTCGTGGCCCGGCTGCTGCCCGTCTTCGCCCCCTCCGCCGCCGCGCTCGCCGTACTGGCCGTCATGGCGGCCGTGACGATGGTCGGCTCGGCGCTCGCCGCGCTCGCCCAGGACGACATCAAACGCGTCCTCGCCTATTCGACCGTCGGCCAACTCGGCTATATGACGGGCGCGCTGGCCGTCGACGACCGTGGCGCCGCCGTCTTCCACCTCATCACCCACGGCGCGTTCAAGGCGCTGCTCTTCCTCGGCGCCGGTGTGGTGATCCACGCCGCCGGCAGCAACTCCCTCGCCGCGATGTCCCGGATGAGCGGCCTCGCCGGGCGCATCCCCGACGCCTTCTGGACGATGACGGTCGCGCTGCTCGCGCTCGCCGCCATCCCGCCCTTCGCGGGCTTCTTCTCCAAGGAGGCCGTGCTCGGCGCGGCCGAGCACGCCGCGACCGGCCACACCTCAGGCGTCCCGGCGGGCGTCGGCTGGACCGTGCTCCTCGCCGGGCTCCTCACCGCGCTGCTCACCGCCGGATACGCGGCCCGGCTGTGGCTGCTCGCCTTCCGCGGCCGGGGCGAGCCCGCCCCCGACCACGGCAAGCAGCCGGTGGCCATGAACGCCGTCCTATGGGCGCTGTTCATCCCCACCGCCGCCCTCGGCCTCGCCTACGGCAGGCTGCCCGACTGGTTCGACGGCGAGTCCCTCACCGCGACCCTCACCACATCCGTGCTCGGCACCGGGGCGGCCCTCATCGGCGCCCTCGTCATGTACGCCGCCTGGCGGCACAGCGCGGCGCGGGCCGCCCGTGTGCCGCTCGGCGCGGTGGCCGCCCACCCCGAGGCCGCCGACGCCGTCTCCGAGGCCGAGGCCATCGCCACCCACGAGGCGGCCTACGGCTCCATCGCGGGCGCCAGGGACCCCGCCGACCCCGGGCGGCTGCTCCTGGGCCCGCTGCACCGTCACGCGGCCGTCGGCTTCCACCTCGACGCCCTCTACAGCGCCCTGTTCGTCCGGCCCGTGCGGGCCGCCGCCCGGCTCGTCCGCTTCCTCGACCGCGAGGTCGTCGAGACGTACGTACGCGGCGCGGGCGGTGCGCCCCGGCTGCTCGGCGCGGCCGTCCGCCGCGCCCAGACCGGCAATGTGCAGACCTATCTCGGCGCGCTGCTCGCGGGCTCCCTCGTCCTGGCCGTGGCCGCCGTCCTCGTCGCAGCGGGAGCCTGACCCGTGAACCACACCGTCCAGCAACTCCTCCTCGCCGCCGTGGTCGTGCTCCCCCTGCTCGGCAGCGCCGCCGCCCTGCTCCCGGCGCCGCCCGGGCTGCGCGGCCGCGGGCCCGACCAGGCCGTGCTGCGCCACGGTGTGACCGTCACCGCAGTGGTGCTCGCCGCCGCCATCGCCCTGGCCGCCGGATTCGACCACGGCCACCCGGCCAGGATGCAGGCCCAGACGGACATCGGCTGGATCCCCGCCCTGGACATCCGCGTCCACCTCGGCGTGGACGGCGTCTCGCTGCCGCTGCTGGTGCTGACCGCACTGCTGACCTTCCTCTGCGCGCTCTACACCTACTTCAACCGGCCCTCCGGGCCGTCCCCCAAAGCCTTCGTCGCGCTGCTGCTGCTCCTGGAGTCCGGCACCCTGGCCAGCTTCGCGGTGCTGGACCTGATGCTGTTCTTCCTGGCGTTCGAGATGGTCCTCATCCCGATGTACTTCCTCATCAACCGGTGGGGAGGCGCCGAACGCGAGCGCGCCGCCTGGCGGTTCATCCTCTACACCCTGCTCGGCTCCGTCGTCATGCTGCTCGGCCTCCTCCTCGTCGGGCTCGAGGGCGGCACCTTCGACATGGTGGCACTCGCCGCCGACAAAGGCTCCGGGCTCAGCCACACCACCCAGCTGATCGCGGCCCTCGCCATCATCGTCGGACTCGCCGTCAAGGCCCCCATGTGGCCGCTGCACAGCTGGCTGCCCGACGCCCACACCGCCGCTCCCACCGTCGGCTCGGTGCTGCTGGCGGGCGTGCTGCTCAAGATGGGCACCTACGGGCTGGTCCGCATCGTGCTGCCGATGACCCCCGAGGCGGCCCACACCTACGCGCCCTACCTCGCCGCGTTCGCCGTGGTCGGCATCATCTACGGATCCCTCGCCTGCCTCGCCCTTGCCCGCACCGGCGCCAAGGGCGACCTCAAGCGCCTGATCGCCTACTCCTCCGTCGGCCATATGGGCTTCGTCCTGCTCGGCATCGCGACCCTCACCCCCACCGGGGTGAACGGCGCGCTCTTCGCCAACATCGCCCACGGCCTGATCACCGGGCTGCTCTTCTTCCTCGTCGGCGCCCTCAAGGACCGCTCCGGCACCACCGACCTCGACCAGCTCGCGGGCACCAGCGGCGCCGCCCTCTACGGCCGGGCGCCGCGCCTGGGCGGACTGCTCGCCTTCGGCGCCGTGGCCTCCCTGGGGCTGCCCGGACTCGCCGGGTTCTGGGGCGAGATGCTCGCCATGTTCGGCGCCTTCGACCCCGCCGACGGGCTCAGCCGCCCGGCGTTCCTCACCTATATGGCGCTCGCCGGCTTCGGCACCCTGCTCACCGCCGCCTACATGCTCGTCGTCGTACGGCGCGTCTGCATGGGCGACCAGCCGATCGAGCCCGGCACCGGGACCGGGGCCGGGCGGCCCGCCCTTGCCGACGTCCACGGCCATGAATTCGCCGCCTGGAGCCCCCTGGTGGCCCTCACCGTCCTCGCCGGACTGTGGCCCGCGGCCCTCCTCGGCCTCACCGACCCGGCCGTGCAGCAGCTCCTCGCGGGAGGCAACCGATGACTGCCAACTCCTCGAGCCTCGCCACGAGCCTCGTCCAGTCCGTCGACTGGCTCGCCGTCGCACCGCCCACCATCGCGGCCCTGACCGGCCTCGCCGTCCTCGTCGCGGACCTCTTCCTGTCCGAGCGCGGAAAGCGCCTGCTGGGCTGGGGCGCGATAGCGGGACTCGCCCTGGCCTCGCTCTCCCTGCTGCCTCTGCTGGACGGCGACCGCTCCACCTTCTGCCTGACCACCGGCGCCCACGCGTGCAGCTACACGGCCGACAGCTTCGCCCTCGTCATCCAGTTCCTGGTGCTCGGCGGGGCGCTGCTCACCGCGCTGCTGTCCTTCAGCGCCCTCGACGACCTCAAACTCCCCGCGGGCGAATTCTGGTTCCTGCTGCTGTCCTCCGCGGCCGGGGCCGCCCTGCTGCCCGCGGCCCGCGATCTGGCCACCCTGGTCATCGCCCTCGAAGTGGCCTCGCTCCCGGCCTTCGCCCTCGTCGGGCTGCGCCGCGGCGACCGCCTCTCCTCCGAGGCCGCGCTGAAGTTCTTCCTCTCCTCGGTCACCGCGACCGCCGTGATGCTGCTCGGCGTCAGCTTCGTCTACGCGGCCACCGGCAGCCTCCATCTGTCCCGGATCGCCGGCGCCCTCACCCATGTCGACCCGCGGCTCGACACCCTCGCCCAGGCGGGTGTCGTACTGACCCTGGTGGGCTTCGCGTTCAAGACCGCCGCCGTGCCCTTCCACTTCTGGGTGCCCGACACCTACGTCGGCGCGCCGGTGCCCGTCGCGGCGTATCTGTCCGTCGTCGGTAAGGCGGTCGGGTTCTCCGGTCTCATCCTGGTGACCGTCCTCGCCTTCCCCTCGTACGCGGATGTGTGGGGTCCGGCCGTCGCCGTCCTCGCCGCCCTCACCATGACCGCGGGGAACGCCGCGGCGCTGCGCCAGCGCCCCGAGCGCGCTTTCAGCGCCGTACGGCTGCTCGCCTGGTCCTCCGTCGCCCAGGCGGGCTATCTGCTGGTCCCCATCGCCGCGGCCGGCTACGCCGACTCCGCGAAGGACGCCTCCCGCGCCGTCGGCTCCACCGTCGCGTACGCCCTGATGTACGCGGCTGTGAACCTCGGCGCCTTCGCCGTGGCCGCCCTGGTGGCCCGTACGAGCCTGGCCAACCGGCTCACCGACTACCGCGGCCTGTACGCGACCCGCCCGGCCGCCGCCCTGGCGCTCGGCTTCTTCCTGCTGTGCCTGGCCGGGCTGCCCCCGGGCGTCATCGGGCTCTTCGCCAAGGTGACCGTCTTCACGGCGGCCGTGGACGCGGGGCTGGGCTGGCTCGCGGTGGTGATGGCGCTCAACGTGGTGATGGCGCTCTACTACTACCTCCAGTGGACGGCGGTGCTCTTCCGCGCGCCCGAGCACTCCGCCGCGGCGGAGTCCGTACCCGGCGGGACGGCGGAGCCCGTGCCCGCCGCCGGGGCGGTCGTCGCCCGCCCCCGTGCCGTCCCCCTTACGGCCGCCATCGGCCTCACCGCGGTCATCGGCATCGCGCTCTCCGGCGCCCCACAGCTCGTTCTGCGGTTCGCCTCGGGCACCCTGCTCTAGCCGCCCCCTCACGGCGGCCGCCGCGCCCCCGCACCCGTGTGCACAAGGGAACTGGTGCCCTTCGCCTGGCGTTGACTTTTTCAGGAGGGTCCACTGGAAGGTGGAGACACCAGGCAAAGCGTTCCCCTGCGGCACAACGGGAGGGCACACAGTGCACCGCCGGCACAACGGGCTCAAGACCGCCGTACTTCTCGGTGGTCTGTCCGCGCTCATCATCCTCATCGGCAGCCTCTTCGGCCGCACCGGGCTGATCATCGCGGTCATCGTCGCCCTCGGGACCAACGCGTACGCCTACTGGAACAGTGACAAGCTCGCCCTGCGCGCCATGCGCGCCCGCCCCGTCAGCGAGTTCGAGGCACCGGGGCTGTACCGGATCGTGCGCGAGCTCTCCACGGCCGCGCGCCAGCCGATGCCCCGCCTCTACATCTCCCCGACCGACGCCCCCAACGCCTTCGCGACCGGCCGCAACCCCCGTAACGCGGCGGTCTGCTGCACCGACGGCATTCTGCGGCTGCTGGACGAGCGCGAGCTGCGCGGGGTCATCGGCCACGAGCTCAGCCATGTCTACAACCGCGACATCCTGATCTCCTCGGTCGCGGGCGCGCTCGCCAGCGTCGTCATGTTCCTGGTGAACTTCGCCTGGCTGATCCCCATGGGCCGGTCCGACGACGACGAGGGCCCCGGCTTCCTCGGCATGCTGCTGATCATGATCCTCGGCCCGCTCGCGGCCTCCATCATCCAGCTCGCCGTGAGTCGCTCCCGCGAATACGAGGCGGACGCCTCCGGAGCCCAGCTCACCGGCGACCCCCTGGCCCTCGCCAGCGCCCTGCGCAAGCTGGAGGTCGGCACGAAGCAGCTTCCGCTGCCGCCCGAGCCCCGTCTGGAGACCGCCAGCCATATGATGATCGCCCACCCCTTCGGCGGTGGCGTGGGTCTCGCCAAGCTCTTCTCGACCCACCCGCCCATGCGGGAGCGCATCGCCCGACTCGAGCAGATGGCAGGACGCCAACCGTGAAAACGCTGCTGAACCTGATCTGGCTGATCTTCTCCGGCTTCTGGATGGCGATCCTCTACCTCTTCGCCGGGGTCCTCCTCTTCATCACGATCATCGGCATCCCCCTCGCGATCGCCTCCTGGCGCATCGCCGCCTTCGCCCTGTGGCCCTTCGGCCGCACCGCCGTCCCCCGCCGCGACGCCGGGGCCGCCTCCTGCGTGGGCAACGTCCTCTGGCTCATCCTCGCGGGCTGGTGGCTGGCGCTCGGCCATGTCCTCACCGGGATCGCCCTGTGCATCACGATCATCGGCATCCCCCTGGGCCTGGCCAACTTCAAGCTCATCCCCATCTCCCTGGCCCCCCTCGGCGTGGAGATCGTCCCCACGGACCAGCCCTTCGCGCAGCGCTGACGCCCCTGATCACCCCGATCACCCCGATCACCCCGGTCACCCGGCGAGCAGCCGTCCGTGCTCATTCAGCAGGTCGCGTACCTCGGGTACGTCCTCGAAGCCGCGCAGTCGGCGCAGTACGACGCGGGAGCGCTCGGTGGCCCGCTCACTCGCCACGGCGGCGACGGCTCGTCGTGACCCGACACCGCCGCGTACGCGAACGCCGGGGCCGAGGCCCCGGCGTGCCGTACTCGGCGGTCCGCCTACCGGTAGTTGACGAACTGCACCGCGAAGTCGAGGTCCTTGCCCTTGATCAGGGCGATCACGGCCTGGAGATCGTCCCGGCTCTTGGACGTCACCCGCAGCTCCTCGCCCTGCACCTGCGCCTTGACGCCCTTGGGCCCCTCATCGCGGATGATCTTGGCGACCTTCTTCGCGTTCTCCTGCGAGATCCCCTCCTGGAGCGAGGCGAAGATCTTGTACTCCTTGCCCGAGGCCTGCGGCTCGCCCGAGTCCAGGGCCTTCAGCGAGATCCCGCGCTTGACCAGCTTGGACTGGAAGACGTCGAGGATCGCCTTGACCCGCTCCTCGGAGTTGGCCCGCATCTCGATCCGCTCGCCCGACCATGCGATCGAGGCGCCGACGTTCTTGAAGTCATAGCGCTGGGAGATCTCGCGGCTCGCCTGGTTCAGAGCGTTGTCGACCTCCTGCCGCTCGACCTTCGAGACGATGTCGAAACTGGAGTCGGCCATCGTGAGTTGGCTCCTCGTACGTAGATCCGTCAGTGGCACGGTCCAGCGGACCGCTCCGGCCAGCCTAGCGATCTCGGCCATGATCCAGCGGCGATCAACCGGGTGGCGAAGCACCCCTGGGCATCAGGTATTGTTTACGTCGTTGCCAGGGAACAGCGACGCGAAAGCGGAGCACCTGGCCATATCCCAGGCGGTGTGCCCGAGTGGCCAATGGGAGCGGACTGTAAATCCGTCGGCTTAGCCTACCCAGGTTCGAATCCTGGCGCCGCCACGCCAAAGAAACGGCCCCCGAGCTGCGAAAACGCAGCCGGGGGCCGTTTTGGTTTATGGCTGAGCCCGGGTCCCGCCTTGTTCTGCGGGCGTCGCGGTTGCGCGTGATGATCGGTGGAGGGGGATCTGCCGCAATGGCGAGTCGATCACCAATCCGACTGAGAGAGGTGCCATCATGCGTGCTCTGCGTTTTGACCGCTTCGGCGATCTCCAGGTCCTGGGCCTGGCCGAGGTGCCCGACCCCGCCGCGGGCGACGGTGAAGCCGTCATCGAAGTCAAGGCGGCCTCGGTGAGCCGCTCGGACCTGGTGAACATCGCCGGCGGGTTCGAGGAGACGACCCTTCCCCGCATCCCCGGGCGCGACTTCGCCGGAGTGGTCGTCGACGGGCCGCGCGACTGGGTGGGTGTCGAGGTCTGGGGCACCGGCGGGGACGTCGGGTTCACCCGCGATGGCTCACACGCACAGATGATCAACATCCCGGCGGCCGCGCTGGCCCGTAAGCCCGAGCGGCTGGGCTTCGACGAAGCCTCGACCGTGGGGGTCAACTTCATCACCGCCTGGCTCGGTGCCGTCGAGGCCGCCGAACTGGGCAAGGACGAGGCCATCGCGGTCTTCGGCGTCTCCGGCGGGGTGGGCGGCGCCGTCGCGCAGGTCGCCCATACCCTCGGCGCCTGGGTGATCGGTGTGGACCGGGTCCGCCCCGCCGAGGGGACCCCGGCCGCGGCGATCATCAGGGAGTTCGTCACGCTCGGCGGAAGCCCTCAGGAGGCCGCCTCGGAGATCAAGCGCGTCACCGCGGGCAAGGGTGCGGACGTGGTGTACGACGCGGTCGGTGGCGTCACTACACCGACGGCGCTGGCCTCGCTGGCCCACCGGGGCCGGCTCGTGGTGATCAGCTCCGTGGGCCCGCCGACCGTGGAGATCGACCTGGTCGAGTTGTACCGCAACGAGACCCGGGTCTACGGATGCAACAGCACGCGTTACGACCTCGTCGAATCGGGCGCACGGCTCCAGCGGCTCGTCCCGTTCTTCGACTCCGGTGACTTCCGGCCCCAGTCCATCGCCGGCCGCTACAGCCTGGAGGACAGCGTGGACGCCTACCGCGCGGTGGAGAACCGGGTGCGGGGCAAGGTGGTCATCTGCCCCTGAACCCGGTCCGCCCGGTCTCCCTGAACCGGTGCCCCTGAACCCGGTCCGCCTGCACCGGGTGCCGTTGGACCGGTGCGTCCGAACCGGTGCCTCGGGACCGGCTTCGGCACAGCCACCCCTCGCGCGGGGCCGCCACCATGGATCACGCCGCCGGACCCCATGACGCGCCGGCCGACCTCGTCCCGGCCGGGCCGGTCACCTGGCGGACGGTGGGCCGGAACAGCGCCCTGGAGTTCCTTCTGACGTTCGTGCTGCTCTTCGGCGTCGTCACGATCGTGCGCTGGGTGGCGGGGCCGTCGCCCGTGTCGGCCGTGGTCCAGCAGATACATATGCAGCTGCTCATCATCGGCGGATGCGTGGGCCTCCTCCTCGCCGGGCTCATCGTCAGCCCCGGCGGGAAGGCATCGGGCGGACATATCAACCCGGCCATCTCGATCGCCATGTGGCGCTTCGGGCTGCTCCCCGGTACGGCAGTCGTGCCCTGTATCGCCGCCCAGCTGGCCGGATCCCTGCTCGGCGCACTCGCGGGCCGTGCCGTATGGGGGCCGGCCGCGGGCAGACCGCCGGTGGTCGATGCCGCGTTGCGGCCCGGCCGGGGCTGGTCGGCCGGGGCGCTGTTCGCGGCGGAGGCCGTGTCCATGGGCGTCATCGTCCTCCTCGTCGGGATCTTCCTCGCGGTGCCCAGGCTGGTGCCGCTGGTCCCCTGGCTCGTCGGGTTCCTGATCGGAGCGGCGATCGCGGTGCTGGGGACCACGACGGGCGGTTCGGTCAACCCGGCCCGCCAGTTCGGACCGGCGATCGTCGAGGGCCGCCTCGACTTCCTCTGGGTCTATCTGCTGGCCCCCATGGTGGGCGCCGTACTGGCGGCCTCGCTCCGCGACACCGTCATCGGGCGGCGCGCCCGGACCCGGGCCCGGATCCTGGCGCCGCCACGCCGAGGGAATGGCCCCTGAGCCTCGGGCGCGCGGTCAGGGGCCATTGGCGTGCGAGCGGGGCCGCGTACCGGCGCCGCGCCTACGCCTGGTTGCCGCTCCAGGTGAAGGTGGCGGAGGCCCCGGCGGGGAGCTGGTAGGTGAAGGACTGGCCGCCCCAGTTGACCTTCAGCGTCTGCTGGCCGCCGGTGTCGTTGTAGGCGATCAGCGCCTTGGAGCCGTCAGGGTTCTTCCAGGCCACGTTGGGGACGGTCGAGCTGGCGCTGGAGTCGATGCGGCGGGCGCCCGGTTTCACGAACTTCGTGAGGTGGCCCATCGTGTAGTACTCGACGGTGTAGTCCACCCTGCCGCTCTGGCTGTCGCCGTTGTGCACGGTGACCAGGCCGGTGCAGGTGGAGCAGCCGCCGTTGTGGGGGCCCTTGTTCTGATCGACCGCGAGGCTCCACTTGATCCAGCTCCTGCCCCAGTTGCGGGTGTAGTCGATCAGGTTGTGCATGTCCTCCTTCTGCTGGTTGGCGATCCAGGTGCCGCCGGAGTGCTCGGTGTCGAAGGCGTCCACGTTGGGGTACTGGTTGTGGACGGTCGTCTGCTGGCGGACGTCGCCGCCGTAGCCGTGCCAGGCGATGCCGCCGAAGTTGGGGTGGTTGCGGATGGCGGCGTCGTCCACGACGGGCGCGCCGTAGCCCGACCACTGGTCCCAGTTCCAGTCGAGGGCGAGCACCTTGGTGCTCAGGCCCGCGTTCGCCAGCTTGGGCAGCAGCTCGCTCTTGGTGAAGTAGTTGAGTCCGGAGCCGTTCCACTGCATCGACGGATAGCCGCCGCAGCAGGTGGGCTCGTTCTGCACGGTCACGTAGTCGATCGGCACCCCGCGGTTCTTGTACTCCTGGAGGTACTTCACGAAGTAGTTCGCGTAGGTGCCGTAGTACTGGGCCTCCAGCCAGCCCTGGTTGAGCTGGTCGTTGTCCTTCATCCAGGCGGGGGCGGTCCACGGCGAGGCCATGACCTTCAGCGCCGGGTTGAGCTGCCTGGCCCGCTGGGTCAGTGGCAGGACGTCGGCCAGGTCGTGGTCGATCGAGAATCTGGTGAGGCCGGGGTCGGTCTGTCCGGCCGGTACGTCGTCGAAGGTGTAGCCGAAACGGGCGAGGTCGGAGCCGCCCATCGGGTTTCGCAGGAAGCTCACACCGATGCCGTCGGTGGGGGAGAAGAGCTTGCGCATCACCTCGTCGCGGGTGCCCTGGCTCAGCGCGCCGCTGCTGTTGAACAGCCATGCCGCGGTGTCCGTGAACGATGCGCCCGCGCCCGAGAACTCCTGGTACGTCCGGGACTCGTCGACCGTGACATTGCCCCCGCCGCCCGTCGTGAACGTGATGGGCGTCTGCCGCTCCAGGCCCTTGACGACGGTACGGCCGTCCGAGCCGGAGGTGGTGGTCAGGTAGACGTTGACGGTCTCGCCCGCCGAGGCCGAGCCGGTGTGGGCCACCTGGGCGCCCGCCGGTGAAGTCAGCCAGGGGCCGACGGCCACCGCGACCGCTGTGAGGGCGCCCACCAGGGTGGGGCGAAGGGCAGGTCTTGTCAGGGCCCTGACAGGTCTCATGAGCGTCGATGCCTTCCTCTGAGGACAGGGTCGGCCGGTGCGGTCACGGCCGTGAAGGGTGCGGAGCGAGCCCGGTGGCCGGTGTGTTCACGGCCACGTCGCACCGGAGCACCGGTGTGGTCACGGTGCTCGGTGACTGAATGATTCAAGGCCGGGCGAAGGACGTCAATCCTCGCGACCCGGCTTATTTCATTGCATGGCTTAAGTCGTTTGGGAAACCGGGCGCACGCCGCGGCTCACGGTCCATGGGCCGTCGGTCCTCCACTCGCGTCTGCGCGGGGGCCTGCCGCCGTACGGGCGGCCGCCCGTGTGGCGCGCCGTGGGCTCCGCAGGACCGCTCCTAGGGTGGTGATTCCCCCGTATCAGGACAGAGAGGGCGGATCGTGCTCAGGGGCTTCAAGAACTTCCTCATGCGCGGTGATGTCATCGTTGTCGCCGTCGGCCTGGTCACAGCGCTGGCGTTCTCGACGCTGATCAAGGCGTTCACCGACTCCGTGATCAACCCGGTCATCGCCCGGCTCCAAGGAGGCAAGTCGGTCGGACTCGGCTGGCAGCTCGGAGCCCAGGGGAACAGCTCGACCTACCTCAACATCGGGTCGTTCATCGCCGCCCTGATCTACTTCATCATCTTCATGGCCGTCATCTACTTCCTGATCGTCGTGCCGTACAAGTTCACCCAGGCCCGCCGGGGTGTGGAGGCGTTCGGCGAGCCCGGTCCGGTCAAGACCTGCCCGGAGTGCCTCGCCGAGGACATCCCCGAGGCCGCGCGCAAATGCCGCTACTGCGGCTCGGACCAGCCGCGCACGAGTGAGCCGCCGGAGCCGCCGCGCACGGCTTAGCCGCGCCGGTCGAGGTCCAGCTCCAGCATGCGGATCGCGTTGCCGCGGAGGATCTTGTACGTGGTCTCGGGCGAGAGCCCGGCCACATGCTCGGCGGCGATGCGGCGGGTGTGCGGCCAGGTGGAGTCGACGTGGGGGTAGTCGGTCTCGAAGGTGGCGTTGTCCACGCCGATCGTGTCCAGTGAGGCGACGCCGTGCCGGTCGCGGAAGAAGCAGCAGTAGATCTGCCGGTAGTAGTACGTGGACGGCGGCTCGGGAATGAGGTCGCGGACGCCGCCCCAGGCGCGGTGCTCCTCCCAGACGTCGTCGGCGCGCTCCAGGGCGTAGGGGATCCAGCCCATCTGGCCCTCGGCGTAGGCCAGCTTCAGACGCGGGAAGGAGACCAGGACGCCGCTGAAGAGGAAGTCCATCATCGAGGCCATGGCGTTGTTGAAGCTCAGGGCGGCCTGGACGGCCGGTGGGGCGTCGGGGGAGGCGGCGGGCATCTGGGACGAGGAGCCGATGTGCATGCACACGACCGTCCCCGTGGCCTCGCATTCGGCGAAGAAGGGGTCCCAGTAGCCGCTGTGGATGCTGGGGAGCCCGAGGTAGGTCGGGATCTCGCTGAAGGTCACCGCGCGGACGCCACGGGCCGCGTTGCGGCGCACCTCCTGGACGGCGAGGTCGACGTCCCACAGGGGGATCAGGCAGAGCGGGATCAGGCGGCCGCCGCTGTCGCCGCACCACTCCTCGACCATCCAGTCGTTGTACGCGCGGACGCAGGCGAGCCCGACCTCCTTGTCCCGCGCCTCGGCGAAGGTCTGGCCGCAGAAGCGGGGGAAGGTCGGGAAGCACAGTGACGCCTCGACATGGTTGAGGTCCATGTCGGCCAGGCGGGCCTTGGGGTCCCAGCAGCCGCGGCGCATCTGCTCGCGGGTGATGCCGTCGAGGGTCATCTCGTCGCGGGAGAAGCCGACGGCGGCGATGATCCGCTTGTAGGGGAAGAGGTCGCCCTCGTACTGCCACCAGTCGGTCTGCTGGCCCTCCGGGTCGGTGGTGAACTTGTACTTGCCGCCGATGTAGGCCAGTTCGCCGATTCCGGCCGTGAGGGGCTTGGGGCCGCGGTCCCGGTACTTGGCCGGGAGCCAGGTCTCGAAGAGGTGCGCGGGCTCGATCACATGGTCATCGACGCTGATGACCAGGGGCAGCTCGGTCGTGCCGTTCGTCTCGCCGGTCATCTCGCCATCTCCCCGGTCTCCTCGTGGTGAGCCTGTCCACTCCGTCGATCTGACGGTTCGTCAGATTCAGGTGGCCGCAGAGTAGGGCGGATCGCTTCAACCAACAAGAGAAAGTCCCGTTCCCGCACGTGTACGCCCAGGGCGCGCTGAAATGAGCCCGGGCGCGTTCACCCCGCCTGGCGCCCGTGCCTCGTACGGATGTGCCCGTAAGGCGCTCTTCCCCGGGGGTCCGCGGCGTCGGGACGATCGGACGATGCCGACTGCGAAGCCACGCGTGCCGACTCCGCCGACCACGAAGCCACGCCTCCGTATGGCCGCCGTCGGGGCGGCCTTCGCCCTTGCCGCGGCCGCCCCCGTCGCCACGTACGCCGCGCTGGACGACCCGCCCGCCGCGGCGGCCTCCGCCGCCGTGGGCCGGGGCGAGCCGTACGTCGAGACCCGGCTCTACTTCGGCACCGAGCGCTCCGACGGCGGGCCGCCCGTCACCGAGAAGCGGTTCCTGGCCTTTGTGAACCGGCAGATCACCCCGCGCTTCCCCGCCGGTCTGACGATCCACGACGGCCGGGGCCAGTGGCGGGACCGGAACGGGACGATCGAGCGGGAGCGCTCGTACGAGGTGATCCTGCTCTATCCGGCCTCGGAGGCGGGGACGCGGGACCCGCGGATCGAACGGATCCGGACGGCGTACGAGCGGCAGTACGCCCAGGAGTCCGTGGCCCGGGCCGACGCCCCGGCCCGGGTGGACTTCTGAGCGGCCGGGCCGGAGCCGAGCCGACCGCCGAAGTCGAACGGCGGAACCGGCCACCGAGGTCGGCCTCCGGAACGGAGCCTCGGACCGACCGCCGGGACCCACGGCCGGAAGCGACCGCCTCGATCAACCGCCGGGGTCAGCCGCCGGAATCGGCGGCCGGGCCGCAGGATGCGGCAGCCGGAACCGATCGCCCGACCCGTGTCCTCACCCCTGTTCTGCGACAGCCGCCACCGCCTCCGCCACCGGCGTGTCGCCGTTGATCAGCTCCAGTGTGTGGCCCGCCGTACGGGGCTCGTCCAGGAGAGCGACCAGGACCGCGGCCACATCGTCGCGGGTGATCTCGGCACGGCCCGTGCGCTCGGCCAGCTTCACCCGGCCGGTGCCCGGCTCGTTCGTCAGCCGGCCCGGACGCAGCACGGTCCAGTCGAGGCCCGCCCGGGCGCGGATGTCGTCGTCCGCCGCGGCCTTGGCGCGCAGATAGGCGGCGAAGACCGGTTCGGTGTCCGGTGGCGGCTCATGGGCGGCGCCCATCGCGGAGATGATCAGGAACCGCCGGACCCCGGCCCGCTCGGCGGCGTCCGCGAAGAGCACCGCGGACCGGCGGTCGACGGTGTCCTTACGGGCGACACCGCTGCCGGGGCCCGCACCGGCCGCGAAGACGGCCGCGTCCGCGCCTTCCAGATGCTTGACCACGTCCTCCAGCGAGGCCGTCTCGAGGTCGCAGACGACCGGTTCGGTGTCCGACACCAGCAGGGCGCCCGCCTGCTCCGGTTTGCGGATGATGCCGGCCACTTCGTCTCCGCGCGCGGTGAGCAGCCGCTCCAGCCGCAGCGCGATCTGTCCATGTCCACCAGCGATGACAATGCGCATGATCCCGACCGTACGCCGTGGGGGCCTACTGTTGCTCGCCGCCGCTCTGCGGCCGCGTCTGCCGGGGCAGATCCAGCGCCACCGCGGCCGCCGAGTCGCAGTACTCCCGCACCGCGCTGGTACGGGCCACCACCCGGCCCCGGTGCACCACGACCCTGCTGTACGCGAGCGAGAGCGCCCCCGCGAGGCCGTCCCCGCGCACCGCGAGCAGCTCCGCCGGGAACCCGGCCTCCACCCGCACCTCGGGGAGCCCCATCGCGGACCGGGCCCGCCCGGCCACCGCCTCGTACGCCTCCTCCGGCCGCAGCTCGCCCCGGGAGGCCAGCAGAAAGGCGGCCTCCAGGGGATCGCCGCGGCCCACCGGGTTGGCCGTGTCCCGCAGCGCCCCGCTGCCCGCGGCCACCCGGACGCCCGCGGCGCGCAGCAGCCGCACCGGCGCGCAGGCGCAGGTGCGCGCTCCCCGAACGCCCTGGTGCTCCAGCCCGGAGCAGTCGCCCTGGGGGAGGCAGACGACGGTCACCCCGGCCGCCGCCAGCCGCTCGGCGACCCTCCCCACCATCTCCGCGGGCAGCCGGGACAGCCCGCCGCAGGGGCCGATGGTGACGCCCGGCCGCAGCCCCCCGGCCATCGCCGCGAGCCGGGCGAGGCGGGCCGGATCGTCACCCTCCGTATGCAGATCGACGGCGCAGCCGTGGCGGGCGGCGAGGTCGAGGACGGCCTCGGCGTGGCCGGTCGGATCCGGGTCGAGGTCGGGGCAGCCGCCGATGACCGACGCGCCCGTCCCCACCGCGTCCCGCAGCACCGCCAGACCGTCCGCCCCGGCGGTGCCGGTCAGCACCCGGGGCACCGCCACCGCGCTCAGTTCGGTGAGCCCGCGCAGGGCCCGCCCGGCCTCCAGGACCGCCTCCAGGGAGCGCAGTCCGTGCACCCCGCCGATGCGGACATGGGTGCGCAGCGCGGTCGCGCCGTGGCCGAGCTGGAGCAGGGCGGCCTCGACGGTGCGGCGCTGGACGTCGCCGGGGGCGTACGGGACCGGGCCCGCCGTGTCGGCCGTAAGGGCGGTGTCGCAGTGGGCGTGGGGTTCGGCTGGGGCGGGCAGCAGCAGATAGCCGCCGAGGTCCAGCCGGGTGCCGGGGACGAGGCTGCCCGCCGTGCCCACTGCCTCGATCCGCCCGCCGCTGAGCCGGACGTCCACGGTGCGCCCGTCGGCGAGCCGGACGCCGCCGAGCACCAGCGCGCTGGGCTCGCCGGGGGTCGCGCCGCCGTTCCTGGGCGGCTGCTGAGGCTGCGGCTGCTGCTGGCTCTCGGGCATCGCACTCCTGGGATTCGCGGGGCGTACGCGGGGCGCACGAGGGCGCGCGACGGATGCGTGACGAGGGCGGTGTCGGTGACGCCATGGCCCACGGGTAACGCGCCGAGCACGCTCCGACCACGCGACGGGTGACTCGACGGATGACGCGCCGGGCACGCGTCGGATGCGTGCGCAGCCAAGATCACGCGGGTGCGATCCGAAGCCTAGGACGCGGTGGGGGCGGCTTCGCGGAGGAGCCGAATAGTCGTACCGGTGTGGTGCCTGAGCCCAGGGTGACGAGGGGCCGATACGGATTTCACCTTCGGCGGCCGACCGTGTAATGTCTTCATCGCTCGCCCCAATAGCTCAGTCGGCAGAGCGTCTCCATGGTAAGGAGAAGGTCTACGGTTCGATTCCGTATTGGGGCTCTGATGTGTGCGGCTTCCCGTTCCGCTACGCTGGTTGAACGGGGAGTCACTCGCATCGCAGCGGTGTAGCTCAGTCGGTAGAGCAAGCGGCTCATAATCGCTGTGTCACCGGTTCAAGTCCGGTCACCGCTACTGACAGTAGCCGATTGCGGGGTCGGTCCTTCGATCGGCTACTCTTTCTGCGTTAATCCCCTAGCCTGTTCGTCAAGGAGCACTCACGTGGCTGCCACCGACGTCCGCCCGAAGATCACGCTGGCCTGCGTGGAGTGCAAGGAGCGGAACTACATCACCAAGAAGAACCGGCGCAACGACCCGGATCGTCTTGAGATCAAGAAGCACTGCCCGCGTTGCAACGCGCACACCGCGCACCGTGAGACGCGATAGCAATAAGCTCTCATTCGAGGCCGCCCCCACTCGCGGGGGGCGGCCTCGTTTCGTTGGTAATTCAATCGCAGGAGGTGTGCGCCGATGGCGCTCGACCAGTCCTTCGTAGGGCGGACCTATCCGCCCACCGCCCCGTACGAGGTCGGCCGGGAGAAGATCCGGGAATTCGCCGAGTCCCTCGGCGACACCAATCCGGTCTACACCGACCCCGAGGCGGCCAAGGCCCTCGGCTACCCCGATGTGATCGCCCCGCCGACGTTCATCTTCACGATCACCTTCAAGGCGGCCGGGAAGCAGGTTGTCGAGGACCCGCAGTTGGGACTGGACTACAGCCGGGTGGTCCATGGCGATCAGCGGTTCGAGTACACCCGCCCGGTCCGCGCGGGGGACCGCCTGAGGGTCACCTCGATCATCGACTCGATCAAGTCGCTGGCGGGCAACGACATCCTGTCCGTCCGCGGTGAGGTCCACGACGAGGCGGGTGATCATGTAGCGACGTCGTTCACGACGCTGGTGGCCCGCGCCGCCGACGCAGAGGTGGAGGAGAGCAGATGACGGCCAAGATCTCGTACGACTCCGTGGAGGTCGGCACCGAGGTACCGGTGCGCGAGTTCCGGGTGAACCGCGCCGACCTCGTGCGGTACGCGGGCGCGTCGGGCGACTTCAACCCGATCCACTGGAACGAGAAGTTCGCCAAGGAGGTCGGCCTCCCCGACGTCATCGCCCATGGCGCCTACACCATGGCCGAGGCGGCCCGGGTGGTGACCGAGTGGGCCGGCGACCCCGGCGCCCTCGTCGAGTACGGCGTCCGCTTCACCAGGCCGGTCGTGGTCCCCAACGACGACAAGGGCGCGGTCATCGAGATCGGCGCCAAGGTCGCCGCCAAGCTGGACGACGAGGCCCGTACGGTGCGCCTCGACATCACGGCGACCAGCGCCGGCCAGAAGGTGCTGGGCCGGGCCCGCGCCGTAGTACGGCTCGTCTGAGCCCTCGACCGCGCCCGAGTGGCCCCCCGGGCGGAGGAGAGCACGCCAGAGCGTGTGAAGCCCGTCCGAGCGCCTTAGAGGGCGCGCGGTTAGGTGGGGCGGCGTCGCGGGGCGATGGGCGGCGCCTGGCGGCGCCGCGCGCCCTCTTACGGGCCGCATGCCCGTCGGCCCCCGGATCCCCACACCGGGGGCGGCCACTTCGGGGCCCCAGGGGGCGCCCCCGTACCCTTGAGCGCGTGCAGGAACTCCACGACGCCCCCCTCGCGCCCCTCACCACCTTCCGCCTCGGCGGGCCGGCCAACCGGCTGATCACGGCCACCACGGACGACGAGGTCATCGCCGCGGTCCGTGAGGCCGACGCGGCCGGGACCCCGCTGCTGGTGATCGGCGGCGGCAGCAATCTGGTCATCGCCGACAAGGGCTTCGACGGCACCGCGCTGCACATCGCGACCAGCGGTTTCACCCTCGACGGCACCCGTCTGGAGCTCGCCGCGGGCGAGAACTGGTCGGACGCCGTGGCCCGTACGGTCCGGGCGGGGCTCGCGGGCATCGAATGCCTCGCCGGAATCCCCGGTTCCGCGGGAGCGACGCCGATACAGAACGTCGGCGCCTACGGCCAGGAGGTCTCCACCACGATCACCGAGGTGATCGCCTACGATCGCCGCGCCGACGAGGTCGTCACGATCCCCAACGCCGACTGCGCCTTCTCCTACCGCCACAGCCGCTTCAAGGCCGACCCCGACCGCCATGTGGTGCTCCGGGTCCGCTTCGGCCTCGAGGACGCCGACGGGCTCTCCGCACCCGTCCGCTACGCCGAGACCGCACGGGTGCTCGGTGTCGAGGTGGGGGACCGGGTGCCGGCCGCCGTGGCCCGTGAGACCGTCCTGGGGCTGCGCACGGGCAAGGGCATGGTGCTCGCCCCCGGGGATCACGACACCTGGTCCGCGGGGTCGTTCTTCACCAACCCGGTGCTCACCGAGGACGCCTACGCCGCCTTCCTGGCCCGCGTCGCCGAACGCCTCGGCCCGGACACCGCGCCGCCCGCCTTCCCGGCGGGCGGCGGTCTGACCAAGACCTCCGCGGCCTGGCTGATCGACAAGGCGGGCTTCACCAAGGGCTACGGCACCGGCCCGGCCCGGATCTCCACCAAGCACACGCTCGCCCTCACCAACCGGGGCGAGGCCACGACCGAGGATCTGCTGGCGCTGGCCCGTGAGGTGGTGGCCGGGGTCGAGGAGGCGTTCGGGATCCGGCTGGTCAACGAGCCGGTGACGGTGGGCGTGAGCCTGTGATCCAACCTGCTCACGTGAGTAGGTCAGCCCGCCAGCCAGTCGTCGATGTCCGCCAGCATCCGCTGCCGCACCTCCTCCGGCGCGGCCGAACCGCGTACCGACTGACGGGCCAGCTCGGCCAGTTCGGCGTCCGTGAAGCCATGGTGCTCGCGCGCCAGCTCGTACTGCGCCGCCAGCCGTGAGCCGAACAGCAGCGGGTCGTCCGCCCCGAGCGCCATCGGCACCCCCGCGTCGTACAGCGTGCGCAGCGGCACGTCCTCGGGCTTCTCGTAGACCCCGAGCGCCACGTTGGACGACGGGCACACCTCGCAGGTCACCTGGCGCTCGGCGAGCCGGGTGAGCAGCCGCGGGTCCTCCGCCGCGCGCACCCCGTGGCCGACCCGGATCGCGCCGAGGTCGTCCAGGCAGTCCCGCACGCTGCCGGGGCCCGAGAGCTCGCCGCCGTGCGGCGCCGCCAGCAGCCCGCCGTCCCGGGCGATGGCGAAGGCCCGGTCGAAGTCACGGGCGAATCCGCGCCGTTCGTCGTTGGAGAGGCCGAAGCCGACGACGCCGCGGTCCGCGTAGCGCACCGCGAGCCGGGCGAGGGTGCGCGCCTCCAGCGGATGCTTCATGCGGTTGGCGGCGATCAGCACCCTGATCCCCAGCCCGGTGTCCGCGGAGGCGCTCTCGACCGCGTCCAGGATGACCTCGATCGCCGGGGTCAGCCCGCCCAGGCGCGGGGCGTACGAGGTGGGGTCCACCTGGATCTCCAGCCACTGGGCCCCGTCCCGCACATCCTCCTGGGCCGCCTCGCGCACCAGCCGCCGGATGTCGTCGGGCTCGCGGAGGCAGGAGCGTGCGATGTCGTACAGCCGCTGGAAGCGGAACCAGCCGCGCTCATCGGTCGCGCGCAGCTTCGGCGGCTCGCCGCCGCTCAGTGCCTCGGGGAGGTGGACGCCGTACTTGTCGGCGAGTTCGAGGAGGGTCGCGGGGCGCATGGAGCCGGTGAAGTGAAGATGCAGATGCGCTTTGGGGAGCAGGTGTACATCGCGTGCCATCAGCAGATACTGCCGCACGACCGGATCGGTCGGTACCGCTTTCCCCGAACGGGGAGGCGCACACATGCGAAACGGGCCGGATCCGTCCCCGCGGATTCCGGCCCGTTCCCATGTGCTCGCGGACCCGCGTCCAGGCGTACGAGCGGACGTACGTGCGGACGCGGCGCCTTACGCGCTCGCCTCGCCCAGCAGCTTCTGGAGCCGGGAGACGCCCTCGACGAGGTCCTCGTCGCCCAGCGCGTAGGACAGCCGCAGATAGCCGGGGGTGCCGAACGCCTCGCCCGGGACCACCGCGACCTCGGCCTCCTCCAGGATCAGCTCCGCCAGCTCGACGGTGGTCCGCGGCCGCTTGCCGCGGATCTCCTTGCCGAGCAGCCCCTTGACCGAGGGGTAGGCGTAGAAGGCGCCCTCCGGCTCCGGGCACTCGACGCCGTCGATCTCGTTCAGCATCCGCACGATGGTGCGGCGGCGGCGGTCGAACGCCTCGCGCATCGTGGCCACGGCGTCCAGATCGCCCGCGACGGCGGTCAGCGCGGCGACCTGAGCGACATTGCTCACATTCGAGGTGGCGTGCGACTGGAGGTTGGTCGCGGCCTTGATGACGTCCTTGGGACCGATGACCCAGCCCACCCGCCAGCCGGTCATCGCGTACGTCTTCGCGACCCCGTTGACCACGATGCACTTGTCCCGCAGCTCGGGCACCACGACCGGCAGCGAGTGGAATTCTGCGTCGCCGTAGACCAGGTGCTCGTAGATCTCGTCGGTCAGCACCCACAGCCCGTGCTCGGCGGCCCAGCGGCCGATCTCCTCGATCTGCTCACGGCTGTAGACCGCGCCGGTGGGGTTGGAGGGGGAGACGAAGAGCAGCACCTTGGTGTTCTTGGTGCGGGCCGCCTCCAGCTGCTCGACGGAGACGCGGTAGCCGGTCGTCTCGTCGGCGACGACCTCCACCGGGACACCGCCGGCCAGCCGGATCGACTCCGGGTAGGTCGTCCAGTAGGGCGCGGGAACGATGACCTCGTCGCCCGGGTCCAGGATCGCGGCGAACGCCTCGTAGATCGCCTGCTTACCGCCGTTGGTCACCAGGATCTGGGCCGCCTCGACCTCGTACCCGCTGTCGCGCAGCGTCTTCGCGGCGATCGCGGCCTTGAGCTCGGGCAGCCCGCCGGCCGGGGTGTAGCGGTGGTACTTCGGGTCGCGGCAGGCCGCCGCCGCGGCGTCGACCACGTAGTCGGGCGTGGGGAAGTCGGGCTCACCGGCGCCGAAGCCGATCACCGGACGGCCCGCGGCCTTGAGGGCCTTGGCCTTGGCGTCGACGGCGAGGGTCGCGGACTCGGAGATCGCGCCGATCCGGGCCGATACCCGCCGGTCGGTCGGGGACTGTGCAGGGGGAGTAGCAGCGGTCATAGATGCATCGTCGCAGACGGGCGAAATGGGTGGCACACGGGTTTGCGGAGACTTCGCGCGCTTCTCGTTCGACGCCCGGCCGTCAAGCACGTACACTCATCCGTCGTTGGCCGATCAACAGCCGGATCCGACCGCACACTCCGTGCAGCCGGATGTATGCGGTAGGTTGGGAGTGCCGCAAAGGGTCGTAGCTCAATTGGTAGAGCACTGGTCTCCAAAACCAGCGGTTGGGGGTTCAAGTCCCTCCGGCCCTGCTACACGCACTGTGATGAGGGTGCGTGCATGCGTACGCAAGGACAAGCACCGCTGTGCGGCCGGGCCGGACGCGGCACGGCCACGACCCGGATTCAGGTGAGGACGAGTGACGGAAGCCCTTGGCTCCACCGCGACGCCTGAAAGCGGTCGTCCCGAGGATGAAGTGGCGACCAAGAGCCGCCGTGGCGGCAAGCGCGCGAAGAAGGGGCCTTTCGGCCGGCTCGCGCTTTTCTACCGCCAGATCATCGCTGAGCTGCGGAAGGTCGTCTGGCCCACGCGCGGTCAGCTGTCGACGTACACCAGCGTGGTGATCGTCTTCGTCGTCATCATGATTGGCATCGTGACCGTGATTGACTATGGGTTCAACAACGCCATCAAGTACGTCTTTGGCTGAGACCCTCGCGAAGGGCGACCGCTTTCCCGGCGTCGCCTCTTTCGCACGTTCCACCCCTTTGAAGCCAGGAAGAAGCAGCCACAGTGTCTGACCCGAACCTGAACGACGCCGCCGAGCCCGTCGAGTCCCGTGAGGACGAGCTCGACATCGTCGAGGCGGCGGACTCCGACCAGGCTGAAGCAGCCGACGCCGCGGCGGGTGTGCCCGCCGAGGAGGACGCGCTGCGTGTCGAGGACGAGAAGGCCCTCGAGGACGAGAAGGCCGAGCCGGAAGGGCTGGGCGAGGCGGTCGACGCGACCGAGGTCGACCCGGTCGAGGCGCTCCGCGAGGAGCTGCGTGGGCTGCCCGGTGAGTGGTATGTGATCCACACCTACGCGGGCTATGAGAAGCGCGTGAAGGCCAACCTGGAGCAGCGTGCCGTCTCGCTGAACGTCGAGGACTTCATCTACCAGGCCGAGGTCCCCGAGGAAGAGATCGTCCAGATCAAGAACGGCGAGCGCAAGAACGTCCGGCAGAACAAGCTGCCCGGCTATGTGCTCGTCCGCATGGACCTGACGAACGAATCGTGGGGTGTGGTCCGTAACACCCCGGGCGTCACCGGCTTCGTGGGCAACGCCTACGACCCGTACCCGCTGACCCTGGACGAGATCGTCAAGATGCTCGCCCCCGAGGCCGAGGAGAAGGCCGCCAAGGCCGCCGCCGAGGAGAGCGGTATGCCGGCGCCGAGCCGCAAGGTCGAGGTCCAGGTGCTGGACTTCGAGGTCGGCGACTCGGTCACCGTCACCGACGGCCCGTTCGCGACCCTCCAGGCGACGATCAACGAGATCAACGCCGACTCCAAGAAGGTCAAGGGCCTGGTGGAGATCTTCGGCCGGGAGACCCCGGTCGAGCTGAGCTTCGACCAGATCCAGAAGAACTAAGTCTCATCACGAGAACTTCCGAACAGGTCAGACGGGCTTTCGCGGCCGGTCTGACCTGCTCGGTTTTAAGGCGCACAGCTATACCCGTTATCGTTGTGCGGTATGCCTCCATCCGGATGATCCGGTTCGGAGGCGAACAACCTCTCACTAGGACCCGGAGAGAGCATGCCTCCCAAGAAGAAGAAGGTCACGGGGCTGATCAAGCTCCAGATCCAGGCCGGCGCCGCGAACCCGGCCCCGCCGGTCGGCCCCGCGCTGGGTCAGCACGGCGTCAACATCATGGAGTTCTGCAAGGCCTACAACGCCGCGACCGAGTCGCAGCGCGGCATGGTCGTGCCGGTGGAGATCACGGTCTACGAGGACCGCTCCTTCACCTTCGTGACCAAGACCCCGCCGGCCGCCAAGCTGATCCTCAAGGCCGCGGGCGTGGAGAAGGGCTCCGGCGAGCCGCACAAGACCAAGGTCGCCAAGATCACCCGCGACCAGGTGCGTGAGATCGCCACCACCAAGATGCCCGACCTGAACGCCAACGACCTGGACGCCGCCGAGAAGATCATCGCCGGCACCGCCCGCTCCATGGGCATCACGGTCGAGGGCTGACACCTCCACAGTGAGGGCCGACGGCCCTCGCGGCCATCTGTGGCAGGGCCAAGCGCTGGCCCGGACCACGAACTCCACAGACATCAGGAGCAAGAGTGAGCAAGCGCAGCAAGACTCTCCGCGCTGCGGACGCCAAGATCGACCGGGAGCGCGCGTACGCCCCGCTCGAGGCCGTCCGGCTGGCGAAGGACACCTCCGCGACCAAGTTCGACGCGACCGTCGAGGTCGCCATGCGCCTGGGCGTCGACCCGCGCAAGGCCGACCAGATGGTCCGCGGCACCGTGAACCTGCCGCACGGCACCGGTAAGACCGCCCGGGTCCTGGTCTTCGCGACCGGTGACCGTGCTGCGGCCGCGGAGGCCGCCGGCGCCGACATCGTCGGCTCCGACGAGCTCATCGACGAGGTGTCCAAGGGCCGTCTGGACTTCGACGCCGTTGTCGCCACCCCGGACCTCATGGGCAAGGTCGGCCGTCTCGGCCGGGTGCTCGGTCCGCGTGGTCTGATGCCGAACCCGAAGACCGGCACGGTCACCCCGGACGTCGCCAAGGCCGTCACGGAGATCAAGGGCGGCAAGATCGAGTTCCGCGTCGACAAGCACGCCAACCTGCACTTCATCATCGGCAAGCTCTCGTTCGACGAGACCAAGCTGGTGGAGAACTACGCCGCGGCGCTCGAGGAGGTCAACCGCCTCAAGCCGTCCGCCGCGAAGGGCCGCTACATCAAGAAGGCGACCCTGACCACCACGATGGGCCCCGGCATCCCGCTGGACGCCAACCGCACCCGCAACCTGCTGGCCGAGGAAGAGGCCGTCTGAGGCGGCTTCTGAACCGGCGCACCACGGTGTGCAACCGCCGGGCCCCCGCACCGCGTCGAAGGTGCGGGGGCCCGGCTTCTTCCGTTGTCGGACACCTCCGCTAAAGTCACTCAGCACAGGCGTAAAAGAGAAATAAAAACTAGGGGGAGCCGTGCGCGGTACTCATGTCGGTGTGCGTTGGGCGATAGCCGCCGGAAGCGTCGTTCTGATGGTCGGCCTCACCGCGTGCGGTAGCGAGAAGTCCGGCGATGACAAGGCCGGCGACAAGGCGGGGGAGAAGTCGGGCCAGTCCGGGATGAGCCCGCTGGCGGCGCTCAAGCTGGCCTCGCAGCAGACGGACAAGAAGAACTCGGCCAAGGTCGAGGGCACCACCAAGATGGGCGAGCAGAACTCGCAGATGTCCGGTTCGATGGACTGGGCCGACGGTATCCGGGCCAACATGTCCATCACCCAGAACGGCGGCGCCGTCGCCTCGTCGCCCATCGCGGGCAAGCCGATGGACGCGCGGTACACCCCGGACGCGATGTTCCTGAACATGGGCGACGAGTTCGCCGCGCAGGCCGGCGGCGGCAAGCACTGGGTGAAGTACGACTACGACGTGCTGGCCCAGAAGGCGGGTCCCTCGGGCGCGTTCCTGAAGGACCAGATGCAGAACAACAACCCGTCGCGCTCGGTGGAGCTGCTGCTCGCCACGGGCAAGGTCAAGAGCGTGGGTTCCGAGGACGTGAAGGGCGTCAAGGCCACGCACTACACGGGCACGGTCAAGGTCTCCGAGATCGCCAAGATGCAGTCCAAGGAGCTGAGCCAGTCCGACCTGGACGCCCTCCAGAAGCAGCTGGAGTCCTCCGGCATGGACACCGAGACCATCGACCTGTGGGTCGACGGCGAGAACCTGCTGGTCAAGAAGCGTGAGCAGGCCACCAGCAACAACGGCGCCTACGACTCCACGGTCTACTACTCGGACTACGGCACCACCGTGACGGTCACCGAGCCCACCTCCTCGGACACCGTGGACTTCCAGGACATGCTCCAGCAGTAGAGCCGATTTGCCTGGCCGCGGCCCGTTCGCGTAACCTCCTGAAGAAGCCAAAGACCGCTGGTTGTCGCCGTGTCCCGCAAGGGTCCGGTGGCTGAAGGATCCGCTAGCTGCGGGCGACCTGCGCAGGTGATTGAGGTTGCACTCCCGAACGGGCCGTGGGTCCGATCGGTCGAGTTACGCCCCGAGCGCCTGCGCCGGGGCGTTTTCGCGTTGTCTCAGTCTCCTTCCTTCAGACCGAAGCGGTCCTCATCACCCGGAAGGAGGCCGAGGCTCATGGCGAGTCCTGACAAGGTCGCAGCCGTCGACGAGATGCGGGAGAAGTTCCGCACCTCCAACGCGGCCGTTGTGACCGCGTACACCGGTCTCACCGTCGCGCAGCTGAAGGAGCTGCGCCGTTCGCTCGGTGAGAACGCTCAGTACCGTGTGGTGAAGAACACGCTGACCAAGATCGCGGCCAACGAGGCCGGGATCAACCAGCTCGACGACCTGTTCTCGGGTTCGTCGGCCGTCGCCTTCGTGACCGGTGACCCGGTCGAGGCGGCGAAGGGTCTCCGTGACTTCGCCAAGGACAACCCCGCTCTCGTCATCAAGGGCGGTGTCCTTGATGGTAAGGCGCTGTCCGCCGACGAGATCAAGAAGCTCGCGGACCTCGAGTCCCGTGAGGTGCTGCTCGCCAAGCTGGCGGGTGCGATGAAGGGCAAGCAGTCCCAGGCTGCCGCGCTCTTCCAGGCCCCGCTGTCGAAGTTCGTCCGGACCGCCGAGGCGCTCCGGCAGAAGCAGGCCGAGCAGGGCGGTGCCGACACCCCGGCTCCCGCCGAGGCCGAGGCCGCCGAGTAATCAGGCCCCGGTCGCAGCGGGCCCGGAAGCCCGCCGACATGTACATCCGGCACCACCTGCCGAATTAGTGGAAGGACCGCCACCATGGCGAAGCTCAGCCAGGACGACCTGCTCGCGCAGTTCGAAGAGATGACCCTCATCGAGCTCTCCGAGTTCGTGAAGGCGTTCGAGGAGAAGTTCGACGTCACCGCCGCGGCCCCGGCCGCCGTGGTCGCCGCCGCCCCGGGTGCCCCCGGTGCCGCTGCCCCGGCCGAGGAGGAGAAGGACGAGTTCGACGTCATCCTCACCGGCGCCGGCGACAAGAAGATCCAGGTCATCAAGGTCGTGCGTGAGCTGACCTCCCTGGGTCTGAAGGAGGCCAAGGACCTCGTCGACGGCGCCCCGAAGCCCGTTCTCGAGAAGGTCGCCAAGGACGCCGCCGAGAAGGCCGCCGAGTCCCTCAAGGGCGCCGGCGCCTCCGTCGAGGTCAAGTGACCCGTCGAGGTCGCTGACCTCTCGGCCCGCCGCCACACGCCGACAGGACGTCCGGCGGCGTGATCCGATTCACGCCAGGGGCGATCACCCGTTCGGGTGGTCGCCCTTCGGCGTTCCCGTGACGGCTACATTGCCTTATGGGCTTGTGGAGGTAGGGTGATCTTCGTTGCCCGTCGCCACGCCCTGTGACGATCTCGCCGGAGTGGGGGGCCTTGACGAACGGCACGCAGCGCGCAATTCTCAGGACGCGACGTCACATCGATCCGAAATTCCGAGGCATGGATCGTCGGCGAAGCGGGCAGTATCGATATGCGCATCGAGCGCGCAGGCTGCCGACAGGGCGGATGAAGACAACGAGGGGCGCGCCCCCTCACCGGAGGGAGAGATTGGCACTGCCGGTCTCAGAAACTCGGCGCTGGACATCAGTGTGCCAAGTGGCTACACTGACCCTTTGCGCTGCCTGTTAGCTGCTCCCTGCCCGTCACCAGGGGCATACCTACCTTCGAGCACTACCGATGGAAACGCCCTGACCAGGGATTTCATCCATGGGCTCTCGGTGGGACCGGTACGCGCGTAGTGAGTCCGAGCCCTCGGAAGGACCCCCTCTTGGCCGCCTCGCGCAACGCCTCGACTGCCAATACGAACAATGGCGCCAGCACCGCCCCGCTGCGCATCTCCTTTGCGAAGATCAACGAGCCTCTCGAGGTTCCGAACCTCCTCGCGCTTCAGACCGAGAGCTTCGATTGGCTGCTCGGCAATGCCGCGTGGAAGGCTCGCGTCGAGGCTGCGCTGGACAGCGGTCAGGACGTCCCCACCAAGTCCGGTCTGGAGGAGATCTTCGAGGAGATCTCCCCGATCGAGGACTTCTCCGGGTCGATGTCCCTGACCTTCCGTGATCACCGTTTCGAGCCGCCGAAGAACTCGATCGACGAGTGCAAGGAGCGCGACTTCACGTACGCCGCTCCGCTCTTCGTCACGGCCGAGTTCACCAACAACGAGACCGGTGAGATCAAGTCTCAGACGGTCTTCATGGGCGACTTCCCGCTCATGACCGACAAGGGCACCTTCTGCATCAACGGCACCGAGCGTGTCGTCGTCTCGCAGCTGGTCCGCTCGCCGGGTGTCTACTTCGACTCCTCCATCGACAAGACCTCCGACAAGGACATCTTCTCGGTCAAGGTCATCCCCTCCCGGGGTGCCTGGCTGGAGATGGAGATCGACAAGCGCGACATGGTCGGTGTGCGCATCGACCGCAAGCGCAAGCAGTCCGTCACCGTCCTCCTGAAGGCGCTCGGCTGGACCACCGAGCAGATCCTGGAGGAGTTCGGCGAGTACGAGTCCATGCGCGCCACCCTGGAGAAGGACCACACCCAGGGCCAGGACGACGCGCTGCTCGACATCTACCGCAAGCTGCGTCCGGGCGAGCCCCCCACGCGTGAGGCCGCGCAGACGCTGCTGGAGAACCTCTACTTCAACCCCAAGCGCTACGACCTCGCCAAGGTCGGCCGCTACAAGGTCAACAAGAAGCTGGGTTCGGCCGCTCCGCTGGACGCGGGCGTCCTGACGGTCGAGGACGTCATCGCCTCGATCAAGTACCTGGTGAAGCTGCACGCCGGTGAGACCGAGACCGTCGGGGACAACGGCCAGTCCGTGGTCGTCGAGACCGACGACATCGACCACTTCGGCAACCGCCGTATCCGTAACGTCGGCGAGCTCATCCAGAACCAGGTCCGCACGGGTCTGGCCCGTATGGAGCGCGTCGTGCGCGAGCGCATGACCACTCAGGACGTCGAGGCGATCACGCCGCAGACCCTGATCAACATCCGGCCGGTCGTCGCCTCCATCAAGGAGTTCTTCGGCACCAGCCAGCTGTCGCAGTTCATGGACCAGACGAACCCGCTGTCCGGTCTGACCCACAAGCGCCGGCTGAACGCGCTCGGCCCCGGTGGTCTCTCCCGTGAGCGGGCGGGCTTCGAGGTCCGTGACGTGCACCCGTCGCACTACGGCCGCATGTGTCCGATCGAGACGCCCGAAGGCCCGAACATCGGTCTGATCGGCTCGCTCGCCTCGTACGGCCGGGTCAACGCGTTCGGTTTCATCGAGACCCCGTACCGCAAGGTCGTCGACGGTGTCGTCACCGACGAGGTCCACTACCTCACGGCCGACGAGGAGGACCGCTTCGTCATCGCCCAGGCCAACGCCCCGCTGACGAACGACCTGCACTTCGCCGAGAACCGCGTCCTGGTCCGCCGCCGTGGCGGTGAGGTCGACTACATCCCCGGCGACGACGTGGACTACATGGACGTCTCGCCGCGCCAGATGGTGTCGGTCGCGACCGCGATGATCCCGTTCCTGGAGCACGACGACGCCAACCGCGCCCTCATGGGCTCGAACATGATGCGCCAGGCCGTGCCGCTGATCAAGGCGGAGTCCCCGCTGGTCGGCACCGGTATGGAGTACCGCTGCGCGGTCGACGCCGGCGATGTCATCAAGGCCGAGAAGGACGGTGTCGTCCAGGAGGTCTCCGCCGACTACGTGACGGTGGCCAACGACGACGGCACCTACACCACCTACCGGGTGGCCAAGTTCTCCCGCTCCAACCAGGGCACCTCCTTCAACCAGAAGGTCGTCGTGGACGAGGGCGCCCGGGTGATCGCCGGCCAGGTGCTCGCCGACGGGCCGTCCACCGAGGACGGCGAGATGGCGCTCGGCAAGAACCTCCTGGTGGCGTTCATGCCGTGGGAGGGCCACAACTACGAGGACGCGATCATCCTCAGCCAGCGTCTGGTGCAGGACGACGTCCTCTCCTCGATCCACATCGAGGAGCACGAGGTCGACGCCCGGGACACCAAGCTGGGCCCCGAGGAGATCACCCGGGACATCCCGAACGTCTCCGAGGAGGTCCTGGCCGACCTCGACGAGCGCGGCATCATCCGCATCGGCGCCGAGGTCGTGGCCGGAGACATCCTGGTCGGCAAGGTCACCCCGAAGGGCGAGACCGAGCTGACCCCGGAGGAGCGCCTGCTGCGCGCGATCTTCGGTGAGAAGGCCCGTGAGGTCCGTGACACCTCGCTGAAGGTGCCGCACGGCGAGATCGGCAAGGTCATCGGCGTGCGCGTCTTCGACCGCGAGGAGGGCGACGAGCTGCCGCCCGGCGTGAACCAGCTGGTCCGCGTCTACGTGGCGCAGAAGCGCAAGATCACCGACGGTGACAAGCTGGCCGGCCGCCACGGCAACAAGGGCGTCATCTCCAAGATCCTCCCCGTCGAGGACATGCCGTTCCTGGAGGACGGCACGCCGGTCGACATCATCCTCAACCCGCTGGGTGTCCCGTCCCGGATGAACCCGGGGCAGGTGCTGGAGATCCACCTCGGCTGGCTGGCCTCCCAGGGCTGGAAGGTCGAGGGCGACGAGGACTGGATGAACCGGCTGCGGACGATCGGCGCGGACGAGGTCCAGCCCGGTACCAACGTCGCGACCCCGGTCTTCGACGGCGCCCGCGAGGACGAGCTGGCCGGCCTGTTCGAGCACACCGTGCCGAACCGGGACGGTGAGCGCATGGTGCTGCCCTCGGGCAAGGCCCGGCTGTTCGACGGTCGCTCCGGCGAGCCGTTCCCGGACCCGATCTCGATCGGCTACATGTACATCCTCAAGCTGCACCACCTGGTGGACGACAAGCTGCACGCCCGGTCCACCGGTCCGTACTCGATGATCACCCAGCAGCCGCTGGGTGGTAAGGCTCAGTTCGGTGGCCAGCGCTTCGGCGAGATGGAGGTGTGGGCGCTGGAGGCATATGGCGCCGCGTACGCCCTCCAGGAGCTGCTGACCATCAAGTCCGACGACGTGACCGGCCGAGTGAAGGTCTACGAGGCCATCGTCAAGGGCGAGAACATTCCCGAGCCCGGCATCCCCGAGTCCTTCAAGGTGCTCATCAAGGAGATGCAGTCCCTGTGCCTCAACGTGGAGGTGCTGTCGTCCGACGGCATGTCCATCGAGATGCGCGACACCGACGAGGACGTCTTCCGCGCTGCGGAGGAGCTCGGTATCGACCTGTCCCGGCGGGAGCCGAGCAGCGTCGAAGAGGTCTGACGGGTCTGGTCGGGGCGCCCCCCACGCGACGCCCCGGCCTCTCCCCGGACCCCCAGTCAGACCCGAAGACACGACCCTGAAAGAGGGATTGACGACAAGTGCTCGACGTCAACTTCTTCGACGAGCTGCGGATCGGCCTCGCCACCGCTGATGACATCCGTCAGTGGTCCCACGGTGAGGTCAAGAAGCCGGAAACCATCAACTACCGCACCCTCAAGCCCGAAAAGGACGGACTCTTCTGCGAGAAGATCTTCGGTCCGACCCGGGACTGGGAGTGCTACTGCGGGAAGTACAAGCGCGTCCGTTTCAAGGGCATCATCTGTGAGCGCTGCGGTGTCGAGGTCACCCGCGCCAAGGTGCGCCGTGAGCGGATGGGCCACATCGAACTGGCCGCTCCCGTCACCCACATCTGGTACTTCAAGGGCGTGCCCAGCCGTCTGGGCTACCTGCTCGACCTCGCCCCGAAGGACCTCGAGAAGGTCATCTACTTCGCCGCCTACATGATCACGTGGGTGGACGAGGAGCGCCGTACGCGCGATCTGCCCTCGCTGGAGGCCCATGTCTCCGTCGAGCGCCAGCAGATCGAGCAGCGCCGCGACGCCGACCTGGAGGCTCGCGCCAAGAAGCTGGAGGCGGACCTCGCCGAGCTCGAGGCCGAGGGCGCCAAGGCCGATGTGCGCCGTAAGGTGCGCGAGGGCGCCGAGCGCGAGATGAAGCAGCTGCGCGACCGTGCCCAGCGCGAGATCGACCGTCTCGACGAGGTGTGGAACCGCTTCAAGAACCTCAAGGTCCAGGACCTGGAGGGCGATGAGCTGCTCTACCGCGAGCTGCGTGACCGCTTCGGCACGTACTTCATGGGCGGCATGGGCGCGGCCGCGCTCCAGAAGCGCCTGGAGTCCTTCGACCTCGACGAGGAGGCCGAGAAGCTCCGCGAGATCATCCGGACCGGCAAGGGCCAGAAGAAGACCCGTGCGCTCAAGCGCCTCAAGGTCGTCTCCGCCTTCCTCCAGACCCGCAACAGCCCCAACGGCATGGTGCTGGACTGCATCCCGGTGATCCCGCCGGACCTGCGTCCGATGGTGCAGCTGGACGGTGGCCGCTTCGCGACCTCCGACCTGAACGACCTGTACCGCCGTGTGATCAACCGGAACAACCGCCTCAAGCGTCTGCTCGACCTCGGTGCCCCCGAGATCATCGTGAACAACGAGAAGCGGATGCTCCAGGAGGCCGTCGACGCGCTGTTCGACAACGGCCGCCGCGGCCGCCCGGTCACCGGTCCCGGTAACCGTCCGCTGAAGTCCCTCAGCGACATGCTGAAGGGCAAGCAGGGCCGGTTCCGTCAGAACCTGCTCGGTAAGCGAGTCGACTACTCGGCCCGTTCGGTCATCGTCGTCGGCCCGCAGCTCAAGCTGCACCAGTGCGGTCTGCCCAAGGCCATGGCGCTGGAGCTCTTCAAGCCGTTCGTGATGAAGCGCCTGGTGGACCTGAACCACGCGCAGAACATCAAGTCGGCCAAGCGCATGGTCGAGCGCGGCCGCACGGTCGTGTACGACGTGCTCGAAGAGGTCATCGCCGAGCACCCGGTGCTGCTGAACCGTGCGCCGACCCTGCACCGCCTCGGTATCCAGGCGTTCGAGCCGCAGCTGGTCGAGGGCAAGGCCATTCAGATTCACCCGCTCGTCTGCACCGCGTTCAACGCGGACTTCGACGGTGACCAGATGGCCGTGCACCTGCCGCTGTCCGCGGAGGCGCAGGCCGAGGCCCGCATCCTGATGCTGTCCTCGAACAACATCCTCAAGCCGGCCGACGGCCGTCCGGTGACCATGCCGACCCAGGACATGGTGCTGGGCCTGTTCTTCCTCACCACCGACGAGGAGGAGCGCGAGGTCGTCGGCGAGGGCCGTTCCTTCGGCTCCACCGCCGAGGCGATCATGGCGTTCGACGCCCGGGAGCTCTCGCTCCAGGCGAAGATCGACATCCGCTTCCCGATCGGCACGGTTCCGCCCCGTGGCTGGACCCCGCCGGTGGCCGAGGAAGGGGACGACGGCGTCGGCGGCGGTGTCTGGCAGCCCGGTGACAGCTTCCGGCTGCGCACCACGCTGGGCCGCGCGCTCTTCAACGAGCTGCTGCCCGAGGACTACCCGTTCGTCGACTACTCGGTGGGCAAGAAGCAGCTCTCCGAGATCGTCAACGACCTCGCCGAGCGCTACCCCAAGGTCATCGTCGCGGCGACGCTGGACAACCTGAAGGCGGCCGGTTTCCACTGGGCCACCCGCTCCGGTGTCACCGTCGCCATCTCCGACGTGGTCGTGCCCGAGGCCAAGAAGGCCATCATCACGGGCTACGAGGCGCAGGACGAGAAGGTCCAGAAGCAGTACGAGCGCGGTCTGATCACCAAGGACGAGCGCACCCAGGAGCTGATCGCGATCTGGACCAAGGCGACCAACGAGGTCGCCGAGGCGATGAACGCGAACTTCCCGAAGACCAACCCGATCTTCATGATGGTCAACTCGGGCGCGCGCGGAAACATGATGCAGATGCGTCAGATCGCCGGTATGCGTGGTCTGGTGTCCAACGCGAAGAACGAGACCATCCCGCGGCCCATCAAGGCGTCGTTCCGTGAGGGTCTCTCCGTGCTGGAGTACTTCATCTCCACCCACGGTGCCCGTAAGGGTCTCGCCGACACCGCCCTGCGTACCGCCGACTCGGGTTACCTGACCCGTCGTCTGGTGGACGTCTCCCAGGACGTGATCATTCGCGAGGAGGACTGCGGCACCGACCGCGGCCTGAAGCTCGCGATCGCGTCCAGGGGCGCGGACGGTGTGCTGCGCAAGACGGAGGACGTCGAGACCAGCGTGTACGCGCGCTGCCTCGCCGAGGACATCGTCGTGGACGGGAAGGTCCTGGCCCCGGCCGGTACCGACCTGGGCGATGTGCTCATCGACGAGCTGGTCCGCCACGGCGTGGAGACGGTCAAGACCCGTTCGGTGCTCACCTGCGAGTCCGCCGTCGGCACCTGCGCCATGTGCTACGGCCGCTCGCTGGCGACCGGCAAGCTGGTGGACATCGGCGAGGCGGTCGGCATCATCGCCGCCCAGTCCATCGGTGAGCCCGGCACCCAGCTGACGATGCGTACCTTCCACACCGGTGGTGTGGCCGGTGACGACATCACCCAGGGTCTGCCGCGTGTCGTCGAGCTCTTCGAGGCCCGTACGCCCAAGGGTGTCGCCCCGATCTCGGAGGCGGCCGGCCGCGTCCGGATCGAGGAGACCGAGAAGACCAAGAAGCTCGTCGTCACCCCGGACGACGGCTCCGACGAGACGTCCTACGGCGTCTCCAAGCGAGCCCGTCTGCTGGTGGGCGAGGGCGACCACGTCGAGGTCGGCGAGCCGCTGACCGTGGGTGCCGTCAACCCGCACGACGTGCTGCGCATCCTCGGCCAGCGCGCCGTCCAGGTGCACCTGGTGGGCGAGGTCCAGAAGGTCTACAACTCGCAGGGTGTGTCGATCCACGACAAGCACATCGAGATCATCATCCGGCAGATGCTGCGCCGGGTGACGATCATCGAGTCCGGCGACGCCGAGCTGCTGCCGGGCGAGCTCGTGGAGCGCTCGCGCTTCGAGGGTGAGAACCGTCGTGTGGTCCAGGAAGGCGGCCACCCGGCCTCCGGCCGTCCGCAGCTGATGGGTATCACCAAGGCATCGCTGGCGACCGAGTCCTGGCTGTCGGCGGCGTCCTTCCAGGAGACGACCCGGGTGCTCACCGACGCGGCGATCAACGCCAAGTCGGACTCCCTGATCGGCCTCAAGGAGAACGTGATCATCGGTAAGCTCATCCCGGCCGGTACGGGCCTGTCCCGCTACCGCAACATCCGGGTCGAGCCGACCGAGGAGGCGAAGGCCGCGATGTACTCGGCCGTCGGTTACGACGACATCGACTACTCGCCCTTCGGCACGGGCTCCGGCCAGGCGGTTCCGCTGGAGGACTACGACTACGGTCCGTACAACCAGTAAGTCCCGATCCGCTCGCAGGGCGGTCACCCCCTCGGTGGGGTGGCCGCCCTGCGGCGTTTCCGGCCCCGGCCTCTCCGGGCGGCTCAGCCGGGGGGTTGGGGGTACGGGCGCGGCTGGAGGTAGGGGCCCAGATGGTGCAGCCGGGTGTGGTGGTCGGGGTGGGAGGAGAGCAGCCGGGCGAGCGGGCTCTGCCTGGGCAGCGGCCGGCCCGCGGCCGCCGCGGCAGCCTTGGCCTGCTCCTGCGCCGTATGCATCCGCCACAGCACCTCGGCCAGCATCGGCGCGAAGTCCAGCGCCGCGGCCTGCCGGTCGGCGAGCAGCTCCGCCCGCCGGCTCACGGCGGCCATCAGATACGGGATGAGGGGCAGCAGCAGCGGCAGCCCGTACAGCGCGCTGACCGTCATGAAGGCCAGGAATCCGAAGAAGGCCAGGACGACGAGGCCCCCGAGGCAGGAGAAGGCGCTGGACACCCGGAAGATGACGTACGCCATGAGCTGCATGACGCGCCAGGCGATACGGCCGGGAAGCGCGTACCAGTAGCCGAGCAGACCCGACCAGCTGTGCCCGCCGACATGGTGGCCCAGCTCATGCGCCAGCACGGCGGCGAGCTGCCCGGAGGGCAGCTGCTCCAGCGCGAAGCGGGTGACACCGACGATATGCCCGGCCGCCGCCACGGCGTTCAGCTCATCGCTGTCCTCGACCCACAGCTCGTAGGTGTGCTGCTCGATACCCGCCCGGGTGAGCACCTCCCGCCACACCGGCGCGAGCCTGGCCAGCTCCTGATGGGTGGGCGGACGCAGCTTGAGGACGTACCGGGCGAGGGCGCGCTCGGTGGGGCGGTGGACGACCAGCGCGCCGCCGGCCAGCCAGGCGAGCACCAGCAGCAGACCGGGGGTGCCGAAGAACAGCGAGACCAGCCCGACCACCAGCAGGCTGCCGAGGAAGTTCGGCATATGGAGCAGCAGGCCGCCGATCGCGGTGGCGTCGGCGCCGCGCTGGTACTCGGATATGTGGCTGCGACGCTGCGTGAACCGCATCTCATGAGGGTGCGCGGGTGCGGGCGGCGGCTGGGGCGGCTGGGGCGGGTGCGCCGGTTGTGGCTGTGGTTGTGCTTGTGGGTACGGGGGCGCTGGGTAAGTGGGCGGCGGCGTCGGTGTGTGCGGGTAGGCGGGCGGGGGCGGGTCCGGGTACCGCGGCGCCTGTGGGTAGGCGGGCGGAGGGGTGTGCGGGTACTGCGGTGTCTGCGGGTACCGCGGCTCTGATGGTTCGGTCATCGCGTTTCCTCAGGAAGAAGTGAGCGTCAGCCCGCCAGGACCGCCCCGGGAAGCAGCACGGCGCCGCAGCAGAAGGCGATCAGTCCGGTGCGGATCCACTGGTGCTTGACCGTGGCGATACGGCTGGTCTCGGTCAGTGCGGCCAGCAGCCCCGAGACCGGGGCGCGGGCGGTGTCGTCGAGTGCGGTCGCCAGACGGCCGAGCCGGGCGGCGCGCTGGATGTCGCTGAAGTAGGCGAGCGGCCGCCCCGGCGCCCAGGCGGTGCCGCCATAGCGCGGCAATACGGTCATGAGCAGGGCGAACAGGGCCAGCGCCAGGGCGAGTATCCCGGTCCACCAGGCGAGGGAGCCGACGGCGGAGAGATCGCCGGGTGCCCAGGCGCTGTTGGCGAGCAGACCGGTGATGATCCCGGCCGTCATGCCGAGCGCCGCGACCAGCACGGCCGCCTTGCCGTCGGCGCGGGCGATCTCGGCCCGCAGATCGCCCAGCAGCCGCTCGGCGGCCTCGACGTCCGTGGGCCCGGGAGCGCCTTCGCCGGAGGTCATCGGGGGTACTCCGCCCCGTCGGCCGATTCGGCCGGTTCGGCCGGGGCCGGGGGCGCCTCCGGCGGCGCGGCCGGGGCCGGGGGCGGCGACTTCTCCGGGGGCGTAGCCGGGGCCGGAGGCGTGGGCGGCACCGGCGGCACCGGCGGGACCGGAGGCGGCAGCGCGGCGCCCTCTTCGCCCGGCGGCGGACCGTACGCCGGGGGCTCGGCCACCCCGGGGAGCCGCTGGTTGAGGATGTCGTTGACCACCTGGAGCGCGAGCCGCCGCGGCTCCTCCTTCTGGTAGTCCTCGACGCCTTCTCCCTTGAGGAGTTCGGTGGCCACTCCCAGCTGGCTCTTGATCAGCGCGAGCTGGTCCGACCGCATGCTCTCCATCACCAGCCGGGAGTCCTCCGGATGCTGCGCCAGATGGAGCGCCCAGGCGGCGACGCCGCCGTGCTGGAGGTGGTACTGGTAGAAGTTGATCTTCGCCGCGTTCAGCTCCTGCTCCTGCTGGGTCCGCAGGACCTCCAGTTGGTGCTGCTGGTGCTGCCGCCGCAGCTCCAGCTCATGCTGCGGGTCCAGGACCTCGCCCGCGTAGCGGATCTCGCGCAGCTGCTTGCGGTGGGCGATCGCCGCTTCGTCCGGCCGGAGCCGCACCACGCAGGTGGTGTCCAGGCCGACGTTCGTCGCGAAGGCGCCGCTGTCGACGGCGCGCTGTACCGCCTGTTCGGCCCAGGCGCTGTTCTCGATGGCGAAGCCGCGGCTGACCGGGCGGGCGAGGTGCTGGAACTCCCGGTTCAGCCGGGTCGGCACATCGCGTTCGCCGCTGGCCACGAAGCGCGCGGGATCGGCGACCCGCCAGGTGAGCTCGGCGGTGACCCCGAAGGAGAACGCGTCGTCGTCACTGGGGAGTTCGAGGTCGAGCGCGACCGGGTGAGTGCCCATGTCCACCTCGTACACGGCGGTGTAGCGGCGGCTCGCGGCGTCGGAGCGGCTCGGCCGCTGCGGTGGCAGATAGGTGTCGTACGCGCCCCTGGCCGTCACGAAGACGAGCGCGTGATCGATCGCGACCACCGGCCGGCGGGCCATGTATTCGAACCGGGCCATCGGACGGACGGCCAGCACAGGGTCGATCAGATGGGTGTGGCGGTCGGCTTGTTGCTGCCATTCGGGCTGACGGCGGAAGTCCGCCATGAGGTCAACTCCTCGGGTGGATCAGGGCGGGTCAACGGGACGGGAGGGCGGACAGCAGCCGGGCCGCGGCCTCGGGCGGCGGCCCGCCGTGTTCGCCGGGCAGGGTGCGCAGCAGATGGCTGAGGCGGGCGGCGTCCTGCGCGGTGACGGCCAGGGCCGGGAGCAGCGCGGTGAGGGCTTCCTCGGCGGACGGGTGCCGATCGGCCTCGTACACCCATGAGCGCAGCGCGTTGAGCGCGGCCTTGGTGTGCTCGGGGTCGGCGAGCGCGGCGCGCCACGGTCCGGCGAGCGCGCCGATGCCGGACGGGGTCCGGTCCTCGTCCTCGGCGAACCACGCCAGCAGCCCGTCCTCCTGGGCCTCGCACGCGGTCAGGAAGGCGGAGAGGACGAGGGCGCGCACCGGCGGGGCGTCCTTCAGGAAGCCGCCCAGCTCGGTGAGCGTGGCCCTGCGGTCGCCCGCGGACAGCAGCAGCGCCGTGGACTGGATGAAATGGTTCCGTTCGCGTTCGTCGCTCCCGCCGAGGCGGATACGGGCGGCGATCGCCTCCAGGGCCTGTCCGGTCTGCTCCGGCCGCAGCGGTACGAGCAGCGCATAGGCCCGCACCGCCGTCCAGCGACGGGCCGGATGGTCGTCCAGACACCACTGGCTGAGGATGCGGGGGACCGCGGGCGCGCCCAGCAGATGGCTGAGGGTCAGGGTGTTGGCCGCGATCAGCCGGGGCGCGTAGCCACGGGCGGTGGCCCAGCCGTCGATGAGCAGGGCCATGGCCGACGGCAGGTCGGCGGCGGTGAGCATCGCGGCGGTGGCGGCGGCCCGGGTGCGCACCACGGGGCGGCCGTCCCGGGCCAGCCCCTGGATCCAGCGGATCAGCGCCGGACGCGCGGACGGATGGCCGGTCCACACCTCCTCCAGCAGGGTGCGGGCGATGCGGTCGTCCTGGAACCGGGCCACGAACTGGGGCACCTGGCCCCATTCGGTGCTCTCGTACTCCTCGTAGCCGCAGGCGCGGGCGAGTCGCAGCCGGTCGGCGATGGCCGGGCCGAAGACCGGGATCTCCGGCGTCCGCGCGGGGTCCTCGGTCTCCTGGAGCAGCACATAGAGCTGGTCGGCGAGTTCGGCGGCCAGCGGGTACGGGGCCTGGTCGAAGACCGCGAGCGATATCAGGAAGGACTTGTCGCGCAGGGACAGCTGCTCGTTGCCGAACCACTGCCGGACCTGCTCCTCCACACTGGCGCGGCTGAAGGCGGCCAGCTCCTCCAGGCTGCCGGACCCCCTGTCGTACGCGGCGACCTCCTCGGCGAAGCCGCGCACCTCCCACAGCTGATGGGCGTGGGCGAGGAAGTCGCGCACCGGGCTGAGGCCCAGCAGCCGCTCGACGGCGGACTCTTCGCCCACGTGATGGCGGAGGTGGGCGCGCAGCACGGCCGCGGCGGAGGGCGGCTCCCAGCGGACGGGGGTGATGCCGGTGAGGGCGGCGGTGGATTCAAGGGTGATCACCATATGGCCGTTCCGCTTGCGGAGCTTGTCCTGGACGGCCAGCAGATGGTTGTACTTCAGCGGCTTGCCCCGGCTCAGGGCCAGGTCGCACAGCACATGGCCGGGGGCGTCGCCCAGCTGGTCGCGGAGGGCGGCGGGCGGCGTCTCGGCGTCGAGCGCGCGAACGGTGGTGATGCCCAGGCGGTGCAGCAGCATCAGCGCGGCGGCGCGGCGGCCGGTGGAGTGGGCACCGGTCAGGACGACGATCCGCTCGGCGCGGAGGCGGTCCAGGGCCGTGGCGAAGGGGCCGCTCTCCTCGAAGACCGCGGCGAGGCCCTCGACCTCCTCGGCGGGGATCTCACCGGAGGCGTGCGCGGGCCCCGCCGAGCCGTAGTAGTGGTGGCTCTCGGTCTTGCCGCCCATGAACACATCGCCGTCGACCCGGCCGCCGGACACCCCGTGCTGGCTGCCGCCGACCAGCGATCCGCCGAAGGAGGCCGACGCCTTGAACATGAACTCCGGGGCGTGGTCGTACAGTTCGCGGCGGGCGGCACGGGCCTCCTGGGGCCGCTCCTCGGGCTCGGCCGCCACCGCCGAGAGGTCCGGTGGCGCGACGGGTTCGGACGCGGCCGGTTCCCCGGTGCGCTCCGGTGCCGGGGCCTCTGCCGCGCTCATCGCGTACCGCCCTGGTCCGTGCCGCCGAGGTGCACATCGCCGTGGACCGTGCCGCCGGATACGCCGTGCTGGTCGCCCGCGACGAGGCTGCCGCCGAAGGAGGGGGTGCCTCCGGAGAAGTGGAAGGTGGCGCCGGGCCCCTGGGACGCCGGGCCCGCGGCCGGTGCCTGAGCGGCGGCCGGTTCCCGAGCGGCGGGCGCCGCCGCGTCCTGGCCCGGGGCCGGATCGGCGGTCGGGGCGGCGTCCGGCGGGGCCGTCTTCGGCAGCGGCCCGTGCAGCCACGCGCCCAGCGGGCCGTTCTTGCTCTCCAGGGTGACCGGGTGGAACTCCTCCGGGGCGATCCCGGGGTGCCCGTGCCGGACGATGCCCTGGTGGATGGATTCGGAGACACAGAGCGCGAAGTCGTCCGTCCGCTCGCGCAGCGCGGCGCGCAGCAGCTTCGCGTCCAGCAGCCGGCAGGCGTGGTTGAGGTCGGAGCCGACCCAGCCGCCCTGGCCGTCGATGGCCACGAACCCGGTGGCCAGCACGGACCTCAGCCGGATCTGGGCGCTGCTGGACGCCATCCGGTTGACGGTGCGCAGCTGGGCCGGGGCCTCGGTGAGCAGGGACCGCAGCAGCGCGATGGGCGAGGCGTCCGCGTCGATGAGCTCCATGACGGAGTCGCCGCGGTCGGCCCGGAGCCGCTTGGTCTCCTCGACACCGGCCGCCGCCAGGGTGCGGTCGGCGATGTCGTAGAGCATGCGCCGCAGATATGCCTGCTCCACGTCATCGCGGTCGCTGTACCGCTCGATGTCGAAGAGCAGGATCGTTCGGTTGACGGGATGGGTCATGATCGCCTCCACTCGGTCGCCTGGTCCGACGGCAGCGTCGCGCGGTCGGGGAGGTGGGGGTGAGGGCGGATGACGCAGTCGGACTGTGACCGCGTACACACAACGCGTCCGCGAGAGGGTCCGAGCGGACCGGCCCGGACGGGGCGGCCGGAGCGAGTCGGCCCGAGCGGGCCAGCCGGAGCATGTCAGCCGGAGTGGGTCAGCCCTGGCGGGGCGGCCCGAGCGAGTCGGCCCGAGCGCGGCTCAGCCCGAGCGGGCGACCTTCCGCAGGATGTCCGGCCGGAGGATCACCAGGGCCTTGCGCCCGGTCATCACGACCTGGCGCTCCCGCAGTTCCTTGAGGAGCCGCTGCACCATTTCGCGGGAGGCCCCGATGGACCCCGCGAGCTCCTGCTTGCTGAGCGGTACGGCCAGCTCGATGCCCTTGTCGGTACGTCGGCCATGCGACCTGGCGAGGTCGAGGAGCAGGACCGCGAAGCGTTCGCGCACGGTCAGCGAGGCGAAGTCGAGGCGGCGGCGGTCGGCGGCGCGCATCCGGTCGCTGGTCAGGGTGAGCAAGGTCAGCGAGGCTTCCGGGGAGTGCTCGAGGAAGAGCCGGAAGCGCTCGTGCTCGACCGCCACGGCCTCGACGCGCTCCAGGGCGGTGACCGTCGCCGAGCGCGGACGGCCGGTGAGGGCGGATGACTCGCCGATGATGTCGCCGGGGCCGCGCAGGGCGAGCAGCGCCTCGTAGCCGTTGGCGGCGGAGGCGGTGACCTTGGTCCAGCCGTGCAGGATCAGCAGGATGTGGGACGAGGGTTCGTTCTGGTGGATGATCGACGCCCGGGGCGTGAAGTCGAGTACCCTGCCCAGGGCGAGCAGTGCGGAGCGCTCTTCGCGCTCCAGCCGTGCTAAGAAGGGCACGCGGTCGTCGAGCCCACTGTCCTCGGGAATTCCCGTTCGGGCCGTGCTCCCGCTGTGTGTCATGATCCGGCTCCCCCCAAAGTGTCATGAATAGATCAACGTACCGAATTCACTCCCTATACAGGGAGTGACCCGCCTTGGTTCACTCGATCCGAGGGCGATCGCGCGGCGGATAAATCCGGCGTGTCGGGGCCCTCTGCATTTGTTTTGACCGAAGTCGGTGAGGTAGGTACGCTCAGACCTTGTGCCTGGGGTGTGCCCGGGTCCTTGCGTGTGCGCCCCCGGTCTACGGCGGGGAGGTGCCCCAGCACGCGAGGGGCCGAGGTGTCGACACCAACAATCTGCACTCTCTGACTTTCGCAGAGGGCTGCGATGCGCGACACACCCGACCGCGTGGGTCGGAGAAACCCCAGGTTAGCTTTACCGAGACTGGCACACAGAAACCGGAGAAACGGTGCCTACGATCCAGCAGCTGGTCCGCAAGGGCCGCCAGGACAAGGTCGAGAAGAACAAGACCCCCGCCCTCGCGGGGTCGCCGCAGCGCCGTGGTACATGCACCCGCGTGTTCACCACGACGCCGAAGAAGCCGAACTCGGCGCTCCGCAAGGTCGCGCGTGTCCGGCTGAGCAGTGGGATCGAGGTCACCGCCTACGTCCCGGGTGAGGGGCACAACCTCCAGGAGCACTCCATCGTGCTCGTGCGTGGCGGTCGTGTGAAGGACCTGCCGGGTGTTCGTTACAAGATCATCCGCGGCTCCCTCGACACGCAGGGCGTCAAGAACCGCAAGCAGGCTCGCAGCCGCTACGGCGCCAAGAAGGAGAAGTAAGAATGCCTCGTAAGGGCCCCGCCCCGAAGCGCCCGGTCATCATCGACCCGGTCTACAACTCCCCCCTGGTGACCTCCCTCATCAACAAGGTGCTGCTGAACGGCAAGCGCTCCACCGCCGAGCGCATCGTCTACGGCGCCATGGAGGGTCTGCGGGAGAAGTCCGGCAACGACCCGGTCATCACCCTCAAGCGCGCGCTGGAGAACGTGAAGCCGACCCTCGAGGTCCGCTCCCGTCGTGTCGGTGGCGCCACCTACCAGGTGCCGGTCGAGGTCCGTCCCGGCCGCTCCTCCACCCTCGCCCTGCGCTGGCTGGTGGGCTACTCGCGCGCGCGTCGTGAGAAGACCATGACCGAGCGGCTCATGAACGAGCTGCTGGACGCCAGCAATGGTCTGGGCGCCTCCGTCAAGCGGCGTGAGGACACCCACAAGATGGCCGAGTCCAACAAGGCCTTCGCGCACTACCGCTGGTAGTCGCTACCCCATCGAGAACCGAGAGAAGACTGAGCCATATGGCCACCACTTCACTTGACCTGGCCAAGGTCCGCAACATTGGGATCATGGCCCACATCGACGCGGGCAAGACGACCACCACCGAGCGGATCCTGTTCTACACCGGCGTGAGCTACAAGATCGGTGAAGTTCACGACGGCGCTGCCACCATGGACTGGATGGAGCAGGAGCAGGAGCGCGGCATCACGATCACGTCGGCCGCGACGACTTGTCACTGGCCGCTTGAGAACGTCGATCACACCATCAACATCATCGACACCCCGGGGCACGTCGACTTCACCGTCGAGGTGGAGCGTTCACTGCGCGTGCTCGACGGTGCCGTGACCGTGTTCGATGGCGTCGCCGGTGTGGAGCCGCAGTCCGAGACGGTGTGGCGTCAGGCGGACCGCTATGGCGTTCCGCGTATCTGCTTCGTGAACAAGCTCGACCGTACGGGCGCCGAGTTCCACCGCTGCGTCGACATGATCACGGACCGGCTGGGTGCCCAGCCGCTGGTCATGCAGCTGCCGATCGGCACCGAGGCCGACTTCAAGGGCGTGGTCGACCTCGTCCGGATGCAGGCGCTGGTCTGGTCCGCCGAGGCGACCAAGGGCGAGATGTACGACACCGTCGACATCCCGGAGACCCACAAGGAAGCCGCCGACGAGTGGCGCGGCAAGCTGCTCGAGGCCGTCGCCGAGAACGACGAGGAGATGATGGAGCTGTACCTGGAGGGCGAGGAGCCCTCCGAGGAGCAGCTGTACGCGGCGATCCGCCGTATCACCATCGCCTCCGGCAAGGGTGGCGGCATCACCATCACCCCCGTGTTCTGCGGCACCGCCTTCAAGAACAAGGGCGTTCAGCCCCTGCTCGACGCGGTTGTGCGGTACCTGCCCTCGCCGCTCGACATCGAGGCGATCGAGGGCCACTCGGTCAAGGACCCCGACGAGATCGTCAAGCGCAAGCCGTCCGAGGACGAGCCGCTGTCGGCCCTGGCGTTCAAGATCGCGAGCGACCCGCACCTGGGCAAGCTCACCTTCATCCGTGTGTACTCCGGCCGCATGGACGCCGGCACCCAGGTGCTGAACTCCGTGAAGGGCAAGAAGGAGCGCATCGGCAAGATCTACCGGATGCACGCGAACAAGCGTGAGGAGATCGACTCGGTGGGTGCCGGCGACATCGTCGCCGTCATGGGTCTGAAGCAGACCACCACCGGTGAGACCCTCTCCGACGCGTCGAACCCGGTGATCCTGGAGTCGATGGACTTCCCGGCCCCGGTCATCGAGGTGGCCATCGAGCCCAAGTCCAAGGGTGACCAGGAGAAGCTGGCCGTCGCGATCCAGCGGCTTGCCGAGGAGGACCCGTCCTTCCGCGTCAAGACCGATGAGGAGACCGGCCAGACGATCATCTCCGGCATGGGCGAGCTCCACCTCGACGTGCTGGTCGACCGTATGCGCCGCGAGTTCAAGGTCGAGGCCAACGTCGGCAAGCCGCAGGTGGCCTACCGCGAGACGCTGCGCAAGCCGGTCGAGCGGTACGACTACACGCACAAGAAGCAGACTGGTGGTTCCGGCCAGTTCGCCAAGGTGCAGATCGCGCTGGAGCCGCTCGAGGGCGATGGCTACGAGTTCGAGAACAAGGTCACCGGTGGCCGTATCCCGCGGGAGTACATCCCGTCCGTGGACGCGGGCTGCCAGGAGGCCATGGAGTTCGGCGTGCTCGCGGGCTACCCGCTGACCGGTGTGAAGGTCACCCTGCTCGACGGTGGCTACCACGAGGTCGACTCGTCCGAGATGGCGTTCAAGATCGCCGGTTCGATGGCCTTCAAGGAGGCCGCCCGCAAGGCCAGCCCGGCCCTGCTCGAGCCGATGATGAAGGTCGAGGTCACCACACCCGAGGACTACATGGGTGATGTGATCGGCGACATCAACTCCCGTCGCGGGCAGATCCAGTCCATGGAGGACCGGAGCGGCGCCAAGCTGGTCACCGGCCTGGTTCCGCTGTCGGAGATGTTCGGCTACGTGGGCGACCTGCGCAGCAAGACGTCCGGCCGCGCCAGCTACTCCATGCAGTTCGACTCCTACGCCGAGGTTCCGCGGAACGTCGCCGAGGAGATCATCGCGAAGGCCAAGGGCGAGTAAGGCGGGTTCATCCGCATTCCTCACCCTTTAGGCTGGAAGCACAAGGCATCGGGGCATTCCGTCGTGGAGCGCGTTCACCGCGTTTCACGGCGGGTCCCGGGAGCCGGCCCCCCAGACGAATACGGCGAAGGGCATCCCCCTCGGGGTCCTGGCCGGTTCGGTAAGACCACCTGAACCCATCCGCAAAGCGTGGATGCGTACAGAACCACTCCACAGGAGGACCCCAGTGGCGAAGGCGAAGTTCGAGCGGACTAAGCCGCACGTCAACATCGGCACCATCGGTCACATCGACCACGGTAAGACCACGCTTACCGCTGCGATCACCAAGGTGCTGCACGACGCGTACCCGGACCTGAACGAGGCCTCGGCCTTCGACCAGATCGACAAGGCTCCTGAGGAGCGCCAGCGCGGTATTACCATCTCCATCGCGCACGTCGAGTACCAGACCGAGTCGCGTCACTACGCGCACGTCGACTGCCCCGGTCACGCGGACTACATCAAGAACATGATCACCGGTGCCGCGCAGATGGACGGCGCCATCCTCGTGGTCGCCGCCACCGACGGCCCGATGCCGCAGACCAAGGAGCACGTGCTTCTCGCTCGCCAGGTCGGCGTGCCGTACATCGTTGTCGCCCTGAACAAGGCCGACATGGTGGACGACGAGGAGATCCTGGAGCTCGTCGAGCTCGAGGTCCGTGAGCTGCTCTCCGAGTACGAGTTCCCGGGCGACGACGTCCCGGTCGTCAAGGTCTCGGCGCTGAAGGCGCTCGAGGGCGACGCCGAGTGGGGCAAGTCCGTCCTCGACCTGATGAAGGCCGTCGACGAGTCGATCCCGCAGCCGGAGCGCGACGTCGACAAGCCGTTCCTGATGCCGATCGAGGACGTCTTCACCATCACCGGCCGCGGTACGGTCGTCACCGGCCGTATCGAGCGCGGTGTGCTGAAGGTCAACGAGAACGTCGACATCATCGGCATCAAGCAGGAGAAGACCTCGACCACCGTCACCGGTATCGAGATGTTCCGCAAGCTGCTCGACGAGGGCCAGGCCGGTGAGAACGTCGGTCTGCTGCTCCGTGGCATCAAGCGCGAGGATGTCGAGCGCGGCCAGGTCATCATCAAGCCGGGTTCGGTCACCCCGCACACCGAGTTCGAGGCTCAGGCGTACATCCTGTCCAAGGACGAGGGTGGCCGTCACACGCCGTTCTTCAACAACTACCGTCCGCAGTTCTACTTCCGTACCACGGACGTGACGGGCGTTGTGACCCTCCCCGAGGGCACCGAGATGGTCATGCCGGGCGACAACACCGAGATGTCCGTCCAGCTGATCCAGCCGGTCGCCATGGAGGAGGGCCTGAAGTTCGCCATCCGTGAGGGTGGCCGGACCGTCGGCGCCGGCCAGGTCACCAAGATCGTCAAGTGACCTGACGCTCCCCGGAGCAAAGAGCCCCGCTCGCCTTTGGCGAGTGGGGCTCTTTCCTATGCGCGTGAGGTGGGCCGTGGATGCCAGATCCAGGGGATGGCGTCCGGGGCCATGCCCACCACGCGGACGCCCTGGCGGCCGCCCTCCGCCAGCAGTGCCGGGGCGCCGACCGGGATCAGACGGCCGGGGGAGCGCAGCGGTCTGGCGTTTGGGCCGGTGCCGTACTGGACCTGGACCTCGCCGCTCAGGTCCCGGCCGACCAGCAGTAATGTCCGCGTCTCGCGCCGCCCGGACGGTTCGGTCACGGTGTGGGCGACGATCGCGCCGTAGCCCTCGAAGTGCCGCACGGTGAGCGAGGTTTCGCCGTGCACGGCGGGCACGGTGGCCGCGGGGGCGCGGTAGACCAGAGTGAGCGTGCCGTCGGGCGCCACGGCGGCGCCCAGCTGATCCCCGCCGGGGCGCGGCAGACCGGACGGCGGGCGCGGGGTGACCGGGCTGCCGTCCCACTCCTGGGCCCAGTGGTGGACGGTGTCGCGGCCGGGGGCGAGGACATGGACGCGCCCCTCGGCGTCCAGCAGCGCGGTCAGCCCGTCCTGGATCTCGCCGCCGCCGAGCCGCTGCCAGGGACTCCAGCGGCCGCTCGCGTCCCGTACGCGGGTGGCGAGGCCCTTGTCCGCGGTCCGTACGAACAGATGCACCCGGCCGTCCGGGGTGGCCACCGCCGCCGGGCAGCCGACCCGGCGGCCGTGCTCGCTGTCGGTCTCGGGGGTGCCGAGCCCGGTCCAGGGGCGGAACGGGCCGTCCAGGCGGCGCTGTTCCAGCGCCACGATCTCGCGGAGTCCGGCCGCGCCCCGCCCGCCCAGCGCCGAGAACCGCAGGGCGAAGAGCGTCTGCCGCCCCGCGCTGTCCCGCACCGCGGCGAGCGCGGGGGCGAGCGGTCCGCCGCCGAGCCCCAGCGGCGCCCCGAACCGCCCGCTGCCGGGCGCCGTCTCGCGCCACCGCACGGCCTGGGTGCCGAGCACGCCGTACGCCACGAGTCGGCCCTGGGCGTCGACGGTGGGGGTGGGCAGGGCGGTGGGGTAGCGGTAGTGGGTGGAGCGGATCCAGCCCTTGCGGTTCCGCAGCGGGCGCACACCGCCCTGGCTGTAGTCGCCGCAGCCGGCCGCGTTTCCGCAGTCCCAGTCCGGCGCGCCGCCGTAGGACTTGATCGCCCGCGCCTTCTGGGCGAGCAGGGCGGGCGGCAGATTGTGCGGCCAGCGCTGGTTGTAGTAGCCGCGGAACGCGGTGGTGGTGAAGCGCGGGGCGTGCTGGTCCCGCTGGGTGGACGCGGCCACCCACTGGGCGATCGCCTTCCAGGTGAACAGCGCGACCGGGGTGTGGTCGCGGTGGTCCGAGCAGCCCGGCTGATCGTTGTCCCGGGGGTGCAGGGCGTCGTGCACCTGGAAGTCGGGGTCCGGATCCAGCGTGTGGATCAGCGTGGGCCGATAGCGGTCCATGATCTCGGCGAGCACGTCGACCAGCGTCTGATGGCCGTACGAACTCGGGTGCGTCACGGGGGAGCCGGCGGCCGGCAGGGTGTGCGTCACGGCGCCGGGGGCGTTCCACAGCGCGGGAAGCCGTACGCCGCCGTCCGACAGCATCGCGATGTTGAGGAAGATCAGCCGTACCCCGCGGCCGCCGTTCGCGAGGGTGTTGGTCTCCGCCGTGACCCCGCCGGGCAGCCGTAGCACCGACCGCTCCCAGGGCGCGAACTGGTTCAGCCCCAGCATCTGCGCGTACGCCTGCCGCAGCCCCTGGTGGCGGGAGGCGGAGTAGGCGGCCTTGTCTGCGGGCGGGATCGGCGTTCCGGCCTGGTGGTTGATTCCCCGGGCCTCACCGGCCGTGACGTACACGCAGACCACCGGCACGCCGGAGCGCAGCACCTGCTCGGCGTCCGGGTTCATGAAGTACAGATCGTCGTCGGGGTGCGCCATGACCTGGAGCAGCAGCGCGTCCTTGTCGCCCACTGCCGAGGTGAAGGGCTCGGCCGCCCCGGGCGCGCTCGCCTGCGCGGGCCCGGTGGGTACGGAGGCGGCGGTGCCCGGACGGCCGGCGCTGCATCCGGCGATCCCGGCGATCCCGGCGGCCCCGGCGGTTCCCGCGGCGCTGAGCGCCGCCAGCGCGGTGAGCGTCTGCCTGCGGGTGGTTCCCGTGCCCCGCGGTGTCCATCGACTGTTCAATTCGGTGACCCTGTCACTTCGGCAGCGCGTGGTATCCGGCTGCTCCGAGTGAAGGGACGGTTGGTGATCTTGACAGGTTGTCCGCCGACCGGGAGGTATCGGTCACAGAACGGACACATCGCCGGGCGCCACGGCCCCCGGCCGTCTCAGTCGGCGATCAGCACCCCGAGCACCGCGAGCCAGCAGGCCGCGACCAGCACGGGCAGCAGCATCATGATCGCGCCGGTCGGGGACACCTTCAGATAGGCGGACCGCGGGTCATCGGTGCGGCGGTTCACGATCCGCTCGCCGCCGTGCCAGGCCATGTACTCCTCGAGGTCGATCACCGCCTCCTTGCGCGCCAGGAGGTACTGACGTCCGAAGCGCAGCATCAGCGAGAAGCCCAGCGACACTCCGATGCCGATGACCGCGATGATCATCGCGAGCCCCTTGCCGAGGCTGCCGCCCGCGCCCTCCTTGCCGAGGCAGAAGGCGGTGGCGGCCGCGAGGCCCGCGGTGATGTAGAAGAAGTTGTTCAGCTTCTGCCAGTTGAGGTTGTCCTCGTGCTTGTAGAGGTCCACCGCGATCCCGTACTGCGCGTGGAGCATCGCCTCCCGCGGTTTGCGCCACACCCACACCACCCGGGGCAGCCCGTCCGGCGGGGTCAGCCGGGTCAGCTCCTGGAAGCCCAGCTTGTGGTGGAAGCGCGCGGACGCGTCGTTGGGGGGATCGTTGACCACGGCGGCGATCACGGGGCTCTCGTCCCACTGGTCGAGGACGTGGTAGTAGAGCATCGAGGCGATACCGCCCCGCGCCGCATCCTGGGCCACACAGATCTGCTTGATCACCAGGAAGTTTCCGAGGGTGGTCTTGATCCGGCGGTTCAGCCATTCGTCCGGCTCGACCCGGTCGGAGCTGTAGGCCAGCAGGAACGCCAGCACCTGGCCGCCCTTGACCGCCACATAGAAGTGCTCGGCGGTCTCCAGCCGGGCGCGGTAGTCGGCCTCGCTGTACGCCGAGACCAGGAAGCCGCCCTCCACCGACCCCGGGGTGCCGTCCGGCCGGTTCAGGCTCCGTGACTCGGCGAGCCGGGCGATCTGCTCCACATGCTCCTCGCCCGCCCGTAAGATCTCCACCCGCAGCGGTACACCGGCCATCCCGATCCCCCTCTTCTCGGCGCGCCGAACCTACCGTGGGCGCGGTTATTCGTACCAGGATGCGGACCGAGCCCGGGGGAGGTCGGCGTGGGTTTGAGCGCTCACCCGCAGGGGGTATCCTTCCTGGCCCCCTGATTGGCGTCGGCGCCGCCCGCTATGGCACACTGACCAGGTTGCTCGGTTGAGTGCCGATGCTGCGCGCCTCCCGCCGGGAGGACCGGAAGCGAGTCCCACAGTACTCGTCGCCCCTGATCAGGGGCGGAAGTACGGGAATCTTCCGGGAAGTGTCAGCGGGGCCCCGGCCAGGCGCCCGGTGGGTGACTTTCTCCCCCAGCAAACCCCCTTCACCAGGGATCTCCAATCGCGGAGATTTATGAGAAGGACTGCGACACGCCCGACCGCGTGGGTCGGGAGTGGGGTGGAGCGGGACGCGAACGCCACCGGGTCCCAGAGCGTTACGAGAGACAGGACTACGAAGTAGCCATGGCGGGACAGAAGATCCGCATCCGGCTCAAGGCTTACGACCACGAGGTCATCGACTCCTCGGCGAAGAAGATCGTCGAGACGGTGACCCGGACTGGTGCGTCGGTCGCGGGCCCGGTGCCGCTGCCCACAGAGAAGAACGTGTACTGCGTCATCAAGTCGCCGCACAAGTACAAGGACTCGCGCGAGCACTTCGAGATGCGTACGCACAAGCGCCTCATCGACATCCTCGACCCCACGCCGAAGACGGTTGACTCGCTCATGCGTCTCGACCTGCCGGCCGGCGTCGACATCGAGATCAAGCTCTGAGGTGACGCGCGAGATGGCTAAGCAGATCAAGGGCGTCCTGGGCGAGAAGCTCGGTATGACGCAGGTGTGGGACGAGAACAACCGCGTCGTCCCGGTCACCGTCGTCAAGGCCGGTCCCTGCGTCGTTACCCAGGTCCGTACCGCTGACGCGGACGGCTACAGCGCCGTCCAGATCGCCTTCGGCGAGATCGACCCGCGCAAGGTGAACAAGCCCCTCAAGGGCCACTTCGCCAAGGCCGATGTGACCCCGCGCCGCCACCTGGTGGAGCTGCGTACCACCGACGCCGGTGAGTACACGCTCGGCCAGGAGGTCACGGCCGAGGTGTTCGAGTCCGGTGTCAAGGTCGACGTGACCGGCACCAGCAAGGGCAAGGGCACCGCCGGTGTCATGAAGCGCCACGGCTTCGCCGGCCTCGGCGCCGGCCACGGCACCCAGCGCAAGCACCGCTCGCCGGGCTCCATCGGTGGCTGCGCCACCCCGGGCCGCGTGTTCAAGGGCCTGCGCATGGCCGGCCGTATGGGCAATGAGCGGGTCACCACCCAGAACCTGACCGTCCACGCCGTTGACGCGGAGAAGGGTCTGCTCCTGATCAAGGGAGCGGTTCCTGGTCCGAACGGCGGCCTCGTCCTGGTCCGCACCGCGGCCAAGGGGGCCTGAGGTAAAAGCCATGACTACCAGTACCGTTGACATCCTTTCGCCGGCAGGCGACAAGGCCGGGTCCGTCGAGCTCCCCGCTGAGATCTTCGACGCGCAGGTCAGCGTTCCGCTGATCCACCAGGTCGTCGTCGCCCAGCTGGCCGCCGCCCGCCAGGGCACGCACAAGACCAAGACCCGCGGTGAGGTCCGGGGCGGTGGCAAGAAGCCGTACCGCCAGAAGGGCACCGGCCGCGCGCGCCAGGGTTCGACCCGCGCGCCGCAGTTCGCCGGCGGTGGCGTCGTGCACGGCCCCGTGCCGCGCGACTACAGCCAGCGCACCCCGAAGAAGATGAAGGCCGCCGCGCTGCGCGGTGCCCTCTCCGACCGGGCGCGTCACGAGCGGATCCACGTCGTGACCGGCGTGGTCGACGGCGAGATCTCCACCAAGGCCGCGAAGGCCCTGCTGGGCAAGATCAGTGAGCGTAAGAACGTGCTCCTGGTCGCCGAGCGGACCGACGAGGCCGCGTGGCTGTCCGCCCGCAACCTGCCCCAGGTGCACATCCTGGAGCCGGGCCAGCTGAACACGTACGACGTGCTCGTCTCCGACGACGTGGTCTTCACCAAGACCGCCTTCGAGTCCTTCGTGGCTGGTCCCAAGGCCGCTGAGAAGACCGAAGGGAGCGCCGCCTGATGACTGAGGCGACCGCTGTCACCAGCAAGACCTTCACCGACCACCGCGATGTGCTCGTCAAGCCGGTGGTCTCGGAGAAGAGCTACGCGCTGCTGGACGAGAACAAGTACACGTTCATCGTCGACCCGCGCGCGAACAAGACCCAGATCAAGCAGGCCGTCGAGGCGGTCTTCTCGGTCAAGGTCACCGGGGTCAACACGATCAACCGGCAGGGCAAGCGCAAGCGCACCCGCACCGGTTTCGGCAAGCGCAAGGACACCAAGCGCGCCATCGTGACCCTCGCCGAGGGCGACCGTATCGACATCTTCGGCGGCCCGACCTCCTGACGGGGGCCGGAATCGTCCAGAAGTCCGGAATCTTCCGAGGACTGAGAAATGGGTATCCGCAAGTACAAGCCGACGACCCCGGGCCGTCGTGGCTCCAGCGTCGCCGACTTCGTCGAGATCACGCGGTCCACGCCGGAGAAGTCGCTGGTCCGCCCGCTGCACAGCAAGGGTGGTCGTAACAACGCCGGCCGCATCACGGTCCGCCACCAGGGTGGCGGTCACAAGCGTGCGTACCGCGTGATCGACTTCCGCCGTCACGACAAGGACGGCGTCCCGGCGAAGGTCGCGCACATCGAATACGACCCCAACCGCACCGCGCGCATCGCGCTGCTGCACTACGCCGACGGCGAGAAGCGCTACATCCTCGCCCCGCGTGGCCTGAAGCAGAACGACCGGATCGAGAACGGCCCGGGCGCCGACATCAAGCCCGGTAACAACCTCTCGCTGCGCAACATCCCGGTTGGTACCACGCTCCACGCCATCGAGCTGCGGCCCGGCGGCGGCGCGAAGTTCGCCCGCTCCGCGGGTGCCTCCGTGCAGCTGCTGGCGAAGGAGGGCTCCATGGCCCACCTGCGCATGCCGTCCGGTGAGATCCGCCTGGTCGACGTCCGCTGCCGCGCCACCGTCGGCGAGGTCGGCAACGCCGAGCAGTCGAACATCAACTGGGGCAAGGCCGGCCGCATGCGCTGGAAGGGCGTCCGCCCGACCGTTCGTGGTGTGGTGATGAACCCCGTCGACCACCCGCACGGTGGTGGTGAGGGCAAGACCTCCGGTGGTCGCCACCCGGTCTCGCCGTGGGGTCAGAAGGAGGGCCGTACGCGCTCGCCGAAGAAGGCCAGCAACAAGTACATCGTCCGCCGCCGCAAGACGAACAAGAAGCGCTAGGAGCGGGTTCAGATGCCGCGCAGTCTCAAGAAGGGGCCCTTCGTCGACGACCACCTGATCAAGAAGGTGGACACGCAGAACGAAGCAGGCACCAAGAACGTCATCAAGACCTGGTCCCGCCGCTCGATGATCGTCCCGGCCATGCTCGGCCACACGATCGCGGTGCACGACGGCCGCAAGCACGTCCCGGTGTTCGTCACCGAGTCGATGGTCGGCCACAAGCTCGGCGAGTTCGCGCCGACCCGCACCTTCCGCGGCCATGAGAAGGACGACCGCAAGTCGCGTCGTCGCTGATCAGCGGAGTGCGAAGACTATGACTGACACCGAAGGGACAACCATGGAAGCCAGGGCCCAGGCGCGGTACATCCGCGTCACGCCCATGAAGGCCCGCCGCGTGGTGGACCTCATCCGTGGCATGAGCGCCACGGAGGCTCAGGCGGTCCTGCGTTTCGCCCCGCAGGCCGCGAGCGTGCCGGTCGGCAAGGTGCTGGACAGCGCCATCGCCAACGCCGCGCACAACTACGACCACACCGACGCCGACAGCCTCTTCATCTCCGAGGCGTACGTCGACGAGGGCCCGACCCTGAAGCGGTTCCGTCCGCGTGCCCAGGGGCGTGCCTACCGGATCCGCAAGCGGACCAGCCACATCACCGTGGTCGTCAGCAGCAAGGAAGGAACCCGGTAATGGGCCAGAAGGTAAACCCGCACGGGTTCCGGCTCGGCATCACCACCGACTTCAAGTCGCGCTGGTACGCCGACAAGCTGTACAAGGACTACGTCAAGGAAGACGTCGCCATCCGCCGGATGATGACGAAGGGCATGGAGCGCGCCGGTATCTCCAAGGTGGAGATCGAGCGCACCCGTGACCGCGTCCGCGTCGACATCCACACCGCCCGGCCGGGCATCGTCATCGGCCGCCGCGGCGCGGAGGCCGACCGTATCCGCGGCGAGCTGGAGAAGCTGACCGGCAAGCAGGTGCAGCTGAACATCCTCGAGGTCAAGAACCCCGAGATCGACGCTCAGCTGGTGGCCCAGGCCGTCGCCGAGCAGCTCTCCTCCCGCGTCTCCTTCCGTCGTGCGATGCGCAAGTCGATGCAGAGCTCGATGAAGGCCGGCGCCAAGGGCATCAAGATCCAGTGCGGTGGCCGTCTCGGCGGCGCCGAGATGTCCCGCTCGGAGTTCTACCGCGAGGGCCGGGTGCCCCTGCACACGCTCCGGGCCAACGTCGACTACGGCTTCTTCGAGGCCCGTACGACCTTCGGCCGCATCGGCGTCAAGGTGTGGATCTACAAGGGCGATGTGAAGAACATCGCCGAGGTCCGCGCCGAGAACGCCGCCGCCCGCGCCGGCAACCGCCCGTCGCGCGGTGGCAGCGACCGCCCGCAGCGCCGTGGTGGCGAGCGCGGTGGCCGTGGCCGTAAGCCGCAGCAGCAGCAGAGCGCTCCCGCCGAGGCCCCCAAGGCCGAGGCCACCGCCGCTCCGGCTGCTGAGAGCACCGGAACGGAGGCCTGACCGACATGCTGATCCCTCGCAGGGTCAAGCACCGCAAGCAGCACCACCCCAAGCGGTCCGGTATGGCCAAGGGCGGTACGGAGCTGGCGTTCGGCGAGTACGGCATCCAGGCCGTCACCCCGGCGTACGTCACCAACCGTCAGATCGAGGCCGCTCGTATCGCGATGACCCGCCACATCAAGCGTGGCGGCAAGGTCTGGATCAACATCTACCCGGACCGTCCGCTGACGAAGAAGCCTGCCGAGACCCGTATGGGTTCCGGTAAGGGTTCGCCGGAGTGGTGGATCGCGAACGTCAAGCCCGGTCGGGTGATGTTCGAGCTGTCCTACCCGAACGAGAAGACTGCGCGTGAGGCGCTCACCCGCGCTGCTCACAAGCTCCCGATGAAGTGCCGGATCGTTCGGCGCGAGGCAGGTGAGTCGTGATGGCGGCCGGTACCAAGGCGTCCGAGCTGCGTGAGCTGAACAACGAGGACCTCGTTGGCAAGCTCCGTGAGGCCAAGGAAGAGCTGTTCAACCTCCGCTTCCAGGCGGCCACCGGACAGCTCGAGAACCACGGCCGGCTGAAGGCCGTCCGCAAGGACATCGCCCGGATCTACACCCTGATGCGGGAGCGCGAGCTCGGCATCGAGACGGTGGAGAGCGCCTGATGAGCGAGACGAATGTGACTGAGAACGCAACGCAGAACCGCGGCTTCCGCAAGACCCGTGAGGGTCTGGTCGTCAGCGACAAGATGGACAAGACCGTCGTCGTCGCCGTCGAGGACCGCGTCAAGCACGCGCTGTACGGCAAGGTCATCCGCCGTACCAACAAGCTCAAGGCGCACGACGAGCAGAACGCCGCGGGTGTCGGCGACCGCGTCCTCCTGATGGAGACCCGGCCGCTGTCCGCGACCAAGCGCTGGCGCGTCGTCGAGATCCTCGAGAAGGCCAAGTAATTCCTGCGGGGATTCCCCCGCAGGCAGTTCCGCCAGGCTCGGCGGGGGTCTGATCCATCAGGCCCCCGCCGGGAACCGGCAGACGATCAGGAGATAGACGTGATCCAGCAGGAGTCGCGACTGCGTGTCGCCGACAACACGGGCGCGAAGGAGATCCTTTGCATCCGTGTTCTCGGTGGCTCCGGTCGCCGCTACGCGGGCATTGGTGACGTCATCGTCGCCACCGTCAAGGACGCGATCCCCGGTGGCAACGTGAAGAAGGGTGACGTCGTCAAGGCGGTCATCGTGCGCACCGTCAAGGAGCGCCGCCGCCCGGACGGTTCGTACATCCGCTTCGACGAGAACGCGGCCGTCATCCTCAAGAACGATGGCGACCCCCGCGGCACCCGTATCTTCGGCCCGGTGGGCCGTGAGCTGCGCGAGAAGAAGTTCATGAAGATCATCTCCCTCGCGCCGGAGGTGCTGTAACCGATGAAGATCAAGAAGGGCGACCTGGTCCAGGTCATCACCGGTAAGGACAAGGGCAAGCAGGGCAAGGTCATCGCGGCCTTCCCGCGCGAGGACCGGGTCCTGGTCGAGGGTGTCAACCGGGTCAAGAAGCACACCAAGGCCGGACAGACCGCTCGTGGTTCGAAGACCGGCGGCATCGTGACGACCGAGGCCCCGATCCACGTGAGCAATGTGCAGCTCGTGGTGGAGAAGGACGGCAAGAAGGTCGTCACCCGCGTCGGATACCGCTTCGACGACGAGGGCAACAAGATCCGCGTTGCCAAGCGGACCGGTGAGGACATCTGATGACTGCCACCACCACTGCACCGCGCCTCAAGGCGCGCTACCGCGAAGAGATCCAGGGCAAGTTGCAGGAGCAGTTCTCCTACGAGAACGTCATGCAGATCCCGGGTCTGACCAAGGTCGTGGTCAACATGGGTGTGGGCGACGCCGCCCGCGACTCCAAGCTGATCGAGGGCGCCATCCGCGACCTCGCCACGATCACCGGCCAGAAGCCCGCCGTCACCAAGGCCCGTAAGTCCATCGCGCAGTTCAAGCTGCGTGAGGGCCAGCCGATCGGCGCCCACGTCACCCTCCGCGGTGACCGCATGTGGGAGTTCCTGGACCGCCTGGTGTCGCTCGCGCTGCCGCGCATCCGCGACTTCCGCGGTCTGTCGCCGAAGCAGTTCGACGGCCGGGGCAACTACACCTTCGGTCTCACGGAGCAGGTCATGTTCCACGAGATCGACCAGGACAAGATCGACCGCGTCCGGGGTATGGACATCACCGTGGTGACCACGGCGACCAACGACGAAGAGGGCCGCGCCCTGCTGCGTCACCTCGGCTTCCCGTTCAAGGAGGCGTGAGCCGTGGCGAAGAAGGCTCTCATTGCCAAGGCCGCCCGCAAGCCCAAGTTCGGCGTGCGTGGGTACACGCGCTGCCAGCGCTGCGGACGTCCGCACTCCGTGTACCGCAAGTTCGGCCTGTGCCGCGTGTGCCTTCGTGAGATGGCTCACCGTGGCGAGCTGCCGGGCGTGACCAAGAGCTCCTGGTAATCCGTCCAAACGGACGGATACCGGGCTCTCGGTAAGCAAATGGATGGCGAGGCCCACCCGTCCGCTCCCGTAGAGTGGAACGGTTGGGCGCTCGCCGCCCAGAATCCTTACTACGCCGTAGGTCCCCGCGCCGCACCCGTGCCCGCCAGTGAGTGGGTGAGAGGGATGGCGCATACAGGAAACCCCGGCGAGAGAGGCCGAAGGCCATCATGACCATGACCGATCCGATCGCAGACATGCTGACGCGTCTGCGAAACGCGAACTCGGCGTACCACGACTCCGTCGTGATGCCCCACAGCAAGATCAAGTCGCATATCGCGGAGATCCTCCAGCAGGAGGGCTACATCACCGGCTGGAAGGTCGAGGACGCCGAGGTCGGCAAGAACCTCACCCTCGAGCTGAAGTTCGGCCCGAACCGCGAGCGCTCGATCGCCGGCATCAAGCGGATTTCGAAGCCGGGTCTGCGGGTCTACGCAAAGTCCACCAACCTGCCGAAGGTGCTCGGCGGCCTGGGCGTGGCGATCATCTCCACGTCGCACGGGCTCCTCACCGACAAGCAGGCCGGCAAGAAGGGCGTGGGTGGGGAAGTCCTCGCCTACGTCTGGTAACCAGGGAACGGAGGAAGCACATGTCGCGCATTGGCAAGCTGCCCATCCAGGTTCCCGCTGGTGTGGACGTCACCATCGATGGCCGCACGGTCGCCGTGAAGGGTCCCAAGGGCTCTCTCTCGCACACCGTCGCCGCGCCGATCGAGGTCGCCCAGGGTGAGGACAACGTGCTCGTTGTCAGCCGCCCCAACGACGAGCGTCAGAACAAGGCCCTGCACGGCCTGTCCCGCACGCTGGTGGCGAACATGATCACTGGCGTGACCCAGGGCTACAGCAAGGCGCTCGAGATCAGCGGTGTGGGTTACCGCGTCCAGGCCAAGGGCTCCAACCTGGAGTTCTCCCTGGGCTACAGCCACCCGATCCTGGTCGAGGCCCCCGAGGGCATCACCTTCAAGGTGGAGTCCCCGACCAAGCTGAGCGTCGAGGGCATCGACAAGCAGAAGGTCGGCGAGGTCGCCGCGAACATCCGCAAGCTGCGCAAGCCCGACCCGTACAAGGCCAAGGGCGTGAAGTACGCGGGCGAGGTCATCCGCCGCAAGGTCGGAAAGGCTGGTAAGTAAGCCATGGCATACGGTGTGAAGATCGCCAAGGGCAACGCCCGCAAGGCCGCTGCCGTCAAGCGGCGTCACATCCGCGTCCGCAAGCGGGTCTCCGGTACGCCGGCCCGTCCCCGCCTCGTGGTGACGCGGTCCAACCGTCACATGGTGGCGCAGGTCATCGACGACATCGCGGGCCACACCCTGGCCTCGGCGTCGACGCTGGACAGCTCCATCCGGGCGGCTGAGGGCGACAAGAGCGCCCAGGCGCAGCAGGTCGGCGCCCTGGTGGCCGAGCGGGCGAAGGCCGCGGGCATCGAGGCCGTCGTATTCGACCGCGGTGGCAACCAGTACGCCGGGCGGATCGCCGCTCTGGCGGACGCCGCCCGCGAGGCCGGGCTGAAGTTCTGAGCCCCGGTTCCAACGCAAAGCGGAAACGAGAGAGGTAAATCCAATGGCTGGACCCCAGCGCCGCGGTGGCGGCGCCGGTGGCGGCGAGCGGCGGGACCGGAAGGACCGGCGGGACGGTGGCGCTGCCGCCGAGAAGACCGCTTACGTCGAGCGTGTTGTCGCGATCAACCGCGTCGCCAAGGTTGTGAAGGGTGGTCGTCGCTTCAGCTTCACCGCGCTGGTCGTGGTGGGCGACGGTGACGGCACCGTGGGTGTCGGTTACGGCAAGGCCAAGGAGGTGCCGGCCGCGATCGCCAAGGGCGTGGAGGAGGCCAAGAAGCACTTCTTCAAGGTCCCCCGGATCGCCGGCACCATCCCGCACCCGATCCAGGGTGAGGAGGCCGCGGGTGTCGTGCTGCTGAAGCCGGCGTCCCCCGGTACCGGTGTGATCGCCGGTGGCCCGGTGCGCGCGGTGCTGGAGTGCGCGGGCATCCACGACGTGCTGAGCAAGTCGCTGGGCTCGTCGAACCCCATCAACATCGTGCACGCCACGGTGGCCGCTCTCCAGGGGCTTCAGCGCCCCGAGGAGATCGCCGCCCGTCGTGGTCTGCCGCTGGAGGACGTCGCCCCCGCCGCTCTGCTGCGGGCGCGTGCCGGGGTGGGTGTGTGAGCATGCCCCGCCTGAAGATCACGCAGACGAAGTCCTACATCGGCAGCAAGCAGAACCACCGTGACACGCTGCGTTCGCTCGGGCTGAAGAAGCTCGGCGACGTGGTCGTCAAGGAGGACCGCCCCGAGTTCCGCGGCATGGCGCAGACCGTGCGGCACCTCGTGACGGTCGAGGAGGTCGACTGACATGACCGCATCTTCGGGGAGTAACCCGCTGAAGGTCCACAACCTCCGGCCCGCCCCGGGCGCCAAGACCGCCAAGACCCGTGTCGGTCGTGGTGAGGCGTCCAAGGGTAAGACCGCTGGTCGTGGCACCAAGGGCACGAAGGCCCGCTACCAGGTTCCGGAGCGCTTCGAGGGTGGGCAGATGCCCCTCCACATGCGGCTCCCGAAGCTCAAGGGCTTCAAGAACCCGTTCCGCACCGAGTACCAGGTCGTGAACCTGGACAAGCTGACCGCGCTCTACCCCGAGGGTGGCGAGGTCACGGTGGCCGATCTGGTCGCCAAGGGTGCGGTTCGCAAGAACCAGCTCGTCAAGGTGCTGGGCAACGGTGAGGTCTCCGTGGCGCTCCAGGTGACGGTCGACGCCGTCTCCGGCTCCGCCAAGGAGAAGATCACCGCTGCTGGTGGCACCGTCACCGAGCTCGTCTGAGCAACGTGCGGATCTGACCGGGGGTGCCCCAGATACGGGGCATCCCCGGTTGGTCGTTCCAAGCGGGGCCAGGTCGCCGGTAAGGTGGCGTGCGTTGTTACCTTCCGCGCGGTACGTCTCGCGCGGGTGCTGGCTGATAAGTATTCGTCGATCCTCAAGACCGTCACCTCTCGCGCAAGCACGCGGGGGGCGCAGGAGGCACCGTGCTCACCGCGTTCGCCCGGGCGTTCAAGACGCCCGACCTGCGCAAGAAGCTGCTGTTCACTCTGGGCATCATCGTGCTGTTCAGGCTCGGGCAACACATCCCGATCCCGGGCATCGACTACAAGAACGTCCAGACGTGCATGGACCTCGCCAAGGGCCAGCAGGGGCTGTTCGGCTTGGTCAACATGTTCAGTGGTGGCGCACTGCTCCAGATCACCATCTTCGCGCTAGGGATCATGCCGTACATCACGGCGAGTATCATCCTTCAGCTGCTGACCGTGGTGATCCCGCGTCTCGAGGCCCTCAAGAAAGAGGGCCAATCCGGTCAGGCGAAGATCACGCAGTACACCCGCTACCTGACCATCGCGCTGGCGATTCTCCAGGGCACCGGACTCGTCGCCACCGCCCGCAGTGGTTCGCTCTTCCAGAGCTGCCCGGTCGGCGGTCAGATCGTCCGGGACGACTCGATCTTCACCACCGCTGTGATGGTCATCACGATGACCGCCGGTACCGCGCTGATCATGTGGCTCGGTGAGCTGGTCACCGACCGCGGCATCGGCAACGGCATGTCCATCCTGATGTTCGTCTCGATCGCCGCCGGTTTCCCGAGCGCGATGTGGAGCATCAAGCAGCAGGGCAAGATCATGGGCGGCTGGCTGGAGTTCGGCCTGGTGATCCTCTGTGGTCTGGCCATGGTCGGCCTGGTGGTCTTTGTCGAGCAGGCCCAGCGCCGGATCCCCGTGCAATACGCCAAACGCATGATCGGCCGTCGTTCGTACGGCGGTACGTCCACCTACATCCCGATGAAGGTGAACCAGGCGGGTGTGATTCCCGTGATCTTCGCCTCATCGCTGCTGTACATTCCGGCGCTGATCGTCCAGTTCTCCAATTCGAAGGCCGGCTGGGCGACCTGGATCTCGCAGAACTTCGTCAAGGGCGACCACCCGATCTACATCGCCACGTACTTCCTGCTGATCGTCTTCTTCGCATTCTTCTATGTCGCCATCAGCTTCAACCCCGAAGAAGTTGCCGACAACATGAAGAAGTATGGTGGGTTCATCCCGGGTATCCGGGCTGGTCGTCCCACCGCGGAGTATCTGAGCTACGTGCTGAACCGCATCACGTGGCCCGGTGCGCTCTATCTGGGCCTGATCGCCCTGGTGCCCACGGTGGCGCTGGTGACGCTCAACGCCAATCAGAACTTCCCGTTCGGCGGCACGAGCATCCTGATCATCGTGGGTGTCGGCCTGGAGACTGTGAAGCAGATCGAGAGCCAGCTTCAGCAGCGACACTACGAAGGGTTCCTCCGCTGATGCGAATCGTCCTCGTCGGACCTCCGGGAGCCGGCAAGGGTACGCAGGCCGCGTACCTCGCCGAGAAGCTGTCCATCCCGCATATCTCCACAGGCGACCTGTTCCGCGCGAACATCAGCCAAGGCACTTCCCTCGGCAAGCAGGCGCAGGAGTACATGCGGGCCGGGCAGCTGGTGCCGGACGAGGTCACGATCGGCATGGCGGAGGACCGGCTGGACCAGCCGGACGCGGAGCAGGGCTTTCTGCTGGACGGGTTCCCCCGGAACCAGATCCAGGCCGAGGCCCTGGACGCCTATCTGGCGGAGCGCGGTGTCTCGCTGGACGCGGTGCTGGACCTGGAGGTCCCCGAGTCCGAGGTGATCAAGCGCATCGCGGGCCGTCGCACCTGTCGCAACGACAGCTCGCACACCTTCCATGTGGAGTACAAGCCGTCGAAGGTCCCGGGCGTGTGCGACACCTGCGGCGGCGAGCTGTACCAGCGCGAGGACGACAGTGAGGAAACGGTCCGCAAGCGCCTCGAGGTCTACCACCGGGAGACCGAGCCGATCATCGACTACTACAAGGCCAAGGGCCTGGTGGTGACGATCTCGGCGCTCGGCAAGGTGGCCGAGGTCACCCAGCGGGCGATGGACGCCCTGGCCGCCAAGGCGGCCTAGGGACCCACAGCTGACCGGCCGCGATGCCCCGCCCGGGGCATCGCGGCCGTACTGTTGAGCAGATACGTGTATGAACCGCGGAAGGCTGAGTGATGGTGGAGATCAAGACCCCCGAGCAGATCGCGAAGATGCGTGAGGCGGGGCTGGTCGTCGCCGCCATCCATGAGGCGACGCGGGCGGCGGCCGTCCCCGGCGCCAGCACCAAGGACCTGGACGACGTCGCCCGTAAGGTCCTCGCCGACCACGGCGCCAAGTCGAACTTCCTGGGCTACGGCGGCTTCCCCGCCACGATCTGCACCTCCGTGAACGATGTCGTGGTGCACGGCATCCCGGACCGGGAGACCGTCCTGAAGGACGGCGACATCATCTCCGTCGACGCGGGCGCGATCGTGGACGGCTGGCACGGCGACGCCGCCTTCACGGTCTTCGTGGGCACCGGCCACGCTCCGGAGCTGCACGAGCTCAGCCGGGTCACCGAGGAGTCGATGTGGGCCGGGATCGCGGCGGTCCGCAAGGGCAACCGGCTCGTCGACATCTCCAAGGCGATCGAGGGCTACATCCGCCGCCAGCCCCGCCCGGCCTCCGGCAAGTACGGGATCATCGAGGACTACGGCGGCCATGGCATCGGCAGCCAGATGCATATGGACCCGCATCTGCTGAACTACGTCTCCAAGAAGCGCGGCAAGGGCCCCCGGCTGGTCACCGGCTTCTGTATCGCGATCGAGCCCATGGTGAGCCTGGGCACCGCGAAGACGCACGTACTGTCCGACGACTGGACGGTCAAGACCGACGACGGGACCTGGTCGAGCCACTGGGAGCACTCGGTCGCGCTGACCGAGGCGGGCCCGCTGGTGCTGACCGCCGTGGACGGCGGCAAGGCCAAGCTGGCCGAGCTGGGCGTGGAGACCGCGCCGGACCCGCTGGGCTGACGCCCCCGAGGGCATAAAGATCTCAAAATCGGGGCATGATGCCTCGGATTCGTGTTTCGGGATGCCCTGACGTAGACTGACACGTCGGCTCTCGCATGCCCTCCCGCATGTCGCGAGCCGATCAAGGTAGCCGATCCCGAAAGCAGGACATGGCCAAGAAGCAAGGCGCCATCGAAATCGAGGGCACCGTGATCGAGTCTCTGCCGAACGCGATGTTCAAGGTGGAGCTTCAGAACGGTCACAAGGTCCTCGCGCACATCAGCGGCAAGATGCGTATGCACTACATCCGCATCCTGCCCGATGACCGGGTCGTCGTGGAGCTGTCTCCGTACGACCTCACGCGCGGACGGATCGTCTACCGCTACAAGTAGATCTCACGACCCGGAGAACCTCACACCCATGAAGGTCAAGCCGAGCGTCAAGAAGATCTGCGACAAGTGCAAGGTGATCCGCCGCCACGGCCGGGTCATGGTCATCTGCGACAACCTGCGCCACAAGCAGCGCCAGGGCTGACGTACGCCGGCCGCAGACCTGCACCATTCGCAGCAATCTTCGCGCGACGCATAACTGAACGTACATACGCAGTCACCCGTTCCCCTGGCGCCGTTACGACGTTTCTACGGTGTCTCGGGAGCGACACCCCCGGTCGGAGGCCGGGGACCCGGCCCGCCCGGCCGGGAGTGGTGCTGCGGAAGACCTCCGACAACCATCTGGAGCCAGATTCATGGCACGCCTCGCAGGCGTTGATCTCCCGCGCGACAAGCGCGTCGAGGTCGCCCTCACCTACGTCTTCGGCATCGGTCGCACCCTTGCCCAGCAGACGCTCGCCAACACCGGCGTGAACCCGGACACCCGCGTTCGCGACCTGGGCGAAGAGGACCTGGTCAAGATCCGCGAGTATGTGGACAACAACATCAAGACCGAGGGTGACCTCCGTCGCGAGATCCAGGCCGACATCCGTCGCAAGGTCGAGATCGGCTGCTACCAGGGGCTGCGCCACCGCCGCGGCCTTCCGGTCCACGGCCAGCGCACCAGCACCAACGCCCGCACCCGCAAGGGCCCGCGTCGCGCCATCGCCGGTAAGAAGAAGCCGGGCAAGAAGTAGTCCGCACCGGACGCTGACAAGCGGTCCGTGCTGTAGGACCGACCACCTCCACGGGAGAATTCAGGAATGCCTCCGAAGAGCAGGACGGCCGGCGCCAAGAAGGTGCGCCGCAAGGAAAAGAAGAACGTCGCCCACGGGCACGCTCACATCAAGAGCACGTTCAACAACACCATCGTCTCGATCACCGACCCGACCGGGAACGTGATCTCTTGGGCCTCGGCCGGCCACGTCGGCTTCAAGGGCTCGCGCAAGTCCACTCCGTTCGCCGCGCAGATGGCCGCCGAGTCGGCCGCCCGCCGCGCGCAGGAGCACGGCATGCGCAAGGTCGACGTGTTCGTCAAGGGTCCGGGCTCCGGCCGTGAGACCGCGATCCGCTCGCTCCAGGCCACCGGCCTGGAGGTGGGGTCGATCCAGGACGTCACTCCGACTCCGCACAACGGATGCCGCCCGCCCAAGCGCCGGCGCGTCTGACCGGCTGAAGTAGGAGACAACACAAACAATGGCGCGTTACACCGGGGCCGACTGCAAGCGTTGCCGTCGGGAGAAGCAGAAGCTCTTCCTCAAGGGGAGCAAGTGCGAGAGCGCGAAGTGCCCGATCGAGATCCGTCCTTACCCCCCGGGTGAGCACGGTCGCGGGCGCACCAAGGACAGCGAGTACCTCCTTCAGCTCCGTGAGAAGCAGAAGGCCACCCGCATCTACGGTGTCCTTGAGAAGCAGTTCCGTGGTTACTACGCGGAGGCGAACAAGAAGACCGGCAAGACCGGTGAGAACCTTCTTCGCATCCTCGAGACCCGCCTCGACAACGTGGTCTACCGGGCCGGCTTCGCCAAGTCCCGCGACCACGCCCGTCAGCTGGTCCGCCACGGCCACATCAATGTGAACGGCCGCAAGACCGACATCCCGTCGGCCCGCGTCACCGTGAACGACATCATCGAGGTACGTCCGAAGTCCCGGACCCTGACCCCCTTCCAGGTGGCTCAGGCCGAGGCGGGCGAGCGCACGGTGCCGGCGTGGCTGGAGGCCATTCCGTCGCAGCTGCGGATCCTCGTGCACTCCATGCCCGAGCGCCAGGTGATCGACACCCAGGTGCAGGAGCAGCTGATCGTCGAGCTCTACTCCAAGTAGTAGCGAGGCTCGCCGGCGCAGCCGGCTGATGTGAGGTTCGGGCGGTACGGAGCCGTTTGGCACGTACCGCCCGTACCATTAAAGGGTTCGGCGTCAAATAGCGGGCGCCGGAGACTGGAGGCAAAACCCATGCTGATCGCTCAGCGTCCCTCGTTGACCGAAGAGGTCGTCGACGAGTTCCGCTCCCGGTTCGTGATCGAGCCGCTGGAGCCGGGCTTCGGCTACACCCTCGGAAACTCCCTGCGTCGTACGCTCCTCTCCTCGATCCCCGGTGCGGCTGTCACCAGCATCCGGATCGACGGGGTCCTGCACGAGTTCACCACCGTGCCGGGCGTCAAGGAGGACGTCACCGACCTGATCCTCAACATCAAGCAGCTGGTCGTCTCGAGCGAGCACGACGAGCCGGTTGTGATGTACCTGCGCAAGCAGGGCCCGGGTCTGGTCACCGCCGCCGACATCGCCCCGCCGGCCGGTGTCGAGGTGCACAACCCGGACCTGGTCCTGGCCACGCTGAACGGCAAGGGCAAGCTGGAGATGGAGCTGACCGTCGAGCGCGGTCGCGGCTATGTCTCCGCCGTGCAGAACAAGCAGGTCGGCCAGGAGATCGGCCGGATCCCGGTCGACTCGATCTACTCGCCGGTGCTCAAGGTCACCTACAAGGTCGAGGCGACCCGTGTCGAGCAGCGCACCGACTTCGACAAGCTGATCGTCGACGTCGAGACCAAGCAGGCCATGCGGCCGCGCGACGCCATGGCGTCGGCCGGTAAGACCCTGGTCGAGCTGTTCGGCCTGGCCCGCGAGCTCAATGTGGACGCCGAGGGCATCGACATGGGCCCGTCCCCGACGGACGCCGCCCTCGCCGCCGATCTGGCGCTGCCGATCGAGGAGCTCGAGCTCACCGTCCGTTCGTACAACTGCCTGAAGCGCGAGGGCATCCACTCCGTGGGTGAGCTCGTGGCGCGCTCCGAGGCGGACCTGCTCGACATCCGGAACTTCGGCGCCAAGTCGATCGACGAGGTCAAGGCGAAGCTGGCCGGGATGGGCCTGGCGCTCAAGGACAGCCCGCCCGGATTCGACCCGACCGCCGCCGCTGACGCCTTCGGCGCCGACGACGACGCGGATGCGGGTTTCGTCGAGACCGAGCAGTACTAGAACCTGCTGGTCCGCTGTGGCTGAGGTCTTGTCCTCAATCGCCGGACAGGCTGGATTTTGTTCACTGACACCGGTACCTGATACGGCCGGTGCAGACATCTAGGAGATAGACATGCCGAGGCCCACCAAGGGCGCCCGTCTGGGCGGCAGCGCTGCGCACGAGCGGCTTCTGCTGGCGAACCTCGCCACCGCGCTGTTCGAGCACGGCCGGATCACCACCACCGAGGCGAAGGCCCGACGCCTGCGCCCGGTCGCGGAGAAGCTGGTCACCAAGGCGAAGAAGGGCGACCTTCACAACCGCCGTCTGGTGCTCCAGACCATCCGCGACAAGAGCGTTGTGCACACTCTCTTCACCGAGATCGGGCCGCGCTACGAGAACCGCCCGGGTGGTTACACCCGCATCACCAAGATCGGTAACCGTCGTGGCGACAACGCCCCGATGGCGGTCATCGAGCTGGTCGAGGCGTTGACGGTGCAGCAGGAGGCCGTCGGCGAGGCGGAGGCGGCCACCAAGCGCACCGCCAAGGACGCCGCCGGTGACCAGGCCGTCGCGGACCTCAAGAAGGAGACCCCGGCTGCCGAGGCCGCCGAGGCTCCGGCCGAGGCCGAGGCTCCGGCCGAGGAGTCGAAGGACGCCTGAGGCGCCTTGACGGCTTTCGTTCACACGGACGGGCCCGCCCCCAGATCCTGGGAGCGGGCCCGTTCCGCATGGAGAGGAACGGTTGGGTGAGTGACGAGGCGGCGCCCGGTTTCGTACGGGTCCGGCTGGATCTGGCCTACGACGGCCAGGAGTTCTCGGGCTGGGCCAAGCAGCGCGAGCGGCGCACCGTACAGGGCGAACTGGAGGGTGCGCTGCGGACGGTGACGCGCTCTTCGGAGACCTTCGAGCTGACCGTCGCGGGCCGCACCGACGCCGGGGTCCACGCCCGGGGCCAGGTGGCGCATGTGGATCTGCCCGAGGAGCTGTGGGCCGAGCACCGGGACAAGCTGCTGCGGCGGCTGGCCGGACGGCTGCCCCATGACGTACGGGTCTGGAAGGTCGCCGAGGCCCCGCCCGGGTTCAACGCCCGCTTCTCCGCGATCTGGCGGCGCTACGCCTACCGGGTCACCGACCACCCCGGCGGGGTCGATCCGCTGCTGCGCGGCCATGTGCTGTGGCACGACTGGCCGCTGGACGTGGCCGCCATGAACGCGGCCTCCGAACGGCTCCTGGGCGAGCACGACTTCGCCGCGTACTGCAAGAAGCGGGACGGCGCCACCACCATCCGCACCCTCCAGCGGCTGGAGTGGGCGCGCGGGGCGGACGGTGTCATCACGGCCACGGTGCGGGCGGACGCCTTCTGCCACAACATGGTGCGCTCGCTGGTGGGCGCCCTGCTCTTCGTGGGCGACGGACACCGCTCCCCGGACTGGCCGGCCAAGGTGCTCGCCGCGGGAGTGCGCGACTCCGCCGTCCATGTGGTCCGGCCCCATGGCCTGACCCTGGAGGAGGTCGGCTATCCGGCCGACGGCCAACTCGCCGCCCGTAACCGGGAGTCCCGCAACAAGCGCTCCCTGCCGGGCGCGACGGCGATTTCCGGCTGCTGCTGAACCGGGCGGGTGTGGGGCCGTCGATCGCGGGGTACCCGCCACGCGCATCGTGTGCGGTAACGACTGGGCGACAGGAGTCAAGGCGGCACGGCGATCGGCATGATGCGGCTTCCGGGGCCACCGGAAGATCGATAAAATTTGCCAACCGACAACGGTCGCCGACCGCGAAGGGATCCGCGTGAGTACCAGCGAGGCCGCTGTGCGAGAGCGCTTGACCAGGGCGCTCCAGGAACGCGGCGAGGAGATCGCCGATCGGTGGGTCGAGCTGCAAATGGAGCAGGCCCTGCTCGACACCGACATCGGCGAGGCCGAACTCCGCGAGGAGGCCGACGCGTTGATCGAGGCGCTGGTCCCGGGCCTTCACAGCGGGGTGCCGGTGGACCGTGTGGTGACCTCCACCCCGGGGCTGCACGAGGCCGTGGTCGGGCTTTCCCTGCGCCGGGCGCGGGCCGGGGCCACGCCCACGGCGACCTCGCTCGCGGTGCTCGCGCTCAAGGAGGCGCTGCTCAAGGCGGTGCAGCGGGACACCCGGGACGCCGAGGAGCTGTTCGCCTCGGCCGTCTTCATGAACCGGCTGCTCGATGTGGCGGGGGCGCTGTCCTTCGAGACGTATGTGGAGGGCCGGGAGGAGATCATCCGCCGGCAGAGCCAGCAGTTGATGGAGCAGTCGACACCGGTGGTGCGGCTGTGGCGGCAGGTGCTGGCCGTGCCGCTGATCGGCACGCTGGACACCGCCAGGACCCAGGTGGTGATGGAGAATCTGCTCCAGGCCATCCAGGACCATGAGGCGCTGGTCGCGATCGTCGACATCACGGGTGTGCCGACGGTGGACACCGCCGTCGCCCAGCATCTGATGCAGACCGTCAACGCGGTGCGGCTGATGGGCGCGGACTGTGTGATCAGCGGGGTGCGCCCCTCGATCGCCCAGACCATCGCCCAGCTCGGCATCGATCTGTCCACCATCCTCACGCGGGGGACGCTGGCCGACGCGCTGGCCGCCGCGATCAAGCTGATCGACGGGCCCGGTCCCGACGGTGACGAAGGAGACGGTCGGTGACCGGTCATCGCTCGCCCGGTGTTCCCATTCTGCGACTGGGAGATGTCCTGGTCACCGGCCTGCTCAATGAGCTCGACGACCGGGCCGCCATCGCCTTCACCGAGGAGCTGACCGAGCGGATCTCGGCCGAGGGCGCCCGTGGGGTGCTCATCGACATCTCCCGGCTGGAGGTCATCGACTCCTTCGTGGCCCGGACGCTGATGGAGCTGACCACGGTGGCCCGGCTGCTGGGGGCCCGGGTGATCGTGGCCGGGATGCGACCGCCGGTGGCGATCACCCTGGTCGAGCTGGGGATCGAGCTCGTCGGTGTGGAGACCGCACTCAATCCGGAGCAGGGCTTGGCCGCGCTGGGGTGGCGTCAGGCCCCGCAGCCCCTGGAAGGGGCCCGACGTGGCACTGCCCGGTGAATCCATCCTCGCCTCCCGCGGGGCCAAGAGGCCCGCGCTGACGGAGGACCGGCGCCCGCCCGCGCCGGCCTCCTATCCGGTGCGCACGGAGGAGGACCTGCTGTCGGTCCGCCACGCGGTGCGCGCGGCCACCGTCGAGGTGGGCTTCGGCCTGGTGGACCAGACCCGTGTGGTCACGGCCGCCAGCGAGCTCGCCCGTAACGCCTTCGTCCACGGGGGCGGTGGCACGGTGACCCTGGAGTATCCGCGCGATCCCCGTGGGCGGCGGGGGCTGCGGCTGATCGTCAAGGACGAGGGGCCGGGCATCGTGGACCTCGACGCGGCGCTCACCGACGGCTTCACCACCGGCGCGGGGCTGGGCCATGGACTGGGCGGCGCGCGGCGGCTGATGGACGAGTTCACCGTGCGCACCGGTCCGGGCGAGGGCACGGTGGTGGTCGTCACCCGCTGGCTGGCCTGGTGATCCATACGTTCACGGCGCCCACCGCACAGGTGCGCGTCGACCACCACAGCGCCGTGCACCTGGCCGCCGAGACGGCGCGTGAGGTGGCCCGGGAGTGCGAGCTGCCGGGGGCGCTGCCCGATCAGGCGGCGGTGATCGCCTCGGAGCTGGCGACCAACCTGGACAAGTACGCCAGCGACGGCACGCTCTACGTCCAGCCGCTGCCGCTGGGCCGGGGGGTGGAGATCCTCGCCGCCGACCGGGGCCCCGGGATGCGCGACCCCGAGCGCTGTCTGGCGGACGGCTACACCACCGCCGGAACGCTGGGCGTCGGGCTCGGCGCCGTCAAGCGGATGGCGACCCACTTCACCATCCGCAGCACGGGCGGCGCCGACGCGGGCACCTGGGCCTGCGCCCGCCTCACCGCGCCGGGCGAGCAGCGGCCCGAGTGGCAGGGGGCGGGGGCCGTATGTCTGCCCGCCGAAGGGGAGGAGAGCTGTGGCGACGCCCGCGCGATCGTCGACACGGACGCCGCCCGCACCGCTGCCGTCCTCGACGGCCTCGGCCACGGCCGGCCCGCCGCCGAGGCGGCCCAGGCGGCGCTGCGGACCTTCCACGCCGACCCCGACCGGCCGCTTCCGGAGGTGCTCAACCGGATGAACCGGGCCCTGCGGCACACCCGGGGGGCGGCCGTGGGGCTGCTGCGGCTGCGGGCCGATCACGCCGACTACTGCGGCATCGGCAACATCCGCGCCCTCGCCCTGACCCCCGACGGCGTCCAGCACCGGCTGACCGGGCAGCCCGGGATCGTCGGCTGGGGCATGCCCACCCCGCGCGTCCACGGCTTCCCGCTGCCCCAGGGCGCCACGGCGGTGCTGCACAGCGACGGGATCGACGCCCGCTGGGCACTCGACCCGCCCCCTTCCGTGCTCCGCCTTCCGCCGCCCCTGCTGTCCGCCGCACTCGCCCATGGCCATCGCCGCGTCCGCGACGACGCCACGGTCCTCGCGGCCAGGTCCCCCTTAAGGCTTCCATGACGACGAGGAACCTCACCTGCGCCACGACGGCCGGGCTCAGCCGGGCCGTTCGGGCGCTGGCACGGGAGCACGCCCTGGACCCGGCGGTCCGGGCGCGCCTCGTGCTGTCCGCGGCCGAGGCCGCCGGGGCGGCGCTGCGCGCCGGGCGGGAGACCGTTCTGGAGTGGGCGTACGACCCGGACGAGGGGCTGCTCACGGTGGTGCTGCGCACGCCGGGCGATACGGGTCCATCGGCGGCGGACCTCCCGATGGCCCCCGACGCGGTGACCGGGGAGGAGGTGGTCTGGCGCCTCCCGGCGGCCCCACCCGCGTCCACCGCGGTCGTGACCGCGGTGGACGCCACTGAAGAGGCGCCCGGCGACGAGGCCCTCGCCGCGGAGGAGCTGCGCGCCGTCGTGGCCGCCGCCGACGCGCTCACCGCCGAGCACCGCCGCCTCAACGACGAACTCGCGGAGACCAACAGCGGGGTGCTCGCGCTCTACGTCCAGCTCGACGAGCGGGACAAGCAGTTGCGCACCGCGCACGGCCAGACCCTGCGCGAGCTGGAGGACGCGCTGCGCCCGCCGCCCATCGAGGCCGACGGGCTCGAACTCGCCGTGCACTACGCGCCGGCCGGCACCGACGCGCCCACCGGCGGGGATCTGTACGACTGGTTCGTGCTGCCCGACGGCACCGTCCACATCACCATCGTGGACGCGCTGGGCCATGGGGTGACCAGTACGCGCAGCGCGCTCAACGTCACCCACGCGGTGCGCACCCTGGCCCTGGAGGGCCATCGCCTCCAGTCGATCGTGGCCCGCACCGACGAGATCCTGCGCCCCTTCGACCGGTCCGTGATGGCCACCGTGCAGCTCGCCCGCATCGATCCGGCCACCGGTGAGCTCTGGCTGGCCAACGGGAGCCATCCGCCCGCGCTGCTGCTGCGCCGCGACGGGGCGGCCCGGTATCTGGAGGCCCGGGGGCGCGGGATCGGCTTTCCGCTGCCCGGGAGCGAGACGCCGCTGACCGAGCGGCTGGCCCCCGGGGACCTCCTCCTGCTCTACACCGACGGTCTCACCGAGAGCCGCCGGGACCCGATCGAGGGTGAGAAGCGCCTGGTCGAGGCGGCGCACAAGCACCTTCAGAGCCCGATCGAGGAGGTCCCCGGCGCCATCGCGGAGGAGATGCACACGGTGATCCTGCATCCGGATGACACCCTCGCGCTGGCGGTGCGGCTCACCGGTCAGTGATCGGCGGCCGGGCCGAGGCGCTGCCGCGGGATGCGGCCCCGCTCGAGGTCCCGCTGACGGGGGACCGGGGGCGGGAGCGGGCGCTCGTCATGCGGCTGTGCGCGGACCAGTTGCTCGAACAGGGGCCGCGCCGCGACCAGCGCCTCCCGCATCCGCTCGGTGGCGGCCTCGGCTCCCTCACCGTGGTTCATCCGCGCCGCCATGGCGTGCAGCCGGCGGTAGCCCTCGATCTCCCGGGGGTGACGGACGGACAGCGCGTCCATCCGCTTCTCGTCGGACTCGGCCGGATAGCCGCGGTCGACGGCCAACGCGCCGAGCAGCCGGTCGGCTTCGCGCAGCGCCCATCCGGGGGAGTCGACGAACCGCTCCTGGAGGCCCGCCCACCGTGCCGCGTACTGCTCCCTGGCTTCCGAGGGCAGGCTCCGGACCGGCAGATCGCCCTTGCGGCCCTGCCGCACCGAGGGGGCGATCACCAGGCCGGCCATGGCGGCCAGGGCCGCCACCAGGATGATGAGCGTGACTGTTGACATCGTCATGCCTTCCGCAGAGATTTCCCTCGCTCGAGGCTGTTATCACCGAGTGTTACCGGTGATCTCCGCGGCAAACACCGCACCTATGACCCAAGTCCCTCAATTCCCTGTGGGGAGGGAGGTGATGGAGAGGTCATTGGTGCGGGTGAGCTGGGGCCGGACACCGTGGGTGACCGGGAAGAGGTCCGTTTTGTCGCGGTCCACGATGTCGCCCACGATCCGGCCGATCCGGATGGGGGTCTCGCTCCCGGTGGACTTATGGAGCGTCAGGGTCCAGACGGCGGTGCCCTGATCGCCGTCACGGGCTTGCTCGATCCGCTCGTACGGCACGGTGAAGCGGAACCGGCCGCCGTCGAGCGCCGTGACCCCGGTGAGGAACGGGCGGGCCGGGCCCCGGGACGGGGTGGCCACCGCGGTCGGGGCCGCGTCGGGTCCGAAACGCGCCCCGTGCAGGGTGCCTTCGACCGCGAGCCCTTCGGCGTCCATGCGGATCACCCGGGCCTCGGCGTGGGCCGGGCGCCGCCAGGCGCGCAGCGCGAGATAGCCGTCGACGGTGGGGTAGGGGATCCACCAGGTGAACGGGGAGCCGGGCAGCGGCTCCAGGCCCAGCAGCCCGCGCCCCTCGGCGAAGCGGCACCCCACCCGGCGGCGGACGCCGTCGGAGGGGCGGACCACATGCAGATCCCAGCGGCCCTCGGCGAGGTCGAGCGTGGCCCGGTCGAGCGTGGCCGTCCAGGGCGCGGACGGCCCGGCGTCGGCCGGGGGCAGCAGCGGAACGCGGAAGGGGGTCTCGTCGCTCCTCCGGCGGGTGACGGTCAGTTCGAGCTCGCCGTGCAGGTCGGTCGGCTCCAGCAGTACCGACAGATTGCCCTCGGCGGTGACCCGGCAGGACCCGACGGGCCGCAGCGGCCTGCGGATCAGCTGCTTGACCGCGCCCTTGAGGGTGGAGGCCAGCGGCGCCCCGGCCGCCTTGCCCCACGAGGGCGCTGCCGTACGGCGCCGGTGGGCCGGGGCCGCGGTGGAGCGGGCGGTGTGGAGTTCCTCGATGAGCCGCTCGTAGGCGGCGGCCACGCGCTCGGGTGCGTACCGCCGCGCCGAGATACGGGCCGCCTCGCCCATCGAGCGGCGCAGTTCATCGTCCTCGATCAGGGTCAGCAGCCCCTTGGCGATCGCGTCGGAGTCGCCGACCGGCACCAGCAGACCGTCCCGGCCATCGGTGATGATCTCGCCCGGCCCGTGCGGGCAGTCGGTGGCGACCACCGGCAGCCCGCAGTGCATCGCCTCCACGATCGTCATGCCGAAGGACTCCTCGCGGGAGGTGACGGCGGCGATCGCGCCCTTGGCCCACTCGGTCTCGATGGGGGAGTGGGCGCCCATGAGCGTGATGTGCCCGGACAGCCCGAGCTCGTCGATCTGGCGGCGCAGCGCGGGGAGTTGGGGGCCGCGGCCGTAGATGCGCAACCGCCAGTCGGGGTGTTTGGCGGCGACCGTCTCCCAGGCGGCCACCAGCAGGTCGTAGCGCTTGACGGGGATCAGCCGGCCCGCGGCCACGACCAGTTTGGCGCGGCCGTCGGAGGGCTCGATCCCGGTGGCGGGCACGCCGTTGGGCAAGGCGGTCAGCCGGGTGGTGACACCGGGGAGATGGGCCCGGTGGGTCGCGGCGTCGGCCTCGGAGACGGAGGTGTACGCGTCGAGGTGGGGTATGGCGGCGTCGCAGGCGGCGCGGATCTCGGCGCGGTGGGTGCCGTGGAGCCGGTGCTCCTGGCCGATCCGCAGAAAGCGGCCGGTGCGGCCGAGCGCGGCGAGATAGATGACCAGGCCGGGGCGGGTGGCGATGACGACATCGGCGTCGGTGCGGTCGAGGTGGTCGGCCACGCGCTCATCGGTGAGGGCGTTGAAGTTGGTGGTACCCCTGGCCTCGGCGGCGGGGATATGGGCGCTGGGCCGCGTCAGCAGCGGATGGCCGAGGTCGGTGGCCCCGCGCCCGGCGGGCCCGGAGTCCTCGCGGGGGCGCAGGTCGATCAGGGGTCTGAGCCGCACGGCGGGGTGGAGGGGGAGGTTCGGGGCGTCGATGGTGCGGATCAGGGAGACGATCTCCACGGTGTGGTGATCGGCGAGCGCCCCGGCCACATTGAAGGTCGACCGGATGGTGCCGCCGATGCCATAGGCGTTGTGGAGCAGGAAAGAAATCTTCACGGTGATGTACGCGCGGCGGCGCTGAACTGCCGCGACGTGCCCTCCCCTCCGAAGCCGTGCTGTGTTCTGGCTCCGAACCATGCTGCATTGGGCCGATATGGGGCCGGTGTGATGCCGGTATGGAGTCAGTAAGGACCGATCGGTCGGTAAGACTGGTCAGGGCGCCGAAGGTTGCTTATGCGTGTGGTGATATGGGATCCACCACATTTGGGAAAGGGATTACAACCCTCCCGGTGTTCTGGGAGTCTGCGGGGTGTCCGTGCGGTGGCCGTACGGGCCCGATATCGACCAGGGGTGGACAGAGGAATGAACGAGTCCGGTGCGAAACGGGCCGTGGGCGCGGCCGTCGCGGTGGTGGCGGCGCTGGGGCTGATGACCGGATGCGGCAGCGACTCCGGCGACGGCAAGGCCGATGGCGCCAAGCAGTCCGGCGGCGCCGAGCAGGGCGACAAGGCCGCCGCGAGCACCGCCCCGGCCGGGAAGCCGCTGTCCGAATCCGCCCTGGCGAAGGCCGCCCTGACCAACGGTGAGGTCAAGGGGCTCGAGGTCCAGAAGATGACGGACAAGGAGGTCGACGAGGGCGGTTCCGCCAAGTCCCAGAAGGCCCAATGCCAGCCGCTGGCCGCGCTGATGGGCACCCGGTACGACCCGGCGCCCGAGGCCAGCGTCCACCGCGCCTACGCCACCGACCTCACCAAGGCGCGGGTCGGCGGCACCGGCCTGATCCGGATCTCCTCCTACGGACCGGGCGACGCCGAGCGGACGGTGAAGGACCTGCGCGAGGCCGTGACCGCCTGCCAGGGCGGATTCCCGGCCGAGGACGGCTCGGGCGAGAAGGCGGACGTCAAGAAGGTGACATCGCTGGACGCGCCCAAGGCCGGGGATGAGGCGGTGGCCTTCAGCCTGCATGACGCGGGCAAGGAGAAGGCCGTCATCAAGTTCACGGTCGTGCGGACCGGGGCGCAGGTGACGGTCTTCTTCGGGGTGAACATCGCGGACCCCACGAAGTCCGAGATCCCGGCCGAGCTGGTGTCCGCGCAGGTGGCGAAGGTGGAGAAGGCGACGCGGGGCGCCGCGTCGTAGCGGAACGCGGGGGCCGCGTCGTAACGGAACGCGGAGCGCGGAGCGCGGTTATAGCGCGACGGGCGGGGAGGCCCTGGCGGCCTCTGCCCGGCGGCCCCCGCCCGACAACTCAGCCTCCGTTGGTGGCGGCCGCCTCCGCCGACGCCTGGGTGCTGCCGCGGGCCAGGATGCGGCGGAAGGTGTAGTCGGCCACATCGCGGCCGGCCTGGAGGGCGGCGGTGTCCGACGCCGTGACGGCCTTGCCCGACGCATAGCCGGAGATCGTGAAGTAGGCGTACCGCCCGATCGCGTTCGCCGAGCTCTGGCAGGCCGTACGGCGGCAGAAGGCCGGGATGTCCCCGCCCGAGAGCGAGGCGATATTGGGCTTGTACTGGTCCTTGGCCTTCTCGGCCGCCGCCTTGCCGTCGAAGACGGCGACGCCGACGGTCACCGCGACGCCGTCCCGGGAGAACGTGGCCCGGAGCAGCTTGCGGCATCCGTTGTTCACCAGGACCGAGCCGAGCGCCCCCTGGGTGGCGGCGGCACAGCTGGTCGTCGAGGCGGTCGCCGCCTTGGCGTAGGAGCGGTCGTCCTTCGCGGCGCTCTTCTCGGGGAAGAGTGTGGCCGGGCTCAGCGGCGCCTTGTCCCGCCGGGCGCTGGAGATGATGTCCAGCGGCTTCGGCGGCGCGGGCGGCGCCACATCGGAGAACGTGGGCTCTGGCGCCGCCGACTCGCTGGGGAGGTCCTGGGGCGTGGGCAGCCCGCCGGACGAGTCGCCGCCGCCGTTGTCCTTATGGCCGCTGCTGATCACGGCGGTGGCGACGATCGCGGCGACGGCGGCGGTGGCCAGCGCCCCGCCGCCGATGAAGAGCAGCTTGCGGCGGCGGTTGCGCGCGGCGGACCGGTCGGCGAGCGCCGACCAGTCCGGTGTCGACGGCTGGGGCGGCTGAGGCCCCCCGGGCCCGTAAGGCCCCCCTTGCCCATAGCTCATGGCGCGCATCTTAGACCGGCCGGGTGACGCTTTGGACCCACCGGCGGGACGCCGCGCACCGGGCACGGCCCGCGACCGGTCCGCGTCGGGAACCCCGTCCGCGGGGCGCGGGCGTTTTGACCCGGACCGCGCTCGGACGCGGTCGACGGACCCATCCGTGAGCGCGGGGGCGTTTTGACCCGCGTGGGGGCGGGCCGGTATTCTGCCAGTTCGTTATGCGTATTGGCTTGCTCGTTCTCACGTGAGAGGCCGTTACGCCGGTCCACCGGGCCGATGACCAGCGGCAGGCACTCGGATGCGTCACCGATGTGCGGCCAGGGCTGTCGTGATCGTCCGGGTGGCCTTGTCCGGACCTGTCCTCCCGGTCCTCGCGGACCCGGGGAGACTCCACTCACTGAAGAAGCGAAGGCTACGACCGTGCGTACGTACAGCCCCAAGCCCGGCGACGTCCAGCGTCAGTGGCACGTCATCGACGCCACCGACGTGGTTCTGGGCCGTCTGGCCTCTCAGGCCGCCACCCTTTTGCGGGGCAAGCACAAGCCGGTGTACGCACCTCATGTCGACGCTGGTGACTTCGTCATCATCATCAACGCCGACAAGGTGCACCTCTCCGGTAACAAGCGGACCCAGAAGATGGCGTACCGCCACTCCGGCTACCCGGGTGGCCTGCGCTCCATCCGCTACGACGAGCTGCTGGCGAAGAGCCCGGAGAAGGCCGTCGAGAAGGCCATCAAGGGCATGCTTCCCAAGAACACCCTGGGCCGTCAGATGCTCTCGAAGCTGAAGGTGTACTCGGGCGACCAGCACCCGCACGCCGCTCAGCAGCCGGTCCCGTTCGAGATCACCCAGGTCGCGCAGTAGTCCGGCCACCCCTTACGACGAAGAGAATCTGAGGAGCATCGTGGCCGAGACCACCGCCGAGACCCCTGTCGAGACCCCCGCCGAGGTTCCCCTCGACGTCGAGGAGTACACCACCGAGAGCGTCGAGACGGTCGAGTCGGAGTACACCTCCGAGTCGCTCGCCTCCCGCTTCGGTGACCCGCAGCCGGCCGCCGGCACCGGGCGCCGCAAGAACGCCGTGGCGCGCGTCCGCATCGTGCCGGGCAGCGGGCAGTGGAAGATCAATGGGCGTACGCTCGAGGAGTACTTCCCCAACAAGGTCCACCAGCAGGAAGTCAACGAGCCCTTCAAGGTGCTCGAGCTGGACGACCGCTACGACGTCATCGCCCGCATCTCGGGCGGCGGCGTCTCCGGTCAGGCCGGGGCGCTGCGCCTGGGCATCGCCCGCGCGCTGAACGAGGCGGACGTGGACAACAACCGCGGCCCCCTCAAGAAGGCCGGCTTCCTGACCCGTGACGACCGCGCCACCGAGCGTAAGAAGGCCGGTCTGAAGAAGGCCCGCAAGGCGCCGCAGTACAGCAAGCGCTGACGCCCATCGCGACACCGCTGCTTCACCCGAACGCCCCGGCGGCACCACCTGTGCCTCCGGGGCGTTCGGCTATCGCCACCGGGGGGCGTATACCTACAAGCAAACTTCAGCCCCCCAGCTCGTAACTTCGGAGGACACCAGTGGGACGACTCTTCGGTACGGATGGTGTGCGCGGCGTCGCGAACGCCGATCTGACGGCTGAGATGGCGCTTGGCCTGTCGGTAGCGGCGGCGCATGTGCTCGCCGAGGCGGGAACCTTCGAGGGCCATCGACCGGTGGCGGTGGTCGGGCGGGACCCGCGAGCGTCCGGGGAGTTCCTGGAAGCGGCCGTGGTGGCGGGGCTGGCCAGCGCCGGGGTGGATGTGCTGCGGGTCGGCGTGCTGCCCACGCCGGCCGTCGCGCATCTGACCGGGGCGCTGGACGCGGACCTCGGGGTGATGCTCTCCGCGAGCCACAACCCGATGCCCGACAACGGGATCAAGTTCTTCGCCCGCGGCGGCCACAAGCTGGCCGACGAGCTCGAGGACCGCATCGAGACCACGTACCGCGCCCACGCCTCCGGTGAGCCCTGGGACCGGCCGACCGGCACCGGGGTGGGCCGGGTCCGGGAGTACGACGAGGGCTTCGACACCTATGTGTCCCACCTGGTCGGTGCCCTCCCCAACCGGCTCGACGGCCTCAAGATCGTCATCGACGGGGCGCACGGCGCCGCCGCCCGGGTCTCCCCGGAGGCGTTCGCGCGGGCCGGGGCCGAGGTCGTGACGATCGGCACCGACCCGGACGGGGTCAACATCAACGACGGCTACGGCTCCACCCACCTCGCCCGGCTCCAGGCCGCCGTCGTGGAGCACCGGGCGGACCTCGGTGTCGCCCACGACGGGGACGCCGACCGCTGTCTCGCGGTGGACGCGACCGGCCGCGAGGTCGACGGCGACCAGATCCTCGCCGTCCTGGCCCTGGCCATGCGCGAGGCGGGCGAGCTGCGCAAGGGCACCGTGGTCGGCACCGTGATGTCCAACCTCGGCTTCAAGCTGGCCATGCGGCGGGAGGGCGTCGACCTGGTCCAGACGGCGGTCGGGGACCGCTACGTCCTGGAGGAGATGAAGACCCGCGGCTACGCGCTGGGCGGCGAGCAGTCCGGGCATGTGATCGTTCTCGACCACGCCACCACCGGTGACGGCACGCTCACCGGTCTGCTGCTGGCCGCCCGCGTGGCCGCGACCGGCCGTACCCTGGCCGACCTCGCGGCCGTCATGGAGCGCATGCCGCAGGTGCTGATCAACGTCCCCGACGTGGACAAGTCCCGCGTCGCCTCCAGCGCCGACCTGGCCGCGGCCGTCGCCGAGGCGGAGCGCGAGCTGGGCGAGACCGGCCGCGTCCTGCTCCGCCCCTCGGGCACCGAGCCGCTGGTCCGGGTCATGGTCGAGGCCGCCGACATCGAGCAGGCCCGCTCGGTGGCGGGCCGCCTGGCGGACGCGGTGAAGTCGGCCCTGGGCTGACGCTCCGCTCGGCCGATGGTGGTTCGCGGCGCCGCCGTGGCCGATCCGTCGACAGCCCGCGGCGCCATCGCGGCCGACCGCACTCACCCGGCGGAACCGCACAAAAATGCAGCCCCCGCGCCCCGACAGCGCGCCCGCCCTTCGACCCGGGGCGGACTTCCGCGGATCTGCTCAGCGGGCGGGGCGGGGCGGCCGTCATGTGGGTTCTGACCTGGTGGCCTTGGTGGGGCCGACCGGTCACGTGGGCTCTGGGCCAGCAGGTGGGGTGGGGCTGCCGCCGTCCCACTCGGTGGAGCCCGGGGGTGGCCGCCTCGCGCGGGCGGTGTCACCCCACGTCGGCCGGGTCAGGCCCCTGCGGGGGCCGCGGCCGGCCAGCCTCTCCAGGGGGCACCTCCCAGCGGTAGCTGGGGGAGCTTGAGGAGCGGGGTCCGGGGCGGAGCCCCGGCGGGGGGCCGGGGGCGGAGCCCCCGGGGGAGACCACCCGCCGCCCCCACAACACCTTCTGCGCCACCAGCGTCAACGTCCCCGCCACCACGATCCCCACCAGATTCAGCAGCAGCTGCTCCGTCGACCCCCACATCTGGTCGATCTCCCCGTACCCGAGCGCCACCGCCGCGTTGGCCGCCGCAGGCACCGTGGTCACCGAGATCGCCACGCCCACCAGCGCACCGGACTTCGCCGAGGTCAGCGAGAGCGTTCCCGCGATGCCCGCGAGCACGGCGACCACGAACGAGAACATGTCCGGCTTCCAGATGAAGTCCGTGTTCGGCCGGGCGCGCTCCAGCATGTCCCGATCGAAGAGCCCCACGGCGTCCATGACGATGCTGAAGCCGGTGGTCAGCGCCATCGCCGCCGCGAACCCGACCAGCAGCGCGATCGCCGAGCGGGCGGCCAGCCGCGGCGCCCGCCGCACCAGCGCGGTGCACAGCCCCGCCAGCGGCCCGAACTCCGGCCCGACCGCCATCGCACCGACGATCAGGATCGCGTTGTCCAGCACCACACCGCATGCCGCGATCATCGTCGCGATGACGAGGAAGGCGAGATAGGTCACCGAGAGCGTGGACTCCTCGTGGGTGGCGTCCGCCAGGTGCTCCCACAGGACCGCGTCCGCGCCCTCGCCGGGCGCCTCCTCCTCCGCCTGGTCGGCGCGCTTGGACAGCGACAGGTCGATGCTCTCCACCGCGATCGAACCGGCCTCGTCAAGGCCCAGTTCACGCAGGTCGCCCAGCAGGGCGTCCCCGGCCTCGCGCGCCACGTCGCACATGACGACGTCCCCCGCGGGTTCGCGGGCGGCGCCCGGCAGCACCACCAGATGGGTGGTGCCGACCGTCTCCTCGATCGTGCGCACCACGCCCTCGGTGCGGTCGGCGGGGACGATCAGCCTCAAATGCAGCATGGTCCGACGCTCCTCACAGCTTGCGCAGGGACAGCCGCTGCACCTTGTGGTCCGGCCCCTTGCGCAGCACCAGCGTGGCCCGGCCGCGCGTGGGCTGGACGTTCTGCTGGAGGTTGGGCTTGTTGATGGTCCGCCAGATCATCCGGCCGTAGTCCAGCGCTTCCTCCTCGGAGACCTGGGTGTACTTGCGGAAGTACGAGGAGGGGTCCTGGAAGGCCGTCTCCCGCAGCTTCTTGAAGCGGCCCAGGTACCAGCGTTCGATGTCCTCGGTACGGGCGTCCACGTACACGCTGAAGTCGAAGAAGTCCGCGAGCCCCACCCGGGTCAGCCCGTCCTTCCCGGGCAGCGCGGGCTGGAGCACATTGAGCCCCTCGACGATGAGGATGTCGGGGCGGTGCACGGTCAGCCGCTCGTCCGGCACGATGTCGTAGATCAGGTGGGAGTAGACCGGCGCCGAAACCTCCGCCCGGCCCGCCTTCACATCGGAGACGAAACGGGTCAGCGCCCTGCGGTCGTAGCTCTCCGGGAACCCCTTGCGGGACATCAGCCCGCGGCGCTGGAGCTCGGCGTTGGGGTACAGAAAGCCGTCGGTGGTGATGAGCTCCACCCGTGGATGCTCGGGCCAGCGGGCCAGCAGCGCCTGGAGCAGCCGGGCGGTGGTCGACTTGCCGACCGCGACGCTGCCCGCCACGCCGATCACGAAGGGCGTACCGGGCTGGGCGCCGTTGCCCCGCTTCGTATCGCCGAGGAAGGTGTTGAGCGCGCCGCGCAGATTGCCGGTGGCGGCCACATAGAGGTTGAGCAGCCGGGACAGCGGCAGATAGACGTCACGTACCTCATCGAGGTCGATGACATCGCCGAGTCCACGCAGCTTCTCGACCTCCTCGGCGGTCAGCGGCAGCGGGGTCTTGTCCCGCAGCGCGCTCCACTCGGCGCGCGACAGGTCCACATACGGAGTAGCCTCGCCGCCCCGCCGGTGCGGGCCGCGCACGGTGCGCGCATCGCGCGCGGTTGACGTGATCACCCCCTCATTGTCATGGCAGGGACCGGCCGAGTGAGCGGTCCCCCGGCGTGGGGTCGGTCACCCCGGGCCGGGGGCCGGGGCCGTACGCTGCGTCCATGTGCGGAATCGTTGGTTATGTGGGAGGGCAGTCGGCCCTCGATGTGGTCCTGGCCGGGCTCAAGCGGCTCGAGTACCGCGGCTATGACTCGGCGGGCGTCGCCGTGCTGGCCGACGGCGGGCTCGCGGCCGCGAAGAAGGCGGGCAAGCTGGGCAACCTGGAGAAGGAGCTGGCCGACCGCCCGCTGCCCACCGGGGGCACCGGCATCGGCCACACCCGGTGGGCCACCCACGGCGGCCCGACCGACGCCAACGCCCATCCGCACCTGGACAACGCGGGCCGGGTCTCGGTCGTCCACAACGGCATCATCGAGAACTTCGCCGCGCTCCGCGCCGAGCTGGCCGAGCGCGGCCATGAGCTGGCCTCCGAGACCGACACCGAGGTCGTGGCGCATCTGCTCGCCGAGTCGTTCTCCTCCTGCGGCGACCTCGCCGAGTCGATGCGCCAGGTGTGCCGCCGGCTGGAGGGCGCCTTCACGCTGGTCGCGGTGCACGCGGACGCGCCCGATGTGGTGGTCGGGGCGCGCCGCAACTCGCCGCTGGTCGTCGGCGTCGGCGAGGACGAGGCGTTCCTCGCCTCCGATGTGGCCGCCTTCATCGCCCACACCCGCGAGGCCATCGAGCTGGGCCAGGACCAGGTCGTGGAGGCCCGCCGGGACGGTGTGACCGTCACCGACTTCGAGGGGGCGCCGGCCGAGGTCCGCCCATACCACGTGGACTGGGACGCCTCCGCCGCCGAGAAGGGCGGCTACGACTACTTCATGCTCAAGGAGATCGCCGAGCAGCCGAAGGCCGTCGCGGACACCCTGCTCGGCCGGATCGACCTGGCCGGGAACCTCTGCCTGGACGAGGTGCGCATCCCGGCCTCGGTGCTGCGCGAGGTCAGCAAGGTGGTGATCGTGGCGTGCGGCACCGCGTACCACGCGGGCATGATCGCCAAGTACGCCATCGAGCACTGGACCCGGATCCCCTGCGAGACGGAGCTGGCCAGCGAGTTCCGCTACCGCGATCCCATCCTCGACCAGCGCACCCTCGTCATCGCCATCTCCCAGTCCGGCGAGACCATGGACACCCTGATGGCGCTGCGGCACGCGCGGGAGCAGGGCGCGAAGGTGCTGGCCATCTGCAATACGAACGGCTCCACGATTCCGCGCGAGTCGGACGCGGTGCTCTACACCCATGCCGGGCCCGAGGTCGCGGTCGCCTCCACCAAGGCGTTCCTCACCCAGCTGGTGGCCTGCTACCTCGTCGCGCTCTACCTGGGCCAGGTGCGCGGCACCAAGTGGGGCGACGAGATTCTGTCCGTCATCCGCGAGCTGTCCGAGATCGCGACCCAGGTGGACGAGGTCCTGGAGACCATGGAGCCGGTGCGGGAGCTGGCCCGGACCCTTGCCGACAAGAACACCGTGCTGTTCCTGGGGCGGCATGTGGGATTCCCCGTCGCTCTCGAAGGCGCGCTCAAGCTCAAGGAGCTCGCCTACATGCACGCCGAGGGCTTCGCGGCCGGCGAGCTCAAGCACGGGCCGATCGCGCTGATCGAGCAGGATGTGCCGGTCGTGGTGGTCGTGCCGTCGCCGCGCGGGCGGTCGGTCCTCCACGACAAGATCGTCTCCAATATCCAGGAGATCCGGGCCCGGGGCGCCCGCACCATCGTGATCGCCGAGCGCGGCGACGAGACGGTGGCCCCGTACGCCGATCACCTGATCGAGATCCCCGCCACGCCTACGTTGCTTCAGCCGCTGGTCGCGACCGTGCCGTTGCAGGTCTTCGCGTGCGAGCTGGCGACGGCGCGCGGCAATGAGGTCGACCAGCCGAGGAACCTGGCCAAGTCGGTGACGGTCGAGTGACCGCTGGGCCCGGTCGGACCCGTCGAGTGCCGAGTCGCGCGATGCGTCGAGTGCTGCGTCGTGCGCTGGGTCGAGTGCCGGGTCGCGCGCCGCGTCGAGTGACGCCGTGATCATCGGCGTCGGTATCGACGTCGCCGAGATCGACCGCTTCGACGACGCGATGCGGCGCACCCCCGGGATGGCGGACCGGCTGTTCGTCGACCGCGAGCTGTGGCTGCCGAGCGGGGAGCGCCGCGGTATGGCCTCCCTCGCCGCCCGCTTCGCGGCCAAGGAGGCCCTGGCCAAGTCCCTGGGCGCCCCCGGCGGCCTCCGCTGGACGGACGCCGAGATCCTCACCGAACCCAGCGGCCGCCCCCGCCTCTCGGTCCGCGGCACGGTCGCCGTGTGCGCGGACCGGCTGGGGGTGCGGGGGCTGCACGTCTCCCTGAGCCATGACGCGGGGGTCGCGTCGGCGCTGGTGATCGCGGAGGGGTGAGGGCGGGCGGGTGCGGGTGCGGGGGCTCCGCCCCCACCCCCCCGCCGGGGCTCCGCCCCGGGCCCCGCGCGGTCGCTCCGGTGACGGGCGCGGGTGCGTGGGCGGTGGGCCGGGTGCGTGGGTGGTGCCGGTGCGCTTGCTGGTGCGGGTGCGTCGTGGTTGCTGTGGTGCGCCTGTTGTTCGTGGTGGGTGCCGGGGGCGGGGCCTCCGGTGCGGCGCCCTGGACCGCACATTTACGTCGCCGACGAACGAAGATCGTTGAGTTGGTCGGAGATTGGCGCCACAAATATGCGTGAGCGTCCAGGACACCACCCCTCCGACCCCACCCCCTCCCGCCGCGTCGGCGACCACCCGCCCGGTGGCACAGAACCCAGCCAGGTCCCCGGCCCGCCCGGTGGCGCGGGCGGCCGATCAGCGTGCATGCCTATGTCATCGCCTGGCCAGGCACCTCGGCCACGCCCCGGTGGACGGCCCACGCCCCTGCGGCTGCGGCCATCGCTTCGAGCCAGGTGGCCTCGGGGTGCCGGTCGGCGCGCGATCGGTGCATGCGTCGGGTGGCGGCGGCGAACGCGTCGATCGCGATGGAGTCCGCGTCCGCCCATGCTCTGCACCCGGCCGCCCACGCCTCAGCCGCCTCGGGGGTGTGCCCGGCGGCGATGAGCTGAACAACAAGGCATGCGGGGTCGATGAACCCGGCTCCTCGGGTCGGCCAGGACCAGTCCACGATCCATCGGCCGCGCTCCCCGAGGATCAGGTTGCTGGGGTTGATGTCGGTGTGGAGCAGCGCGTCACCCCGGAACAGTTCAGCTTCGGTCTCATCAACCGCGAACCGGTCCCAGCGGCTCTCCGGCCAGTCCCGGGCGATATCCGGGATGGGCAGGTCACCGAGTCGGTCAACGAGGTCGACCACTCCTGGCAGATCGGGCGAGGCAGGGGTGAAGTCCGACCGGCGGGCGTCCACGACGTCGAATCCCAGGGCGAGCCATTCGTCGTCGTCCGCGTGCCAGAGCAGGGTGGGGGAAATCGGCTGCACGGCCGGGTTGATGAGCCTTTCCCGGATGAGTGAGGCACGCCGTCCCCCAGGACGGTTACGCATGGCCTTGACGAAGAAGGGACCCTTCTCGCACTCGATGATGGCTGTCAGATCAGAGCCGAACCCCCGTGCGGTGGGCTGCGCTTGGGACAGGACTCCCGTGTGCGGCTGAATCAGTGCCCAGAAACCGGGTCCTGGCAGTTCACGGTTCATCGCCTTCAGTTCCTTGGGCCGCATTCGCTCGGCCATGGCGGGACTGCCGAGGATAGTGGCCAGTGGGGTGCTTCGAACGTTCCCGACGTCCAGCAGGTTGGCGGAGAACACACACGGGGACACACGCCCATCCGGACCGACGGCAGCTCGGCCGATGCCGCACCGGCCGCACAATCCGGAGATTTCTGGGGCGCGCCCCTGCGCTCCCCGCCCGAAGGGACGGATTTGATCTACGTTGATACGCCTCACCCCGAGGGCTTCAAGCTCCCGTCGCGGCTTTGATGGCTCCCGACTCGCGGAGGAGCTCGGCGCCTCCAGCTGGGTCGGCTCGACCTCGCTGAGCAGGTACTTCAGAGCGCCCTTCGACAGGGTGCCCTGGCAGAGGGTCAGTCCTTTCGGCGCCGAGGTGCCGTGCTCGCGAATCTGGCCGCCATCGGCGTCAAGCGCAAGGACCCGGAGCAGGCTGTCGTCTACGCCCGCAAGGCGATCCACCTGGCGCGGGAATCCTCCTCCGGTTACGTCGCTCGTAGACTCCAGGCCCTGCGTATGGACTTCGGCTCCCTCGCTCGCGATGTGCGGGTTGCCGAGTTGGATGCCGAGATCAAGGCACTGAGCGTGAACTGACGAAAGGAGCAGGGATGTCGCGGACCGAGGGTGCCCGGCTGTTCCGGGAGGCGTGGATCGCGGGGGTGCGGCGGCACTTTCCCGGGGAACCCAAGCCGGGTTATGTGACCCCCTGGGAGGAGACCCCGGAGTGGGAGCGTACGGCTGCCGGAGCGGTGTACGAGCAGGTGCGGCAGTTCCTGGAGCTGAGCGAGGGGCGTTTCGTCGCGACGTGCTGGATCGCGCAGATGTACCGGCACTTCGAGGACCCGAAGCCCGGGTACGTCGCCGACTGGGCGGATCTTCCCGGCTGGCAGCAGGAGACGGACTCGGACATCTTCGAAGCGATCGAGAAGGACGTCAGCTGACGCGCCTCCTCGCGTCTGCCTTACGGTCGTCCAACAGTCCGCCCGTATCCGCGAGGTCGCACGAGGAGGGTGTTCATGAGCGGGACGATCGCCGTCGAGCGCATGGATGGCGCTGCTGCGGCCCAGGCCGAGGACGCGTTCACTCTGGTCTATGCCGAGGCGTTCGCCGAACCGCTATACGACAAGACCCCGGAGTCGATCGACGCGAACTTCCGGCGGTTCCGCTCGCAGGTCCGTAAGAAGACCTTCTCGGCCGCACTCGCCCGCACGGGTGACGGTGAGCCGGTCGGCATCGCCTATGGCTATCCGCTGAGCCCGAGCACCGGCTGGTGGGACCGGCTCATCACGCCCGTGGACGACGAGCTGCGCCGCGAGGACGGGCGGCGGACGTTCGGGCTGATGGAGCTCGCCGTACGGGCCCCGTGGCGCCGTCTGGGGGTGGCGCGCCGGATGCATGAAGCGGTGCTCGCCGACACCACGGCGGAGCGCGTACTGCTGAACGCACGGCCGGATGTCAAGGCCGCGCAGGCCGCGTACCGGTCGTGGGGATATCGCAAGGTGGGGGAGGCACACCCGTGGGAGGGCGCGGTGCTGCATGACGTGATGGTGCTCGACCTACGCGGATCGGGCGGGTAGCCGCGAGACGGAGAGGCCCCGGTCGAGCGGGATCTGGGCCAGGGTTGGGCGTTGCCAATGAGGCGCAGTGCCCGCCACCGGGCGGGCCGGGGACCTCGCCGGGCTCTGTGCCACCGGCGGGGAGCCGCCGACGCGGCGGGAGGGGGCGGGGTCGGAGGGGTGGTGTCCTGGACGCTCACGCATATTTGTGGCGCCAATCTCCGACCAACTCAACGATCTTCGTTCGTCGGCGACGTAAATGTGCGGTCCAGGGCGCCGCCCCGGAGGCCCCGCCCCCGGCACCCACCACGAACAGCGGGCGCACCCCCACGCACCCGCACAAGCAACACGCACCCGCACCGCCCACGCACCCGGCGCAACCACCCACGCACCGGCACCCGCACAAGCAGCCCGCACCCAGCGGAACCCTCAGGCCAGTACGTCCCGCCACGTGTCCGTCAGCGCCGTCGACACGTCGTACGCCGCGATGGGCGCGCCATGCGGCGCCGTGGTGCGGCGGGCGGCCAGGCCGTGGAGGTAGGCGCCGGTCGAGGCCGCGTCGCGGGCAGGGAGGCCCGTGGCGAGGAGGGAGCCGATCAGCCCGGACAGCACATCGCCGCTGCCCGCCGTGGCCAGCCAGCCGACGCCGGTGGGGTTGACGCGCACCGGCTGGTGCTCGGCGGCGACCAGCGTGGTCGACCCCTTCAGCAGTACGGTCGCGCCGTAGCGCTCGGCCAGCGCCCGGACGGCGGCGAGCCGGCCCGCCTCGACCTCCTCGCGGCTCACTCCGAGCAGCGCCGCCGCCTCGCCCGCATGCGGGGTGAGGACCGTCGCCGCCTCGCGTTTACGCAGGTCACTCCCGGCCGGCAGCAGGTGGAGCCCGTCGGCGTCGACCAGGACCGGGACATCGGAGGCGAGGACGTCCTCCAGGGAGTGCTTGGCCGCCGCGCCGTCGCCGAGGCCCGGGCCGACGACCCACGACTGGACGCGGCCCGCCTTGGCCGGGGGCCCGGAGTGGACGAGGGTCTCGGGGAAGCGTGCGATGACCGTGTCGGCGGCGGGGCCGACGTAACGCACCGCGCCCGCACCGCCCCGCAGCGCGCCCGAGACGGCCAGTACGGCCGCTCCCGGGTAGCGGGCGGAGCCCGCGACGACGCCCACCACGCCCCGCCGGTACTTGTCGCTCTCCGCGGAGGGCCGGGGCAGCAGCGCGGCCACGTCCTCGTGCTGGAGCGCCTCCAGGTCGGGGTCGGCCGGAAGGTGGGCGTCCAGGCCGATGTCGATCAGCCGCAGGGCGCCCGCGTGGGTGTGGGCCGGGTCGATGAGCAGCCCCGGCTTGTACGTGCCGAAGGTGATCGTGGCGTCCGCGCGCACGGCGGAGCCGCGTACCTCGCCGGTGTCGGCGTCGACCCCGCTGGGCAGGTCCACGGCGACGAGGATGCCGCGCACCGCCCGGACCAGCCGCTCCGCGTCGGGCCGCAGTCCGCCCTTGCCGCCGATGCCGACGATTCCGTCGATGACGAGGTCGGCGCGGGCCACGGCCGCTTCGGCGTCACCGTTCGCCTCGCTTCCGCCGTCCGTCAGGCCGCGGTCCGCCGCCGCGCTGCCTGAGGCCACGCCACCAGCCGCCTGCCCGCCGCCTGCCGCCTGCCCGCCGCTTGGCGCTGCGCCGCCTGCTGCCGCTGCGCTGCCTGCTGCCGTGCCGCCCGCCGCCATCCTGCCGGAACCCGCCGCCGCGCCCCCGGCCGTCGCCGCGCCCCCGGCCGTCGCCGCGCCCCCGGCCGTCGCCGGGCCACGGCCAGCCATCGGTCCGCCGCTCGCCGCCGCCCCGCCGCTCGCCGCCGCGCCGCCGCCACCGGCGGCCCCGGCACCGGCGGCCCCGCCGCCAACGGTGGCCACTCGCCCGCCCGCCGCCCGCAAGGCGGCGAGGCCGCCCCCGTGCGCCCGGTCGGGGTTGAGCAGCACCGCCGTCACCCCGGCGCCGCGCCGGGCCAGCCGGGCGCCCGCGTAGAGCGCGTCGCCGCCGTTGTCGCCGCTGCCGACGAGCAGGGCGACCCGGGAGCCGTACACCCGGCCCAGCAGATCGGCGCACGCGGCCGCGAGTCCCGCCGCCGCGCGCTGCATGAGCGCTCCTTGGGGCAGCCGTGCCATGAGTTCGCGCTCGGCGGCCCGTACGGTCTCGACGCTGTAGGCAATCCTCATGCCCATAGTCTCCCGAACGGAGGGCACTCCTTGCGTGGAAGCAGGGCACTCCGTGCGTAGAAGCACACACTCCGGTCACTGGATCGGCCTGAGAGACTGACGGAGATGGACGAGACACCGATGCGCGCCCGTGCCGTGGTCGATCTGGCCGCCCTACGGGCCAACGTGAGGGCGCTGCGCGCCACGGCACCCACGGCCGAGCTGATGACCGTGGTGAAGTCGGACGCCTATGGCCACGGCATGATCCCGTGTGCGCGCGCCGCCCGTGAGGCGGGCGCGGGCTGGCTGGGCACGGCCACGCCCGAGGAGGCGTTCGCGCTGCGGGCGGCGGGGGACACGGGCCGAGTGATGTGCTGGCTGTGGACGCCCGGTGGCCCGTGGCGGGAGGCGATCGAGGCGGACATCGACGTGTCGGCCAGCGGGCTGTGGGCGCTGCGCGAGGCCGTCGCCGCGGCCCGCGCATGCGGCCGTACCGCACGGCTCCAGCTGAAGGCGGACACCGGGCTCGGCCGCAACGGCTGCCAGCCCGCCGACTGGCCGGCGCTGGTCGACGAGGCGCGCGCGGCCGAGGCGGAAGGGGCCATCCGGGTGACCGGGCTGTGGTCCCACTTCGCCTGCGCCGACGAGCCGGGCCATCCGTCCATCGCCGCCCAGCTGGCGGTCTTCCGCGAGCTGGTGGCGCACGCCGAACGGGCGGGGCTGCGGCCCGAGGTGCGCCACCTGGCCAACTCCCCGGCCACCCTGACCGTGCCCGAGTCCCACTTCGACCTGGTCCGGACCGGCATCGCCACCTACGGCATCTCCCCGAGCCCCGAACTCGGCACGGCCGCCGACTTCGGGCTGCGGCCGGTCATGACGCTCTCCGCCACGCTCGCCTCCGTCAAGCGGGTGCCGGGCGGACATGGCGTCTCCTACGGACACCGCTATGTGACCCCCGGCGAGACGACCCTCGCACTGGTGCCCGTCGGCTACGGGGACGGTATTCCGCGCCATGCCTCGGGCACCGGGCCGGTGCTGGTCGCGGGCAAGTGGCGGACCGTCGCTGGCACGGTCGCCATGGACCAGTTCGTGGTGGACCTGGGCGGCGACACGGCCGCCCCGGGGGACGAGGCGGTGCTGTTCGGCCCGGGGGACCGGGGCGAGCCGACCGCCGAGGACTGGGCGCGGGCCGTGGGCTCGATCGCCTATGAGATCGTGACCAGGATCTCGGCCCGGATCCCCCGCGTTTATGTAGGTGAGGACGGGGGCACAGGGAACTGACCATGGGCGACGAGAGCACGGCCGGCAGTACGGCAGAGATGGCGACACGAGTCGCGGCGGGGGCCACAGCCGTGAGCTGGCGACGGGGTGCCGGATTCGCGGGAGCCGCGATCGGCGTGCTCGCGGCGGGGGCGGCGGCGGGCGTCGCGCTCGAGCGGCTCACGGTCGGCCGCGGTGTACGGCGCAAGGCGCGGCTCGCGCTGGACGCCGAGGGGCCGTACGGCACGCTGCGCGGCACTCCGGGCACGGCGGTCGCCGAGGACGGCACCGAGATCTACTACGAGATCGAGGAGATGCGGGAGAACGCGGCCGCGCCCTCGCCGCGGCGCAAGCGGCGGTTCGGGCGCCGCGCCCCCACCCCCGTCACCATGATCTTCAGCCATGGCTACTGCCTCGCCCAGGACTCCTGGCACTTCCAGCGCTCCGCGCTGCGCGAGGTGGTCCGCACCGTCTACTGGGACCAGCGCTGCCACGGCCGCTCGTCGCGCGGCTGCGCCCAGGCGGACGGCGAGGCGATCAGCATCGACCAGCTCGGCCGTGACCTCAAGGCGGTGATCGACGCGGCCGCGCCCGAGGGGCCGCTGGTGCTCGTCGGCCACTCCATGGGCGGCATGACGATGATGGCGCTGGCCGCGCAGTACCCCGACCTGATCCGCGAGCGGGTCATCGCCGCGGCCTTCATCGGCACCTCGGCGGGCCGTCTCGGCGAGGTCAGCTTCGGCCTCCCGGTGGTCGGGGTGAACGCGGTACGGCGGGTGCTGCCGGGGCTGCTCAAGGCGCTGGGCTGGCAGGCCGACCTGGTCGAACGCGGCCGGCGGGCGACCGCGGACCTCTTCGCGGGGCTGATCAAGCGCTATTCGTTCGGCTCGAAGGACGTGGACCCGGGGGTCGCGCGATTCGCCGAGCGGCTGATCGAGGCCACGCCGATCGATGTGGTCGCGGAGTTCTACCCGGCGTTCATCGCCCACGACAAGGCGGCGGCCCTGCCGCACTTCGACGGGCTGCCGGTGCTGGTGCTCGCGGGCGACAAGGACCTCATCACGCCGATGGAGCACAGCGAGGCGATCGCGGAGCTGCTTCCGGCCGCTGAGCTGGTGATCCTCGAAGAGGCCGGACACCTGGTCATCCTCGAACACCCCGAGGTGGTCAACGGCCATCTGACCCAGCTGCTCATGCGAGCCGTGGACGGGATGGGCGACCGGGCGGGTCGGGGCATCACGGGCTGAGGACCGACTCCCGTCGGCGGCTCGGTCCGCGCTGCCGGTCCGGTGGTCACGGTGCGGGTCCGGCCGGTGGCCGTCTCCGGGGTGTGGTGGCCGTCTCCGGCGGTGTGGTGCGCGTGTCCGGTCTGCCTGCGGGGTGGTCTGGTGTCCGTGCGGTGGTCCGGTGTCTGTCCGGTGGTCCGGTGCATGCTCTCGGTGGCCTGGTGCCTGTGCCGGGCGGCTCGGTGTCCGGCGGCCCGGGGCCTGTTTGATCTGTCCAGGGGTCGGGCGCCTGTCCGGCGGTCCGGTGGCCGTGTCGGGTGACCGGTGCCAGCCCACCCGGTGAGCGGCGGCCCGGTGCCGGTCCGGCCGGTGTCCGCCCGGCGACCTGGTGGCTGCCCGGCTGGTGATCGCCCGCCGCCGGGCGCCCGGCCGCGTCGGCCAGTCGCCTCGCCGCCGCCTGGCTCGGGCGTTCGGGGCGGGCCGTACAGCGGTCCGCGGCGGGCTTTTCGGGCCCGTACCATCGGCGAGTATGGACGTAGGCACGCGCATCACCGTCACCTCTCCCGACCAGATGCGGGACCTGGGCCGCAGACTCGCCAAGCTGCTGCGCCCCGGCGATCTGGTGCTGCTCACCGGTGAACTCGGCGCGGGCAAGACGACCCTGACGCGGGGCCTGGGCGAGGGCCTCGGCGTCCGTGGCGCCGTCACCTCCCCCACCTTCGTGATCGCCCGCGTGCACCCCTCGCTGGGCGACGGCCCGCCGCTGGTCCATGCCGACGCCTACCGGCTGAACGGCGGCCTCGACGAGATGGAGGACCTGGACCTCGATGTCTCCCTGCCGGATTCGGTGGTGGCCGTGGAGTGGGGCGAGGGCAAGGTCGAGGGGCTGTCGGAGGACCGGCTGCATGTGGTGATCCAGCGGACGGTGGGCGGCGACACGGCGGTCACGGACACGATGGCCGCCGACGTGGACGACGTACGGGACGTGGTGGTGACGGGCGTGGGCCCCCGCTGGGCGGGGGAGGACCTGGCGTCGCTGGCGGGGTAGCGACGCCGGGGTGTCGATGCCGGGGTCGCGATGCCGCGGCGGTGACGCGGGTGGCGATGCCGCGGTGGTGACGGGGGTGGCGATGCCGCGGTGGTGACGCCGGGTGGCCACGCCTGCGGTGGTGACGCGGAGTAGCGGCCTCCCGTCGGCGACCCCCGTAATAGCGACGCCGGCGCAACGCCGCGCGTCGGCGACGCGGGCCCCGGCCCTGTACAGCGGCGCTGGTCGCACATCCCGTGCAGATGCCGGGTAGTTTCCGACAAGCCGTCGGTATGCTGTTGCATTCCGGGCATCACCCGTGGTCACATGGTGGGAGAAAGCGTGGGTTAGGTCTGCCTAACTCCGCTCGACTGCCCCAGGACCCTCAGGAGGCATCCATGTCGGCCCACGACTCCGTGGCCGGGCCCGGCGCCACGCGCGAGGACCGGTCACCGTCGATGTCGGAGCTCCTGGCGGCGTGTGCGGCGGCGAGCGCGGTCTCGACGCCGCCGCGGCCGACCGAGGAGGAGACCCTCGCGTCCGCCGAGGCGTCCACGACGGACGAGGCGGAGGACGAGGAGCGCGACGCGGCGTAGCCACACGCGGCGTAGCCATACGCCGCGTCAACCCACAAGGACCCAAGGCCCGAAGCGCTAAGGGACGACGACGACCTTCGTGTCCACCTGGGCGAACTCCCACATCGCCGCGCCGTCCGCCCGGCTCTCCCGGACGGCCCCGGTCCGCTTGCGCGCGTTCGGGTCCGGCATCGACCCGTCCACCGCCGCGCTGAAACCGAACACGACTCCCCCTTGCGAGTGGAAGACGACGACGTGCTCGACCTGCACTCCGTCCGATCCGACCCCGCCCTTGTTACGCGAGGTCACCGCGTAGGTCCCCGGGTCGGGGCTGGCCGGGCTGGGGCCCACCGCGAAGGTGTGGGTGGCCTTGCCGTCGGAGCCGACCAGCCAGACCCGCCTGTCGCCCACGGCGTAGACGACCCGTACGCCGGTGCCGGATCCGGCCGGGAGGGCGGTGGGCTTCTGCTTCGACTCCGTCTGGTCCTTGTCCTTCTTCTTGTGCTGGGCGGAGTGCGACCCGGGCCGCGCCTGGGTCGGATGGTCGGGCGCGGTCGCGGCGGCCTGGTAGCCGAGGAACCCGACGACGCCCAGCGCGGCGACGGTGAGTACGGCCACAGCAGGCCCGGTACTGCTCCTTGGCACGGTGGCTTCCCTCTCCTGCGGTCAGTACGTGCCGACGGCCCGTACACACTTACGGTGACGGTAGCACCGGCGCCCACCGCACCGCCGCGCTCCGGCCAACCGGTGGCCGAGCTGTTCCACCGTCGGTACGAAAGCCGGTGCGACACCCGCCACGAAAGCCGCCATGACACCCGCTACGAAAGCCGCTACGCCACCCGCTACGGAATTCGGCGCGAAGGAACGACCTCCCGGCGCGCCGTAGGCTGTCCTCGTGCTGTTGCTCGCTCTTGATACCGCCACCCCCGCCGTGACCGTCGCCCTGCACGACGGCTCCGCAGTGATCGCCGAGTCCTCCGAGGTGGACGCCAGGCGCCACGGCGAGCTGCTGCTGCCCGCCGTCCACCGGACGCTGAAAGAGGCGGGCACCGAGCTGGGCGCGGTGACGGAGATCGTCGTCGGTGCGGGTCCGGGCCCGTACACCGGACTGCGCGTCGGCCTGGTGACCGCGGCCACCTTCGGGGCGGCCCTCGGCGTGCCCGTCCACGGGCTGTGCACGCTGGACGGGATCGCGTACGCCGCCGGGCGGGCCGGTCTGGAGGGCCCCTTCGTCGTCGCCACGGACGCGCGGCGCAAGGAGGTCTACTGGGCGCGTTACGACGACGCCCGTACCCGTGCCACCGAGCCCGCCGTCGACCACCCCGCCGATCTCGCCGAGCGGATCGCGGGGCTGCCCGCGATCGGCGCGGGCGCGCTGCTCTACCCGGCGGCCTTCGCCGACGTACCGCCCGGGATGCCGGAGCATCAGTCGGCGGGCGCGCTCGCCTCGCTCGCCGCCGAGAAGCTGGCGCGGGGCGAGGAGCTGCCGCCGCCCCGGCCCCTGTATCTGCGCCGCCCCGACGCCAAGGTGCCCGCCAACTACAAGGTGGTCACGCCGAAGTGACCGGCACCGGCACGACCGTGACGCTGCGCGAGATGCGCTGGTGGGACCTGGACCGGGTGATGGAGCTCGAAGAGGAGCTGTTCCCCGAGGACGCCTGGTCGCGGGGGATGTTCTGGTCCGAACTCGCCCATGCCCGGGGCCGGGACGCCACCCGGCACTATGTGGTGGCGGAGAGCGGGCCCCGGCTGGTCGGCTACGCCGGGCTCGCCGTCTTCGACCGCACCGGCGACGTCCAGACCATCGCCGCCGCCCGCGACCACTGGGGCACCGGCCTCGGCGCCCGTATCCTCACCGACCTCCTTACGGCCGCCACCGCCTTCGAATGCCGTGAGGTGCTGCTGGAGGTGCGGGTCGACAACGCCCGCGCCCAGCGGCTGTACGAGCGCTTCGGCTTCGAGCCCATCGGCATACGCAAGGGCTACTACCAGCCCGGCAATGTGGACGCCCTGGTGATGCGGCTGGCCGACCCCGCGACGGCGAGCACCGCCACGACCGCGGACGCCGAGACCGGCGAATCCGCCACGGACCCGGTGCACCCCGCGGCCCCCGCGAACTCCGCGAGCCCCGCGTCCGCCACGAACACAGCGAATCCCGCGAACCCCGCGACCTCAGTACAAGGAACCGAGACCCATGGCTGACGAACCCCTCGTCCTCGGCATCGAGACCTCCTGCGACGAGACCGGTGTCGGCATCGTCCGCGGCCACACCCTCCTCGCCGACGCCGTCGCCTCCAGCGTGGACGAGCACGCCCGGTTCGGCGGTGTCGTCCCCGAGGTCGCCAGCCGTGCCCATCTGGAGGCGATGGTCCCCACGATCCAGCGTGCGCTGAAGGACGCCGGGGTCGCCGCCTCCGACCTCGACGGCATCGCCGTCACCGCGGGCCCCGGGCTCGCGGGCGCGCTGCTGGTCGGCGTCTCGGCCGCCAAGGCGTACGCCTACGCTCTCGGCAAGCCGCTCTACGGCGTCAACCACCTCGCCTCCCATATCTGCGTCGACCAGCTGGAACACGGTCCGCTGCCCGAGCCGACGATGGCGCTGCTGGTGAGCGGCGGCCACTCCTCGCTGCTCCTCGCGCCCGACATCACCGCCGACGTCCGCCCGCTCGGCTCGACCATCGACGACGCGGCGGGCGAGGCGTTCGACAAGATCGCCCGGGTGCTGAACCTGGGCTTTCCCGGCGGCCCCGTCATCGACCGCATCGCCCGCGAGGGCGACCCGGACGCGATCGCCTTCCCGCGCGGGCTGACCGGTCCCCGGGACGCCCCGTACGACTTCTCCTTCTCCGGGCTGAAGACCGCCGTCGCCCGCTGGATCGAGGCGAAGCGGGCGGCGGGCGAGGAGGTCCCGGTCGCGGATGTGTCGGCCTCCTTCCAGGAGGCGGTCGTGGACGTGCTGACCCGTAAGGCCGTCCGCGCCTGCAAGGACGAGGGCGTGGCGCATCTGATGATCGGCGGTGGCGTCGCCGCCAACTCCCGGCTGCGGGCCATGGCGGAACGCCGCTGCGAGGACGCGGGCATCACCCTGCGGGTGCCGCGGCCGAAGCTGTGCACGGACAACGGCGCGATGGTCGCGGCGCTCGGCGCGGAGATGGTGGCGCGGGGACGGTCCGCCTCGGCGTGGGAGCTGTCGGCGGACTCCTCGCTTCCGGTGACGGACCCGCACGTCCCGGCGCCCGCCGGGCACTCCCACGACCATGTGCACGAGCTGAGCCGGAAGAACCTGTACGCATGACCGTCGCGTTGATGTGGGAAGCCCGTGCCGTGGCCGGGAAGGGCGAGGAACTGCTGGCCTGGGTCACCCGTCAGCCACTCGACCCGGCCCCGCTGCGCCGCGAGACCTTCCGCGCGCCCGAGGACCGCGTCCTCGTCATCACCTGGTGGGACGGCGCCTACGACGCCGACGGGCTGCCGGAACTCCCCGAGCCGGGGGAGGAGCTGGCGCGGCGCGCGGTGCACCGCTGGCGCTTCGAGACGGTGGCGGACGAGGGCTGACCGCACTGGCGCCGGACGGCCCGCGGTGCGTCAGCGGGGTGACGGCGGGGTGACAGCGGTGCCGTCCGGCACGAGCGGCTCAGAGCCGTGTGGCCGTGCGGATCAGCCCGGCGAGGGCGACGGAGCGGCTGTGCGCGGGCCAGGCGATATGGGTGACGACGAGCGGCGCGTCGGTCAGGGGGACGGCGGTGTGCTCGGCCCATAGCCAGGCGCGGGCCGAGTCGGGGAAGACGGCCACGGTGCGTCCGAGGGCGATCAGCTGGGCCAGCTGCGTCTGGTCGTGGATCTCCGGACCCGGGCCGGGTGGGTATACGCCATGCCGGGACCAGCGGGCGAGCGGAAGATCGGGGATGTCGCTGACGTCCGCCAGGGACAGCGTCTTGTGCGCGGCGAGGGGGTGCCCGGCGGGCAGGATGGCGATCTGCCCCTCGGTCATCAGTTCCTCGCTGTCGAACCCGGCGAGGGAGTTGAACGGCGCGTGCATGAGCGCCACATCGGCGCGGCCGTCGCGCAGCATGTCCTCCTGCTCACATGTGCCGCTCGGCAGCACCTCGATCTCGGCGGCCTCGGGCTCGGCCGCGTAGGCGTCGAGGAGCTTGTGCAGCAGCTCGTGCGACGCGCCGGCCTTCACCGCCAGCACCAGGCGGTGGCGGGGGCCGCCCGGAGTGTCGGTACCACCGGCGCGACGGGTGCGGCGAGCGGCGGCGGTGGTCGCGTCGAGGGCCGCGCGGCCCTCGTGCAGCAGTACCTCTCCGGCGCCGGTCAGGGATACGCCGCGGCGGTTGCGCTTCAGCAGGGAGACGCCGAGGCGTCGCTCGAGCTGCTGGATCGCCCGGGACAGCGGTGGCTGCGCCATGCCGAGGCGCTCGGCGGCGCGGCCGAAGTGCAGCTCCTCGGCGACGGCCATGAAGTACCTCAGCTCGCGGGTCTCCAGGGTGTCCATGGCCACAGCGTAACCCAGTGATACCTAGCGGGTATGACAGCGCACCGTATCGGTGTTGGCGGCACCGCTTGTCCGCGAGCGAACATCGACGGCATGAGCGAAACGAAGAATGCGCTGGTGACCGGCGCGAACAAGGGGAACCGTGAACGAACGGCGAACCAAGTGGCACATAACTCTCTGTAGTGACCGGCTCGGCAGCAGGAAGGACACCGACATGAACACACCCTCCACGTCACTGCCCGGCGGCACCTGGACCCTGGGCGATCTGACCGTCCCCCGTTTCGGCTACGGCGCCATGCAGCTCGCCGGCCCCGGGGTCATAGGCCCGCCCGCCGACCACGACGGCGCGCTGGCCGTCCTGCGCGAGGCGGCAGCTCTTGGGATCACCCATATCGACACCGCCGGTGCGTATGGACCACGCGTCACCAACCAGCTGATCCGGGAAGCGCTGCACCCCTATCCCGAATCGCTGCACATCGTGACCAAGGTCGGCGCGGTCCGCGATCAGCAGGGCGGCTGGCCCCCTGCCCGGCGGCCCGAGGAGCTGCGCCGCGCCGTCCACGAGAATCTCGAGGACCTCGGTCTCGACTCGCTCGACGTGGTCAACCTCCGGCTCGGCGACGCTCAGGGCCCCCGGTCCGGCTCGCTCGCCGAGCCCTTCGAGACCCTCGTCGAACTCCAGCGGCAGGGGCTGATCCGGCACCTCGGAGTCAGCAACGCGACGGCGGAACAGGTCGCCGAGGCGCGGGCGATCGCGCCGATCGTCTGTGTACAGAACATGTACAACCTCGCCCACCGCCAGGACGACGAGCTGATCGACGATCTCGCCGACAAGGGCATCGCCTACGTGCCCTTCTTCCCGCTCGGCGGCTTCACCCCGCTCCAGTCCACGGCGCTTTCCGCCGCGGCCACCCGGCTGGACGCGACGCCGATGTCGGTCGCGCTGGCCTGGCTGCTGCGGCGGTCGCCGAACATCCTGCTCATTCCCGGCACCTCGTCGGTGGCGCATCTGCGCGAGAACGTCGCCGGCGCGGGACTCTCGCTCTCCGACGAGGAACTCGCCGAGTTGGACAAGATCGGCCACTAGCGGAACGCGGCCCCGGCCTTCGGCCTTCCTCAGCCCCCGAGATCCCCGGTTCCTCAGCCCCCGAGATCGGCGAGATGCCGGGAGACCGGCCCCAGGGTGAGCAGCCCGCTGCCCGCCCCGGCCAGCTCCGCCGCGGCAGGGGCCAGCGCGGTGCGGGCGCGGGCCATCGTCTCCCGGTCGCCGAGGGCGATGGCCGCGCGCCCGGTGAGACACCACAGGGCCTCCAGCAGCAGATCGCGGGGCGGCTCGGGGACCGTGCGGAGGGCGGCCGCGGCCTCGGCGCGGCGGTCCCGGGCCAGCAGCACCAGCGGGCGGGCCCAGGGCGCGTACGGGCCCCAGTCGAGCTCCGGGTCGGTCGGGGCGGGCCGCCCCCGCCCCACGCGCAGACAGAGCAGCGCGAGCGGCAGCAGACCGCGCTCAAGGCCGGGCATCCCGGCGCCGTCCAGCCGTGTGGCCGCGTCCCGGTAGGCCGCCTCGGCCTCGTCCGCCCGCCCCGTCGCGGCCAGCCGCAGGGCCCGGTACCACTCGGTGAACACCTTCACCAGCGGCCGCTCATGGCGCTCACCCAGACGTTCGGCGGCGGCCGCGTGCCGGTCGGCCGACGCGAAGTCCGCGAGCGCGCTGCGGGCCTGGAGCCGGATCAGATGGCCGAGCACCTCGAAGGCGACCAGGCCGTGCCGCGCCGACAGGGCGATCAGCTCGGCCCCGGTCGCGTCCCGGCGCGGCGCCAGCCCCGCGCGGTCGAAGCTCTGCATGAAGACGCCGTTGAGCGCGAACGCCAGCAACGCGGGATCGTCCAGCCGCCGGGCGATCTCCTCGGCCTGCCGGGCGGCCTGGCGGCCCCGCCCGGAGTGACCACCACGCGACTCGACGGCGACCGTCGCCAACAGCCGCGCCCGGATCGCGTCATGACGCGTGGCCGCTTCACCCGCTGTCCCGCGCCCGGACGTGCTGTGGCCGGGCGCGCCACGGCCGTCACCCCCGGGAGCGGAGCTCCCGCGCCCGACGGCCTCGCGCCCGGAGGCCCACCGACCGGTTGCCTCGGGCTCCGACGTCCCGGGGTCGGGCGTTCTGTGGCCGGTTGGCTTGTGGTCCGGAGCCGTGTGATCGGGTTCCCTGTGATGGGGTGCCTCGTGGCCGGGGGCCTCGTGGTCGGTGGACTCCTGGTCGGGGGTCTGGCCGCTGGGCTCACCGTGGTCAGGGGGCTCGACGCCGGGGAGCCCGTCATCGGGTGCGCCGGGACCGGCCGCGAGTGCGGCCAGGGTGCGTTCCGCCGCGGCCACGATCGTCGCTGCCTGTTCCGGGTCGTCCAGGCGGGTCCAGATCGCTGGGACGTCGTAGGCGCCGATCACTCGGGCGGTGAGTTCCGGGTCGCCGAGTTCTTCCGCCGCCGCGACGGCCGCCACGCGCTGTCGGCGGGCCGTGAGCAGGCCGCCGCCCCCGGTCATCGACAGGTCGCGCAGGAGGCCGACCGTGGACTCCAGGCGGGTTCGGGCGCCGGAGGCCACCGTGCGGTCGTAGGCGGCGGCCGCGTCCGCCCAGACCTGGGCCGCGCCGCCGCCCCGCGCCGTGGCGGGGGCGAGGTGGGGCGCCTGGGCGAGGATGTCCGACTCCAGGCGGCGCAGTTCGGGGCCCGGGTCCAGGCCCAGCTGTTCGACCAGCAGCGTCCGGGCCCGGCGCAGCACCGCGAGCGCGTCGCCCTGGCGGCCGGTGCGGTACAGCGCGAGGGCCAGCGCCCGCCACGCGCCCTCACGCCAGGGGTGCTCGGCCAGATGTGCCTCCAGGTCCGGTACCGCCTCGGCGGCCCGGCCCAGCGCCAGCCGGGCCTCCGCCTGCCGTTCAACGGCGTGCAGCCGCAGCTCCGCAAGACGGGAGCGCTCGCCCCGGGCCCAGCCCTCGTCGGCGAACTCCGCGTACGCGGGTCCGCGCCACCGGCCCAGCGCCTCCTCCAGCCGGGGCAGCGCGCCGTCCGGCGGCAGGGTCGCGGCGGCGGCCACGTCCTGTTCGAAGCGCCAGGCGTCCACCGCGTCCGCGTCGGCGCGCAGCGCGTACCCGGGGCCCTCGGTGACCAGCAGCCGGGCCGGGGCGCGCGGCGGGCGGTCCGGCTCCAGCGCACGGCGCAGCGCGGCCACGAACGTACGCACCGCGCCCACGGCCCCGGGCGGCGGCGCCGTCCACAGGTCCTCGACCAGCCGGGATACGGGTACGACCCGGCGGCGGGCGACGATCAGCCGGGCCAGCACCGCGCGGTGCCGCGGCCCCTTCAGCGCGATCGCGCGCCCGTCGGCGTCCGTGTCCCAGGCCACCACCGGCCCCAGCACCCCGAAACCGACCCGCATGCGGTCACGGTAGCGCGCTGACCGGTTGCTCATCCGCACCCGGCAGGCTGACCCGCACCTGGTCATCCACATCATCCGGTCAAAAAGAAAACGCAACGCACCCTCTACAGAAAGCGCGCGCACCATGGCCCCCGTCATCCCCGGCTTCGACTACCGGCGCGTCCCCGTCGCCGACGGCGTATCCCTGAACGCGGCCGTCGCGGGCTCCGGCAGCCCCCTCGTGCTGCTGCACGGCTTCCCGCAGACCCACCTGATGTGGCGGCATGTCGCCGCCGACCTCGCGGCCGATCACACCGTGATCTGCCCCGACCTGCGCGGCTACGGCGCCAGCGACAAACCGGCCGCCGACGCCGACCCCGCCGCCTACGCCAAGCGCACCATGGCCGCCGATATCGTCGCCCTGGCCCGCGCCCTCGGCCATGACCGCTTCGCCCTGGCCGGGCATGACCGTGGCGCCCTGGTCGCCTTCCGGGCGGGCCTGGACCACCCCGCGGCGATCACCCATCTGGCCTGCCTGGACGTGCTGCCGACGCTCGACATGTGGGACGTGCTGCACGGCACCACCGGCGCTGTCGGCTTCCACCTCTATCTGATGGCCCAGCCCCCGGGGCTGCCCGAGCGGATGATCAGCGCCTGCCCCGACGACTTCTTCGGCCACTTCCTCGACCTGTGGACGGGCGATCCGCGGGCCATCCCCGCCGATGTCCGCGCCGCCTATCTGGACGCCTGCCGCGCCGCGGTGCCGTCGATCGTGGCCGACTACCGCGCCTCCGCGGGTGTCGACGTCGACCACGACCGGGCCGACCGGGACGGTGGGCGCCGGCTGACGATGCCGGTCACGGTGGTCCAGCAGGACTGGGGTGCGGCCCTCGGCTATGACGCGGCGGCGGTGTGGCGCGTCTGGGCCGACGACCTGGAGCACGCCACCGTCGGCTACGGCCACTTCATGGCCGAGGAGGCACCCGCCGACATCGCCAAGACGCTGCGGGAGCTGCTCGCCCGGTAGCGGACCTGCTGGACGGCCCCGTAGCGGACTCCCCCGTAGCGGATCCCGTAGCGGACTCCCCCGTGGCGGAGTCCCCCGGAGTCACCCCGTCCGGGCGGCGTAGTGCTCGGCGATCTCGTCGCTGGTCGTGACCCACACCCCGGGGTGGTTCACGACGTACTCCAGCGCCTCGTCCACGTACCGGTGCCGGAACGGCTGGTTGATCACGAACGGATGCAGCACCAGCGACATCACCCGGCCACTGGTGGCCGCGTCGGCGTGGAGCTGGTCCAGCTGGTCCTTGACGATCCGGACGAAGTCCGGCCCGCTGAGGCTCTTGCCGACGAACAGCTGGATGTCGTTGACCTCGATCGAGTACGGCACGCTCAGCATGCCCGGCACGTTCAGCCGGTACGGCTGGTCGTCGTTGGCCCAGTCCAGTACGTACCGCAGCCCCAGCTCGGCCAGGAGCTCCGGGGTGCGGAAGGTCTCGGTCAGGGCCGGTCCCAGCCAGCCGCGCGGCCGGCGGCCGGTGGCCTTCTCGATGGTGCCGATCACCTCGGTGAGGTAGGCGCGCTCCTCCTCGGGCGTCATGTCCGCCTGGAGGATGGAGTTGTTCCTGCCGTGCGCCGCCCACACCCAGTTCCGCTCCCGCCCGGCCCGGATGATCTGGGGGTAGCGCTCGGCGACATCGGAGTTGAGCATCACGCTCGCCCGCACCCGGTGCCGGTCCAGGCTCTCGATCAGCCGCCAGATCCCGACCCGGGGCCCGTAGTCCCGCCATCCGTAGTTCAGCGGATCGGGGGCCAGTGCCTTGGTGTCGGGGAAGATGCTGGTCGAGGGGCGGTCGACCTGGTAGTGCTCGACGTTCAGCCCGACGTAGAAGGCCACCCGGGCGCCGTCGGGCCAGTGGATCGGCTCGCGTTCGACGATGGGGCTGTAGTCGAAGAGCTGGTTGTCCATCAGGGCTCACCTCATAGGTGCGGCGGTTCGGTTCGCTCGATGGGCATCGTGAAACCTTCACATAAGTGAGAAGGTCAAGTGGTCTGTCCGCATGAGCTGAGAGACTGCCTCGGCGTACACCGCTGTGTGCTGCGTGTGACACAAGCGCCACGAGCGACACAAGCGCTACGAGTGCCCTGAGGAAAGGACGCCATGACGCCGCCCATCGAGCTTCCGCCACTGCCGCCCGGCCCGGACGAGCGGCCGTGGAAGGACCGCGCCGGGCTGCTCGACGAGCGGGCGCGGGCGATGGGGACGCTGGCGCGGTGGTATCTGGCGCCGCATCGGGCGCTGCTGCTGTGGCTGTCCACGCTGATCTTCGCGCTGGGCTGGAGCCTCGCGGTCTCGGGGTTCCAGTTCCTGGTGAAGGGAGAGATCGTCGAGCACATCCTGGGCGTGATCTTCCTCGGTCTCGCCCTGGGCGCCACGGTTCCGTCCAGCCTGGGGGTGGCGTCCGGCATCCGGCGCGATGTCTTCGTGGGCGCGTGCCTCCGCGACTGGGCGGAGCTGGAGCGCGATCCTCAGACGCTGCCGCACTGGCGCGTCTCCGGCGGCGCGCTCCTCTGGCTGGGCCCGTCCATCGTGCTGGCCTGCCTGGGGCTGGCGCTGGGCGGGTTCGCCTTCTTCTCGGACATCAGCACGGAGAGCTTCGGGACCGTCGCCGGTATCGGCATCGTGTTCGCGGCGGCCGGGGCGCTCGGCATGGCCAAGGCGATCGACTACTACCGCCTCGTGAGGCGCGAACTCCGCCCCCACACCGGCGGTCCGGACGCCGACGGTCCGGATACCCGAGGTCCGGACACCGACGATCCGGACCCCCGTAGTCCGGATCCCCGCAGTCCGGACCTCGGCTACGACGGCAGCTTCTGGAGCGACTGAAAGCGGCTCCGCAGCTCCTCGTACCGCTCCCCGGGGCTCTCCCCGCGCTGCTTGGCCGCCTCCTCGATACGGGTCAGCAGCTGCCTGACCCGCACGGCGCCCGCATAGGCGTCGCGCTCCAGCTTCTTGTACGCGGCGACGGCGGGCCCCTTGTGATCGTCGGGGTCCATCGACTGCCTCAGATGGCCGAGACGCTCGATCTGTTCCTCGAGGTAACTGAGCATCTCCTCAAGGTCCTTGATGAGATCCGACAGATCCTGGTCCGATATGGACAGCTTGTCATTACTCATGGTGCATCCGTCCCTGCCACCCTCCAATCGGCCCATCAGCGGGATGATCGTGCCATGACCGGGGCCGTTGTGGAGAGTCACCCGGAGTATCTCCTGTGCGGTCAGTCCGGAAGGACCGTTCCCGGGGGGAGTTCGATGCCGAAGTCGGCGGCGAGAACGCGCAGCACCTCGCCGTTGTCCGCGAGTTGGCGCTCCTTACGGGTGCCGTCGGAACCGGTCTCGACAAGGGTCCGCCCGGACAGGTGGAGATGGCGGTCGAGGGTGGTGCGCTGGGCGTAGAGGGCGTTGTGGAAGGGCGAGCGCGGGTTGGTGGCGACGTACCAGTTGGCGACCCGGTAGTCGGACGCGTCGTGGGGCTCCAGGGTGAAGGCGTACTGGTCCTCCCAGGAGCCGTCGAGGAACGCCTGGAGCACCCACAGGTCCTCCGGCCCGCCGGGGTGCGGCTCGCGGACGTAGCGATGGCGGCGGGTGCCGTCGTGGAACTCGGTCCCGGCCACGAGCGGCACGGCCTCCAGCAGACTGCCGATGCTGCCGAAGCCCACATCGGCCGCGTAACGCCGCTCCTCGCCCGGGACCTCGACCAGCGTCAGCGTATGCGTACGCGGTCGGACCGTCCCCGGGGCCGCCCCGACCCGGACGCGGGCGGCGAGGCCGGTGACGCCGAAGCCGAGGGCGGTGAGGGCGGCGGACAGCAGCCCGTTGTGCTCGAAGCAGTAACCACCGCGCCGGTCGCGGACCAGCTTGGCCTCGAGGTCGGGGAGGGCGAGGGAGGGGGCCGAGCCGAGCAGGGGCTCGAGGTTCTCGAACGGGATGGAGGTGAGGTGCGCCAGATGCACCGCCCGCAATGTCTCCACGGTGGGGGCGGGCGGCCGGTCGCCCGTCCAGCCGATACGGGTCAGATAGGCGTCGAGATCGATACGGACCGGTTCCATACCGCCGACCGTAGCGCCGAAACGCTGACCCCGGCCTCCGCTCATGGTGGGGCCCCATATGGTCCTTGGGACGTAGGGCTTTTACGCCTCCGGCACCGCCGCGAGGTGATCGAGCTCGCCCGCCTTGATGGACCGCAGCAGGGAGCCCAGCTTCGCCGGGGTGGTGGTGAGGACGATACGAGGGTCGTCGCTCTCGCGCAGGGCGACGGCCCGGCCCATGAAGGCGAGTTCTATGCAGGCGTTTCCGTCCCCGGCGCCGGAGTAGGACGACTTGCGCCAGTTGGCCTCGGACATTCGTTCGCCCTCACATCTGTTGAACGGTCTTGCGGATGAAGTCACGTGACTCCTTCTCAGGCAACGCCAGCTCTTCGGTCCGGTCCAGGACCGCTCGGTAGTTCATGAGTTGGGACCGCGCGTCCAGGAAGACGGGGCCGTGGGCGGTGTCGAACTGTGCGGTGTCCAGCTGGGGCACCGCTCCGAGGGCGTAGGTGACCGAGAGTCCGGGCACATGGAACCCTCCGGCCTCGAAGGTCAGTACACGCACGGTGACGCTCTTCCGTTCGGCGGACTCCAGTAGATTGTCCAGCTGCGCGCGCAGGACGCGCGCCGGTCCGAACCGCATGCGCAGCGCCGCCTCATGGATGACGAAGGTGCACTGCGGCGGATCGTCCCGGTCCAGGATGTCGCGGCGCTTCATGCGGTGGGAGAGCCTGCGCCTGAGGTCCGTGTCGGACCACTGCGGCACGGTGTAGCCGAGCACCGCCCGCGCGTACTCCTCCGTCTGCAACAGGCCGGGCATATGCATGATTTCGAGCACACGCAGGCTGGAGGCGTAGTACTCCAACTCGGCGAGATCGAGTCCGCCGGTGGCGATATGGCCCCGGTACTCCTCCCACCAACCGCCCTTGCGCTCCCGGGTCATGGCGACGAGTGCCTCGACGTACGCGCTGTCGGGGCAGGCGTAGATGGCGGCGAGGGCCCGGACCCGCTCCTCGCTCACGCCGAAGCGGGCGAGCTCCAGGTTGGTGATGTGGGTCCGGTTGATGCCCAGCCGGTCAGCGGCCTCCTGGATGCTGAGACCCGCGCCTTCGCGCATCCTCCTGAGTTCTGTGCCGAGCCGGACTTGACGCGCGGTCGGGACGCTCCTGGGTGGCATGGCCCTCCGTAACCCTCAAGGAGTAATTGTCGGGGAAATTCAACGGGACCGTAGCAGTTGTTTGTATCGTTGCTCTACCGTAGGTGCCGTTGCCGCTACCGCGCGTTGATCGCCGTAACGGTACGCGTGCTGTCGGCCCCTTCGCAGGGAGTTGCCCCATGGATTCCGATCACGAGTCCGACGACCGTCCCCCACGTCGCCCGCCCTCCCCTTCCAAGGACCCGTACGTCTACACCCTTCAGAGCAGCCGCCACGCGTCCTCCGCCAAGGTGTGCCGGGACTTTGTGGCCTGCGTTTTGAACTCCGTGGGGCAGTGGGAGCTGGCCGACACGGCGGCGCTGTGCACCTCGGAGCTGGCCACCAACGCCTTTCTGCACGCCGAGGGCGACTCCGTGATGCTGCGCGTGGTGATCGAGCCTCCCCGCTTCCGGGTCCTGCTCTACGACGCCTCGGCCGAACTCCCCGCCGCCGTCAGTCTCCCCGAGGGCGATCGGCTGCGCGGCCGCGGCCTCGGACTGGTGGCGGCCCTGACCGACGCGTGGGGGACCGCGGAGGGGGACGCGACCGGGCTGTACGCGAAGGGGGTCTGGTTCGAGCTCGCGGGCAAGGAGGAGGACGCGGGCTAGCCCCGGCGTTTCACGGTGTGACGGCTTCCCGAACCGCTATCCCCACCGCGTTCCCCGATTGCCGCCCCGCTCTTCGCCCCGCTCCTCGCCCCGTTTTCCTCACCGCTTGGCTTCGGCCGCCAGAGAGGTCAGCGGAAATGTCTCGCCGGATTCCGCGTAACGGTGGAACCGGCCGACCCAGGACGGCTCCTGAAGGGCCCGGGCATGGGTGCGCGGCAGGGCGATATGCACATCCCGGCCGCCCTTTTGGCCATCCGTGGCCGGGGTCGGCGCGATATGCACGGTCCAGGGAATGGGGATGGGGGAGAAGTCGTACCAGAAGGGCGCGCCCTGCCCGAAGTCGATCTCGTAGAAGGGGAGTTTCGACCAGTTGTTGAGCGCGATGGTGCTGTCGAACGCGCCCAGGGCCATGGTGGGGATGACGCGCTTGAAGCGTCCCGCCTCGTGTTCGGCTTGGAGGAACGCCGTTTCCTCGCGGATTCGCTTCTCCGAGTTCTCGGCATAGCCGGAGCGGACCGCCGCGGCGATGTCGCCGAGCGAGCGGGAGCGCAGTTCGGCCGCGGTCATTCCGGGCCGGGTGTTGGAGACGGCATTGCCCCAGTAGTCATTCGGTACGGCCTCGCTGGCGAAGGAACGGAAGTCGGCGATCAGGCCGAGCCTTTCCTCGCTCGCGTCGGGGCGGTCCCGCAATTCGCCGAGCACTTTCCATAGATGGGCGGTCAGCGCGTCATTGGTCGACACCCATCGCTCCGTGCCCGCGAGGTCGCTCATCGCGGCGTCCTTCATGGCGGCCAGTTCGGCGGCCGTGAAACGGGTGGTCACCGTGGTCGTCTTGCCGAAGCGGCCCAGCAGGATGCGGCCCATGAAGGCGGATGTCTGGCCCCGCTCGGTGACCGTGAGATGGGCGCCGCCCGCGCCCGCGTCGCCCGTGCCCCCGTCGCCCGTGCCCCCGTCGCCCGTGCCCCCGTCACCCGTGGCGCCGAGCGCCTCGATGATGCCGCGGTCGTGGTTGGGTTTGGGGTATCCGAGGCCCCGGTGCTCGTTCGACCAGCTCTCCAGGAAGCTCATATAGCTGGACCCATCGGCCACGGCGTGGTTCATCGTGACGCCGAGGATGGAACCGCCATCCTTCATATGGGTGAGTTTCACCGTGAAAAGCGGTGTATCGCGGTCAACCACCCAGAACGGCATGGCGTGGCTGAGATACCGCTGCTCCAGCACCTTTTTCGCCGTATGCCGAGGCCCGTAGTCCGGCATGGGCTCGGATGCCCGGGCCTCGACGAAGCGCACCCCGGAGTCATCGCAGAGCACACTGAGGCCGCCGTCGGGATCCCGCTTCATACGGCCCGAAAGTATCGGGAAGTTGCGCAATGTCCGGCCGAGGGAGGCGCGGAGCGCCTCGCCGTCGAGTGTCTCCCGGTAGAAAAAGACGCGGGGCGTATACACCGTGCCGATGAGCAGGTCGTAGACGCTGAGCCGTATGCGGTCGCCGCTCGCCTCGCCGGCACGCACAGTGAACGATCGCTTGGCGCCGCTCTCGCCGGCAGTGCGGGATGCCGTCATAACTCAACACGCTCTCTCGTCGGGCTCAACGCGCTTTTGCGTCGACGCGGTTGACTCTACCCCGTTGGTCGTGAGCGGGTTCATGGAGTCGATCCGGGTTTAGGGAAATTCGCCAACTTCCCTCCGGTCTTGATCTTTTCCGGCGTTCGCCGTCGTGTTGGACCGGGTCAGGCCGGATGTCCCAGGAGCATCGTGGGGGAGCCCGCCGAGCGGGTGAGCACGATGGTGCAGGCGTTCCCGCCTTCGAGCCGGAGCTTCTTGCGGAGCTGCTCCGGCTCGACCGCCGAACCGCGCTTCTTGATGGTCGCGATGCCGACCTCCCGCTCCCGCAGCAGCGCCTTGAGCCTCTTCAGGTTGAACGGCAGCACATCGGTGATCTCGTACGCGGTGGCGAACGGCGTCGGGCGCAGCTCGTCCGTCGTGATGTAGGCGATCGTCGGGTCGATCAGGCGGCCGCCGACGCGGGCCGCGACATCGGCGACGAGATGGGCGCGGATGACGGCGCCGTCCGGTTCGTAGAGCCAGCGGCCGACCGGGCCGGGCTCGGGGGCGGGCAGCAGCGGGGTGCCGAGGAGGGAGTGGCCGCTCGGCAGCAGGGTGGCGCGGCGCAGCCCGGGGCGGGCGGTGCCGAACCACAGGACGGCCTCCTTCACCTGGCCGTGGTCCGAGATCCACTCGGCCTCCGCGTCCTCGGGGACCACCTCGTGCGGCACGCCGGGGGCGATCTTGAGGGCGGCGCGCGGGGTGGTGCGGGCGGCCTCGACGGCCCAGGAGAGCGGAGGGGAGTACGCCTCGGGGTCGAACACGCGGCCCCGGCCGCCGCGCCGGGCCGGATCGACGAAGACCGCGTCGAAGGGCCGGGTGTCCACCTCGGTGACATCGGCGCGGCGGACCTCGATGAGCTCGGCCAGGCCCAGCGCCTCGGCGTTGGCGCGGGCGACGGCGCAGGTCAGCGGGTCGCGATCGACGGCGAGCACGGAGATTCCGGCGCGGGCGAGGGCGATCGCGTCGCCGCCGATCCCACAGCACAGATCGGCCATGCGGCGGACGCCGAACTCCGTGAAGCGGGAGGCGCGGTACTCGGCGACGGAGGTGCGGGTGGACTGCTCGACGCCGTTCGGCGTGAAGTACATGCGATGCGCGTCCTCGGGGCCGAATTTGGCCACTGCCCGCTGCCGCAGCGCGGCCTGGGTCAGGGCCGCCGAGACCAGCGCCGGAGGGTGGTCGCGGCGCAGCCGCGTCGCGGTGGCGAGCTCCTTCGCCGGGTCGTAGTCGCGGAGCCCGGAGAGCAGCGCCTGCCCCTCGTCGCCGAGCAGTGAGTCGAAGGCGTCAACGTCCACATGGCCCATTCTCCCCGCTCCCGCGAGCGCATTCGCCTCCCTACGGCGCGCATATGCACGGCTCCGGACTGAAGATCACATTTATGATGATGATCAAGACTCGTTTTCCCCGCTGTCTGGTTCTCGTCGGCGCGGCGGCCGTGCTCACGGCCTGCGGCTCCCTCGCCGCCGCCCCCGAGCACTCCGGCTCCCGCCATGGCGCTCCCATGCCACCGGCCTCCCTCGCCTCGCGGCTGGACGACCCGCCGTCCGGAGGGGAATCGGCGTCGTCCGGGCCGGGGCACGGAGGAGGGGCCCAGGGCGGCGGCTTAGAGGGCGTGCTGCCCTCCGGTGGCGCCTCGGCGTCCGACGGGGGCCAGGGCGCGTCCGGCGCCTACCGCCGCTGGGGGCTGGACCGGCCGCTGGAGCGGCCTCCGGCCCCGCCCGCCGTCAAGCCCTCGCTCGAGCGGTCGGGGCCGTGGGGGCTGCCGCCGATCGTGCGCCGGGTGCCGACCGACCAGCGGGTGGTCTTCGTGACGATCGACGACGGGATCGAGAAGGACCCGCGCTTCGTGGAGCAGGCCCGGGACCTCGGACTGCCGTTCACCGGCTTTCTGACCGACAACGTGATCGGGACCCACTACGACTACTTCGACCGGCTGCGCCGGCTCGGCAACTCCATGGAGAACCACACCCTCACCCATCCCAACCTGGCCGGTATGGCCTACGACGACCAGGTGCGGGAGATCTGCGGGCAGCGCGACAACGTGTGGAACCACTTCGGTCAACAGCCGAGGCTCTTCCGTCCCCCGTTCGGGGAGTACGACGACTCGATGCTGCGGGCGGCCGCCTTCTGCGGGGTGCGGACGGTGGTGCTGTGGCGCGCCGAGATGGAGACCCACGGACTGGCCTACCGCTCCGGCGGCCATCTGCTGCCGGGGGACATCGTGCTCGCGCACTTCCGGGGGCCGGAGCAGCTGGAGGGGAAGTCGATGACCGACATGATCACGGAGCTGGTGCGGGCGATCCAGGCCCAGGGGTTCACGATCGGGCGGCTGGAGGACTACGTATGACGGCGCCGCCCGGGACGGCGGCCCCGGGGCCGCCGGGTCGACTCGGGCACCCCCGACCAGGGCCGCGGCGGCCGTAAGGCGGTGATGAGGTGGCGGCGAGGCGCCGAGCGGGGGCCACCACCGCGTCGCTTGGCACTCTAGTTGACTGAGTGCTAACCGCGTCATAATGTCGAGGCTGGCACTCGGCACCAATGAGTGCCAGGTATACAGCGACGGGCAGGTCCGGCACCCGCGACGACGGATCCACCTGGTCGCCACCTCAGACAGTTGACCCCGTGAGATCTCCGAAGGGGGAGGTCGGATCGTGACGACCACCAGCTCCAAGGTTGCCATCAAGCCGCTCGAGGACCGCATTGTGGTCCAGCCGCTCGACGCCGAGCAGACCACGGCATCGGGCCTGGTCATTCCGGACACCGCCAAGGAGAAGCCCCAGGAGGGCGTCGTCCTGGCCGTGGGCCCGGGCCGCTTCGAGGACGGCAAGCGCCTTCCGCTCGACGTCTCCGTCGGTGACGTCGTGCTCTACAGCAAGTACGGCGGCACCGAGGTGAAGTACAGCGGCGAGGAGTACCTCGTCCTCTCGGCTCGCGACGTTCTCGCGATCGTCGAGAAGTAATCACCGAAGTTTTGCCTATGAGCCGTGCCCCGGTGCCCGTGTCATCTGAAACCGGGGTCGGGGCACGGTTTGTTTGAGAGGACATACGCAACTCATGGCGAAGATCCTGAAGTTCGACGAGGACGCCCGTCGCGCCCTCGAGCGCGGCGTCAACAAGCTCGCGGACACCGTCAAGGTGACCATCGGCCCCCGTGGCCGCAATGTCGTCATCGACAAGAAGTTCGGTGCCCCGACCATCACCAACGACGGTGTGACCATCGCCCGTGAGGTCGAGGTCGAGGACCCGTACGAGAACCTGGGCGCCCAGCTCGTCAAGGAGGTGGCGACCAAGACCAACGACATCGCGGGTGACGGCACCACCACCGCGACCGTGCTGGCCCAGGCGCTGGTCCGCGAGGGTCTGAAGAACGTGGCCGCGGGTGCCTCCCCGGCCGCCCTCAAGAAGGGCATCGACGCGGCGGTCAAGGCCATCTCGGACGATCTGCTGGCCACCGCCCGCCCGATCGACGAGAAGTCCGACATCGCCGCCGTGGCCGGGCTGTCCGCGCAGGACAAGCAGGTCGGCGAGCTGATCGCCGAGGCGATGGACAAGGTCGGCAAGGACGGTGTCATCACCGTCGAGGAGTCCAACACCTTCGGCCTGGAGCTCGACTTCACCGAGGGCATGGCCTTCGACAAGGGCTACCTCTCGCCGTACATGGTCACCGACCAGGAGCGGATGGAGGCCGTCCTCGACGACCCGTACATCCTGATCCACCAGGGCAAGATCTCCTCCATCCAGGACCTGCTGCCGCTCCTGGAGAAGATCATCCAGGCCAACGCCAGCAAGCCGCTGCTGATCATCGCCGAGGACGTCGAGGGCGAGGCCCTCTCCACTCTCGTCGTGAACAAGATCCGCGGCACCTTCAACGCCGTCGCGGTGAAGGCCCCGGGCTTCGGTGACCGCCGTAAGGCCATGCTCGGCGACATCGCCACCCTTACGGGCGGCACCGTCATCGCCGAGGAGGTCGGCCTCAAGATCGACCAGGTCGGCCTGGACGTGCTGGGCACCGCCCGCCGCGTGACCGTCACCAAGGACGACACCACGATCGTCGACGGCGGCGGCAAGGCGGACGAGGTCACCGGCCGCGTCGCCCAGATCAAGGCCGAGATCGACACCACCGACTCCGACTGGGACCGCGAGAAGCTCCAGGAGCGCCTCGCGAAGCTGGCCGGCGGCGTGTGCGTGATCCGCGTGGGCGCGGCCACCGAGGTCGAGCTCAAGGAGAAGAAGCACCGTCTGGAGGACGCCATCTCCGCGACCCGCGCCGCGGTCGAGGAGGGCATCGTCTCCGGTGGTGGCTCCGCGCTGGTCCACGCCGCGAAGGTGCTGGAGAACGGCCTGGGCCTGGCGGGCGACGAGGCCACCGGTGTCGCGGTGGTCCGCCGCGCCGCGGTCGAGCCGCTGCGCTGGATCGCCGAGAACGCCGGTCTCGAGGGCTACGTCATCACCTCGAAGGTCGCCGAGCTCGAGAAGGGCCACGGCTACAACGCCGCCACCGAGGAGTACGGCGACCTGGTGAAGGCCGGTGTCATCGACCCGGTCAAGGTCACCCGCTCCGCGCTGGAGAACGCGGCGTCGATCGCCTCGCTGCTGCTCACCACCGAGACCCTGGTGGTCGAGAAGCCGGCCGAGGAAGAGCCCGAGGCCGCCGGCCACGGCCACGCGCACTGACGCTCCACCGTACGCAGCGCGAAGGCGCGGCCGCCCCCGCGGGGTGGCCGCGCCTTCGCGTTCCCGGGGGCCCCGCCCCGGGGCCGTCCCGGACTGACTCCGCCGTGGCGGCGCCCGGAGCCCGCGCCGGGCCTCGCTCCAGTTTTTCCCGGCCCCGGCTTTCCCGGGGCCGCGCCCTGGCCCCTCGCCGGGGCCGCGCCACCGGCGGCTTCACCCGCGCCGGGGCGGGGCGGGGCCGAATCCGCCCCCCGAAGGGCTATGCCTTCGCCGGCGGGCGGCCGACCTTGGAGGAGACGGAGGAGAGCGCCGAGCGCGGGGCCAGCTTCGCCAGGCCCGACATCGCCTTGTAGCGCGGATCCGGGATGGACAGCGACTTGCCCCGGGCGAAATCCTTCAGGGCCGCCGTGACCAGCCGGTCCGCGTCCAGCCACATCCAGCTCGGCACACTCTCCGGCTTGATCCCCGCCCGCGCGTGGAACTCGGTGCGGACGAACCCCGGGCACAGCGCCATCAGCCGCACGCCCGACCGCGCCAGATCCTTCGCCGCGCCCTGGGTGAACTGCACGACCCACGCCTTGCTCGCCCCGTAGGTGCCGCGCGGGAAGAAGGCCGCGATCGACGCCACGTTGATCACCCCGCCGCGCCCCCGGTCGCGCATCGTGTCGGCCCCCGCGCTGGTCAGCCGGAGCACCGCCTCGCAGTGCAGCTTCAGCATCCGCAGCTCATCGGTGATCGGCACTTCCAGGAAGCGGTCGCGGTTGCCGAATCCGGCGTTGTTGACGAGCAGATCGACCGGGTGGGTGCGGTCCCTCAGCCGGTCCTCGACCGCGGCGATCCCGTCGTCCTCGGACAGGTCCGCCACCAGCACGTCCGCCTCCACGCCGTGCCGGTCGTGCAGATCCGCCGCCTGCTCCCGCAGCCGCTTCTCGTCACGTGCGACGAGCACCAGATTGTGCCCGTCGGCGGCGAGCCGGCCCGCGAAGGCGGCACCGATGCCCGCCGTGGTTCCGGTGATCAATGCAGTCGTCATACGCGCACGTTATCGGCCATGGCAGGCCCCGGCGGACCGCCGAGCGGGACCGCGAGCGATCTGAGCCGGAATGAACACTTCCGTCAGTGCGTCCCCATCAGCCCGACTTCATGGCCCGGTACTTCAGGGCGGCATCCCGCGCCTCCGGGTGCAGCGCGTCACCGGCCGCCAGCACCCTCGGCAGCAACTCCCGCTCCATGGTCTCGGCGCGGAAGAGGAAGGCGACCGTCACCTCGTGGTCGGGCCGGTGCACGATCTCGACGGGGTCGCCGGAGCGGATCTCGCCGGGCACGAGCACCCGCAGATACGCCCCCGGAACGGCGGCCCGGGTGAACCGCTTGACCCACCCCCGCTCGCCCAGCCACCCCGCGAACGTACGGCACGGGATGCGCGGCGAGGTCACCTCGAGCAGCAACTCGCCCCCCACCCGCCAGCGCTCGCCGACCAGGGCGCCGTTGACATCGATGCCGCTGGTGGTGAGGTTCTCGCCGAAGGCGCCGTTGGCCAGTTCGCGGCCCAGCTCCCGCTCCCAGACGTCGAGGTCCTCCCGGGCGTAGGCGTAGACGGCCTGGTCGTCACCGCCGTGGTGGCGGGTGTCGCAGACGGTGTCACCGGCCAGACCGCTGCCGGCCCGGCCCTTCGGTCCCGGGGCCGTGACCCGTACCGGGCTGTCGGTCGGCCGCTTGTCGATCCCGGTGCCGCCCGGCCAGTCGGTGTGATCGCTCGGCATCGCGCGGCCGCGATTCACGGTGAGAACGACTGAGGGGCGTGGAGTGTGCGCCATGACCGCACCGTAGAACAGCGTCATCAAAGCGTCGACGTAATATCCGGGGCCGTACCCAAGGGTCCCTTATGCTCAAGGCATGATCGAGGCCCGCCATCTCAGGGTGTTGCGCGCGGTGGCCGCCACCGGCTCCTTCTCCGCCGCCGCCCGCGAGCTGGGCTGCACCCAGCCCGCCGTCAGCCAGCAGATGAAGGCCCTGGAGGGCGCCGCGGGCACCCCGCTGCTGATCCGCAGCGGGCGGGAGATGCGGCTGACCGAGGCGGGCCGGGCGCTGGTGCGGCACGCCACCGGGATCCTGGCCGGGCTGACCGCCGCCGAGGAGGAGGTCGCGGCGATCGCCGGGCTGCGCTCGGGCCGGGTGCGGCTGGTGTCGTTCCCCAGCGGCAGCTCGACCCTGGTGCCCATGGCGCTCGCCGAGATGCGCGCGGCACACCCCGGCACCCGGGTCTCGCTCGTGGAGGCCGAGCCGCCGGGCTCGGTGGAGATGCTGCGCTCGGGCGACTGCGAGATCGCGCTGGCCTTCCGGTATCCGCAGATGGGCGCGGACGCGGAGGCGGCCTCGGGAGGCGGCGGCGAATGGGACGACCTGGTGCTGCGGCCGCTGCTGAACGACCGGCTGGTGGGCGTGGTGCCGGAGGGTCACGAGCTGGCGGGCGCCGGGGCGGTCGGGATCGCCGAACTGGCCGGGGAGCCGTGGATCGCGGGCTGCCCGCGCTGCCGGGGCCATCTGGTGGAGGTGTGCGAGTCCGCGGGCTTCACCCCGCGGATCGACTTCGCGACGGACGACTACCCGACGGTCGTCGGCCTGGTCGGGGCGGGGCTGGGCGTCGCGGTGCTGCCCGAGCTCGCGCTGGAGTCCGTACGGACCAAGGGCGCCACGACGCTGGAGGTGGAACCGGCGGTGCGCCGGGAAGTGGTGGCGCTGACCCTGCCCGACCTCGCCCGGGTCCCGGCGGTGGCGGCGACGCTGGACCGGCTGGAGCGGGCCGCCCGCAGATGAGCGGCGCGCACACCACCTCGGGGCCGTCCGCGCCCTTGGTGGGCGGTGGCCGGTGGGCGGTGAGAGAAGGAACGTTTCTTCAGTTGGTGGGATCAGGATCGGCTCAGGAGCCCGGGGCTCCCGTACTGGCGACCGCGCGATGGCGGGCCCGCCCCATGAGCTCCTCGCGCTCGTCCTCGGTCAGCCCGCCCCACACCCCGTAGGGCTCGCGTACGGCAAGGGCGTGCGCCGCGCACTGCGCCCGTACCGGGCAGCGCATGCACACCTCTTTCGCCGACATCTCGCGTGCGCTCCGGGCAGCGCCGCGCTCCCCCTCCGGGTGGAAGAAGAGCGAGCTGTCGACCCCGCGACACGCGGCCAGGAGCTGCCAGTCCCACAGATCGGCATTCGGGCCGGGAAGACGGGAGAAATCTGCCATTGCCTTATCTCCTCGAAGCGATCGGCTGCGGACGCTGTGTCCTGGGTCGTACACCTACGGTGTAAGTAGATGTAAATATGACTCATTGCGAATCTAGCCACACAGGCGGGCAAATTGGAAGCAAGGTCGTCAAATGCCACCGAAGGGACTGCCTCGGGGGCTGCCCTATGGGGGAGGCGCGAAGGACGCGACCGGCGCGACGAAGCTGCTCCGTGTCCACCCCCTCACGTAGAGTGTCGAAGGTGGCCGCCGAACCCCGTAACTCTTTCGGGTGACCGTCGTTGAGAGTGCGGAGGCGGTTGATGGGTAAAGCTCTCGGACAGACATCCGGGGCTGTCAATCGCTCAGGTGACGATATGTACCAGCCTGGAGGCTCAAGGTGACCCGCATCAGCTGCGGAGGACGGCCATGACATCCGTCCTCGTCTGCGACGACTCCCCGCTTGCCCGAGAGGCGCTGCGCCGTGCGGTGGCGACCGTGCCCGGCGTCGAGCGCGTGACGACGGCGGCCAACGGCGAGGAAGTCCTCCGCCGCTGGGGTGCCGACCGCTCGGATCTGATTCTGATGGACGTACGGATGCCCGGTCTCGGCGGAGTCGAGACCGTGCGGCGGCTGCTCTCCGCCGACCCGGGTGCCCGGATCATCATGCTCACGGTCGCCGAGGACCTCGACGGTGTGGCGCTGGCCGTGGCCGCCGGCGCCCGTGGCTATCTGCACAAGGACGCCTCGCGCGCCGAGTTGCGCGCCACCGTGACGCAGGCGCTCGCCGACCCCACCTGGCGGCTGGCCCCGCGCCGCCTCCGCTCGGCCGAGATGGGCGCCGCGCCCACCCTCACCGCGCGGGAGATCCAGGTGCTCGAGGGCATGAGCCACGGCCGGTCCAATGCGGAGATCGGCCGTGAGCTGTTCCTGTCCGAGGACACGGTCAAGACACACGCACGCCGGTTGTTCAAGAAGCTCGGCGCGTCCGACCGGGCGCATGCGGTGGCCCTCGGGTTCCGCTGGGGTCTGGTCCGCTGATCCGGCCACGACCGTACTGACGTGCTGCGCAGCGGGGGCGCGACGGTCCCCGCCCGTCTGGTGGCGGGCGGGGCGAGAGCGTGCGCGGCGGGCCCTGTGGTGGTGGCCTGTATCCGTTCCCCGCGCTATGCCGCATCCTTGAAGATGTGGAGTTCCTCGGGGACGAGTCGGTCGGGCGTGAGGGGAGAGCGCAGGACATGACGACAGCCGGCGCACCTGCTCATAACGCTTCAGCGCACAACTACGGACGCGATGCCACGGAGCCACCGGGCCCGAGGCACCATGGATGGATGCCGCGCGACGACGAGAGCCCAGGAGCCGCCAAGGGCGCTCCCGGGGGCACCGGGGCGATCGGCGCCCTCGTCGGGCGCGCCGTCGAAGGGGATGAACAGGCCACCCACGATCTGCTGGCCCTGGTCCATCCGCTCGCCCTGCGCTACTGCCGTACGAGACTGGCCCGACTTCCTGGTGACGCCCGCCACTTCGTGGACGACCTGGCGCAGGAGGTCTGCCTCGCGGTGCTGTGCGCGCTGCCGCGCTACCGCGACACCGGAAAGCCCTTCGAGGCGTTCGTCGTGGCCATCGCCTCGCACAAGGTCGCCGACCTTCAGCGGGCCGCCATGCGCCACCCGGGCTCCACGGCCTTCCCCTCGGACGAGATGCCGGAGCAGCCGGACAATTCGCTGGGGCCCGAGGAGCGGGCGCTGCTCAGCAGCGACGCGGAATGGGCCAAGAAGCTGCTGGCCAACCTTCCGGAGAACCAACGCGAGCTGGTGCTGCTGAGGGTCGCGGTCGGGCTGACGGCGGAGGAGACCGGGCAGATGCTCGGGATGTCCCCCGGAGCGGTGCGGGTCGCCCAGCACCGCGCGCTGAGCAGGCTGCGCGCGCTCGCCGAGCAGTGAGCCGAGCGCACGGTGAACCGAGGCGCGCGCCGAGCCGTAATCAGTGGTGAGAGGGGATTGCCCGGCGTCGTTACGCCTTCGTGCCTTCCGCGATGAGCGCGTCGCTGAGAGGTTGTCCACAGGCGGAATGAGGCACTCGGGAAGCCCGTTAGCATGGGAGTCCGCGCTGGGGCAAGACCATTGGAAGGGTGTCATGACTGACAACGTCGACGGAGTGCCTGAGAAGTTCGCCATGCTCGGGTTGACGTACGACGATGTGCTGCTGCTGCCGGGCGCCTCCGAGGTGCTGCCGAACGCGGTCGACACCTCGTCCAGGGTCTCTCGAAACGTCCGGGTGAATGTGCCCCTGCTGTCCGCCGCCATGGACAAGGTCACCGAGTCCCGGATGGCCATCGCCATGGCCCGGCAGGGCGGGGTGGGCGTGCTCCACCGCAATCTGTCCATCGAGGACCAGGCCAACCAGGTCGACCTGGTCAAGCGCTCCGAGTCCGGCATGGTCACCGACCCGATCACGGTCCGCCCGGACGCCACGCTGCACGAGGCGGACGCGCTGTGCGCCAAGTTCCGCATCAGCGGTGTCCCGGTCACGGACGCGGTGGGCAAGCTGCTCGGCATCGTCACCAACCGCGACATGGCCTTCGAGGTCGACCGGGGCCGCCAGGTCCGCGAGGTCATGACCCCGATGCCGCTGGTCACCGGCAAGGTGGGGATCTCCGGCGAGGACGCCATGCAGCTGCTGCGCCGCCACAAGATCGAGAAGCTGCCGCTGGTCGACGACGCGGGCGTGCTCAAGGGCCTGATCACGGTCAAGGACTTCGTGAAGGCCGAGCAGTACCCCCACGCGGCGAAGGACTCGGGCGGCCGGCTGGTCGTCGGTGCCGCCGTCGGTGTCGGCGACGAGGCGTACGAGCGGGCGCAGGCGCTGGTCGAGGCCGGTGCCGACTTCCTGGTGGTGGACAGCGCGCACGGCCACAGCCGGGGCATCCTCGACATGATCGCCAAGGTCAAGTCCAATATCGCGGTCGATGTGGTGGGCGGCAATGTCGCCACCAGGGACGGCGCCCAGGCGCTGATCGACGCGGGGGTGGACGGAGTGAAGGTCGGCGTCGGCCCGGGCTCCATCTGCACCACGCGCGTGGTCGCGGGCATCGGCGTACCGCAGGTGACGGCGATCTACGAGGCGGCGCGCGCCTGTCACGCCGCCGGGGTGCCGCTGATCGGCGACGGCGGTCTCCAGTACTCGGGCGATATCGCCAAGGCGATCGCGGCCGGTGCGGACACGGTGATGCTGGGCAGCCTGCTGGCCGGCTGCGAGGAGTCGCCGGGCGAGATGGTCTTCATCAACGGCAAGCAGTTCAAGTCCTACCGGGGCATGGGCTCGCTGGGCGCGATGCAGTCGCGCGGCCAGGGCCGCTCGTACTCCAAGGACCGCTACTTCCAGGACAACGTCCTCTCCGAGGACAAGCTGGTCCCCGAGGGCATCGAGGGCCAGGTGCCCTACCGCGGCCCGCTGTCCTCGGTCGCGCACCAGCTGGTGGGGGGCCTGCGGGCGTCGATGGGCTATGTCGGTTCGGCCAATGTGGCGGAGCTGAAGGAGAAGGGCCGCTTTGTGCGGATCACCGGTGCGGGCCTCAAGGAGAGCCACCCGCATGACATCCAGATGACCACCGAGGCGCCGAACTATTCCGGCCGTTGACCCGCGCCGTTCACCCGGGCGCCCCCGCGAAGGCGCGGGCGGGGATACTGGGGCTCGTTGTGGGCGGGGATACTTGCGACGGCTGTTCATGAACAGGGAAAGGCACCCACGTGACTGAGATCGAGATCGGGCGCGGTAAGCGCGGCCGCAGGGCGTACGCGTTCGACGACATCGCCGTTGTGCCGAGTCGTCGCACCCGGGACCCCAAGGAGGTCTCGATCGCCTGGCAGATCGACGCCTACCGCTTCGAGCTGCCGTTCCTGGCCGCGCCGATGGACTCGGTGGTCTCGCCCCGTACCGCGATCCGCATCGGTGAGCTCGGCGGCCTCGGAGTGCTCAACCTCGAGGGGCTCTGGACCCGTTACGAGGACCCGGAGCCGCTGCTGGCGGAGATCGCCGAGCTGGACGAGCAGGCCGCGACCACCCGGATGCAGGAGATCTACGCCGAGCCGATCAAGGAGGAGCTGATCGGCCGGCGTCTGAAGGAGGTGCGGGACGCGGGCGTGGTGACCGCCGCCGCCCTGTCCCCGCAGCGCACGGCGCAGTTCTCCAAGGCCGTGGTGGACGCGGGCGTCGACATCTTCGTGATCCGCGGGACCACGGTCTCCGCCGAGCATGTCTCCGGTGCCGCCGAGCCGCTCAACCTCAAGCAGTTCATCTATGAGCTGGACGTTCCGGTGATCGTGGGCGGCTGCGCCACATACACCGCCGCGCTGCACCTGATGCGCACCGGCGCCGCCGGTGTGCTGGTGGGCTTCGGCGGCGGCGCCGCGCACACCACCCGCAATGTGCTGGGCATCCAGGTGCCGATGGCCACGGCGGTCGCCGATGTCGCCGCCGCCCGCCGGGACTACATGGACGAGTCCGGCGGCCGCTATGTGCATGTGATCGCGGACGGTGGCGTCGGCTGGAGCGGCGATCTGCCGAAGGCCGTCGCCTGCGGTGCGGACGCGGTGATGATCGGCTCCCCGCTGGCCCGCGCCACGGACGCGCCCGGCCGCGGTCACCACTGGGGCATGGAGGCCGTGCACGACGAGGTGCCGCGTGGCAAGCGGATGAACCTGGGCACGGTGGGCTCCACCGAGGAGATCCTCCTCGGCCCCTCGCACACCCCCGACGGTTCGATGAACTTCTTCGGCGCGCTGCGCCGCGCGATGGCCACGACCGGCTATTCGGAACTGAAGGAGTTCCAGCGGGTCGAGGTCACGGTCGCCCCGTCGGCTCGCGACAAGCGCTGAGCGTTCTTCGGCCCGAGCGCTGAGCGTTCTTCGGCTGAGCGTTCTTCACCAAGGGGAAGGCCCCGACCGCATCGCGGTCGGGGCCTTCTCTGCGCTGTCTTGCGTTTGTGCGTCGCCCGTGGGGTCAGCGGTTGCTCATCCGATAGGCGGTGCTGACCGCGGCGACCGGCGCGAGCGCCATGAAGATGTAGGTCAGCGCGTCCGAGTCTTCCTTCCACGACTTCCACAGGTCGCTGAAGTGGTCGAAGAAGATGTCGTTCGAGGAGAGCACCTGGCTGCTGGCGCCGCCGCCGAGCTTGTCGGCGTAGTTGCTCATCACATCGTGCAGGATCATGGCGTAGCCGTAGAGCTCGCCGAGGAACACCGCGGCCAGGGCCAGCACCGCGCCGACCACCCACAGCCCCGTGTTACGGCCGCCCAGCTTGGCGACCGCCAGACCGATGAGCGCACCGACGACCACACCGGCGTAGGCGAACTGCGTGACCTCCGGCGGGGTCTTGTCCGTGTCCGCCATGGCGCTCAGCAGGAACGCGTAGAGGAACGCGCCGACGAGCGTGGCCACGATGGCGGCGCCCACGGCCAGCAGCGGGTTGCCCGGCCGGCCGGCCGGCGGCGCGGGCGGCGGGAAACCGCCGCCGTACTGCGGCTGGGGCGCCTGCGGCGGCTGGGCCGGCTGCCCCTGCGGGTAGCCGTAGCCGGGCTGCTGCGGGGAGCCGTATCCACCGGCTTGCTGGGGCGGGGCGGGCTGCTGGGGATAGCCGCCCGGCTGCTGCGGGTACCCGCCTGGCTGCTGTGGCTGCTGCCAGTTCTGGCTCATGGAATTCCCCCGGGGATGAAGGTGTTGAGACCGCGTTCCGGGGACAGCTCAGCTGATGAGCGGCTGTGGACTGGGAACGCGGAACGAAACTTTCGAGCCATAAAACTAACAGGCGGGCATGACAATCAGACAAGTCGTGTCCGAAGTCCGTGACATGGCTGGGACCGGACGGAGACACGCTGACCCGGCATATGGGGATTTCGCCGGTGCTGCTCGGCGACCCGCCTCCGCTACTCGGTGACCCGCCTCGCGACGAGGTAACTTTCCGCTCCCGCCACGGCGTAGAAGGTGATGTCGTTGCGCCCCAGGATGTGATCGCGCCAGTAGTCCACCACCAGGCCGAAGTGCTCGATCAGGGTGTCCGTGGTGGGCCAGGAGCTCTCGTCCCCCATCAGCACCGCGGCGCCGAGCAGTTGTGCCAGCGAGACGCTGATCACCGCAAGCGGTATGCCGATGAGCGCCAGCAGCGGCGCGCGCCCGCCCAGTTTGCCCAGCGCGGCGCCGGTCAACAGGCCGATGCACAGCGCCCAGTAGCCGACCTCCTGGCCGCGGTGGCCGATTTTGCCCTGGATGAAGCCGAAGACCAGGGCCCCGAGCAGGGCCGCCGCGATGCCCGCCGCGAGTCCTCGGGCCGGTCGAGGGGCCTGAGCTGCGGAGGATGCGGACGCGATCATGACCGCAAGGTAGCAGTGGCATGGCCGCACGGTGGTGCGAATGACGGCAGTGCCGGGACAGAATCCGGCATAAGCAATAATGTCAACTTATGGCGCAGAACAAGTCGTTCAATGGGCGTGACATGGGTATCGACCTCGGTACCGCCAACACACTGGTGTACGTCCGGGGCAGGGGCATCGTTCTCAACGAGCCGTCGGTTGTGGCCGTCAACACAGTCGACGGCAGTGTGCTGTCGGTGGGATCGGCGGCCAAGGAGACCATGGGGCGCACGCCGACGAACATCGTCGCCGTGCGGCCGCTGCGCGATGGTGTGATCGCCGATTTCGAGATCGCCGAGCGCATGCTGCGGTACTTCATCAAGAAGATCATGGGCAGCCGCCGGCTGGCCCGTCCCCGCGTGGTGGTCTGTGTGCCCTCCGGGATCACGGGCGTCGAGCGGCGGGCGGTGATGGAGGCCGCCACCCAGGCCGGGGCGCGTCAGGTGCATCTGGTCGAGGAGCCCATCGCGGCGGCGATCGGCGCGGGGCTGCCGGTGAGCGAGCCGACCGGCTGCATGGTCGTCGACATCGGTGGCGGTACGACGGAGGTCGCCGTGGTCTCGCTGGGCGGCATCGTCACCGCGCGGTCGGTGCGTACCGCGGGCGACGCCATGGACGTGGCGATCACCTCCTATGTGAAGAAGCAGTACGCGCTGGCGATCGGTGAGCGGACCGCCGAGGAGATCAAGGTCTCCATCGGATCCGCCTCGCCCGCCGGGCCGCTGTCCGTCCCCCGGGTGTCGGATTCCGCCCGGCGGCCCGAGCGGAATGTCGAGGTGTTCATTCCGGGCCAGAGCGAGGACTCCGAGGACACCCAGACGCTGCTGCCACCGGACCGCTGCACCATCCGCGGCCGCGACCAGGCGACCGGGCTGCCCAAGGTGCTCGAACTGACCGCGGACGAGGTGCGGCACGCCCTCGCCGAACCGGTGGACAGTATCGTCGCGGCGGTGCGGGCCACGCTCGACGAGACCCCGCCGGAGCTCGCGGGCGACATCATGGACCGCGGCATCGTGCTGACCGGCGGTGGAGCCCTGCTGCGCGGTCTGGACGTACGGCTGGGGCGTGAGCTGGACATTCCGGTGCTGGTGGCCGACGACCCGCTGGACTGCGTGGCCATCGGCACCGGCCGCTGTGTGGAGGACTTCGCCTCGCTGCGCACCGCGATGGACGCACGGCCCCGCAGGCCGGACACCGTGCGGGTGTGACGCGTAAGCGCTCCGCTGGGCAGGCCGCCTGAGATGCCGTCGTTTGTCTTGCGGTGCCGTCGTGGCCGGTCGCCCACGTGGCACAGCCGCACATCGACACAGCCCGTGCCTCTTCGGGGTGCCGTTCGAACCGCGGCCGACTTCCGCGATCCGCCGAGGCCGCGTCGGGGCGGTCCCGGGGCCGGGGCTCCCCGGGGTGGCGGCCCTGAGCGTGCGGCAGCGCTCCCGGCGTGGTGGGCTGGTGACACCGCGTCGGTCCCGTGCGGCGCGAGCGGATGGCAGGCGCGGGCGTCGAGGTGGTGGTCGTGGGGCGCGGCGGGACGTACGGACGGACGGTCGTCGCGACCGTCACCACGATCCTGGTCGCGATCACCTCCGCGCTATGGACCCCCGCCGGGCCCGCCGAGGCCGTGGGCTCGGCGCAGGGCCGTGGGGTCCACGGCGGCGCGATGGCATACGGCTGTGCGGTTCACGGCGGCGCGACGGCGTACGGCCGCGAGTCCCGCGGCGGGTCCGTGGCGTCCGGCCGTGGGTCTTCTGGGGGCACCACGGCGTCCGGCTGTGGGGTTCACGGCGCGGGCACGTCGTACGGTCGGGGGTCTTCCGGCGGGTCCGTGGCGTCCGGCCGTGGGCCTTCCTCGGGCACTGCGGCGTCCGACCGCGAGGTGCGCGGCGCGGGCACGTCGTACGGCCGCGGGTCTTCCGGGGGGTCCGTGGCGTACGGCCCCGGGGCTTCCGGCGCCGTCACCGCTTCCGGCCGCGAGGCGCACGGCCCCAGTGCGGCACATGGCGTCGGCACCGCCCACGGCGCCACCGCACACGGCGCCAGTACGGCGCATGGTGCCCCCTCGCGGCGGTATCCCGTTTCCGTCGAGTTGGCATCCCTCACCCCCGCGGTGGTTCGGCAGGGCGGTGAGCTGAGGATCAGTGGGCGGGTCACCAATACCTCCGGGCGGCGTCTGGGCGCCGTACGCATCGGGGTGCGGATCGGCGCCTCCGGCGCGATCGACACCCGTGGCGAGCTCTCGGCCGTGGCCCGCCGTACCCCCCTGACCAGGGCCGACGGCCCCGAGGTGGCCAACCGCACGGCCCGTCTCGCCCCGCTGGCGACCGGCGCCGAGCGTGGCTTCCGGCTCACCGTGCCCGTGCCCGATCTGGAGCTGGACGGCGCCGGGGCGTACGCGCTCACCGTGAACGTGGTCCGCGCGGACGGCGCCCGCGCCGGGACCGTGCTCGGGCTGACCCGTACCCATCTGTCCGCGTACCCCGACGCCACCCGGCTGGAGCCGCTGCGTACCACTGTGCTGTGGCCGGTCCTGGACGCCCCGCGGATGGAGGCGCTGACCCTGCGCACCCAGGACAGCGTGCTGCCGGTCTTCCGCGACGACGAGCTGACCGCCGCCTTCGGCCCCGGCGGGCGGCTGCGGCGGCTGGTCGAGATGGGCAAGGGGCAGCCGGTCACCTGGGTCCTCGATCCGGATCTGATCGTCCAGGCACAGGCCATGGCCGATGGCTACCGGGTGGCCCGTACGCCCGGTGACAGCGATCCGCGGCAGGCCGCCGAGGGGGAGGGCGGCGAGGCGGCGGCGGACTGGCTGGCCGCGCTCCGTACGGCGGTCAGGGGCCGGGAGGTGATCGCGCTGCCGTACGCGGACCCGGATCTGACCTCGCTGGCCCGCGGCGGCGGCGCCCCGCTCACCGGACTGCTGCGCCGGGCCTCCCGCACCGGCCGGAGCGTGGTGGACAGGGCGCTGGGCGTCCACGCGCGCGCCGGTGTGGGCTGGCCCGCGGGCGGCGAGCTGGACGACAGGATCGCCCGCTACGCCAAGAAGCTCGGCTTGGACACGGTGCTCGCCTCCGGCGCCGGGGTGGCCACCGCCGGTGAGCTGGTCTCCGAAGGAGCCACCGACGACGGCGCCGTCTCGCTCGAGGGCGGCACGACCGCGCTGCGCTACGACGCGGCGATCGCGTCGCTGCTCTTCGCGAGCCACCCGGCCGCGGGCGCCTCGGGAGCGCCCGCCCGGCTGCTGCTGCGGCAGCGGCTGCTCGCCGAGACGCTGACGGCCGCGCGGGAGCTGCCGAACGCCCGCCGCGAGCTGGTGATGGTGCCCCCGCGCCGGATGCCGCTCGCGGTCGCCCGGGTGCTGCTCACGGTGGTGGCCGAGGGCCGTAAGGCGGGCTGGCTGGCGCCGGCCGGGTTCGCGGCCGCGCTGCGCAAGCCCACGGCGGGGCGGCTGCGAGGCTTCGACGGCTATCCGCTCGCACGGCACGCCGCCGAGCTGCCGCCCGACCGGCTCGCGGCGGTGGTGCGGGACCGCCGCCGGATGCGCGCCCTGGCCAAGGTGCTGTCGGACGCGCGGGCCACCGCCGCGTCCGTCCGGGCCGCGCTGGCCCGCTCCGTCGCGACCGCCTGGCGCGCCGACTCGGCGGGCGCGGCCGCGTACCAGCGGGGGGTGTCCCGCTATCTGACCGCCTCGATCGCGTCGGTGCGGCTGGTGCCGAAGTCCACGGTGGTGGTGGCCGGGGGCTCGGCGACCATTCCGGTCACCGTCGACAACGGTCTCCAGCAGGACCTCACCGGGGTGGAGCTCCGGGTCCTCTCCAGCCGCCCCGAACGGCTGACCGCCCGGGACCGCGCGGTGCCGGTCCAGGCGTCGCGGGCGGTGAGCCGTACGGTGCGGATCCGGGTGGAGGCGTACGCCAACGGCCCGGTGCTGCTCACCGCCCGGCTCTACACCACGGCCGACGGCAGGCCCTGGGGCGCGCCGATGACGTTCACGGCGGATGTGCGGTCGGTGCCGTCGGGAGCGGTGCTCTTCGTGCTGGGCGGGACGGGGCTGATCGTGCTGGCGGTCGCGTTCCGGCTGCGGCGCGCGCGGAGGCGGTGACGGTGACAGGGGCCATGAAGGAGGCGGCGATGACGCGCGCGGCGATGAAGGAGGCGGTGGTGACGGGGGGCGAGGACGGCAGGTGAGGACGGCCGGCGATGACGGGCGCGAGCACGGCGGGGTGAAACGGAGCGGGTGAGGGGGTGCTCAGAGCCGGTGCGCGGTCCCCGCGGGCCCGACCCCCCGCGTGTCCAGCAGCAGCTGGGCCTTCACCGAGAGCCCTTGCAGGTCGTACGTGCGGTGGGGCTGGAGCAGGACGGTGAGATCGGCGTCGGCTGCGGCCTCGTACACCGAGTCGGCGCGCCGCACCTCGCGCCCCAGCACCCGCCAGCGCGTGACATACGGGTCGTGGTAGCTGAGCCGGGCGCCCAGTTCGATCAGCCGGGAGGCGATCTCCCGCGCGGGCGAGCCCTCCGCGTCGGCGACGTCGGCCTTGTAGCCCACGCCCAGCAGCAGCACATGCGCGCCGCGCGCCGACTTGCCGTACTCGTTGAGCAGGGCCGTGCAGCGGCGGGTGACATAGCCCGGCATCCGCCCGTTGACCGTCTGCGCGAGCTCCACCATGCGCAGCGGGAGGCCGAGGCCGCGCTGCTGGTCGGCCATGTGGCCGTGGTCGACCGGTACGCCGTGGCCGCCGACGCCGGGTCCCGGGCGGAAGGACTGGAAGCCGAACGGCTTGGTCTCGGCGCAGCGGATCACGTCCCACACATCGACGCCGAGGTCATGGCAGTACACCGCCATCTCATTGACCAGGGCGATGTTGACGTGCCGGTAATTGGTCTCCAGGACCTTGACGGTCTCCGCCTCGCGCGTGCCGCGGGCCCGGACGACCTTCTCGGTGAAGCGGCCGTAGAAGGCGGCGGCCGCCTCGGTGCAGGCGGGGGTGAGGCCGCCGATGACCTTGGGGGTGTTGGCGGGGCCGTGGGCGCGGTTGCCCGGGTCGTGGCGGCAGGGGGAGTAGGCGAGGTGGAAGTCGCGCCCGGCCCGCAGCCCGGATCCCTCTTCGAGGAGCGGACGGAGGAATTCCTCGGTGGTGCCGGGGTACACGGTCGATTCCAGCAGAACGGTGGTGTGCGGACGCAGCCGCGCCGCGAGTGTACGGGCCGCCTCGCCGACCGCCGACAGATCCAGTCTGCGGTCGTCCCCGAGCGGGGTCGGGGCGCAGATCACGGCGGTGCGGACGCGGCCGAGCTCGGCGGAGTCGGCGGTGATCCGGAAGCCCCGGGCGGCCATCCGGCGCAGCTCGGCGGGGGACACCAGGCCCTCGCCCGAGCCGGCGGGCGGCCGTCCGGCCCGGAGGTCGGCAGCGGCGCGCGGATCGGGGTCGTAGCCGACGGTGCGGACGCCGGCGGCGGTGGCGGCCTGGGCGAGAGGAATACCGAGATGACCGAGTCCGATGACGGCGAGATCTGCGGGCATGACGTCGTGTCGTCCTTCCCGGGACGAGGTCGGATGGAGTAAACCCCCCAAAACAGACTAAGCGGAAATATGACTCGTATTCAGTATTGGTGAGGGGTGTTGACCAGGTGTCGCGGCAGTGGGTGGAGCAGCGGCATGGCACGCGGGGGAGAAAGCCAGGAAAATCGACAGGGCGGCGTGACGTCGATCACAACGGGAGGCAGCGGTGAGAACACCGGCACTGGGACCGGCCGAGCGCGGCGAGGCGCTGGCCCGGATGGCGGACCGTGAGCTCGATGTGCTGGTCGTGGGCGGCGGAGTGGTCGGCGCGGGTACCGCGCTCGACGCCGCGACACGGGGCCTGGAGACGGGCCTGGTCGAGTCGCGGGACTGGGCCTCCGGGACCTCCAGCCGGTCCAGCAAGCTGATCCACGGCGGACTGCGCTATCTGGAGATGCTCGACTTCGCACTGGTGCGCGAGGCGCTGAAGGAGCGCGGGCTGCTGCTGGGGCGGATCGCACCGCATCTGGTCAAGCCGGTGCCGTTCCTGTATCCGCTCCAGCACCGGGTCTGGGAGCGGTTCTACGCCGGATCGGGCGTCGCGCTCTACGACGCCATGTCGCTCTCCTCCGGGCACGGCCGCGGACTGCCCGGCCACCGCCATCTGAGCCGGGGGCGGGCGCTGCTGGTCGCCCCCTGCCTCAAGAAGGACGCGCTGGTCGGGGCCTTGCAGTACTACGACGCCCAGATGGACGACGCGCGCTATGTCGCCACGCTCGTGCGCACGGCGGCGAAATACGGCGCACAGGTGACCAACCGCGCGCGGGTGGTCGGCTTCCTGCGGGAGGGCGAGCGCGTGGTCGGCGCCCGGGTGCACGACCTGGAGCAGGGCGGCGAGTTCGAGGTCCGCGCCCGGCAGGTGGTCAACGCCACCGGGGTGTGGACCGATGAGACGCAGGCGCTGATCGGGGAGCGCGGGCAGTTCCACGTCCGCGCCTCCAAGGGCATCCACCTGGTCGTCCCCAAGGACCGCATCCACTCCACGACCGGGCTGATCCTGCGCACCGAGAAGAGCGTGCTGTTCGTGATCCCCTGGGGCAGGCACTGGATCATCGGCACCACGGACACCGACTGGGACCTGGACAAGGCCCATCCGGCCGCCTCGAGCGCCGATATCGACTATCTGCTGGAGCATGTCAACGAGGTCCTCGCGGTGCCGCTGACCCGCGACGACGTGGAGGGCGTCTACGCCGGGCTGCGCCCGCTGCTGGCCGGGGAGTCGGACGCCACCAGCAAGCTCTCGCGCGAGCACACGGTCGCCCATCCGGCGCCGGGCCTGGTGGTGGTCGCGGGCGGCAAGTACACCACGTACCGGGTGATGGCCAAGGACGCCGTGGACGAGGCGGTGCACGGCCTCGACCGCCGGGTCGGGCCCTGTGTCACCGAGGAGATCCCGCTGGTCGGCGCCGTCGGCTACAAGGCGCTGTGGAACGCCCGGGAGCGCATCGGCAAGCAGGCCGGACTGCATGTGGCGCGGATCGAGCATCTGCTCAACCGCTACGGCTCGGCGGCCCAGGAGGTGCTGGACCTGATCGCGGACGACCCGTCGCTGGGGAAGCCGCTCGCCGGGGCGGAGGACTATCTGCGCGCCGAGGTCTCCTACGCCGCCTCGCACGAGGGGGCCCGCCATCTGGACGATGTCCTCACCCGCCGCACCCGCATCTCGATCGAGACCTTCGACCGCGGTACGCGCTGCGCCCGCGAGGTGGCGGGGCTGATGGCGCCCGTGCTGGGCTGGGGCGATGACCAGCTCGACCGGGAGGTCCAGCACTACGAGAAGCGGGTGGAGGCCGAGCGCGAGTCCCAGCGCCAGCCGGACGATCTGACCGCGGACGCGGCCCGGCTGGGCGCGCCCGACATCATCCCGCTCTAGGGACGCGTGTCCTGTATGCGGGTCTTATCGGCGGGCACAGAACTCGGCCTCGAGCAGGGATGTTTCGGCGGTCATACCGGAAGCGGCCGTGCTGTTGAGCCGGTAGGCGAGGCTGTGGCGGCCGTCGGGGGTGGTCACGGTCAGCGTGTACGAGCCGTTGATCTCGCCGTTGTGGCCCCACAGCGTCACCCCGCACGGCAGCCGCACCGGGAAGAGACCCATGCCGTACCGGCCGTCGGAGGCGGAGGTGTCCCGCATCTGGCGCAGCTCCGCCCGGGGCACGACCCTGCCCCGCAGCACCCCGGAGACCAGGCGGGTCAGATCGCCGAGGGTGGAGATCAGCTCCCCGGCGGCCCCCGCCGAGGAGGGGTTGAGCTCGGTGACATCGCGCCGGGCGCCGCCCTCGGGCGCCCCGCCGTCCTGTGTGTACGCGCGGCCGTGCGGGTCCGGGAGGGTGGTGCGGGTGCCGGGGAAGGAGGTGCCGTGCAGCCGCAGGGGGGCGAGTACGTCGCGGCGGGCCTCGGTCGCGTAGGAGCGGCCGGTGATCCGCTGGACGACCATGCCCAGCAGGACGTAGTTGGTGTTGGAGTAGCGATACCCGGCCCCGGGCGCGAAGTACGGACGGTGCCCGACGGCGGTCCGCACCAGGGAGGCGGGGGAGCGGGCGCGGTCGGCCGCGGCGGAGAGCTGACGTGCCAGCACCGGGTCCGCGGTGTAGTCGTACAGCCCGCTGGTCTGGTTCAGCAGCTGACGGAGGGTGATGCTCCGGCCGTCGTTGCCATGGCCGCGCACCAGCCCCGGAAGGTGCTCCTCCACCGGGTCGTCGAGGCCGAGCCGCCCCCGCGCGGCCAGCCGCAGCGCCACCGCCGCGATGACGGTCTTGGTGAGGCTGCCCGCTCGGAAGTGGTCGTTCCGGTGGATCCGGCGTCCGGTGCGGACGTCCGCGACCCCCGACGCGATGAACCGTGTGCCCCCGCCCTCCCGGCGGATGAGCACCGCGGCCCCCGGCGCGTCGCCCTGGGCCGCCAACCGGCGTACGGCGGCGCGCAGAACACCGTCATGGCCGCCCCTGGCGCCCGTGCCCCCGCTCGCCCGCGGGTCCGGGTCCCGGCCCGGCTCCGCGGCCGTCGTCCCGCAGCCGGACAGCGTGAGTCCGAGGGCGGCGATGAGCGCCGCGGCGGTCGGCATACGACTCCGCCTGTGCCATCGTATGGCGGAGATGGGCATGACACGGACCTCCGTTTCCTGCGTACTTCCAGATGGTGGCAGGTACCACGGTGGCCGCCACGCCGCGCCCCGGACCCGGGGCCGTTCCGGGTCCGCGGATGAGAGACAATGGAAGCTCTCCCAGGGTGGGTTCAGGGTGGGTAGATTTGCAGAGGGGTCGCATGTCGGAGGCTGAGAAGACGCAGGGTTCGACTGGGCGCCTCCTCGCCGGGCGATACCGGCTCGGGGAGATTCTCGGTCAGGGTGGCATGGGCACGGTATGGCGTGCGAGTGACCAGACCCTCGGCCGGACGGTCGCGGTCAAGGAGCTGCGCTTCCCGTCCAGCGTGGAGGAGGACGAGAAGAGACGGCTCATCACCCGCACGCTGCGCGAGGCGAAGGCGATCGCCCGGATCCGCAGCAACGGCGCCGTCACCGTCTATGACGTGGTCGACGAGGACGACCGCCCGTGGATCGTCATGGAGCTCATCGAGGGGCGTTCGCTCGCCGATGTCGTCCGCGACGACGGCCCGCTGACCCCGAAGCGCGCCGCCGAGGTCGGGCTCGCCGTCCTCGATGTGCTGCGCGCCGCCCACCAGGCGGGCATCCTGCACCGCGATGTGAAGCCCTCCAACGTACTGATCTCCGACGACGGCCGCGTCGTCCTCACCGACTTCGGCATCGCGCAGGTCGAGGGCGACCCGTCGGTGACCTCCACCGGCATGCTCGTCGGCGCGCCCTCCTACATCTCCCCGGAGCGGGCCCGCGGCCAGAAGCCGGGCCCGCCGTCCGACCTGTGGTCGCTGGGCGGGCTGCTGTACGCGGCGGTGGAGGGCGTGCCGCCGTACGACAAGAGCACGGCCATAGCGACACTGACCGCCGTGATGACCGAGCCCGTGGAGCCGCCGAAGAACGCGGGCCCGCTGGAGGAGGTCATCTACGGTCTGCTCGCCAAGAACCCCGACCGGCGGCTCGACGACGCGGGGGCGCGAACGCTGCTGGAACATGTGGTGAACGGGCCCGAGGAGACGAAGGTTCCCGCCGACGCGACCCGCACCATGAGCCTGCCGCCCGCCCCGTCCGAGGAGGACGAGGCCGCCGCCAAGGCCAAGGAGACGGCGGTCTCGGAGCGCAGGCGCGGCGCGCTGAAGTCGGTGCGCAACGCGGCGGCCGCCGCGACCGCGAAGAAGCCGGGGGCCGGGAGCGGGGCGGATTCGCAGGGGTCCGTCGCGAAGTCCGGCACGAAGTCCGGTGCGGCGAAGTCCGGTGCGGCCAAGGCCGGGTCGGCGGGCTCCGGGTCCGAGGCGAAGGCCGAGCCGGCCGCCGGGAGCCCGGAGGGCGCGCCCGCTCCGCGGTCCGCCGTGCCGCCGCGCGCCTCGATCACCGATGTCGTCCCCAAGCGCACGCTGATCATCATCGCGGTGGTCGTGGCACTCGCCATCCTGGGCACCGTGCTCGCCATCGTCCTGAGCGACGGCGGGGACGGCGGCGGCAGCGCCAAGGGCGGCTCCGGAGGCGACAAGTCCACCTCCGCCGGGGCCTCGGGCGACACCAAGGACGACCAGGGCACCGACAAGTCGGGCCAGTCGGCCGGTGAGTCGCCGAAGGCGGGGAACTCCGGCGGGAAGTCGGGCGAGCAGCCGGGCAAGGACGCCTCCGAGGCGGCGGACGACAACTCCGGCAAGGGCGGCGGCGGAAGCGGCGACGACGGCGGTGGCGGTAAGGGCAAGGAGGACGGCGGTAAGGGCGGTCTGCCCGACGGCTACCGCACCGTGAAGAGCTCCGACTTCCCGTTCAGCATGGCCATGCCGGAGGGCTGGTCGGTCCACTCCGGGAGCTATTCCGGAAGCCGTAAGTACTACGGCGGGTCCAGCATTCCGCGTATTCAGATCGACTTCACCAACTCGCCGCGTTCCGACGCGGCGGCGGACTGGCGCAAGGGCGAGGAGAACGCCCGGCGCACCATGTCCGGCTACAAGGGCCTCGGTATCAAGTCGATCGACTGGAACGGCTATCCGACCGTCGCGGACTGGGAGTTCGAGCGCAACCAGGACGGCAAGCGGGTCCGGGCGATCAACCGTGGTTTCAAGGCGGACGGCAGCCATGGCTTCGCCATACTGATCACCTGCGAGGCGAGCAAGTGGAACGACAAGGAGTGCACCACTCTCCGCCAGACCGCCTTCGATACGTTCAAGATTACGGACTGAACACCTTTGTCGGCGAAGCGTCGTTCGGGCACGTATCGTGAGAGGCCCTAGACTGTGCGCAGCCGCAGGAACCCGCCAAAACGACCACATTTGACGGTTTCGCGCTGCGCTGATCGCTGAATGAGGGCGGCGTTGGTCGCGCGCTTGGGGAGGCGTCGTGGAGGAGTACGCGGGCCGGGTGCTGGCCGACCGCTATCGCCTGCCCCTGCCGCCCGCCGACGAGTACGAACTCGTCGAGACCCACGCCTTCGACACCTATAGCGGACAGGAAGTCCATCTGCGGCAGATACCGCTGCCGGAGGTCGTCGACGCCGAAGTCGTCGACGAGGACGCGCGGTGGGGCGGGGCCGGTGGGCCGTCGGGGCGGAACGGCACGTTCACCGGCGCGGGGCGTACGGCCCGGGGCAGCGGTGATCCGGCCGTCCAGCGCGCCATCAAGGCGGCGACATCCGCCGCGCAGATCCCCGACCATCCCCGGCTCGGCCAGGTCTTCCATGTCTTCGCGGAGGCCGGAAGCCTGTGGATCGTCAGCGAACTGGTCGCCGGACGCCCGCTGGCCGCGCTGCTCGCGGAGGGCACGCTGTCCCCGCACCGCGCCGCCGAGGTCGCCAACGACGTCCTTACGGCGCTCGGCGCCCTGCACGCCCATGGCTGGGTCCACCGCAACGTCACCGCCCGTACGGTGCTGCTGTGCGACGACGGCCGCGCGATGCTCACGGGACTCGCGGCGGGCGCGGCGGAGGAGGCGCTGTGCGGCTACGACCCCGTACCGGCGCCCACGTCATCCCCCGCCGCTCCCGCCGCTCCCGCCGATCCGCCCGTCGAGGAGCCCGGGTCGGCCGATGCCCCGGCCTCCCTGCCGCAGGGCCCGGCGGGTTCCGGCGACCACCCGTCGCAGGCCCCGGGCCGGACCGGGCCGGAAGACGAGCGGCGCGCCTCCATCCCCGGGGCCCGTACGCCCGAGGACGGCGAGGCGCGTCCGCACGGCGGCCCGCGCTACCGCGACCAGGGCGCCCCGGGAGGCTTTCCGCCGCCGGGCCGCCCTTACGGTGGCCATGAACCGGCGGGGACGGGGTCCCGGCCCGACCCCGACGACCGGGAGCACGGGCACGGCCGCCAGGGCGCGGCGACGGGTCTGCCCGAACCACGCGAGCCTTACGGCGACCACGGGGCGGCGGAGACGAGTTCGGAGCCCGGCACCGGCGGTCCGGTGTACCGGGATCAGATGACGTTCGGTCCGGGGACCGGCGGGCCCATGGCTCCCTACCGGGACCAGGGGGCCGCCGGTGGGCTCCCCGGGCCGCGCCGGGAGGGCGAACGGCGGGAGAGCGAACGGCGGGAGGGCGAACGGGGCGGCGGCGGCGCCGATGCGCCGAGCGCGGCCGCGCGGGCGGCGCGGGCCAGCGCCATCGCCGCCTACGCGGCGGGCGCGCGGGCCGCCGCGCGGGCCAATGTCGACGCGGCCACCCGCTCCCCGCACGCTCCCGAGCCCGCCCCCACGCCCGCACCCGAGCCCGATCCGGAGCCGGTGTCCGGCGGCGCCCGATGGCCCGGTCAGCCGGAGGAGAGCGCCGGGCCGGCCGCCTCCGAGGGCGGCGGCTCCTGGGACTCCGGCGGAGCCACCGGTGGCGGCCCGGCCACCGCGCTCGCCGCCGAACGCGCCCGCCAGGCCCGTATCGTCGTGGTCGGCGCCGTCACCGAGCGCTGGGCGCCCGAGCAGGGGGGCCCGGTCCATGCGAACTGGCGGCTGGCGCCGCCGGTCGGCCCCGCCGCCGATCTGTGGGCGCTCGGCGCGCTGCTGTTCCGCGCGGTGCAGGGCCATGCCCCGTACCCGGAGGAGAACGCCGCCGAACTGGTGCAGATGGTCTGCGCGGAGGCGCCCGCGTACGCGGAGGAGTGCGGTCCGCTGCGCCCCGTCGTCGAGTCGCTGATGCGGCAGGACCCCACCGAGCGCCCGGACTTCGAGGAGCTGCGCGGCTGGCTGCGGTCCCTGATCCGCTCGGCGCCCGAGCCGGACGTCGGCAGTAGCACCGTCACGGTGCCCTCGCTCGGCTCGGGCGGCGCCTCCGACCCCCGGCGGCTGCCGATCGTCCGCAGGCGGGGCTGGCTGGTGCGCAGGGGCAAGGGCCGCAGACCGGCCGCCGCCCAGGCGGAAGCGCCGCCCGGGCATGCGCGGCACCGACGGGACAAACGGGAGAAGAGAGACAACCGGCAGCCCCGGCAGGCGCCCGCACCCGCACCCGCGTCCGCGCCCACCCAGCGCAAACCGCGCAGGCTGGGGCGGATGCTGTTGCTGCTGATCCTCCTGGCGCTCGCGGCCGCGGTGCTCTACGCGACGATGTTCATGCCGCGCGCCAAGGACGACGGCGGCCAGGGCCGTACGGGTTCGGCCGGTACGCCGAGCGCCCCCGCGGCCGGTGGCGACCACAGGGGCGAGGCCGGAAAGCCCGCCGACCCCGGCGACCCCGGCGACCAGGAGCCGCAGTCCACCGACCCGGCCGGGCTGGAGAAGGGCTTCGCGGTCCGCAAGGACCCCAAGGGCTTCAAGGTCGCCGTCCACGAGGACTGGACCCGCCGGGGCGAGAACGGCCGCGGCCAGATCCGCTACATCGGCGGCGACTTCGAGCTGGTGGTCGTGGCCGGGCGGGACAAGATGTCCGAGTTCGGCGGTGACCCGATGGTGTACCAGCAGGACCGCGAGGCCGAACTGTCCGCCTTCCGCTCCTCCTCCTGGGCCTCGTCCTCGGGGCTGCGGCGGATCGACGTGGGCCGGACGGCGATGGCGGAGGGCGCCTTCAACTGGCGCGACAGCAGCGGGCGGAACGTGTACGCGCGCAATCTCGCGATGCTGATCGACGGCCGCTACCACGTGGTCCTGGTCATCGGCCCGTCCGATGAGCGCAGCGCGGTCAACCGCTACTTCGAGCAGGCCACGGCCACATACAGCACGACCAACGGCTAGGGCGGCCTGGGGGCCGTTCCGTCGGGGCGGGCTCGGGACCGGGCGGGCCCCGGCGCCTCATTCCGCGAACCGCTCCCGCAGTTGGTACTTCAGCACCTTCCGCAGGGTCTCGTTGCGGGGCAGGGCGTCCACCACCTCGAGCCGCTCCGGCAGTTTGTACACCGACAGCCCCGCCTCGCGCAGAAACGACACGACCTGGCCGAGCGTCAGCGCCCCGGCCCCCGGCGGCTGTTCCACGACGGCGCAGACCAGCTCGCCCCGGTCCCGGTCGGGCAGGCCGACCACCGCCACATCGCCCACATCCGGGTGCTGGTACAGCAGCTGCTCGATCTCCTTGGCCGAGATGTTCTCGCCCTTGCGGATGATGATGTCCTTGACGCGGCCGGTCAGGACCAGGTGACCGCTCTCCGTGACATGGCCGAGATCGCCGGTGAGGAAGAAGCCGTCCGCGTCGAACGACTTCCTCGTCTCCGCCTCGTCCAGATATCCGGAGCAGACCGCCTCGCCGCGCAGCCGCACCTGGCCGTCCACCACCCGGACCTCCATCTCCGGGGGCGGGCGCCCCTCGGTGGTGGCGAGGTTCTCGTCGGTGTCGTCCGGGGCACCCATGGTGATCATGGGGACTTCGGTCATCCCGTAGCCGTGGGTGAGCGTGCAGCCCAGCTCCCGTACGACCTCGTGATAGAGCTCGGGCGGCTTGGGCGCGCCGCCGCCCGCGAGCAGCCGCAGGGTGGGGATGAGCCTGTGCCCGGGGTCCTTGCGCTGTTCGGCCAGGAACATCGAGTAGAAGGCGGTGCTGCCGCCCGCGACCGTCACCCCGTGCCGCCGATAGGCGGGCAGCGACTCCGGCAGGGAGAAGTGCTCGAGCAGCACGGCGGGGAAGCCGTACAGCAGCAGCATCACGGTGTAGTCCGGCCCGCCGACATGGGCGTACGGAAAGGCCATGGACCCGACGTCGTCCGGGCCGAGCCGCAGCGCGTGGGCGAGGCAGGACCCGGCGGCGATGAGGCTGCGGTCGGTGTGCAGCACGCCCTTGGGGTCGGAGGTGGTGCCCGAGGTCCAGTAGATCCACCGGACGGCCCGGCCGTCGGTGGGCGGCGGCGGCAGCCGCAGGGCCTTGGGGTCGGCCACCGGCAGGGTGTCGTACGCCTCGAAGACCAGTGGCGGCACGGGCAGTTCGGCGGCCAGGCGGCGCGCCATCGCAGTGTGGTCGAAACCGCGCCACCGGCCGGGCACGGCGAGGAACCGCGCCCCGGACTCGCGGAGCGCGAACCGCACCTCGCGGTCGCGGTAGTACGGGATCAGCGGGGTCTGCACGGCGCCGAGGCGGGCGAGCGCCATGGTCAGCACGACCGTCTCGATCCGGGTGGGCAACTGCCAGGCGACCCGGCTGCCGGGGCGTATCCCCAGCCGGTACAGCCCGGCGGCGGTCCGCTCGGCGCGGGTGCGCAGGGCGCCGAAGGTCAGCCGCCGGTCCTGGCGGGCGGAGGCGCCGGCCTGGAGCAGGGCGGGGGCGTCGGGGGTGAGCGCGGCGCGCCGTTCGAGCAGTTCCCACAGCGTCGCCGATCTGCCGAGCTCATACGCGATATCGGTCATCCCGGCCTCCCGTGGAACTCTTCCGGAGTCGCTCGAGGCGATCGCCTGATCGTGGACCGGGAGCCGCGCCCGCACCGCGCGCCCGCACCGCGCGGCACGGCCGCACCGCGCATGCGCGCCGTGCGCCCGGTCTCGGACCAATAGCTGACGATCCATCAGATAGTGCTGGAAGCGTAAGGGCGCGCGCCTTGTCGGTCCAGGGGGTGCGGTTTAGCCTGCGGATGCCCACCTTGTCTGACGGACCATCAGAAAGGGAGGTCGGCCGACGATGGATCTCGCCTTCACGGAGGACGAGGAGGACTTCCGGCACCGGCTGCGCGCCTGGCTCGCCGACGCCCTGCCCAAGCTCCCGGACCGCCCGCACCCGGCCGACTGGCCCGGCCGCCGCGCCTATGACTGTGGCTGGCAGCGCATGCTCCACGACGCGGGTTACGCCGGGCTGCACTGGCCCGAGGACGCGGGCGGCCGGGGCGCGACCCCCACCCAGCACCTGATCTTCCTGGAGGAGACCGAACGGGCCGGGGCGCCCTATGTGGGCGCGGGCTTTGTCGGACTGCTGCACGCGGGCCCCACCATCGCCGCCGAGGGCACCCCCGAACAGCGGGCGCGCTGGCTGCCGCCGATCCTGCGCGGCGACGAGGTCTGGTGCCAGGGGTTCTCCGAACCGGACGCCGGCTCCGACCTGGCATCGCTGCGCACCCGTGCGGTACGGGACGGCGATACCTATGTCATCAGCGGAAGCAAGATCTGGACCTCGCACGCCGAGATCGCCGACTGGTGCGAACTATTGGTGCGCACCGCGCCGGTAAACGCCGACACGCCGAAGCACCGGGGCATCACCTGGCTCGCGATGCCCATGGACGCGCCCGGGGTGACCGTGCGGCCGCTGCGGACCCTCGCCGGGACGGCGGAGTTCGCCGAGGTGTTCCTGGATGAGGTGCGGGTGCCGGTCACCCACCGGGTCGGGGAGGAGAACGACGGCTGGCGCGTGACCATGGTGACCCTCTCCTTCGAGCGCGGTACGGCCTTCGTGGGCGAGGTGGTCGCGTGCAGGCGGGTGCTGGAGGCGCTGGCCCGGAGGGCGAAGGCCAATGGACGCTGGGACGACGCGGTGCTGCGGCGCCGCTTGGGGCGGCTCGCGGCGGAGTGCGCGGCGCTGTGGCGGCTCACCCAGTGGAATGTGAGCGAGGCGCAGCGCACCGGCGGGGTGCCGGGCGTCGGCGGCTCGGTCTTCAAACTCCGCTACTCACAGGTGCGGCAGGAGCTGTACGACGCGGCCGCCGAGGTGCTGGGTCCGGACGCGCTGGACGCCGGTCAGGAGTGGGTCGCGGACCGGCTCTCCTCGCTCTCGTACACCATCGCGGCGGGGACCTCGCAGATCCAGCGGAACATCGTGGCCGAGCGGATCCTCGGCCTGCCGAAGGGACGGTGAGCGGGGCCATGGACTTCCAGCTCACGGACGACCAGCGGGCACTTCGAGCCGGCATGCGCGAACTCCTGGAACGGCGCTTCCCACGAACCCGGCTGCGGACGGTGATCGACGGCGACGCGGAGCGGGACGACGGGAGCGGGGAACGCGGCAACGGTGGCGGAGGGCTGGACCGGGGGTTGTGGCGGGAGCTGGGCGAGGCGGGTCTTTTCGCGCTGCGCGTCCCGGAGTCGGCGGGCGGGGTGGGGCTGGGGCTGCCGGAGGCGGTGTTGGCCTTCGAGGAGGCGGGCCGGGCCTTGCTGCCGGGCCCGCTGGTCGCGACGGAACTGGCGGCCGGGCTTTGCACGACGGGGCTTTGCGCGATGGGGCCGTTCGAGTCGGTGCGCGCGGGATCGTTGGCGGCGGGTGTTGCCCAGGGCGAGGCGGTGGTGACGGCGCTGGACGGGGGCGGCGTGCCGGTCGAGCATCTGGCCTCCGCCGACGCGGTGCTGGCGCTGGGGCCGACGGCGGTCGAGCTGATTCCGGCGGAGGAGGTGGCGCGTTCGACGGAGCCGATGCGGTCCGTCGACCCGGCCACCCCGCTGCACCGCAGGGCGCCGAGCCGAACCCGGCCCGAACAGGCGGGGCCGGGGCATTCGGGGATCGCCGCCCGGCTGCGCCGCGAGGCGGCGCTGCTGACCGCGGCGCAACAGCTGGGCAGTGCCTGCCGCACGGTCGAGCTCGCGGTGGACCATGCCAAGCGGCGAACCCAGTTCGGTCGGCCGATCGGCGCGTTCCAGGCCGTACAGCATCTGTGCGCCCAGATGCTGGTACGCGCCGAATCAGCCAGAAGTGTGGTGTATGCCGCGGCGGTCACAGAAGACCCGGGTGATATCGCGGCCGCCAAGCTGCTCGCCGATGAGGCCGCTGTCCACAATGCCCGCGATTGTCTACAAGTCCACGGCGGAATGGGCTTCACCTGGGAGGCGGATGTCCATCTGCATCTCAAGCGTGCCTGGGTGCGGGCAGGTCAGTGGCAGTCCGCGGCGGCGGCGGAGGAGGAACTGGCGGCCGGGCTCGTGTCGACCGTTGAAACATGTTTGTAGCCGAGCTCTGTGGATACGCCAGAATTGTTGGGATGTCGCATTCTCTGGGGAGATCCCCAGGGCTACTGAGGTGACCGTGCGTTGATACCAGGTTGTTTCCTAGGCGTGACTCGTCACAGGGTGGAGTCGGGCCCGGGCTCGGGTACTCTCCGTGGGGTGCGAGCGCTTAAGGGGTGCGTTAAGCCCGGCGTTGCCCATGGGGCGATTCCGGGCACGCCGACATGCCCCGCTCGCCCGGGGTGTGCGACGCCCCAGCCTCGGTGTTCGAGTCCTCAGGACGTGTGTCGCACAGTATGCCGCACGCATACTCCTTGGCGCTGGAATATGCCCGAAGCGCTTGTTGGGGTGACTGTACGTCAACCATGCTTTTACGCAAGGGGATATCTCCCGGCGGTAGTCGGGGGAAAGTCGCGGTCTGTGACCTCTTGGAGGTTCAAGGCGATGTGTCTGCCAGTTCGGATGGTGTGAGCGGTGCAGGTGCTTCAGGTGCAGATGGAGGTCAGGCCCGACCCGGCGGAGGTGAGTCGGGCCCGTCGATGGGCCCGTTCACGGCTTGTCGGATCCGGGATCGGAGCCGACGAGCCACTCGCTGAGACATTGATCCTGCTCATCTCCGAACTCGTCACCAACGCCGTGGTGCACACCGGCTGCCCCGCCGTGCTGCGGATGCTCTTCCCCGCCCAGTCGATGGGCGGCGGGAGCGGTGGCGGTGCCGGGGGCGGGGCCTCCGGGCCGTTCGTGAGCCGGGGTGCGGGGTTGGGAACGGTCCGGGTCGAGGTCGCCGACGCCAGTGACCGTGCGCCGCGCCAGCGCTGCGCCGATGAGGCGGACACTCATGGGCGCGGTCTGGAGCTGGTCGACGGTCTCGCCGATCGCTGGGGCTGGCAGCCGGAGGGCTCCGGAAAGCGGATCTGGTGTGAAATCGACCGCGCGAAGGGCGAGGAGTCGCTTTCCAGGAGGCGAACGGCCTCACATGCGCCGTCACACATGGGGCGAAACAGGCAAAGTCCAGACCAGGTGTTGACGTGACGTGTTCGGTTGATCACTCTAGGATCAGCGATTCGTCGCGAGGGGACGCCGAGGGCTGTGGTGTCTCTGTGGACCCTGTGTTCATGGGGACGTTCCTTGGCGAGTGCGGGTCGCGCCCCCGCTGCTGAACGGGGCTCAGCGTCGGGAGCCGGGCGGCGGTGCGCGGTGCCGTGCTCGGGGCGCGCATGAGCGCACCGCCGCCCGAGAGAGATCGACCCGCCGTCCCCTCCGTGGTGACATATGCCGCGCGATGCGCGCCTCAGGGGAGCCAAGGCATCGGAGCCAAGTCTCAGAGGATCGCCACGGGTGCGACCGGTGCGCCCGTCCCGCCGACGAACGGCTCTGGCGGGGCCGACAGCAGAAAGGCGTAACGCCCCTCCTCGGCGCAGACGCCGGAGAGCTCCTCCAGATTCCAGTTCTGGCCCTGGAGCATCCCCATTTCGACCAGATCGAGGGCATGGACCGGCATCCAGAGGTCCTCGATCTCCGGAGGGAAAACCTCGAAGGTCAAGGTGTCATTGGCGACCGCCGCCACATCGCGGGCGTGGAACCACTCCGGTGTGCGCAGGGACAACCCCGGTGAGGGGAAGGCGTACGCCTCCTTCTCGCCCGCCAGATACCGCTGGATCTGCCCGGTGCGAACAAGCGCGATATCGCCGGGGCGCACCGTCGTACCGGCCAGTTCCTCGGCGGCATCGAGGTCTTCGGGGGTGACCGCGTGCCCCTCGGGCAGCCGCTCGGTGCCCCGGGCCCGCGCCACATCGAGGAGCACCCCGCGCGAGACAAGGGGCCCTGCCTTCTCGATACCGCTGAAGGCGGCGCGCTCATGGCTGGTGATGGAGTCGGCGGGGCGGCCGTTGTAGATCCGGCCGGAGTGCGAGACATGGGCCAGCCCGTCCCAGTGGGTACCGGCCTGGAGTCCCATCGTCACGGCGTCGTCGCTGGTCGCCACGGTGTCCGGGCCGAACATCTCGAAGTTGACCGCGACCATCGTATGCAGCGGGTTGATCCGCCCGGGGATCATTCCGGTCTGGACGCCGTCCTGCCGCAGCGGCACCGCGAGCGGGACGCGTCGGCCGGTCCGTACCGTCGCGGCGGCCTCCCGGACCACGGCCTCGGTGATCAGGTTGAGCGTGCCGATCTCGTCCGCCGTCCCCCAGCGGCCCCAGTTGTTGACACGTTTGGCGATCTCGTGGAACTCGGCTGGCAGCGGCATGGCATCTCCTTCGTCGTGACCGGTCGACGTTTGTGTGCAAGGGCTTGTACTCGGGCCGCGTCTGCTCAAAAATCTAACGGACCGTCAGAAACTCCGGGAGGGGACACGACGTGGGCAACTTCTTGGACGGCAAGGTGGTCGCCGTCACCGGGGCCGGACGCGGTATCGGACGAGCGGTGGCCCTCGCCTGCGCGGCCGAAGGGGCACAGGTCGTCGTCAACGACTACGGGGTCTCGATCGAGGGCGGCGAACCGAGCAGCGAGGTCGCCGAGGCCGTGGTCAAGGAGATCGTGGCGGCGGGCGGTGCCGCGGTCGCGGTCGCCGACGACGTCTCGGCCATGTCCGGTGGCCAGCGGATCGTGGACACCGCGCTCGAACGGTACGGACGGCTGGACGGGGTCGTCTGCGTGGCCGGGATCCTGCGCGAGCGCATGCTCTTCAACATGTCCGAGGAGGAGTGGGACCCGGTCGTCGCCACCCATCTCAAGGGCACGTTCACGGTCTTCCGGGCGGCGTCTGCCGTGATGCGCCGCCAGCGCTCCGGCACCCTCATCGGCTTCACCAGCGGCAACCACCAGGGCAGCGTGTCCCAGGCCAACTACGCCTCCGCCAAGGGCGGGATCATCTCCCTGGTGCGCAGCGCCGCGCTGGGACTGCACAAGTACGGGGTCACGGCGAACTGTGTGGCACCGGTCGCCCGCACCCGGATGTCCGCCAATGTGCCGATGGAGCTCAAGGAGATCGGCGAACCGGAGGATGTGGCGGCCCTGGTCGTCTATCTGCTGAGCGAACGCGCCCGCGCGGAGCGGATCACCGGCCAGGTCTATACGATCGCGGGCCCCAAGATCGCGGTCTGGGCCCAGCCCCGTGAGCTGCGCGCCGGATATGCCGAGGGCGCCTGGACCCCGGAGAGGATCGCCGACTTCCTCCCGGGCACGGTCGGCACCGACCCCATGCCGATGCTGGCCCAGCTGGAGGCAATGGCCCAGGCGGCCGCCACCGGCCGACGCCCCAACGCCTGACCCCGGCAACGGCAGGGCTTACCGGGAACGACCACACCGACCAGGGCCGACGAGGGGAGAGGCTGTGGACTTCGCTTTCGGACCGGAGGACGAGCGGTTCCGTACCGAGGCGCGCGACTGGCTGACCGAGCACTTCACCGGACCGTTCGCCGCCCTCAAGCAGGAGCCCGGCGGCCATCCCGGGGAGGGGCACGGTGACATGGCCGCCCGGCGCGCCTGGGAGCGCGAACTCGGCACCGGCGGCTGGATCGGCCTGGGCTGGGACCGTACGGACGGGGCGTACGGCAACCGCGCCGCGACGCTGACCCAACAGGTGGTCTGGGCCGAGGAGTACGCCCACGCCGGGGGACCCGGCCGACTGGGCCATATCGGCGAGAACCTCCTCGGGCCCACTCTGCTCGCCCATGGCGACTCCGCACAGCGCGCCCGCTTTCTGCCGCCCATCGCCCGTGGCGAGGAGGTGTGGTGCCAGGGCTATAGCGAACCCGACGCCGGTTCGGACCTCGCCGGGCTGCGGACCCGCGCCGTCCGCGACCCGGGCGAGGGCACCTATCGCATCACCGGGCAGAAGATCTGGACCTCCCTCGCCCATGAGGCCGACTGGTGCTTTGTGCTGGCGCGCACCGAGGAGGGCTCACAGCGTCATCATGGACTCTCCTTTCTGCTGGTGCCGATGGACCAGCCGGGACGGATCGAGGTGCGGCCGATCCGGCAGTTGACCGGGACCGCGGAGTTCAACGAGGTGTTCTTCGACGGGGCCGTGGCCCGCGCTGAACACCTCATCGGCGGCGCGGGCCACGGCTGGCGCGTGGCCATGAGCCTGCTCGCGGTGGAGCGCGGGGTCTCCACTCTGGTCCAGCAGATCGGCTTCGCCCAGGAGCTGAGCCGGGTGGTGCGGCTGGCGCTGGAGACCGGCGCCGCAGAGGAGCCCGTCCTGCGTGACCGGCTCATACGGCAGTGGGCCGAGCTCAGGACCATGCGCTGGAACGCCCTGCGCACCCTGGGCGCCGTACAGAGTCCCGCACGGAATCCCGCACGGAATCCCGCACGGAATCCCGCACGGAATCCCGCACAGAATTCCGTACGGAACCCGGCACAGAACCCGTCCCGGGATTCCGCTCAGAACCCCGCCCGGAGCCCCGCTTCACGGAAGGCCGTCCCCCATGACCCGCCCCCGGGGAGCGAGGACCCCCAGGCCCCCGGCTCACGCGATCCCGGCCCGCAGGACCCCGGCGCGCCCAGCGTCGCCAAGCTGCTGTGGGGCGGCTGGCACCAGCGGCTCGGCGAGCTGGCCGTGCAGGTGAGAGGCGCCGCCGCCGCACTCGGCCCGGCGCGCTGGACCGCCGGCCGGCCGTACGAACTCGACGCCTTCCAGCGTCTCTTCCTCTTCTCCCGCGCCGACACCATCTACGGCGGCTCGGACGAGATCCAGCGCACCATCATCGCCGAGCGCGTACTTCACCTCCCCAAGGAATCACGCCGATGACGAAGACCTATGCGCACTGGATCGGCGGCTCGTGGCGGGCTCCCGGGAACGGGCACTACCCCGTCATCAACCCCGCCACCGAGGACACCGTCGGCCACGCCCCCGAGGCCGACCAGGCCGATGTGGACGCCGCAGTCCGGGCCGCCCGTGCCGCGTACGACGGCTGGTCGCGCACCGCCCCCCGGGAGCGCGCCGCCGTACTCGACAGGGCCGCCGATCTGCTCGCCGAGCACGCCCCGGACCTGGTGCCCCTCGTCCAGGCGGAGACCGGGGCGACGCTACGCGTCACCTCGTCCCTCCAGGTGCCCCCGGCGATCGACCGCTTCCGCCGCTATGCGCGCGGCGCCCTCGAACCGGACACCGTGCCGCTCGCCCCGCTGCCCGTGGCCGCCACCCCGCTGGCGCCCGGCGGGCTGATCGGAGCGGCGGCGGTGCGCCGTCCCATGGGTGTCGTCTGCTGCATCACCTCCTACAACTTCCCTCTCACGAATCTCGCGGGCAAGGTCGCCCCGGCCCTGGCCATGGGCAATACGGTCGTGGCCAAACCGGCGCCGCAGGACCCGCTGTGCTGTCTCGAACTCGGCCCCCTGCTCAAGGAGGCCGGGCTCCCGGACGGTGCCTTCAATGTCGTCACCGGCTCGCGCGCGGCCGCCGGCGAGGCGCTGGTCGCGCACCCCGGTGTCGACATGGTCAGCTTCACCGGATCCACCGCCGTGGGTAAGAAGATCGCCGAATCCGCGGGGAGGTCGATGAAGCGCACCCTGATGGAGCTGGGGGGCAAGGGCGCGGCCATCGTCCTGGGGGACGCCGACGAGCGAGTGATCGCGTCGGCGGTCGGGGCGGTCGGTTCGACCTTCTCCTTTCACAGCGGACAGATCTGCACGGCTCCGACTCGCGTCCTCGTACATCGATCGCTGTACGAGAAGGTCATCGCCGCACTCACACATTACGCAGAGTCACTGAAGATCGGGGACCCTGTGGATAACTCCACGGTCGTCGGTCCGTTGATCTCCGCCGCGCAGCGCGATCGCGTCGAGGCGTATGTCTCCGGCGCCCGTGAGCAGGGCGCCCGGATCGTCGTCGGCGGCGAACGCCCCGCGCACAAGCCCGGGTTCTACGTCGCCCCCACCCTCATCGCCGATGCCGACCCCGCGATGACCGTCGCGAGGGAGGAGCTGTTCGGCCCGGTCGTCGTGGCTCTGCCCTTCGACGACGAGGACGAGGCGGTGCGGATCGCCGACGCCACCCCCTACGGGCTCTACGACTATGTCTTCGGCGCCGACGCGGGCCGCGCCTGGACCCTCGCCGCCCGTCTGCGCAGCGGAAACGTGGGCATCAACACCGCCCAGCGCCACCCCGAGACCCCGTTCGGCGGCTTCAAGGAAAGCGGAGTCGGCCGCGACGGTGGCTCGTTCGGCCTGCACGCGTACAGCGAACTCCAGTCCCTGGTCTGGGTCGCCTGAGGCACCGGAAGGGTGATGAGGATGAGAGGCGTCATCTTCGACGGCACGGCGCCGCGTGTGGTCGAGGACCTGGAAGTGCGCGACCCCGGCCCGGGCGAGGTGCTGGTACGCATCGCCGCCGCCGGGCTGTGCCACAGCGATCTGTCGGTCGTCGACGGCACCATCCCCTTCCCCCTCCCCGTCGTCCTCGGCCATGAGGGCGCGGGTGTGGTCGAGGAGGTCGGGCCGGGCGTCACCCATGTCGCCCCCGGTGATCATGTGGCGCTCTCCACCCTCGCCAACTGCGGGACCTGCGCCGACTGTGCCCGGGGCCGCCCCACCATGTGCCGCTCGGCGATCGGCCGGCCGGCCCGGCTCTTCCGCCGTGGCGACGAGCGGCTGTACAACTTCGCCTCGAACTCCGCCTTCGCCGAGCGGACCCTCGTCACCGCCGTCCAGGTGGTGCCGCTCCCCGAGGAGATTCCGCTGGTCTCCGCCGCGCTCATCGGCTGTGCCGTCCTCACCGGCGTCGGCGCCGTGCTCAACCGCGCCAAGGTGGACCGCGGTGAGTCGGTCGTCGTCATCGGCAGCGGCGGCATCGGGCTCAATGTGCTGCAAGGGGCCCGGATCGCCGGGGCGTCCCCCGTCGTCGCCGTCGACTCCAACCCCGCCAAGGAACCGATGGCCCGGCGCTTCGGCGCGACCCACTTCCTCCCCTCCGCCGACGCCGTACGGGAGATCCTGCCGACCGGCGCGGATCACGCCTTCGAATGCGTCGGCTCGACCCGGCTCATCCGTCAGGCCGTCGATCTGCTGGACCGGCACGGCCAGGCGGTGCTGCTCGGCGTGCCGCCCGCCGACGCCGAGGCGGCCTTCCGCGTCTCCTCCATGTATCTGGACAAGTCCATCCTGGGCTGCCGCTACGGCTCCTCGCGGCCACAGGCCGATATCGCCCTGTACGCCGACCTCTACCGGCGGGGGCTGCTGCTTTTGGACGAACTCGTCAGCAGGACCTACCCGCTGGAGGACTTTGCCAAGGCCGCCGACGACGCCCACCACGGCCGGGTGGCGCGCGCCGTGCTCACCTTCTGACGGGCCGCGGTCCGTCTCCGGTCACCGCACGGGTTCACCGCCCAGGACCTCGGAGCCCGCGCGGAAGGTGCGCCGGTAGGTGGTGGGGGTGACGCCAACGGCCGCCTGGAAGTGCTGGCGCAGGGATGCGGGAGAGCCGAAACCCGCCTCGCGGGTCACCTGGTCCACCGACAGATCGGTGTCCTCCAGGAGATGACGGGCCCGCTCCACCCGCTGCCGGGTCAGCCACTGACCAGGGCTGACGCCGACCTCCTCGCGGAAGCGGCGGGTGAACGTCCGTACGCTCATCGACTCCTGGGCGGCCAGCTCCCGCAGCGTGATGGGCCGGTCCAGCCGGCCGAGCGCCCAGGCGCGCGCCGTCGTCGTGGTGGCCTGCTGCGGCTCGGGCAGCGGGCGCGGGATGTACTGGGCCTGCCCGCCGTCGCGGTGGGGCGGCACCAGACTGCGCCGGGCGACGTCATTGGCGACGGCCGTGCCGTGGTCGCGCCGCACCAGATGCAGGCACAGGTCGATCCCCGAGGCGACACCGGCCGAGGTGAGCACATCGCCGTCGTCCACGAATAGCACATTCTGATCGACCTCGACCGTCGGGAAGAGCCGCTGGAAATGGTCGACGCTGGACCAATGGGTGGTGGCCGGGCGGCCGTCGAGAAGACCGGCGGCGGCGAGCACGAACGACCCGGTGCAGATGGACACCCAGCGCACGCCCGGCCGGGCATGGGCGAGCGCGGCGCCGAGCGGTTCGGTCATCCGGCCCTCGTCGTGGACCGGGCCGAGTTCGTACGAGGCCGGCACCACGATGGTGTCGGCCTCGGCGAGGGCCTCCGGGCCGCGCTCCACGGCGATCGGGAAATCGGCGTCCGTGGACACCAGACCGGGCTCGACGGTGCAGGTGACCACCTTGTACAGCCGACGGCGGTCGGCGGAGCGGGCCTTGCCGAAGATCCGGTACGGAATGCCCAGCTCGAAGGGGATCACGCCGGGGAGGGCGAGGACGACGACGCGATGGCGATCGTCGGCGGCCTCGGGCGGGGATGCCTCGGGCGGGGATGGGGACACTTTTCGGCCTCCCGTCGTTCGAACATGGCCCGAAAGGGGCATGGCCCGATCCTAGCGAATGATGTCCCATGGGCCACTCGTCCGTACCGACCCGCTGCTCAATGCTGGTCCGGTGACGCAGACGACCGAGCTCTCCGGACCCTCCGAACAGGACGAACAGCCCGACCGGCCGCCGCGGCGGACCCTCCCACGCCTACCGCACCGCGCCTGGACGGTCGCCGCCATCGCCTTTGTGACGATCATCGGCGCGGCCGGATTCGCCTCCCTGCCGGGTCTGCTCATCGATCCGCTCCACGAGGAGTTCGGCTGGGGGCGCGGCACGATCGGGTTCGCGGTCTCCGTGAACCTCGCCCTCTACGGGCTCACCGCGCCCTTCGCCGCCGCCCTGATGGACCGTTTCGGCATCCGTACGGTCATCGCTGCCGCGCTCACCGTCATCGCGGCCGGTGGCGGCCTTACGGTCTTCATGACCGAGCCCTGGCAGCTCATCCTGTGCTGGGGCGTGCTGGTCGGCCTCGGCAGCGGCTCCATGGCGCTCGCCTTCGCCGCGACCGTGACCAACCGGTGGTTCGTCGCCCGGCGCGGCCTGGTCACCGGCCTCCTCACCGCGGGCGGGGCCTCCGGACAGCTGATCTTTCTGCCGCTGCTCTCCTGGATCGTCGAACGGTACGACTGGCGGCCCGCCGCGATGACCGTCACGGTCGCCGCGCTGGCCATCGTCCCCCTGGTCTGGCTGCTGCTGCGCGACTACCCCTCGGATGTGGGCCTCGCCCCGTACGGCGCCGACGGGCCGCCCACCCTGCGACCCGCACCCCGGCGCGGCGCCGCCCGGCGGGCCCTCAAGGCCCTCACCTCGGCCTCGCGCACCAGCTCCTTCTGGCTGCTCGCGGGCGCCTTCGCGATCTGCGGTGCTTCGACGAACGGCCTGGTCAAGACCCACTTCGTGCCCGCCGCGCATGACCACGGCATGCCGGTGACGGCCGCCGCGAGCCTGCTCGCCGTCATCGGCATCTTCGACATCCTCGGAACGGTGGCCTCCGGCTGGTTCACCGACCGCTTCGACGCACGACGGCTGCTGGCCGTGTACTACGCGCTGCGCGGGCTCTCCCTGATGTTCCTGCCGATCCTGCTGGCCGATACGGTCCACCCGCCGATGATCTTCTTCATCGTCTTCTACGGCCTCGACTGGGTCGCCACCGTGCCGCCGACGATGGCCCTGTGCCGGGAGCAGTACGGGGAGGACAGCGCGATCGTCTTCGGCTGGGTGCTGGCCGCCCACCAGGTGGGAGCCGGGCTCGTGGCCTTCGTGGGGGGCGTGGTGCGGGACGCCTTCGGCTCGTACGACCTGGTCTGGTACGGCGCGGGGGCGCTGTGCGCGATCGCCGCGCTGATGTCGCTGGTGATCCGGCGGGGCTCGGACGCGCAGCCCACGGCGGCGACGGCCTGAGCGCTCCGCTGGAAGGGCCCTGACGTGCGGAAGAGCCCGGAATGCGGAAGAGCCCTGGCACGCCGTCGATCGCCCGCGAAATGGGCCGCGTGGCCTTACGGGGACGCCGTGAACTCCCCGAAGGAGCCGCGGTGGAAGAGCAGCGGCCCCGATCGCGCCGCCGACTCGTCCGTGTCCAGGGCCCGGACGCGGCCCACCACGACCAGATGGTCGCCACCGGTGTGCACGGTGTGGATCGCGCAGTCGATCCACGCCGGGACGTCCGCGAGACGCGGTGAGCCGGTGACGGGGGCCGGTTCGTAGCGGACGCCCGCGAACTTGTCGGGCCGCCGGGAGCCGCTGACCGCGAAGGAACGGCACAGCTCGCCCTGGTGCGCGCCCAGGACATTGACGCAGAAGACGCCCGCGCGGGCGATGCGCGGCCAGGTCGTGGAGGTACGGGCGACCATGAAGGCGATCAGCGGCGGGTCCAGGGACAGCGAGGCGAAGGACTGGCAGGCGAAGCCGGTCGGCCCGGTCCCGTCGACGGTGGTGATCACCGTGACGCCGCTTGCGAAGTGGCCCAGCACGTGACGGAATTCGGCGGGGTCGACCGGGGGCCGTTCATCGTCGCGCACACAGCGCAGCTCGGGCGGGGGCAGTGGGTCGACCGGTCGTACGGAGGTGGTCGGCGAGCCGACCGCCCGGAGGTAACGGACGGCGGTGGCGGCCATCCCGGCGTGTCCCATCATGGCCCCGTCCCCCTTTCTCGGCTTTCTCGGTTTTCTCGGTTTTCTCTTCCTGCTCTGCTCTCGGCTTTCCGGCTTGGCTTCCCTGACGGAGTGGATCCGGTCCTCAACGGCCCCGGTACACCGGGGGCCGGCGCTCGACGAAGGCGCGGACGCCCTCCTGCGCGTCGGCCGTGGTCATGTTGATCTCCTGTGCCGCCGCCTCGGCGGCGAACGCGTCCGGGCGGCCTGCCTCCAGGGAGGCGTTCACCAGCGCCTTGGTGAGGGCGAGGGCGCGGGTGGGGCCGGCGGCGAGGCGCTCGGCCCAGGCGCGGGCGGTCTTGGCCAGGTCGTCGTCCGGGACGACCCGGTTGACCAGGCCCAGCCGCTCGGCCTCGGAGGCGGGCAGCGCATCGCCGAAGAACATCAGCTCCTTCGCGCGCTGCGGCCCGGTCAGCCGGGGGAGGAGATACGCACCGGCCCCGTCGGGGACCAGACCGCGGCGGATGAACACCTCGATGAAGACGGCGGATTCGGCGGCCAGCACCAGATCGCAGGCGAGGGCGAGATGGGCGCCGAGCCCGGCCGCGGTGCCGTTGACGGCGGCGATCACCGGCTTCTCGCAGTCGAGGACGGCGCTGATGAGCCGCTGCGCCCCGCTCCGGATCAGCCGGGCGACATCGCCCGCGACGCGTTCCGCCCCGGCCGGTGCGGAACGCAGATCCGCTCCCGCGCAGAAGCCCTTGCCGGTGGCGGTCAGCACGACGGCCCGGACGGCCGGGTCCGCGGAGGCGTGGTCCAGCAGTGAAATCAGGTGTTCTCGCTGGTCGGGGGTGATGGCGTTCATCGCCGCGGGACGGTTGAGCGTGATCCACGAGACGCCGTTGTCAGTGGTGTGCCGTAGAACGGAGTCACGTGGTTCTTCAACGGGGGAAGAGGTCATGGGAACGCTCCATGGGTCAGCGGCAGATCGCCAGCGCGTCCAGCGCCACGGCGCCTTGGCCGCGTTCCAGCACCATCAGCGGATTGACGTCGAGTTCGGCGAGGTGGTCCCCGAGCTCCAGGGCCATGCGCTGGACGCGCAAGATGACCTCCACGAGCGCGTCCACATCGGCCGGGGGAGCCCCGCGCACACCGTCGAGGAGGGCACGGCCGCGCAGCTCGGCGAGCATCGCGCGCGCCTGGTCCTCGCCGAACGGGGGGACGCGTACGGCGGCGTCCCGCAACACCTCGACGAGCACACCCCCTATTCCCACGGTCACGGTCGGGCCGAAGAGGGCGTCCTGGCTCATGCCGACGACCATCTCCACCCCGCGCTCGACCATCTGGCAGACCAGTACCCCGTCCAGCTCGACGCCTTCGTAGCGGGCGATGTCGGTGAGCTCCCGATAGGTGTCGCGGACCTGGCTGGCCGAGGTCAGGCCCAGCCGGACCAGCCCCAGCTCGGTCTTGTGGGCGAGCTGCGGCGCGGACGCCTTCATGACGACGGGGTAGCCCACCAGACCGGCGGCGCGGACGGCCGCGGCCGCGCTGGTCACCAACTGCTCGCGGGGCACCCTGATGCCGTACGCCCGCAGCAGTTGTTTCGCCGCGTGCTCGCTCAGTTGGTCTCCTGGGCGCAGCAGGTCGCGCACCTTGCGCAGGGAGGGGGACGGGGTGCGCGGGGCGTCCTCGAAGGGGGAGCGGTAGGAGGCCGTGAAGCGGTGGTGGCCCAGATAGGCGCGCACGGCGGTGACGCAGTTGGCGAACGTACGGAAGGTGGCCACACGGGAGGAGCCCAGCAGCGTGGTGCGGTAGGCGTCCTCGGTGCCGACCGGCGAGCCCCACACCACGCACACCAGCTTGTCCGTCTGCTCCGCCGCGTCCACCAGATCCTGCGCCAGCTTGTCGCTCATGGGCGGGAAGGGGCCGGTGATCGGGCAGATCAGCACGCCCACGGCGGGATCGGCCAGGATGGCGTCGATGATCTTGCGGCCGCGCCAGTCGCCGACCGGATGGCCGCCGTTGTCGACCGGATTGGCCACGCTGAGATCGCCCGGTATCCACTGGTGGAGCTCGGTCTGCTTCTCGGGGGAGAGGGTGGGCAGGGGAAGTCCCGCTGCCGTGGCGAGGTCGGAGAAGTGGGCCCCGGTACCCCCGGAGATCGAATACACCACGACGCCCTCGGCGAGCGGCGGGCGGGCGCGGGCGAGCAGCGCCGCCGTGTCCTGAAGCTCGTCCAGGCCGTCCACGCGGATCACGCCGAACTGCCGCATGGCCGCGTCCACCACCGCGTCCGAGCCGGTCAGCTTGCCGGTGTGGGAGGCGGCGGTGCGGGCGCCGGTCTCGGTGCGGCCGACCTTCACAGCGACGACGGGCACCTTGGCGCGGGCGGCCCGGTCGGCGGCGAGGAGGAAGCCGCGGCCGTCCTTCAGCCCCTCCGCGTACAGGGCGATGGCGCCGACCTCGGGCCGGGTGGCGAAGTAGGAGATGAAGTCGGCGGTCTCCAGGTCGGCCTCGTTGCCGGTGGGGGCCCAGTGGCTGAGCCGGATGCCGAGTTCCTGGAGGGTGAAGACCGGGCGGCCCTGGTGGCCTGACTGGGTGATGAGGGCGATGGCGGGCCCGTCGAGATCGTCGCGGAACTCCTCGAAGGCGTTGAGGTTGGTGTTGGGGCCGAGCAGCCGCAGCCCGGCGCCGCGGGCCGCGGCGGCCAGCCGGGCCTGGGCGGCGGCGCCCTCGGGGCCGGTCTCGGCGAAGCCGGAGGCGAAGACGACGGCGAACTTCACCTTGCTCCCGTCGAGTTCCTCGATGACCGGGAGCGGGTCGCGGATGAGGAGGACGGCGAGGTCGACGGGTTCGGGCAGCGCGGCCACGGAGGGTACGCATGGGATGCCGAAGACGGTGGGACGGGAGGGATGCACGGGGTGCAGCCGGGCGCCGACGCGTTCGGCCCAGGCCAGGAGCTGGCGGGTGATACCGGTGTTGGGGCGGCCGTCCGCGTCGGAGGCGCCGATGAGGGCCACCGATTCGGGATGGAAGAAGCGGTCCAGATCGGGGACGGCGGAGTGCAGCGGGCGCCCGCTGACGTCCATGTCCTCCGCGTCGTCGGCGGTCCCGCCCGCCGCCTGCCCGCTCTGGATGTGCACGGCCGGGCCGGGGGCCTGCCCGCAGGCGACGGCGCGGGCATGACGGGAGTTGGTGGTCAGGGTGCCGTAGGTCGATCCAAGCATCGGTATCCGCCACTCCTGCTCGTTGGCCAATAGCCGGGTACGTGAACGGGTGGTTCGGCGGCAGAACTGACGCCAAGTCACATTACCCAGTAGTCAGGTTACTGAACTGACGGCCTGTCAGGAATGCTCGGTGCGGGGGGAACACGCAGGGTGACGGCGGGAGTGGCGGAATCGCGCCCGGCCGCTCGCCGAGGGTCATGCCGTCCTGGCGCCGGGTCATGCCGTCGTGCGGGCGATGGTCTTGGCGATCTTCCGGGCGTCGATGGCCAGCTCGCGCAGCATTCCGCTGATCGGGTTCGTATAGCCCGTGAAGTGCAGTCCCGGTGCGGACTTCAGGGTCCGCCGGCCGTGGGTGAGCGGACGGCCGCGTTCGTCGAGCACGTCCAGATGGCCGACCAGTTCCTCGAGGCCGCGCCGGTAGCCGGTAGCGGCGATCACCACGTCGGGGCCGATCCGCGAGCCGTCGGCCAGGACCACCTTGTCCAGATCGAAGGAGTCGACCGCCGAGACCACCTCCACCCGACCTGTCCGCACCGCGTCGACCAGCCCCACGTCCTGGACCGGGATCGCGCCCTGCCGTACGCGGGTGTAGAGCCCGGTGTCGGGCCGGGGCAGACCGTGCTCGGTCAGATCCGGCATGCTCACCCGGCACATCACCCGCGCCGCCCGGTCCACCGCGCGCCGCGGCAGCCTGCGCACCATGATGCCGGTCGCCTGGGCGGGCCAGCCGGCCGTCGAGCGGCGCAGGATATGCGGCACGGTACGGATCGCCAGCCGCACCCGGGCCGCACCGCCCTCGATCAGGTCGACCGCGATCTCCGCGCCCGTGTTGCCGACGCCGACCACCAGTACGTCCCGGCCCTCGTAGGGGCGGGGGTTGCGGTAGTGGGCGGCGTGCAGCAGCTCACCGGTGTAGCCGGTGCGCCCCGGCCAGTCCGGCAGTCGCGGGGTGTGGTTGAAGCCCGTCGCGACGACGACCACGGGCGAGGACGGCGCACGGCCGCCCGTGGCGCGCAGCACCCATGCCGTGTCGTCGGGCGACCGTTCGATACGGGAGACCTCGACCCCCGTGACGACCTCCAGCCGGTGGTGCTCGGCGTAGCGCTCCAGATAGCGCACCACGTTGTCGCGCCCGACCCACCGTCCATAGGAGCGGGGGATCGGTAACCCGGGGAGCGCGGACAGCCTGCGCGTGGTGTGCAGATGCAGCCGCTCGTAGTGGTTCCGCCAGGACGCGGCGACCGAGTCGGACTTCTCCAGGACGACGGCGCGGATCCCGTGTTGGCCGAGCGCGGCGGCGGTGGCGAGTCCGCCCGGTCCACCGCCGATCACATAGACGGGTGAGGACTTCTCGGGGGAGCTGTCGGCCATGCGGGTGAGCGTAGTCGGGGATTTGACGGGTTTCCGTCAAAGATCCGGTCAAAGTGATTCCGAATGCGTTGCGGACAGGTCACGGCGGGTCCGGCGGGCCCGCGCCCTACCCCTTGCGCGTACCGCGCTCGGCCCGTGAAACTGACGTACCGTCAGATTCGCCGGGCTGGGAGAGGTGGGGGACGATGCGGACGATCGGGCTCAGCGGGGCCGAATGGCTCGCCGTACTGCGCATCGGACTCGGCCTGTGGTGGCTCGAAAGCTGGCGGCACAAGAACAAGAAGGACTGGTTCGAACGCGGCACCGGTATCGGCTGGGCGGTGGGTGTGGCCGCCAAGCACCGCTGGGCGTTCGTCCGTGGCGGCTTCGACGCGGTGGTCACCCCCCGTCCCAAGGCCATGGCGTATGTCGTCGTCTACGCCGAACTCGCCCTCGGCCTCGGCCTGACGCTCGGCTTTCTGACCCCCATCGCCCTGATCGGCGCGATCGTGCTCAATCTGCTCTATTTCCTCCTCATGATCCATGACTGGGCGGAGCAGGGGCAGAACTCGATGATGGTGCTGATCTCCGTGGTCGGGCTCTTCGGCATGAGCTGGCAGACCTGGTCGCTGGACGAGGCTTGGGGGCTGTTCCTGTGAGCCCCACGCCCTCCACGCCCCCTACGCGCCCCACGGGCGCCCCGCGCTTCGACCTGCCCGAGATCGACGCCTTCACCCGCCCCTATTGGGACGCCGCCGCCGAGGGCCGGCTGCTGATCCGGCGCTGCGCCGACTGCGGCCGGGCCCACCACTATCCGCGCGAATTCTGCCCGTACTGCTGGGGCGAGGACGTCGTCTGGGAGGAGGCGAGCGGCGCCGCGACGCTCTACACATGGTCCGTGGTGCACCGCAATGACCTGCCGCCGTTCGGCGCCCGCGTCCCGTACACCGCGGCCGTGGTCGACCTCGCCGAGGGGCCGCGGATGATGACCGAGCTCATCGAGGTCCCGGCGAGCGGCCCGCGGGTCGGGATGCGGCTCCGGGTGGCGTTCCGGGCGGCGGAGGCCGCCGATGCCGCCGGGCCCGCCGAGGGGGAGGCTCCGGCCCTTCCCGTCTTCCGGCCGCTGCCTGCTTAGGCTTGCGGCGTGGGCGCCTTACGGTCGCGTCCTTCAACGGTGCACGCCTTACGGTCGCGTCGCCTTCCGTCGCACCGCCTTACGGTCGTCGTCTTATGGCAGGCGTCATACGGCCATGTACCGCCGTCATGGCCACAGCAGCTCGCGCCGCCAGCCGCCGGGCTCCTCGGGGGCACGGAGGTAGCGGACGCGTACATGCCGCCGCCGCGCCTCCTCCTGGTAGAACTCGACCTCGTCCGCCTCCAGGACGTACAGGGTCCAGGTGGGTGCGGTCGCGTCCGGTTCGCGTCCGGCCCGCTCGTACGCCGCCTCGAAGGCCCGTAGCAGCTCGTCGTACGAGCCGAGCGTCTCGCTCTGCCGTCCGCTCCCGGCCAGCGCCGCCGCGAGCGCCGCGGGGGACCGGCCGCGCAGATCGGCGGCGCTGGCTTCCGGCCCGGCCTCGCGAACCCGCCCGCTGACGCGCACCTGACGGCCCGGCCGCATCCAGTGGAACGCGAGCGAGGCGTACGGGTTCTCGGTCAGCTCCCGGCCCTTACGGCTGGTGCGATGCGTACCGAAGTGCCAGCCGCGCTCATCGGCGTCGTGCAGCATCACCGTGCGCTGGGACGGGCGGCCATCGGCGCCCGCGGTGGCCAGGGTCATGGTGTGCGGGCCGGGTTCCCCCGACTCGGCGGCCTCCCGCAGCCATCGCCGGAAGAGCGGTAGCGGTGCGTCCGGGGCCGTGTCCGGGTCGAAGACGGGCAGATCGCCCGCATGCGGTACGCGCAGGCCGCGCAACAGTGCGCGGAATGCCTCGGCCTCATCCTGGTCGTCGCTCATCGGCTCCCCATCCGATCACCCACGAGGGGCCGGGGCAAGCGGAGGTGTATGGAGGGGCGGTGCGGGCGAGTACGTAAGGCGGGGGCGGTCGAGTACGCACGGCGGGGGCAGGCGAGTACGCACGGCTGGGGCGGGCCGGGCCGTTCCCGGCTGCCGAGTCTGTCCCGGCGCCCGCATGGGCCCCGTCAGCCGCGTGGCCCCGTCAGCCGCGGCCCAGGACGACCGTGCCCGCCGAGCAGAACCAGCCACCCGTCCCCGACGCCACGGCCAGCTCCGGCAGCCGTCCGCCCGCCTTGCGCACCTGTCGCTCCCCGGCCTCGCCGCGCAGCTGCCGTACCGCCTCGACCAGCAGGAACAGTCCGCGCATCCCCGGGTGGCAGGCGGAGAGACCGCCGCCGTCGGTGTTGGTCGGCAGCTCACCGTCCCGTGTCAGCCGCCCCTTCGCCACGAACGCCCCGCCCTCGCCCTTGGCGCAGAAGCCGAGGTCCTCGAGGGTCACCAGGGTCATATAGGTGAAGGCGTCATAGAGCTCGGCCACATCGATGTCCGACGGCCGGACGCCCGCCCGTGCGAAGGCCGCCCGCCCCGAGGCCGAGGCCGGGGAGACCGTGAAGTCCTCCCATTCGGACATGGTGGTGTGCGAGACGGCCGTGCCCGAACCCAGCACCCACACCGGGGGCTTCGCCGTGTCCGGTACGTACTCCTCGGCCGCGAGCAGCACCGCGCAGCCGCCGTCCGAGCGGATGCAGCAGTGCAGCTTGGTGAAGGGGTCGGCGATCATCGGGCCGCTCAGGACGTCATCGATCGTGATCGGCTCGCGAAACATCGCATCCGGATTGTGCCCGGCATTGATACGCGCCTGAACGGCGATGTCCGCCAGCTGCTCAAGTGTGGTGCCGTACTCATGCATATGGCGGCGCGCGGCCATCGCGTACTTGGCGACCAGCGTATGACCGTACGGCACCTCGAACTGAAGCGGTCCGCGCGCCCCGAAGGAGAGGTTCGAGGTGCGGCGGCCCGCGCGGATGTCGGCGCGTGCGGTCGAGCCATAGACGAGCAGGACGGCGCGGGCGTGCCCGGCGGCGATCGCGTCCGCCGCGTGCGCCGCCATGACCTCCCAGGTGGAGCCGCCCACGGCCGTCGAGTCGAGCCAGGTCGGCCGCAGCCCCAGATACTCGGCCACCTCGACCGGTGCGAGGGTGCCGAGCCCCGCCGAGGCGAAGCCGTCGACGACCGACCGGTCGAGACCGGAGTCGGCGAGGGCCCGGCGGGCGGCCTGGGCGTGGAGGGCGTAGGGGGTGGCCGTGTCGACGCGGCCGCAGTCGGAGAGGGAGACGCCGACGACGGCGACCTTACGGGTGCGCTGCGCTGCGGACGGCATGAATCTGACGGTACATCAGATCTGAGGGAGTGGAAGGGGGCGTATGGCCGAGCGGGCGCGGGGCGCGTAGGCAGGGGGTCGCTCCTCCGGCAGGACCCGGAGGGCAGGGTCCCGCCGGTCCGTGCTCCGGCGGAGCGAACGGGGAGGAACGTGGCGGGGTGCCGGGAGTTTGGCCGTGGATGGGGCGCGGGGGTGGGAAAGTCCGGAGGCCATCCCTAGTATGACGGTCCGTCAGAAACGGAGGTGCTCGCCGATGGATGCCGCGTTCACCGAGGAACAGGACGAGATCCGCCGTACGCTGCGCACACTGCTGCGGGAGCGCTGCGGGCCGGACGAGGTCAAGGCGGCGGTCCATGCCGCGCCCGGCTACGACGAGGCCCTGTGGCGGCAGCTCGCCCGGACGCTCGGGCTGCCCGGCCTCGCCCTCCCGGCGGCGTACGGGGGCGTCGGCTGCGGGGTCACCGAGCTGGCGCTGGCCTGTGAGGAGACCGGGCGCGTGCTGCTCCCCTCGCCGCTCCTGGCCACCGCCGTGTTCGCCGCGCCCCTGGTCGCCGCGCTCGGGACGGAGGAGCAGCGCGCCGAGTTGCTGCCGCGTATCGCGGAGGGCGCCCTTACGGCGGCGCTCGCGGTGCCGGGGCGCGCGCTGCCCGAGGCGCTCGGGCTCGTAGGAGCACGGGACGGCGCGCGGGACGACGTGTGGGACGGCGCGCAGGCCGGTTCGTGGGCCGGTGGGGGGCGCGCCGGAGGTGTCCAGGCGCGCCCGGACAGGGACGAGGGCACGGGGTGGCGGTTGTACGGGCAGGTGGAGCAGGTGCTGGGCGGGCACAGCGCCGAACTGCTGCTGGTCGCCGCCCGCGCCGGGGGCTATGCGCGCGGGCGGACACTGCTGTTCCTGGTTCCGGCCGAGGCGGACGGGCTGGTCCGCACCCGGCTGACCGCGCTCGACGCGACGCGGCCGCAGGCCCGCGTCGAGTTGCGGGACGTCCCGGCCGAGCTGCTGGGCGTGGACGGCGGCGGGAGCGGGAGCGGGGACGAGGCGGCGGAAGCGCTGGCGGCCGTGGGGACGGCGGCCGCGGCCGTGCTCGCCGCCGAGGCCGTGGGGGCGGCGGACGCGGCCCTCGCGCGGACGGTCGACTATGTGCGGGCGCGCGAGCAGTTCGGCCGTCCGATCGGCTCGTTCCAGGCGGTCAAGCACCGGCTGGCGGATGTGTACGTCGCGGTTCAGGCGGCCCGTTCGGCGGCGTACTACGCGGCCTGGGCGGCGGCCCAGGGCGGCGGTGCGGAGAACACGGAGGCCGCGGTCGCGGGCGGGCTCGCGCTCGCCCAGGCGCTGGAGGCGCAGCGCACGGCGGCGGCCGAGGCGGTACAGCTGCATGGCGGTATCGGCTTCACCTGGGAGCATGAGGCGCATCTCTACTTCAAGCGGGCCGCCTCCGACGAGCTGCTCTTCGGCCCCGTCCACCGGCTGCGGGCACGGGCCGCGGAACGGGAGGGACTCTTCGGCGCGGCCGATCGCGCTCCTTACGGCGGCCATGACGGGCGCGGCGGGAACGATGTCCACCGCGGGCGCGATGCCAACGGTGGGCGCGATGCCCAAGGGGTACAAGGGGCGCACGCCGGGCAGGGTCGGCCTGATGGGCCTGATGGGCCTGATGGGCCTGATGGGCCTGATGGGCGGGACGGGCCTGACGGGCCGAGGAAGGCGGTGGCGGTCTGATGGCCGGTTACGGCGTGAGGCTGGTCCGGAAGGTGTCCTCGACCCGCGCCTTCGCCAAGGTCGCGCCCCATGTCATCCCCGCCTTCGACCGCACCGTCCACCGGCTGACCCGGGGCAAGGTGCTGCCGAGCGCGCGGATGCTGCCGGGTGTGATCCTTACCGTGCGCGGCGCGAGGTCGGGGCTTCCCCGCCGTACGCCGCTGGCCTGCATGCCGGAGGACGGCGGCACCTGGATCCTGATCGGGAGCAACTTCGGCCGTCCGGGCCATCCGGCCTGGACCGCGAACCTCCTGAAGCACCCGGACGCGGAGATCAGCTGGCGGGGCCGGGACATCGCCGTCCGGGCGCGGCTGCTGGAGGGCGCCGAGCGCGAGGCGGCCTGGGCGGCCGTGCTCGCCTTCTGGCCGCCGTACGCGGCCTACCAGTCGCGGGTGGAGCGCGAGATCCGCCTCTTCCGCCTCCAGCGCGTCGGGGAGGACTGAACCGGTCCATCGGACGGGGGAGGAACCGGTCCATCGGACGGGGAGGGGCTGAGCCGGTCCGCGATGGCCGCTGACCCGGGTGCGGTGCCCAGCGGCAGGCCCCGGAGGTACGCGCCCAGGGCCTCGCCGGACCATCGGCCCCTCACCTCCCCAGCCCCCAGCACCCGGCTCCTGGCTCCGGCATCCGGCACCCGACTCCCCAGCCCCCAGGCGTGCCCGCGGCCAACCGTGGCCGGTGGGCGCAAACGGCCGCGGCGGATCACTGGGGAGTGATCCGCCGCGGCGTGACAGGACGTGCGGGCCCGGCCGGGGGCCGGCGTGGAGCGGCCGGGGAAGGGGCAGGAGAGGGCCGGGGAAGGGTGCGGATTCGTTACTTCGGGGGTTTGCGCCCGGTGATGCCGAGGTGGACCAGCCAGGTCAGGCTCGGCTTGAGGTCGGCCTGCTTGACGCCCCAGCTCTGGAAGCCCTTCTGGTGCGCCGCGACCGCGGCCAGCATGGCGACCAGCGAGCCCGCGATGGCGCCCGGGTTGAGGTCCTCGTCGATCCGGCCCTTGGCCTGCTGCTCCTTGACGGCCTCCGTCAGGGAGTTGGTGACGGAATTGAGGATTTTCATGCGGATCTTGTAGAACCGCTTGTCACCCTCGGCGGCGCCCAGGTCGACCACCCTCAGGATGGCGTCATGTTTGCGCCAGAAGGAGAGGAACCCCTCGACCAGGTCCTCCGCCGCGGCCGCGCCGGACTTGCCGGCCCATGAGCGGTCGGCGACCAGATCGGTCAGGGTCGCGCCCTCCTTCGCCATCTCCTCGGCGAGCTCGAGGACGGCGCCCTCCACATCGGGGAAGTACTGGTAGAACGTCGCAGGCGAGGTCCCTGCCTTACGTGCGACATCGATGACCTTGACGTCTCGATACGGGGATGTGCTGAGCATCTCGCCGAGGCAGTCGAGCAGCTTCTGCCGCGTCGCCTGCCCGCGACGACCGGCCACCCGCCCGTCGACTGTGCGTACTTGTCCTGTCATGCCGTCAGCTTACCGAGGGGTGATCGGAGCGCGATTCGGCTGCGTGCAAATGGGGTTAGGGCGGGATGGGAGGGTTTGCGAGCCTCGCCGAGCAGGCTGGAATGGCTGATTCCGATCCCTGTCCACAGTCGTCAAGCCCTCAATCACCGCTCACCCACACGTGTGAATCGTGTTATCAACAGCCTGTGGATAACAACGGTGGATGACGGGGTCGGATCCGCCTCGGCGCGGAAAGGATTGGCCAAATATTTCGAGTTCTGGGACGGGCAGACCGGGCGATACCCCGTTAGCGTGGCAAGTGAGGTGAATGAACCAAGTGACCTCAAATACGTGCCAAGCGTCTCCAAACGGGCTGTGAGCAAACCCGCGGGGCCGCGGGCCGGAGGATCGCGAACGAAGGACCAGGAGCCGAGGGCCAAGCACCAAGAACCGACAGCGGGAACCGACAGCGGGAGCCGACAGCCGAGGATCAGAAACCGAGGACCAGTAACCGAGAACCGAGGACCGAGGCGAGGGACGCGAGAGGACCCGGGCCATGGCGGCATTCGCGGAAGGCGTGCCCTGTTGGGCGGATGTGCTGCTGTCCGACCTCGCGGCGGGCCGGCGCTTCTACGGCGAGCTGTTCGGCTGGACCTTCGAGCAGATCGTCACGGACTACGGCTCGTACACCCGGGCCCTCCTCGGCGGTAAGGACGTCGCGGGGCTGGTTCCCAAACCGGACGGCCGGATGCCCACCGTCTGGAACATCTACTTCGCCGCCCGGGACGCCGCCGCGACCGCCGTCCGGATCCGGGAGGCCGGTGGCCGGGTGATCACGCCACCCGTGTGGATCGACGAGTTCTGCGTCATGGCGACGGCCGCCGACCCGGGCGGCGCCGTCTTCGGGATCTGGCAGGCGGGCAGCCACACCGGCTTCGCGCGCCGCGGCGCCCCCGGCTCATACGGCTGGACCGAGGTCCACACCCGTCAGCCGCGCGCCGTGGACGCCTTCTACCGGGCGGTCTTCGGGTACGGGATGGGACCCATGGAGCCCTCGGCCGAGGGCGCGCCGGCCGAGGTGGTCCTGTGGACACCGCGCGGAGAGCCCCCGGATCCCCGTCACGCGATCGGCGGACGCGTGGTGATGGGTGAGGAGTACCCGGCCGTTCTGCCCGCCCACTTCCTGACGTACTTTGTGGTGGCGGATTGCGATCAGACGCTGCGCACGGTCCACAGGCTGGGCGGGCGGGTTCTCAAGACCGCCGAAGATACGCCGTACGGGCGTTTCGCGGTCCTTGTGGACAATCAGGGCGCGGCCTTCGCTGTCATCGATAACTCGACGGTGGGCTGAACCCTGGGTGGAGACTGGGGTATACGGGTCTGAGGGCACTCGGATGATCCTCGGTCGAACCGCGCGGGCCCCGGCTCCGTATCGCCCGATGACACGACGATTCGCCCCCGGGTTCGCAACCGCCGCCTTCGCCAGAGAGAATGCAGGATGCGTGCCGCCGGTTGGTTTGTCGGTGAGACGCTGCACGGGGCTGTATTTTTTCAAGCCCCCACGGGGAGGTGGCAGGCAAGTGGTGGAGCAGCTGACGCAGCACGATCCGAGGCGCATCGGCCCTTTCGAGGTGCTCGGACGTCTCGGCGCGGGCGGCATGGGGCTGGTCTATCTGGCCCGCTCGGCATCGGGCCGACGGGTCGCGATCAAGACGGTCCGGACCGAGCTCGCCGAGGACCAGCTGTTCCGTGTCCGTTTCACCCGTGAGGTGGAGGCGGCCCGCGCGGTCAGCGGCTTCTATACGGCCGCCGTCGTGGACGCCGATCCGCGCGCCGCGGTGCCATGGCTGGCCACGGCCTATGTGCCGGCTCCCTCCCTCGAGGAGATCGTCAACGAGTGCGGGCCGATGCCGGCCCAGGCGGTGCGCTGGCTGGCGGCCGGGGTCGCCGAGGCGCTTCAGTCCATCCATGGCGCGGGGCTGGTCCACCGGGATCTGAAGCCGTCCAATGTGCTGGTGGTCGAGGACGGCCCGCGCGTGATCGACTTCGGTATCGCCTCCGGTGTCTCGAACACCCGGCTGACGATGACCAACGTCGCGGTCGGCACCCCCGCTTATATGTCGCCCGAACAGGCGCGCGACTCGCGCAGTGTGACGGGCGCGAGCGATATCTTCTCGCTCGGCTCGACCCTGACCTTCGCGGCCACCGGGCATGCGCCCTTCCACGGCGCCAACCCGGTGGAGACCGTGTTCATGCTGCTGCGCGAGGGCCCCGACCTGGCCGGGCTGCCCGACGAGCTGCGGCCGCTCATCGAGTCGCTCATGCAGATGGAGCCCGAGCGGCGGCCCTCCCCGGCCGATCTCCAGTCCCAGCTGGCCCCGCATCTGTTCGCCTCCAACGCCGACGACAGCGGTACGGCCTCGGCCTGGCTGCCGCCCGGCGCCGTCGCGCTCATCGAGCGCAAGCGCAGCGGCCGCAACCAGGTGCGCGGCTCCTCCCGGCCCGCGGCCGGGGGCGGCCGTCCGGCCGGGAGCGCCGCGGACGCGGGAAACGCGGGGAACGCCGCGGGCGCGGGCAGCCGCCCCTCCGGGCCGCTGCCGCCCGAGCGCCCGTCCACACCGCCGCCCTCGTACGCCCCGGCCGCGGGAGCCGCCGCTGAGGGCCATGGCGGGCGGCACAGCGCCGCCGCTTCCGGGCCCGCCGCCCCGGGCGGCTGGGAGCCCGTGGGCGTGGGCGATCCGCGCGGGGGCCTGCGCGCGCCGGAGGCCGCGAGCCCGCCGAGCGCGCTGGGTTCCATCGGGCCCGGGCGGCACGCCGCCCCGTCCGCCGCCGCGCCCGCTCCGGCACCCGCCGGGACCGACGGGGCGGTGCGGCTGCCCGGTTCGCAGGTGCCGATCGGCCCGGGGCTCCGGGCCGCCGACGCGCGGGACGTACCGCCGCAGCACGGCACCGGGCCGGCCACCGGCTGGGTGCGCCCGCCGGACGGGGTGACGAGCGGAGGGCTGAACGGGGGCGACGGCATGGCCGCCGTCCCGCCGCCGACCCACTCCCCGTCCGCCGCGCCGCCCGAGCCGCCGGCCGGGGCGGCCGGGCACGGCCGCTGGCGCCCGTGGCGGTTCCGCATGTCCAACGATGTCTGGGGCACCCCGGCGGTCGCCGGGGATCTGCTGTACGTGACCTCGTTCGAGGTGCACGCGCTGGATGTGGCCACCGGCAGGCGCCAGTTCAAGACGCGCGACGTGGCGTGGGCGATGGCCGTCGCGGACGGCCGGATCCACGCCTCCGACGGCCCCACGCTGTACGCGCTGGACGCGGAGGACGGCGCCGAGCGCTGGCGGCTGTCGACCGACGGCTGGGTCTACTCCCTCAAGGTCGACCGCGGCACGGTCGTCACCGGGACCCGCGGCGGTGGCGTCCAGGCGTGGGAGGCGGCCAACGGCGAGCTGCTGTGGGAGATGCAGGGCCTCCAGACCGACTTCGAGACGCCCGAATCCGGCCCGGTCGTCCACGACGGCACGGTGTATGTGTGGGCGGACGCGCGGCTGCGCGCCCTCGAGGCGCGCACCGGCGCGGAGCGCTGGTCGTATCCGGTGGGCGACGCGGCGTCGTGCGGCGGGGTGCCGCTGCGGCTGCTGGCGGCGCCCGACGGGGCGGTCTATGTCTCGGCGGGGACGCGGGTGCTGGCGCTCGATGCCGCGCGAGGGGATGTGCGGTGGCGTTTCGAGGCGCCCGCCGTCTTCCTGTGCGCCCCCGCGTACGCGCCGGGGCCCGCGGTGACCGGCGGCGGTATCTACATCGCCGACTATCTGGGCACGGTGTACGCGCTGGACGCGGCGAACGGCCGCGACCGCTGGCGTATCGCGACCGAGGCCCGGCAGTCGATCGAGCCGGTGCTGGTGGCCGATGGCTCGGTCCATCTGGGCAGCGGCGGCGCGCTCTACACGCTCGACGCGGTCACCGGCACGCCCAAGTGGCGGTTCGCGGCGGGCGGCGAGGTCATCGGCTCGCCGGTGGTCGCCGACGGGCGGGTCCACTTCGGCTCGGCCGACCACTGCCTCTACACGGTGGACGCGGCGGGCGGACAGCTGCGCTGGAAGCTGGCGACCGGCGGTGAGATCACCGGATCCCCGGTGGCCGCCGCGGGCGTGGTGTACGCGTGCAGCAAGGACCGCTGTGTGTACGCGCTGGACGCGGTCAAGGGCACGGGCCAGTCCCGGCCGTCGGGCGGCCGGGCCTGACCGGGCTTCAGGGCGGCGCGGCGACGCGCTGGGGACGACTCGGCGTAGGCCGTGCCCCGACCTGCCGTGGGCTGCGCCCCGGCCTGTCGTAGGCCCCTCCGCGTCCCGGCCTGCCCTGGGCCGCGCCCGGCCGCTCGTGGGCCGTGCCTCGGTCTGTCGTAGGCCGCTCCGAGTCCCGGCCTGTTGTAGGCCGTGCCTCGGTCTGTCGTAGGCCGAGTCCCGGCTGATCGTGGGTCCGAGCCCCAGCCCGTGTCCCGGCCGGTCGGGGCCGTGTCCCTGACAATTCCTGCTACGGTTGCGGGCGTTCATCGACCTCCTGGGAGCCGGGAGGTCGATGGGTAACTCTGCGCGGTCTTCGGGGGACGGGGGTCTGGGATGCGGCGTGGTCTACGGCTGGCGGCCGTGCTCATCGCGGTGCTGGTGGCGCTGACCGGGTTCAAGGGCCGCGGGCATGGCCATGGGGGTGGCGGAGGCGGCTGTTCCAGCTCCTCCTCGCACCACTCGGGGTCGGGTTCCGGTTCCGGCTCCGGCGGCTACTCGGACTCCGACGACGAGAGCTCCACCACCGGTTCGGGCTCCGGCGGTTCCCGCTACCGCGACTACGACGATGACGACTACGGCGACAGCGCGTCCAGCGGCTCCTCGGGCGGCTCCGCGTCGTCATCCGAGCCCGAGGCGACCGTCGTCACCTGCGCGGGCAAGGACAAGAGCGGCCGTCCGGCGGCGACGGTGAAGGTGCGCAACCGCTCCGGCACGGCCGAGAGCTACCTCGTCGACATGAGCTTCAAGGACCGGCAGGGCTCGACCCTCACCTCCGGCCGCGCCGATGTGCGGGTCCCCGCGGGGCGGTCGAGGACCGTACGGGTGCCGCTCGACGATCCCTCGCTCGCGGGAACCGTGGTGCGCTGTGAGGTCGTCTCCGTCCTCTGAGAGCCAGGACAGGCGCGCTTCCATGTGACTTTGGGGTACGAAAGCCCGTTGCTAGGGTGGCGTGCACTTGTCAACAGGCCATGTTTGGCTTGAAAGTGCATTTTCAACGGGGGTAATACCATGCAACGCCGCTCCATGCGCATATGCGCCGTCGCCCTGGTCGGGCTCATCGCGCTGACCGGCTGCGGAAAGAAGAAGGGCGGAAGCCACGACGGTGGCCTCGGGGGGTTCGTCTCGGGCGGGAGCGGCGGCGAGAACCCGGCGTCCGGCCCCACCGACCTCCCCAGCGGTCTGCCCACCGACCTGCCCAGCGGCGCACCTTCCGATCTGCCGTCCTACGACGCCCCGACGCCGTCGTACACCTACTCGGCGCCGCCCACCTACAACTCGGACGGCACGAACGACATCACCGCCAGCGGCTGCGACTACGACGAGTCGACCCACTCGTTCGAGTACACCCTCAACGTCAGGAACCCCGAGACGCAGTCCATGCGCTACTCGATCACCATCCAGTGGGACAACCAGGACGGCAGCGGTCTGCTGGGCTCCGACTACCAGTCCATCACGGTGTCCTCCGGCAGCAGCCAGACGGTGAACGCCACCTCCTACCGCTACCTCAGCCAGCAGACGTCCTTCACCTGCAAGGTCACCTCGGCGCTCAAGTACCCGAGCTGACCGGGGACCGGCTGCCCCCGGCGGTCATCGGTTGCTGAGCAGCCCTCACCGCGTACGGAAGCCGGGCGTACGGGCCGCGAAGAGCGCGGCCTGGCGCCCCGGCGGCAGATTGCCCAGCGCGATCAACTGCGGGGCCTGTGCGAGCGCCTGGGCCAGCGCCGCCTCCTTCGCCGCCCACAGCGCTCTTACGGTCCCCTGCACCGCCTCCGTCGGATACGACGCGATGACCGACGCCGCGCGCATGGCCGCCGTAAGGGCTTCACCGGCCGGGGCCACCTCGCTGACCAGGCCCGTCTCATACGCCCGTTGGGCCGAGAGCCGCTCCGCCGTCCCCATCAGCGCCATCCGCGCGACCTCGCCCATGGGCATCCGCCGCGCCATATGGATGGCCTCGTAGGCGCTGACCATCCCATAGCTGGTGTGCGGATCGAAGAAGGTCGCGGTCTCGTCGGCGACGATGAACTCGGCCTCGCCCAGCAGATAGAACGCCCCGCCGCACGCCATCCCGGCCACCGCCGCGACCACCGGCTTCCACAGGTCGTTCGCCTTGGGCCCCACGGTGCGCAGCGGATCGTCCATCGCGTAGGGTGACGGCGGCTGCGCTACCTCCACCGAGCGGTCGATACCGGTGCTGAAGGCCCGGCCGCCCGCGCCGGTGAGGACGACGGCCCGGACCGTGTCGTCCTGGCGGAAGCGCCGCCATACGGCGGTCAGTTCCGCGGCCGTCTCCAGGTCGATGGCGTTGTGCCGCTCCGGCCGGTCGAGGGTGACGACCGCGACCCCGCTCTGCTCCACCTCCGTACGGACGGTCATGGCCGCTCCAGCAGCCAGCGCACCACCGTGAGCCCGCCGTCCGTCTCATGGAAGGCGGCCTTCACGGGCGCGCCGATGCGGATCCGCTCGGGCGGGACCGAGTTCAGCGCGGCGTCCGCGGAGGCGACCAGATTGCCCACCAGCCGGATGCGCGGGGCGTCCACGAGCTCCACGAGGACGACGTTGTACGGCGCCTGCGCCGCGTAGGCGGGCAACAGCGGTGGATGGGGCAGAACGTACGACCAGATCCGGCCACGGCCGCTGAACTTTTTCCACAGGCTCTCGAAGGACTGGCAGTGGGGGCAGCAGGGCCGGGGCGGAAAGCGGGTTTCACCGCAGCCGGCACAGCACTGGACGCGCAGTTGGCCGCGTGCCGCGTAGGCGAAGAACGGTGCCCCGTCGTCGTCGGGTACGGGGGCAAGCAGCCCGTCGGCCCGCTCGTCCCCGCCGCCTGTGGTCGTCGTCGTGTCCCTCGTCGTGTCCGTCTCTGTCATGGCGTCGGTCAACTCCTCAGCAGCAGGGCCGATGTGGGAACCCCCTCACCCGCCGTGACCAGGCAGGTCGTGGCGCCGGGGACCTGGGCGGTGCCGGTGCCGCGCAGCTGTCTGACCCCCTCGGTGATGAGGTTGAAGCCATGGACGTACGCCTCGCTCAGCCCGCCTCCGCCGGTGTTGAGCGGCAGCCGTCCGCCGATCTCCAGGGCGCCCCCCTCGGTGAAGGCGGCGCCCTCGCCGCGGGCGCAGAAGCCGTAGCCCTCCAGGGAGAGCGGGATCAGCGGGGTGAACGCGTCGTAGATCTGCGCGACATCCACATCCTGCGGTCCGAAGTCGGCGGTTTTCCACAGCCGTCGGGCGGCGGTCCAGGAGGGGCCGGTGAGCGGATCGTCGTTCCAGTAGTTGACCATCCCGTGGTGCTGGGCGGGCAGCCCCTGGGCGGCGGAGTGGACGTACACGGGTCGTCGCCGGCAGTCGCGCGCCCGCTCGGCCGACACCAGCACACAGGCCAGCGCGCCATCGGTCTCCAGGCAGTTGTCGAAGAGGCAGAGCGGTTCGCTGATCCAGCGCGCGGTCATATACATCTCGCGGGTCAGCGGTCGGTCGTACATCATCGCGGCGGGGTTCTGATTGGCCCGGTTGCGGCAGGCCAGCGCCACATTGAAGAAGTGATCGCGGGTCGCGCCGAACTCATGCATATAGCGCCGGGCCAGCAGCCCGATCTCATCGGCCGGGCGCAGCAGCCCGTACGGCCGGGTCCACTGGGCCGGGGTGGGCAGCTGCACCCGGGTGTTGGTCCAGGGGCGCCGCCCGCTGCCGCGTTTGCGCGACCGCCAGGCCACCCCGACGCTCGCCTGTCCGGTGGCGATCGCGGCGGCCAGATGTGCGACGGTCGCACAGGAGCCGCCGCCCCCGTAGCCGACCTTGCCGAAGAAGGTCACATCCCCGGCGCCGATGGCCTTGGCGATCTCGACCTCGTCGGTCTCCTCCATGGTGTACGAGGCGAAGGCGTCCACCTCGGACGGGGCGATGCCCGCGTCGTCGAGCGCGGCGAGGATCGCCCGGCAGGCCAGGGCCTTCTCGGACTCGGGGAGGCGTTTGGCGAAGGGCGTCTGCCCGATACCGGCTATCGCCGTCGCGTCCTTCAAGGTCGCCGTCGCACTTGCCGCCCCCATGGCCGCCTCCATCGTCGCGTTCACCGGTGCTGACAGCGGGGAAGGCTACCGCTAATCTGACGGACAGTCAGCTACTGGGGTCGTCCGTCCCGGGTTCCGGGGAGGGGAGCGGTCCGATGAGAAACACCATCCCGGCCCTGATCCGGGCGGCCGTCGAGCGGCACGGCCCGGCCGAGGCCGTCGTCGAGGGCCGCGCCCGGATCTCCTACGCGGAGCTCGGCGCCCGGATCGAACGCGCCGCGGCCGCATGCGTCGCCTCGGGCCTCGAACCGGGCGACCGCGCCGCGATCTGGGCGCCCAACACCACCGACTGGATCGTGGCGGCGCTCGGCGTGGTCACCGCGGGCGGGGTGCTGGTCCCGGTCAACACCCGTTTCAAGGGCGCCGAGGCGGCGTATGTGCTGCGCCGCACCCGGGCCACGCACCTGTTCATCACCGGCACCTTCCTGGGCACCTCCTATGTGGCCTCGCTGCGCCGGGCGGCGGGGGAGGGGACGGGCCGTGGCCCCCTGCCGGGCCTGCCCTATCTGCGGGAGGTGGTCGTCCTCGCCGACAACGGCCCGGAGGACTTCCGCACCTGGCACGACTTCCTGGCGCCGGGCGACGCCGTGCCGCCGGAGAAGGTCCGGGCACGGGCGGAGGCGGTGCGCCCCACGGACCCTTCGGACATCACCTTCACCTCCGGCACCACCGGCCACCCCAAGGGCGTGGTGACCACCCACTCCCAGACCGTGCGCGTCTTCGACACCTGGAGCGAGATCGCGGGGCTGGCGGCGGGCGACCGCTATCTGATCGTGAACCCGTTCTTCCACACCTTCGGCTACAAGGCGGGCATCATCGCCTGTCTGAGCCGCGGTGCCACGATGGTGCCGCAGCCGGTCTTCAGCGTGGAGACCGCGCTGGCCAATATCGCCGCCGAGCGCATCACCGTCCTGCCCGGTCCGCCCACGCTCCACCAGTCCCTGCTCGACCATCCGTCCCGCGCCGCCCACGATCTGTCCACTCTGCGCCTGGTGGTCACGGGCGCCGCCGTCGTCCCGCTGGAACTGGTGGAACGCCTGCGCTCGGAGCTCGGGGTCGCCACCGTTCTGACGGCGTACGGCCTGACGGAGGCGTCCGGCACCGTCACGATGTGCCGCCGCGGCGATCCGCCCGAGGTCATCGCGGGCACGTCGGGCCGCGCGATCCCGCACACCGAGATCAGGATCGCTCACTCCACCGGACGCGAGCTCCCGCCGGGCCGGGCGGGCGAGATCTGGGTCCGCGGCTACCACATCACCCCCGGCTACTTCGAGGACCCGATCGCCACGTCCCGCGCCATCACCCCCGACGGGTGGCTGCGGACGGGCGATGTCGGGGTGATGGACGAGCAGGGGAATCTGCGCATCACCGACCGGATCAAGGACATGTTCATCGTCGGCGGCTTCAACGCCTACCCCGCCGAAATCGAGCAACTCATCGCCCGCCACCCCGATGTGGCCGACGTCGCCGTGGTCGGCATCCCGGACGCGCGCCTGGGCGAGGTGGCCAAGGCGTACGCGGTCCGCCGCCCGGAGTCGACGCTCACGGCGGACGACCTGATCGCCTGGTCACGCCGGGAGATGGCCAACTACAAGGTGCCCCGGCAGGTGGAGTTCCTGTCCGAGCTGCCGCGCAACGCCAGCGGCAAGGTCCTCAAGGCCAGGCTCCGGGCGGGGCGGTCAGGGGCGTAGGCCCCGCGTCCACCGCATGGGAAGTCCCTCACCTCAGAAGGCCCTCATCCGGGAAGACCCTCATCCCAGAAGACCCTCGTCCGCGAAGGCACTTTTCCGCCAGCCGACTTGCCGGGGTCAAGGCGCTGCCGGCGGGGCATCAACAAGGGGCCGGGCGATTTCGCCCGGCCCCTTCGGCACGCACGAGGTGTCTCGTGGCGCCTACTGCGGGCTGGTGGGGGCATGACCCTCGCCCTGCGGGCCCGGGACGGCAGCAGTGGTGTATTCACCACTGTTCACGCCGACGATAGGAGTGTGACTATCGCTTGCAACCGCGAATGCGGTTGCCTGGCTGGCGGCTCCGACCGCGGCACCTATCGCGATAATCAAGGTCGCGACGCCCTTTGTGGCACGAGTCATTCCGGTTCCTCCGTTACGGGGGGTGATTAACTGTTTTGTACTGCAAATTAACAATGAGGGGTACGTATGTTCGGCCATCTGGCCGGAAGTGGTCGAACCTTGGCGGAAAGGGGGCGCGCCGGTGGTGCGGGAGGGTTGCTCGTCCGAGGGTGCGCCCGCGCAAAGGGGCCGATGCCGATGACTTCCCCTCCGAGTCATCGACATCGGCCCCGCGGTGTTACCTCATGGATATGAGCGACGTTGGGTGCGCGCCTACTGGGGTGCCGAGGGTGTGTGGCCCTCCCCCTCGGCACTCAGCTGCGGCGGTGCCGGAGTGTGGCCCTCGCCCTTGGTGCTCAGTGTGGTCGGCGCGGGCGTGTGCCCTTCGCCCTCGGGGCTCAGCTGCGGCGGAGCCGGTGTGTGGCCCTCGCCCTGCGTGAGCGACTGCGGAGGCGCGGGCGTATGCCCCTCGCCCTGGGTGATCAGCTGCGGCGGTGCGGGCGTGTGCCCTTCGCCCTGGGTGATCAGCTGGGGCGGGGCCGGCGTATGGCCCTCGCCCTGGGTGGTCACCTGTGGAGGCGCTGGGGTGTGGCCCTCGTCCTGTGGAGTAAAGGGCGCCGGGTCGGCCTCCAGCGGCCGGTAGACGTCGGACTCAGGCTTCTTGTCCGTATTTGTCACGATCAACTCCATCGGATGCTTTGGTCGGTATAGGCCGTTGACACCCGTCCGGCGACTCCCCCGTGGGTCGCCGGGCGGGTGTCTCAAAAGGGCCGTCCACCTTACGGTGTGACCTCGCAACCGACCCGTCTGCCCCCCGCGGGGACGGGTCGACCGCTACTAAGACTCCCGGATGGCGATAAACGATTGATGAACGGTCCGCGAGGCGGGCCGTTATGCCCCGCTCGCCGGGGTCAGCCGGCCTCTTGCAGCGCGGTTCGCGCGGGTCGGGCGGCCTCCGGTGCCGCGGTTCGCCTGGGTGGGACGGGGGCTGTCACACCCCGGCCGTAGGGACCGGACGAGTTGTTACGTTCCTGCCGCGCGGGGCCTGGCGGGCCGTTACGCCGCGGTCGCGGGGGTCAGGAGCCCCCGGACGTCATCCGCCTCCGGCGCTCCCAGCCGCTCGTGAATGGACAGCGCCTCGCGCCAGCAGGCGTCCGCCCGCTCGTTCTGGCCGAGCTCCAGCAGGGCCTTGCCGAGCAGCGTCAGCACGATGGCCCGGCGCCACTCGCCTCCGATGCCCCGCAGGGCGAGGGACTGTTCGGCGTGGGTGGCGGCCTCCGCGGGGCGCCCGATGGACAGGTGGGCCTCGGCCAGCCGCTGGTGGGTCATGCCCTCCCAGAGCGGCTGGCGGTGCTCACGGAAGAGGCCGAGGGCCTCGGTGAGCTGCTCGAGCGCGTGCGCCAGGCTTCCGGCCCCGGTCAGGGCGATGCCGAGCGCGTACTTGCCGTTGGCCAGGCGCAGGGTGCGCCCCAGGCTGCCGTAGATCCGCACGCCCTGCCGGGCCAGTTCCACCGCGCTGTCGATGCGGCCCATCTCCACATACGCACGGGAGAGGTTGCACAGCGCGCTGGCCTCGCCGGGCTGGTCGTCCACGGCCCGGTAGGCGTCGATGGCGCGGAGGAAGTGCCGCTCCGCGTCGTCCCAGCGGGTGCGGCTGAGGTGGGCGATGATGCCGCGCTCGGTGAGGGCGCGCCCCATGGTCACGTGGTCCTCGACCGCGGAGCCCAGGGCCAGGGCGCGCTCGGCCTCCGCGTCGGCCTCCTCGAGCCGGCCGGTGAGGTTGCGCACCTTGGCCAGGCAGGTGCGCGCCCGGCCCTCGGCACGGGTGTCGCCGACGGTGTGCGCCCGTTCGCTGACGATGTGGGAGACGGCCTCGTAGCGCGGGGCGTTGGCGCCGGACTCGGCGAGGTCCATGGCGGCGAGCAGCAGATCCGCCGCCCCGCCCAGGGCGGTGCCCGAGGCGGCCTGCTGGGCGCAGGCCAGCAGGCAGTCCGCCTCGGTGAACAGCCAGTCCAGGGCGGCGTCCTGATGCGGAAAGGCCAGGCCGGGGTGGTCGGCGGGGGCCAGGTGCTCGCCCAGCCGGTCGCCCGGCCGCTCCATGGCGTACACCCGCGCCGCGGTGGCGAGGTAGAAGTCCAGCAGCCGGGAGAGCGCCGCCTCGCGGTCCGCGGCCGACTGGTGCCGTTCGGCGCAGTCACGTGCGTAGAGCCGCACGAGGTCGTGATAGCGGTAGCGGCCCGGTGCCGCGGACTCCAGGAGGGAGGCGTCGACCAGGGACTCCAGGAGCTCCTCGGCGTCGAAGGTGTCGAGGTCCAGGACGACGGCCGCCGCGGCGAGCGAGATGTCGGGGCCGTCCGCAAGACCCAGCAGCCGGAACGCCCGCGCCTGCTGCGGCTCCAATTGGCCGTAGCCCAGCTCGAAGGTGGCCCGTACGGCCAGGTCGCCCGCGCGCAGCTCGTCCAGCCTGCGGCGCTGGTTGGCCAGCTTGCGCGCCAGTGTGGAGACGGTCCAGGTGCGGCGGGAGGCCAGCCGGGAGGCGGCGATCCGGATGGCCAGCGGCAGGAAGCCGCACGCCGCCACGACGTCCATGGCCGCGTCGCGCTCCGAACTGACCCGCTCGGTGCCCACTATGCGGGTGAAGAGGACCAGCGCCTCCTGGGGCGTCATCACATCCAGGTCGACCAGGTGGGCGCCCTCCAGGTCGACCATCCGGGTCCGGCTGGTGATCAGCGCGGCGCAGCCCTCGGTGCCGGGCAGCAGCGGCCTGACCTGTGCGGCGTCGCGCGCGTTGTCCAGCAGGGTGAGCACCCGGCGGCCGTCCAGCATCGAGCGGTAGAGCGCGGCACGCTCCTGGACGCCCTCGGGGATCGCGTTGTCAGGGGTGCCGAGGGCGCGCAGGAAGGCGCCCAGGATCGCGTTGGGCTCCGCCGGGACCGGGCCCGCCCCCTGGAGGTCCACGTAGAGCTGGCCGTCGGGGAAGTGGACGCGGGCCGCGTGGGCGACGTGCACGGCGAGCGTCGTCTTGCCGACCCCGCCGATTCCGGCCACCGCTGACACGGCCATGACACGCCCCTCGGCGGTGGCGAGCTGATCGCTCAGCTCGTCGACAAAGGCGACCCGGCCGGTGAAGTCCGCGACCGTGGCGGGCAGCTGGGCCGGCCGCACGAAGCCGGGGCCCGCGTGTGCGCGGTCGTCCACCGGGGCCGCCAGATCGGCGTCCGCCTGGAGAATGCGCCGGTGCAGCTCGGACAGCTCCGGGCAGGGGTCCACACCGAGGTCCTCGGCGAGCAGCCGCCGGGTGTCGTTGTAGACGGCCAGCGCCTCGGCCTGCCGGCCGCTGCGGTACAGCGCCAGCATCAGCAGCTCGCGCAGCCGCTCCCGGAGCGGATGGGCGGCGGTGAGCGCGGTGAGCTCGGAGACCACCTCGGTGTGGTGGCCCAGCTCCAGGTCGAGATCGAGCCTGGTCTCGGTGAGGACGAGCTGCCACTCCGAGAGCCGGGCGCGCTGGTTCGTGGCGTAGGGCCCCGGCACCCCGGCCAGGGCTTCGCCGTCCCAGAGGTCCAGCGCCCGGCCGATGAGTTCATGGGCGCGCAGCCGGTCGCCCGAGTGCCGTGCCTTCTCCGCCTCCGCCACCAGGCGCTCGGCCACGTCGGTGTCCAGGGCCCCGAGGCCCACCTGGACCGCGTAGCCGCCCGATTCGCTGACCAGGACGTCGGAGTGCGGGGTGAACGCCTTGCGCAGTCGGGAGGCGTAGGTGCGCAGCGCCGCGATGGCGGCGTCCGGCGGATCGTCACCCCATAGGGCGTCGATGAGCTCGGGGGCGGTGGCGGTGCGCCCGCCGCGCAGCAACAGGGCGGCGAGCAGGGCTCTTTGCTGTGGTGATCCGGTGCTCAGCAGTTCTTCGCCCCGCCAGGCCCGTACGGGTCCGAGCACGGTGAAGCGCAAGGGCTGCTCCTGTGCCCGCTCCTTCTCGCCGGCCATGGTCTCCCCCTGCCTCTGCTCCCAGTTGCACGGGCCAGTTTGCCTTGCCAATACCCCTCACGTCAGTAGGGGCCGGACCTCTCCACAAGGCCCGCAAGACTTCCGGGCCCCCGACAGCCGACGGCCCGTCAGATCCAGGGGTCGCTTTCGGTCACCGGGGGGCCGACTCCATAGGCGTCCCGATGGCCGGGAAATGGATCCTGGGCCGCCGGGAGGTCCGGTGCCGAGGCCGACAGCAGCTGACGCACCTCCTCGGGCTCGGGTGAGCCCAGCCGCTCCCGCAGGGCCCGCGCCTGCCTCCAGCAGTCCTCGGCCTGGCCCCGCTGTCCGGCCGCCATCAGGGCCTTTGCCAGTACGGTGAGAAAGGAGAAGCGGCGCCACTCACCGCCGAGGCCGCCCAGCGCGAGGGACTGCTGGGCATGTGCCACCGCCTGATCGGGGCGATTCGCCATCAGCTGAATTTCGGCCAGCCGGAAATGGGCCATGCCTTCCCACAGCGGCTGACGCGCGTCGTGGAAGAGGTCGAGCGCCTCGGCGAGATGAACGGACGCCTCCTCCAGCCGATGGGCACGCGTCAGCGCGATGCCGAGTGTGTACATCCCGTTGGCGAGCCGCAAGGGGGCGCCGAGCCTGCGGTAGATGGCCAGCCCCTGCTCGGCCAGCTCCACACCGGTCCTGGTGCGGCCCCGGCTCACATGGAGCCGGGAGAGATTGGCCAGGGCGCTCGCCTCACCGGCCTCGTTGGCATCGGCGCGGAACGCCTCGAGCGCCTGTCCCAGGTATCTCTCGGCGTCCTCGTACCGGCCCAGTCCGTTGGTGACGATGCCGAGCTGGTTGGAGGCGCGGCTGGCGACCACGGGATCCTCGCCGTCCAGCTCCAGCGCGCGGCGCAGCTCTCGCTCGGCGTGGCTGTACCGGCCCGTGAAGCTGTACAGATGCCCCAGCGCCGAGCGGGCGCGGGCCTCCGTACGGGAGTCCCCGGCGGCGTGGGCCGCGTCGCCGACGGCGCGCGCCACCGTTTCGTACTGCCGCGGCCGGGCACCGGACTCGGCGAGGTCGAGGGCGCCGAGCAGCAGATCCCCGGCGCGGCGGCGGGTGCACTCCCCGGTGCATCTGGGCACACAGGCGAGCAGGCAGTCGGCCTCCGCGAAGAGCCAGTCCAGGGCGGCTTTCGAGGTCTCGAAGAGAAGTCCGGGATGGCCGGTGGACTCCAGGTGGTCGACCATGCGGTCCCCGGGCCGCTCCATGGCGTACACCCGCGCGGCCGTGGCGAGGTAGAAGTCCAGCAGCCGCGACAGCGCCTCCTCGCGCTCCGCCGGGGCCCGCGTCTCGCGCTCCGAGCAGGCCCGTGCGTAGAGCCGTACGAGGTCATGGAAGCGGTAGCGGCCCGGTACTGCGGACTCCAGCAGCGAGATGTCCACCAGGGAGGTGAGGAGGCGGCCGGTCTCCGCGACGTCCAGGCCGAGCACGGCGCCCGCGGCCGGCAGGGAGATGTCCGGGCCGCCGACCAGGCCGAGCAGCCGGAAGGCGCGGGCCTGGGCCGGGTCGAGCTGTCCGTAGCCGAGCTCGAAGGTCGCCTTGACCGCCAGATCCCCGGCCCGCAGCTCGTCCAGCCGCCGTCGCTCATCGGCGAGTTTGCGGGCGAGGACGGAGACGGTCCAGGTGCGGCGGGAGGCGAGCCGGCAGGCCGCTATGCGGATCGCGAGCGGCAGGTAGGAGCAGGACGCCACCACGTTCATCACCTCGGCGCGTTCGACGGCCGCCCGCTCCTCGCCCACGATCAGCGCGAAGAGGGCGAACGCCTCCGCCGGGCTCATCGCGTCCAGGTCCACCGGGTGGGTGCGGTCCAGGCCGGTCATATGGGCGCGGCTGGTGATCAGCGCGACGCAGTCCGGTGCGCCGTCGCCCGGGAGCAGCGGCCGGACCTGGGCGGCGTCGCGGGCGTTGTCCAGGAGGACGAGCACCCGGCGGCCCTCGAGGCGCGCGCGGTAGAGCGCGGCACGCTCCTCGGTGCCGTCCGGGATGGCGGCGTCGGGGGTGCCGAGCGAGCGCAGGAAGGCGCCGAGGGCGGTTTCGGGGTCGGCGGGGGAGGAGCCCGCGCCGCCGAGGTCGATGTAGAGCTGGCCGTCGGGGTAGCGGTGGCGGGCGGTGTGCGCGAGATGGACGGCCAGGGCGGTCTTGCCGATGCCTCCGACACCGGCGATGGCGATGGCGGCCGGCCGGTCGGCGGGGGCCGCGAGCCGCTCGTTCAGCTCCCGTACGAGGTGCTCGCGGCCGGTGAAGTCCGCCACCGCCGCGGGCAGCTGCGCGGGGCGGACGACGGGGGCGGTTTCGGCCAGGGGGCGCTGGGGGCGGCTGGCGGCGGTGGGCCGGGAGTACGCGGCGGGCCGCGGGCCGAGACGCGACCGGAGCTCGGGGACGACATCGGCGGGGTAGCCGCTCTCCAGCTCCAGTTCGAGCCGGGTCCGGCCGAGGCCGGGGTCCGGGTCCTGACCGAGGGGTGACCGTGCCTCGTCACCGTGCCAGGACCGGTCCGATACGGATCCGGTGGAACCTTCCTGCCGCCCCAGGCGCTCGTCGCCGGCCATGGTGCCCCCCGCACGTGCTTCCTCGCTGTACGGCCAGTCTGCCGTGCTCGTGGCACGTACGTCAGTAAAGAGCGCGACGTGTCCGTGGCATCCGTCGAAGTACCGGGAGACGACCAGCTAGCTGACGATCCGTCAGATCGGCGCTACCGTGCAGTCATGGAGAGCTTCCCGAAGATAATCTCGGTGGACGACCACACGGTTGAGCCCCCTCACGTCTGGCGGGACCGCCTCCCGTCGAAGTACCGCGACACCGGGCCGCGCATCGTCCGGGCGCCGCTGAAGGAGATGACCTTCGTCGGCGGCCGGTTCGCCCCGAAGATGGGCGCGCCCGGGGACGAAGGACCGCTCGCCGACTGGTGGATCTACGAGGAGCTGCACCGGCCGCTCACCCGCCTGGACACCGCCGTCGGCTACGACCGGGACGAGGTCAAGCTGGAGGCCATCACCTACGAGCAGATGCGGCCCGGCTCCTTCTCGGTGCCGGACCGGCTCGCGGACATGGACGTCAACCACGTCCAGTCGGCGCTCTGCTTCCCGACCTTCCCCCGCTTCTGCGGGCAGACCTTCACCGAGGCCGCCGACCGAGAGCTGGGGCTGCTCGGGGTCCGGGCGTACAACGACTGGATGGTGGAGGAGTGGTGCGGCCCCGAGGCCCGGGGCAGACTGATCCCGCTGATCATCATCCCGCTGTGGGACGCCGAGCTGGCCGCCGCCGAGGTGCGGCGGAACGCGGCCCGTGGCGTGCGCGCCGTCTGCTTCTCGGAGATCCCGCCGAACCTGGGGCTGCCGTCCATCCACACCGACGACTGGGACCCACTCCTCGCCGCGTGCGACGAGACCGGCACGGTCATCGCGATGCACATCGGCTCCTCCTCCCGGATGCCCTCGACCTCCGCGGACGCGCCCCCCGCCGTCGGCTCCACGATCACCTTCGCCAACTGCTGCTTCTCCATGGTCGACTGGCTGATGAGCGGGAAGTTCGAACGCTTCCCGAACCTCAAGGTGATGTACGCCGAGGGCCAGATCGGCTGGATCCCCTACATCCTCGAACGCGCCGACGTGGTGTGGGAGGAGAACCGGGGCTGGGGCGGAGTGGCCGACAAGGTGCTGCGCCCGCCGTCCGAGCTGTTCGCCGAGCACGTCTACGGATGCTTCTTCGACGACGCCTTCGGGCTGCGCAACCTCGACGCGATCGGGGTGGGCAACGTGCTGTACGAGACGGACTATCCGCACTCCGACTCCACCTGGCCCAAGTCCCGGGAGGTCGGCGAGGCGCAGATGGGCCATCTGGCACCGGATGTGGTGGATCGGATCGTACGCGGCAACGCGATCGAGCTGCTGGGACTCACGGCGGACGGGCTCTGGGCGGGGGCGCCGGGGGCGTAGCGCCGCGCGGGCACGCCCGTGCGGCGCGTGGGCCGTGGTGCGTGGGGCGCGGTGCCCGTTTGCCGCCGTGGCGCGCCGACCATGGCGGCGCCGTGGTCACGGAGGAGCAAGAAAGGCGTCACTGACGGTCAATGACATCCTCCGGGCGCTCCGGCAGTCTGTGGGGGCATATCGGCCTCCCGCCCCCTACGCCGGTCACCCACCCCTATGACGTGACAGGGGCCTGGGGCGGCGCGGAGGGCCGAGTGTGAGTGTCCGTGCGCACCGGGCGTCGCGGGGTAGCGCCCGGCGCGCAGGACACAAGTGCGAGGTGGCGGTAGTCGCTGGGCGGCATCCCGTACGCGGCGCGGAAGGCGCGGCTGAAGACGGCGGGGTGGGCGAAGCCCCAGCGGGCGGCGAGCTCGTGGATGGGGACCGTACGCAAGCCGGGGTCGGTGAGATCGCGCCGCACGCGGTCCAGCCGCTGCTGCCGGATCCATCCGGAGACCGTGGTGTCGCGGGCCCGGAAGAGGCGGTGCAGATGGCCGACGGAGATGTGGTGCGCTGCGGCGATGGTGGCCGGTGACAGCTCCGGGTCGGACAGGTTCCGCTGGATGAAACTCTGCACCCGCAGGGCCAGGGCGTGCCGGCGGGTCTCGGGCGGCAGCGCGTCGTCGGCCTCGACGGCATGGGCCAGCAGCGCCGCCGCCAGGTCGATCAGCACGGTCCCCAGGCGCGGCCCGTCGGAGGGGCTCAAGGAGCGGTCCGTGGCGAGCCGGGCGAGGAACCCGGTCAGCAGGGCGCCCACCCCTTCGTGCACCGGGATGGGCCGGGCGAGCAGCCGGTCGATCCGGTCGTGGGGGACCGGGATCAGGGCCTTCGGGACCTCCAGACCCACGCCTCCGGGCGGGCCGCCGAAGGCCACGCAGTCGAAGGGCCGTGAGGTGTCGACGACGTAGAGGCCCTCCGCCCTGTGCGCGGATTCCTGGCGGGACTGGGAGACTTGGAGGTTTCCCTGCTGGATGAACGAGAAGTGGTACAGCTCGGGGTCCGACTGCCGGATGAGCTTGGGGGTCCGCCGGAAGTTCATCTCACGGAACTTCGTGGGCCATACCGAGGCGGCGCCGAACTGGAGGATGCGCACCTCGCCCCGGAAGTCACGGATGTGGTCGGTGGTCATCTCCATCGGCGCCATGAGCTGTGCCATCTGCTCGCGCCAGAAGTCGAACCGATCCGCTCTGGGCAGATCCTCGCAGCGGAAGACCGTCTCGATCATCAAGTGCCCCTCCGTGAGCCCCTCGCCGTGCCCCCGTGACGGCCCCTGGGCGGGGAGGCGGGCGTGGGCCCCGAGGTCCGAACGTCCGTACGCTAGCAGGGGGTTGCAGGCTGTGACGAGGTCGCCACACCTCTTGTCTGATGGACCGTCAGATATCACCATGGCCGACGTCAGATCCGACGATGGCGGTCCACCGACGAGGAGGCCCGGCATGCGCGTCCTGCCCCGGGGCCGGTTGAACTACGGCATGCAGTTGCCGATCCAGTCGCAGTCCACTCTCTACGCCGAGTCATGGGAGGCGGCGGCGGGCCCGGCCGAGCTGCTCGCGGTCGCCCGCGCCGCCGACCGGCTCGGCTTCGCCTACCTGGCCGTCTGCGACCATGTCGCGATCCCGCGGCGGCTGGCCGCCGCGATGGGCACCGTCTGGTACGACCCGGTGGCGACGCTCGGCTGGCTCGCCGCGGCCACCGAGCGGGTGCTGCTGCTCAGCCATGTGGCCGTCGCCGCGCTGCGGCATCCGCTGCTGACCGCCAAGCAGTACGCGACGCTGGACCACCTCTCCGGCGGCCGGCTGATCCTCGGGGTCGGGGCCGGGCACGTCCGGGAGGAGTTCGAGGCGCTCGGGGTGGACTTCGCCCGGCGCGGGGCGCTGCTGGACGAGACGGTCGACGCGCTGAAGGCGGCGCTGGGACCGGAGGAGTTCCCCGACTTCCACGGGGAGCGGTTCGCCTTCAGCGGTCTGGGGCAGGCTCCGCGCCCCGTCCGGACGCCGCGGCCCCCGCTGTGGGTCGGCGGCTCCTCGCCGGCTGCGGTGCGCCGGGCGGCGGTCCGGGGCGACGGCTGGCTGCCGCAGGGCGATCCACGGGACCGGCTGCCCGGCCAGATCGCCCGGCTGCGCGCGCTGCGGGAGGAGGCCGGGATCGAGGAGCCCGCCGAGATCGGCGCGATCACCGAGCCGCTGTACGTGGGCGAGCCCGGCCGGGACGTGGGGCGCCGGACCCTGACCGGGGAGCCGGAGCGGCTGGCCGAGAGCCTGCGCGCGTACGCCGCGATGGGGGTGGACCAGATCCAGGTGCGGTTCCGCTGCCGGGACCACATCGAACTGACCGACCAGATGGCGGCCTTCGCCGCCGATGTCGCTCCGCACCTCGGCGATCAGGGATGACTAAGGAGATCGGAATGGGCAAGCTGGACGGGCGGGTCGTCATCATCACCGGGGCGGCGCGCGGACAGGGTGAGCAGGAGGCGCGGCTGTTCGCGGCGGAGGGCGCGCGCGTGGTCCTCGGCGACGTGCTGGACGAGCCGGGCGAGGCGCTGGCCAAGGAGCTGGGGGAGCGCGCCCGCTTCGTCCATCTGGACGTGAGCCGGGAGGACGACTGGACCGCCGCCGTCGCGGCCGCCAAGGACGCCTTCGGCTCGGTGGACGGCCTGGTCAACAACGCCGGGATCCTCCGCTTCAACGAGCTGGTCAACACCCCGCTGGCGGAGTATCTGGAAGTGGTCCAGGTCAATCAGGTCGGCGCGTTCCTGGGGATGCGGACGCTCGCGCCGGAGCTGGCGGCGGCGGGCGGCGGGACGATCGTGAACACCGCCTCCTACGTCGCCCTGTCCGGTATGCCCTTCCTCACCTCGTACGCCGCGACGAAGGCGGCGGTGGTGGGGATGACGCGGGTGGCCGCGATGGAGCTCGCGGACAAGGGCATCCGGGTCAACGCGATCTGCCCGGGCGCGATCGACACCCCCATGACCAACCCGGCCCATCTCGACCCGCTCGCCGACACCGAAGAGGCGTCGGCGGCGGTGGACGAGCTCTACCGCAAGGTGGTGCCGCTGGGCCGGATCGGCCGCCCGGAGGAGGTGGCGCGGCTGGCGGTCTTCCTGTCCTCGGAGGACTCCTCGTATGTGACGGGCCAGCCGTTCGTCGTCGACGGCGGCTGGCTGACCGGCGTCTCGGTCTTCTAGACGAGCGTCCGGCGGATCGCGCCGCGCCCCCGCAAGCCCCCTGGCCCCGTGCGGCCTTTCATGGCCCTTGACGGTCCGTGTCCGCGGTGCCAGAGTCAATCAAAATCTGACGATGCGTCAGATGACCTCGTCTGAGGCGGTGAACCTCCATGGAATTCGGACTCTTTGTGCAGGGATACGTCCCCGAAAGCCGACGCCGAACCGACCCCGAGGCCGAGCACCACGCGCTTGTAGAGGAGACCGAGTACGTCATCCAGGCCGACCGGTCCGGCTTCAAGTACGCATGGGCCTCCGAGCACCACTTCCTGGACGAGTACTCCCACCTCTCCGCGAACGACGTCTACCTCGGCTATCTCGCCCACGCCACCGAGCGCATCCACCTCGGCTCCGGCATCTTCAACCCGCTGCCACCGGTCAACCACCCGGTCAAGGTCGCCGAGAAGGTCGCGATGCTGGACCACCTCTCCGGCGGCCGGTTCGAGTTCGGCTCCGGCCGGGGCGCGGGCAGCCACGAGATCCTCGGCTTCCTCCCGGGCGTGACCGACATGAACGCCACCAAGGAGATCTGGGAGGAGACGATCGCCGAGTTCCCCAAGATGTGGCTCCAGGACGAGTACCAGGGCTTCAAGGGCAAGCACTGGTCGCTGCCGCCGCGCAAGGTGCTGCCCAAGCCGTACGGGGGCGCCCACCCGGCGATGTGGTACGCGGCCGGATCGCCGCCCTCGTACGCGATGGCCGGCAAGAAGGGCCTCGGCGTGCTCGGCTTCTCCATCCAGAAGGTCTCCGACATGGAGTGGGTCCTCGACTCCTACAAGAACGCGATCAAGGAGGCCGAGCCGGTCGGCGGTTTCGTCAACGACAACGTGATGGTCACCTCGACCGCGATCTGCGCGGAGACCCATGCCAAGGCCGTCGAGATCGCGGTCGGCGGCGGGCTCAACTACCTCCAGTCGCTGCTCTTCCGCTACCACGACACCTTCCCGCGCCCGGACGGCATCCCGGAGTGGCCCGAGCTGCTGCCGGAGTACACCGAGGAGATCATCGAACTCCTCATCGCCGAGGAGCTGATGATCTGCGGCGACCCGGACGAGGTCTTCCGCCAGTGCAAGCGGTGGGAGCAGGCCGGGGCCGACCAGCTGTCGTTCGGGCTGCCGATCGGGATCGGCTACGAGGACACCATGAACACGATCAAGCTCATCGGCGAACACATCATCCCGAAGATCGACACCGATCCGGTGCACCGTACGACCCGCTTCCGCCACGCCGAGACCCCGTAGCCGCAGCCGCGAGAAGGGACCCACCCGTGCTCGACCACCTGATCAAGGGCGCCACCGTGGCGGACGGCACCGGCGCGCCCTCGTACGTCGCCGACGTCGGCATCCGGGACGGCCGGATCGTGGCCATCGCCGAGCCCGGGACCGTCACCGAACCGGCGCGGTCCGCCGAGGACGCCACCGGACTCGTCCTCGCGCCGGGGTTCGTCGACCCGCACACCCACTACGACGCCCAGCTGTTCTGGGACCCGTACGCCACCCCCTCCATGAACCACGGCGTGACCACCGTGGCCGGCGGCAACTGCGGTTTCACCCTCGCCCCGCTCAACCCCGACCGGCCCGGCGACGCCGACTACACCCGGCGGATGATGAGCCGGGTCGAGGGCATGTCGCTGGTGGCGCTGGAGCGGGGCGCGCCCTGGAACTGGCACGGCTTCGGCGAGTACCTGGACGCGCTGGAGGGCCGGACCGCCGTCAACGCGGGCTTCATGGTGGGGCACTGCGCGCTGCGCCGCCATGTGATGGGCGAGGACGCGATCGGCGGACAGCCCACGCCCGCGCAGCTGGAGGAGATGCTGCGGCTCTTCCACGAGGCGATGGACGCGGGGGCGTGGGGGCTGTCCACCACCCAGTCCTCGACCCACTCCGACGGGGACGGACAGCCCGTCGCCTCCCGTCATGCGGAGCCCGGGGAACTCCTGGCGCTCTCCCGGGCCGTCGGGGAACACGAGGGCACCCAGATCGAGGCCATCGTGGCGGGCTGTCTGGACCAGTTCGCCGACGCGGAGATCGATCTGCTGGTGGAGATGAGCGCGGCCGCCGGCCGCCCGCTCAACTGGAACGTCCTGACCATCGACGCGGCCGTCCCCGAACGGGTGCCGCGCCAGCTCCAGGCCAGCGAACGCGCCCGTGCGGCGGGCGGCAGGATCGTGGCGCTCACCATGCCGATCCTCACCCCGATGAACATGTCGCTCGGCACCTTCTGCGCGCTGAACCTCATCCCGGGCTGGGGCGACATCCTCGGACTGCCCATCCCGGACCGGATCGCGAAACTCCGGGACCCGGCCGTACGGGACGAGATGCTGCGCCGCGCCAACAGCCCCGAGGCCGGGGTCTTCCGGCGGCTCACCCACTTCGGGCGATACGTCATCGGCGACACCTATAGCGCGGCCAACGCCGGGCTGACCGGGCGCGTCGTCCAGGACATCGCCGCCGAGCGCGGACAGGACGCCTTCCACTGCCTGGTGGAGATCTGCGCGGCCGACCAGATGCGCACGGTGCTGTGGCCCATGCCGACCGACAACGACCCGGCCAGCTGGGAGCTGCGGCGCCGGACCTGGGAGCACGAGGACGTCATGCTCGGCGGCTCCGACGCCGGGGCCCATCTGGACCGGATGTGCGGCGCCCCGTACACCACCCGCTTCATCGGCGACTGTCTGCGCGGACGGAAGCTGGTCGGCCTGGAGCGCGCGGTACGGATGCTGACGGACGATCCGGCGCGCCTGCTCGGGCTGCGTGAACGCGGCCGGATCGCCGAGGGCTACCACGCCGACCTCGTCCTCTTCGACCCCGAGCGGATCGACGCGGGCCAGGCGCGGCTGGTCCACGACCTGCCCGGCGACAGCCCCCGGCTGGACTCACGGGCCATGGGCATCGTGAGCGTCCGGGTGGGCGGCACCGAGACCATCCGGGACGACGAGATCACCGGCGCGGTGCCGGGGCGGGTACTGCGGTCGGGCCGTGACACCGAGACGGTGAGCACGAGGGGCTGAGACGGCGGTGACGACGGGCGCCGGGTCTGACGCGGGTGCTGGGTCTGGTGCGGGGGCCGGGCCTGACGCGGGTGGCGGCGCTGGTGCGGGTGGCGGGCCTGGTGCGGGCGGCGGGCCCGGTGCCGGGTCAGGCGGTGATCCCGGCGGTGGCCCCGGCTCCCTCAGCGGCCGGGCCGCGCTGATCACGGGCGCCTCGCGCGGGATCGGGCTCGCCGTGGCGGAGGCGCTGACGGCGGACGGCGCGGCGGTGTGTGTCACGGCGCGGGACCCGAAGGGGCTGGCGGATGCCGTACGCCGCCTCGGTCCGCGCGCCATCGGCTGCCCGGGGGACGTGGCGGACCCGGCCCATCCGGAGGCGGCGGTGGCCCGCGCCCTGGCCGAGTTCGGCCGCCTCGACATCCTGGTCAACAACGCCGCCACCAACGCCCCGCTCGGCCCGCTGATGACCGTGGACCCGCTCGCCTGGCGCTCGGCGTTCACGGTCAATGTGGAGGCCCCGCTGCGGCTGACCCAGGCGGCCTGGCGGGCCTGGATGCGCGACCACGGCGGCGCGGTCGTCAACATCTGCACCGAGGGCACGGACGGCGTGGGCCCGGGCATCGGCGCCTACGGCACCGCGAAGACCGCCCTGCTGCGCCTCACCCGCCAGCTCGCCGCCGAACTGGCCCCCTCCGTCCGGGTCAACGCCGTCTCCCCGGGCCTGGTCCGCACCGAGATGGCCCGCTTCGTCTGGGAGCCGGACGAGCGCGAGATCGCCGCGACGCTCCCGCTGGCCCGTATCGGCGAACCGGAGGACGTGGCGCACGCGGTCCGCTGGCTGGTCTCGGCCGAGGCGTCCTGGATCACCGGCGCGGACCTGGTGGTCGACGGCGGCCGCCGGGTCCGCGCGGCGCGGCGCATCGGCTGACCGGACAAGGACCCCGCATCCGGACCGGGGAGGCGGCCCGGTGCCGCCCCTCCGCATCAGCTAGACGAGACGCAACGTAGCGTCTACGCTAGCGCCCATGACACACACTCACACCCTTGCCGACCCCCGGGTCGAGACCGCCATCAGCCGGATGTTCGAACTGTCCGCGCAGGACGAGACCGCCCAGGCGCAGCTGCCGCCCGGTGCGCTGGAATCGATGGCCCCGCAGGAGCTCGCCGACGCCGCCGCCGGGATCTATATGCCGATCTCCGCCGACGGCGGAAAGCTGCTCTACAACCTGGTGCGCGCCATCCGCCCGGCCACCGTGGTCGAGTTCGGCATGTCCTACGGGATCTCCACGCTCCATCTGGCCGCCGCCGTGCGGGACAACGGCACCGGGCGCGTCATCACCACGGAGCTGAGCAAGGAGAAGATCGCCGCGGCCCGCGGCACCTTCGCCGAGACCGGTCTTGACGACCTGATCACCGTGCTGGAGGGGGACGCCCGGGAGACCCTCGCCGACCTCGAGGGTCCCCTGGAGCTGGTGCTGCTCGACGGCTGGAAGGACCTGTGCCTGCCGGTGCTGCGGATGCTCGAACCGAGGCTGCGGCCGGGCGCCCTCGTGGTGGCCGACGACATCGACCAGTTCGAGGGCCCCATGCGGCCGTACCTCGACTATGTCCGCGACCCGGCGAACGGCTACCAGAACGTCAGCTTCCCCATCGAGGACGGTATGGAGATCAGCTGCCGCCTCTGACGCCGCCCGCCGCGCCGCCCGGCCGGGCAGCCGTCAGCGCTCGCCGAGCCAGATCGGGTTCGTCATCGCCGCCATCGGGCCCGGTATGCCCGACGCGCCGCCGTCCGCCGGGGCGTGGCGCACCTCGGCGCGCACATACGCCGCGTAGGAGGGGGTCGTCTTCCACTCGGCCGAGCTCTCGCCGGAGTCGGGGACCGCGGTGCCGTACAGCTGGCCCTGGTCGGTGATGATCCGCACCGAGCAGCCCGGCCCCACGCCGGAGACCTTCAGGCGGACCGTCACCTCCTCCGCGGAGCCCACCTTCAGACGCTCGCCGATACCGGCGTGCCTGCCGCGGCCGCCGACCGCCTCGAAGGTGAGGTCGATCTTCGAGGACTCGGCGATCCAGCTGCGGCCGGCCCGGATGCCGTCCTGGAGGGCGGTGCGGGAGAGGTCGTCCGCGAGCACCACCGTCTGCGGCAGGCCCACCACATTGGGCTCGCGGTGGGCGTCGCTGTGGCCGACGGCGGGCAGCCAGCGGCCGTCGCCGCGGGCGGCGGCGACCAGGGTGTTGTCCCACTCGGAGATGGTGATCTCGTCGTCCGGGGTGAAGTCCGCGTTCCACACCTCGACGGCGTCGGCCTCGTTGAAGCCGAACTTCCAGTTGCAGCCGACACAGGTGCCGTGCGGATGGGCCGGGATCACCAGGCCGCCGGCCTGCCGGACCTTGCGGGCGAACTGGCCGAAGCGGTTGTCCCGGGCGCGGTAGCGCCAGTCGATGAAGACGCCGGGGTCGGTGCCGAGGGCCACCACATGGCCATTGCGTGTGGTGATCTCCTCACCGGTGAGGATCAGCAGGTCATCGCCCCACAGACCCTCGAACGCGCCATGCGCCGAGGTGGTGTTGTGCTCGGTGGTGGTGATGAAGTCCAGCCCCGCGGCGCGGGCGGCGGCGACCAGCTCGGCCGGGGTGCGCTTGCCGTCGGAGTGCACGGTGTGCAGATGCGAGTCGCCCCGGTACCAGGCGCGGCCCCGGCCCTTCGCCCGCTGCGGCGGGTACGCCGGCTTCGGGGTGGTGCCGGGCGCGCCGTACCGCAGTGTGACGGTGACCTTGTAGTCCAGGCCCTGGGGGGCGACCGTGTACGGCCCCAGGACCACATGCCAGGTGCCCGCCTTCACCGGCCCCGCCAGATAGCCGGGCGTCGCCTCCTCGGCGCTGATGGCGAACTCCGTACGGGCCCCGCCGGACCAGCCGCGGAAGCCGCGCCCGCCCAGCTCGGTGCCGCGCTCGTCGAAGATGCCGATGTCGCATGCGTTGCCCTGCGTGCCGGCCGGGACGGTCGGTCTGTCGTACGTATACGACACGGCGATCTCGCGCACCCCGCGCGGAACCTCCACCGGCACGTAGACGAAGTCCGGCGCGCCGGTGGGCAGATGGCCGCTGAGGGTTTTCGTCTGCTCGGGGCCGCCGGCCGTGCCCGCCGCGTCGGCCTGGTCGAAGGTCATGGGATCGAGTGTCAGCACGCCTGCCGCGCCCGCAAGCGCGGAGAGCCTGAGTACATCGCGTCGCTGCATGAGGTGCCCCCCAGAGTCGAGAGTGCCGTCCGACACCCGCGTGACACCGTTGTACGCGTGGGTGACACGCGCGGAAAGCCCTGTGGATAACTCCATGGCGGCGAGGGAACGCGCGGCTCCGCCCCCGGGTCCGGTCGGCGTCGCGCGGCGGTCCGCGCCCCGCCAAGTCCCGCCCGGACAGCGGCCGTCGGCGCCCCCTGCGGGCAGCCCGCACGTTTCACCGCGCCGTATTCCCGCCCACGGCCCGCGGCCGCCGTGATCAGACCCACAAAACCGCAGGCCCGGGCCGTCTGGCGGTGTCCCGCACCGCTCGTATCCTCGGAGGATGACCACGAGCGCGCAGGGAAACGAACCGGCTGCCCCGACTGGCTCCGCCGCCCCCACAGCGAACGCGATGCGCCGTGCGCTCAAGCGCGCCCGCGACGGCGTGGCGCTGGACACCGCCGAGGCGGCGGTGCTGCTCCAGGCGCGCGGTGACGACCTCGAAGAGCTGATGGCCTCCGCCGCCCGGGTCCGCGACGCGGGCCTGGAGGCGGCCGGCCGCCCCGGGGTCATCACCTACTCGCGCAGCGTCTTCATCCCGCTCACCCGGCTGTGCCGGGACAAGTGTCACTACTGCACCTTCGCGACCGTCCCCGGCAAGCTGCGCCGTGCGGGCCATGGGATGTTCATGTCGCCCGACGAGGTCCTCGCCATCGCCCGCCGCGGCGCCGAAATGGGCTGCAAGGAAGCGCTGATCACCCTCGGCGACCGCCCCGAGGACCGCTGGCCCGAGGCGCGCGCATGGCTGGAGGCCGAGGGCTACGACGACACCATCGCGTACGTACGGGCCATGGCGATCCGCATCCTGGAGGAGACCGGGCTGCTGCCCCACCTCAACCCCGGCGTCCTGACCTGGACCGACTTCCAGCGGCTCAAGCCGGTCGCCCCCTCCATGGGCATGATGCTGGAGACCACGGCCGAGCGGCTGTGGAGCGAGCCCGGCGGCCCCCACTACGGCTCGCCCGACAAGGAGCCCGCGGTGCGGCTGCGCGTGCTGGAGGACGCCGGGCGCAGCTCCGTGCCGTTCACCAGCGGGCTGCTGATCGGGATCGGCGAGACGTATGAGGAGCGGGCGGAGTCGCTGTTCGCGCTGCGCCGCGTCTCCCGCTCGTACCACGGCATCCAGGAGGTCATCGTCCAGAACTTCCGCGCCAAACCGGACACCGCCATGCGGGGGATGCCGGACGCGGAGCTGGACGACCTGGTCGCCACCGTGGCCGTCGCCCGCCACATCCTGGGCCCGACCGCCTGCGTCCAGGCCCCGCCCAACCTGGTCGACGCGGAGTACGAGCAGCTCATCGGCGCCGGTATCGACGACTGGGGCGGCGTCTCCCCGCTCACCCCGGACCATGTCAACCCCGAGCGCCCCTGGCCCCAGGTGGACGAGCTGGCCGAGCGCTCCGCCGCCGCCGGCTTCCGGCTGCGCGAACGGCTCGCGGTCTACCCCGAGTACATCCAGCGCGGCGAGCCCTGGCTGGACCCCCGGCTGCTGCCGCATGTGACCGCGCTCGCCGACCCCGGGACCGGCCTGGCCCGCGAGGACGCGATCCCCACCGGGCTGCCCTGGCAGGAGCCTGACGAGGCGTTCAGCGCCTCTGGCCGCACCGATCTGCACCGCACCATCGACACCGAGGGCCGCACCGGTGACCGCCGTGAGGACTTCGACGAGGTCTACGGCGACTGGGAGGCGCTGCGCGAGGCCGCCGCCCCCGGGATGGTCCCGTCCCGTATCGACGCCGACGTCAAGGCCGCGCTGTCACGGGCCGCCGACGACCCGACCCGGCTGACCGACCCCGAGGCGCTGGCCCTGCTGCACGCCGAGGGCCCGGCGCTCGACGCCCTGTGCCGTATCGCCGACGATCTGCGCCGGGCGACGGTCGGGGACGATGTCACCTATATCGTCACCCGGAACATCAACTTCACCAATGTCTGTTACACCGGCTGCCGCTTCTGCGCCTTCGCCCAGCGCCGTACGGACGCCGACGCCTACACCCTCTCCCTGGACCAGGTCGCCGACCGCGCCCAGCAGGCGTGGGAGGTGGGCGCGGTGGAGGTCTGCATGCAGGGCGGCATCCACCCCGATCTGCCCGGCACCGCGTACTTCGACATCGCACGCGCCGTCAAGGAGCGGGTGCCCGGGATGCATGTTCACGCCTTCTCCCCGATGGAGGTCGTCAACGGCGCGACCCGCACCGGGATGTCCATCCGCGAATGGCTCACGGCGGCGCGCGAGGCGGGCCTGGACAGCATCCCCGGCACGGCCGCCGAGATCCTGGACGACGAGGTCCGCTGGGTGCTCACCAAGGGCAAGCTGCCGACGGCCACCTGGATCGAGGTCGTCAAAACGGCGCATGAGCTGGGCATCCGGTCCTCCTCCACGATGATGTACGGCCATGTGGACCAGCCCCGCCACTGGCTGGCCCATCTGCGGCTGCTCGCCGGGATCCAGCAGGAGACGGGCGGCTTCACCGAATTCGTCACCCTCCCCTTCATCCACACCAACGCCCCCGTCTACCTCGCCGGTATCGCCCGTCCCGGCCCCACCGGCCGCGACAACCGCGCGGTGACGGCCATGGCGAGGATCCTGCTCCACCCGCATATCACCAATATCCAGACCAGCTGGGTGAAGCTGGGCACGGAGGGTGCCGCCGAGATGCTCCGCTCCGGCGCCAACGACCTGGGCGGCACCCTCATGGAGGAGACCATCTCCCGCATGGCGGGCTCCTCCTACGGCTCCTACCGCTCCATCCAGGACCTGGTGGGCATCGCCGAACTGGCCGGCCGCCCCGCCCGCCCCCGCACCACCACCTACGGCCCCGTCCCCGAGGAGCGCCGGGCCGCCGCCCTCGCCTCGGACGGCCATCTGCCGGAGCTGCTCCCGGTGCTGGAGGACTGAGCCCGGCTCGCGGTTCGAGGGCACGCCGCGTGGATACGCTGCCATGGGAAGAGGGGGAGGGGCACCCATGGCAGCGGAGCGTCCGACGATTCGGGAGCTGATCCGGCAGCGGCGCCGGTTCGTGGGGCGGCGGCAGGAGCTGGCCGCGTTCCGGGAGAACTTCGCCGTGCCGCCCGAGGACGCCTCGCACCACTTCCTGTTCCATGTGCGCGGCGACGCCGGGGTGGGCAAGACGACGCTCCTGCGGCAGCTGGAGAACACCGCGCGGGAGCACCGGGCGCTCACCGCCGCCGTGGACGAGTCGGTGCACAGCGTCCCCGAGGTGATGGCGGCCATCAGCGCCCAGTTCGCCGAGCAGGGCCATCCGCTGAAGTCCTTCGACAAGCTGCTGGCCACCTACCGGCAGCGGCGCCACGAGGCCGATTCGGCGGCCCAGCAGCCCGCGCCGCAGGAGGACGCGACCGTCGGCCCCCAGCCCTCCGCGTCCAGCGCCTTCGCCGCCCGCGCCGGGCTGATCGGGCTGGGCCTGGTGCCGGGCGTCGGGGCCTTCGCCGGGGCGGCGGAGCCGGACCGGGTCGCACAGGCGGCCGACCGCGCGCGGGCCAAGCTCAGCGCCCGCTTCCGCAGCCATGACGATGTGGACCTGGTGATCTCGCCCCTGGACGCCCTCACCCCCGCGTTCCTGAAGGACGTGGGCGAGGTGGCCGCCTCCGTGCCCTGGATGGCGTGGTTCTTCGACACCTATGAGCGCACCGGGCCGCTGCTCGACCTGTGGCTGCGCGATGTGATGTTCGAGGGCCGCTACGGCTCGCTCCCGGCCAACGCGGTCGTGACGCTGGCCGGACAGGGCACGCTCGCCCCGCGCTGCTGGGCCGACTACGCCGACCTCGTCGCCGAACTCCCCCTGGTGCCCTTCACGGAGGCGGAGGCCCGGCAGCTCCTGACGGCCAAGGGCGTGGTCGACGAGCAGGTGATCGAGGTCGTCCTCCGGCTCACCGGCGGGCTGCCCGTGCTGGTGTCCATGCTGGCCGAGGCGCGGCCCACGACCCCCGAGGCCGTGGGCGACCCCTCCGGCACCGCCGTCGAGCGCTTCCTGAAGTGGGTGAGCGACGAGACCCACCGCTCGGTCGCGCTGGCCGCGGCCCTGCCCCGGCGGCTGGACGAGGACGTCTTCGCGGCCACGGTGGAGGACGGGGCGGCCGAGCTCTACGGCTGGCTGCGCTCGCTGCCGTTCGTCAACGACGGTTCCGGCCGCTGCCACTACCACGACGTCGTCCGCACGGCCATGCTGCGGCTCCAGCGCAACCGGTCCCCGCAGGCGTGGCGCGCCCGCCACCTCCGGCTGGCCGAGGCGTTCGCGCGGTGGCAGCGGCAGATCGAGGAGACGCTGCGGGGCGACGAGAAGTGGGAGCACGAGCGGTGGCTGGACTGCCGGCTGGAGGAGGCGTACCACCGGCTGTGCGCGACCCCGGAGGAAGCGCTGCGCGGGGAGCTGCGCGCGTATCTGTGCGACTACCTGAACCATACGGCGCCGTCCTGGGAGCGCCGCTGGATGCGGACGCTGCTGGAGGCGGGCCGCGACAGCGGAGTGGAGTCCGTACGGGCGTGGGGCGAACGCTTCCTGGCGGAGTCCACGCTGAGCGACATGGCGACGACGATGACGCTCCTGATCGGCGAGGTCGAGCAGGACGAGCGGGCCTCGGCCGTGGCCTTCGCGCTCCGTGGCATGGCCCGGGCGGACATGGAGGAGCTGGAGGAGGCGCTGGCGGACGCGGAGCGGGCGCTGGAGCTGGACGCCGGCAGCGATCGCGCGCACGCCGCCCGCGGCTACGCCTACCTCGGCATGAAGCGTTACGAGCAGGCGCGGGAAAGCCTCGACCGCGCCCTCGAACTCGATCCCGACTTCGCCTGGGTGCTGTCCCAGCGCGGCGAGGTGAACAGCCTTCTGGGGCGGTTCGAGGACGCCCTGGCCGATCTCACCCGCTCCCTCGAGCTGAACGACGCGAGCGCGTGGACCGTGTCCACCCGCGGTCTGGTCCACTCCGCCGTCCGGGACTACGACAGCGCGCTGGCGGATTTCACCCGGGCGCTGGAGATCAGGCCCGAATGGGCCTGGGCCCACGCGGAGCGTGCCACGGCCTACCGGATGCTCGGGCGGTACGAGGAGGCCCTCGCGGACGCCGAGCGGTCCATCGAACTCGGCTCCGAGTACGCCGGGTTCAGCCGTATCCACGCGCTGCGCAACCTGGACCGCTACGAGGAGGCGATCAGCGCGGCCGACAGTTATCTCGCGTCCCACCCGGACGATCAGGCGGTGCTGGCCGAGCGCGGTGAGTCGTACCGGATGACGGACCGCTTCCCGGAGGCGCTGGAGGACTTCGGCCGGGCCGTCGAGCTGGCGCCCTCGTATGTCTTCGCGCTGGTCCGGCGGGGACAGACGTATGAGCACACGGGCCGGCTCGCCGAGGCCCTGGCGGACTTCGACGCCGCCGTGGCCGCCGACTCCGACGACCCCTGGGCACCGGCGGTCCGGGGCGCCCTGCGGCTGCGCCTGGGCGACGAGGCGGCCGCCCTCGCCGACCTGGACCGGGCGCTCGGGCTCGACCCCGACGACCTGCTCGCGCTGGAGGGCAGAGCCAGATGCCACCGTGGGGCGGGCCGGTACGCCGAGGCCGCCGCGGACATCGAACGGGCGGCGGCCCTGGACGACAAGGACCTCGACATCGCCTTCGAACACGCGCTGCTGGTGAGCCTCAGCGACGGTCTCCCCCGGGCGCGGGAGCGGTGGGCCGCCTTCGAGGCGCTCCTGGAGGAGCACGGCGGCCAGTGGGACCCACAGGCCCGGGTGGCCGCACCGATCGTCAGCAGAGCCGCCCTCGGGGACGGGGCCGGGGCGCAGCGCTTCGTGGCGGAGCTTTCCGCCACCCGGCCGTACTGGGAGATCGCCGACGAGAGCATACGAGCCCTCGATGACCTCGCACAGTGTCCCGGGGCGGACGGGGCGCTCCTCGCCGCCCTCCGGGCCCCGCTCGCCGAGCTCCGCACGGCCCTGGGCCCCGGCCCGGACAGTGCTCGATAAGGATTCGGCGCGGAGACGACATTCGGGGTGCGGAGACGACATTCGGTGAGGGAATTCGCAATTCTCGGAATGCGGCCGTCCGTCGTCTTCTCCGTGATGACGCCTTCACAAACCGCGGCGGCCAAGAGGCGATCATTCGATGTCCATTACAGTTCAAAGACAGTCCAGGGCCATTCACGCGACGAAGAATCAACGAAGAAAAGAGGCAAAGGTCGTGACCGCAACCGCCAGCGCAGCGACCGGCGTATGGGGCCGCGCCGAACAGCAGGACTTCCGCAGCCGGGTGCGCGGCTGCCTGCTCGGCGGCGCCATCGGGGACGCGCTGGGGGCGGCCGTCGAGTTCGCCTCGCTGGAAGAGATCAGGGTGGCGCACGGACCCGAGGGTGTGACGGACTTCCTGCCCGCCTATGGCGGCCGTGGACGGGTCACCGACGACACCCAGATGACGCTGTTCACCGTGGATGGACTGATACGGGCGCAGGTGCGCCGCGACACCGGGGCCTGGCATCCGCCGACCGACATCCACTCCGCACACCGCCGCTGGTACTCCACCCAGCGCGACTGGGGCCCCGATGAGCGCCGTAAGGACGCCGGCTGGCTGGCCCGCGAGGAGTGGCTGTACGCCCAGCGCTCCCCGGGGCGGGCCTGTATCACCGCGCTCGCCGACGAGACCATGGGCACCCTGGAGGCGCCCAAGAACCCCGACTCCAAGGGGTGCGGCGCCGTGATGCGCTCGGCGCCCTTCGGCCTGCTGGTGGGCTGGGAGCCGCAGCTGGTCTTCCAACTGGCCATCGAATGCGCGGCCCAGACTCACGGCCACCCCACCGGCTATCTCTCCGCGGGCGCCTTCGCCCTCATCGTGCACGGCCTGGCACGCGGCGAGGCGCTGGACGGAGCCGTCCAGCGCGCCCTCGCCCATCTGGCCACCCGCCCCGGCCACGAGGAGACCACCAACGCGCTGCGGCGCGCTCTCGGCGCCGTACGGCAGGGCCTGCCGACCTCCGAGCGGGTGGCGTCCCTGGGCGAGGGCTGGACCGGTGAGGAGGCCCTGGCGATGGGGCTGTACTGCGCCCTGGTCGCCGAGGACGTCCGCCATGGGCTGCTGCTCGCGGTCAACCACGGCGGGGACAGCGACTCCACGGCGGCCGTCTGCGGCAATCTGCTGGGCGCGCTGCACGGCGAGACCGCGCTGCCGCCCGCCTGGCTGGCGGAGGTCGAGGGGCGCGGCACGATCCTTGAGCTGGCCGACGACTTCGCCATGGAGATGACCCAGGGCCCGGCCCTCCACGGCCCGGGCAGCTCCTCCCCGGCCTGGCTCACCCGCTACCCGCGCGCGTAGGTCCGCTCACCCACGCGGGTCAGTCCGCTCCGGCCGCCGCCGCGCACCCGCACCGGCGGTGGCCATCTGCCGCTGTACGGGCCCGTTCCCCTCCCATGGACGCCTTGGGCGCCATGGACGCCTTACGGCGCGCACGGTCAGATACGCGGCCACGCCCAGGAAGGCGAGGCCGAGCAGCGGATAGACGGCGGTGAGCAGCATCTGGGCGGGGTTCTGGTGGAGCTCCACCCGGGTCGGCCGGCTGTGGGGCGCGTACCAGACCATGAAGGAGCAGAACAGCAGCCCGGTCACCACCGTCCAGGCCGTCCAGCCCGCCGTACGCCGTCGCACCGCCTCCACCGCGAGCAGCAGGACCATCGGGACGGCCCACACCTAGTGGTGCGACCAGGAGACCGGGCTGACCATGAGGGCGGTCACGGCGCAGGCCAGGGCGGCCCAGGCGCGGGCGTTCGGAAGACGGCCGTCGTCGGTCAGCTGGGCGGCGACCGCCGTGGCCAGGCCCGCACAGCCGACCAGTACGGCCGCCGTGAGCCACCACATGCCCGGGTCGGGGGTGTGCAGCAGCCGGGCGAGGGCGCCCTTGAGGTTCTGGTTGCCCGCGCCCTCGACATCGCCGGGGCGGTCGGTGGCGAAGACGACCTCGGTCCAGAAGCGCCGGGAGTCATGCGGCAGCGCCAGGGCCGAGAACCCGACCGTGAGGGCGAAGGTGGCGGTGGCGACGGCGGCGCGCCGCAGATGGTCGTTCCCGAAGCCCCGCCACAGCGGGCCGCCCGCGGGCCCGGTCCGCCTCCCGGGCGCCCGGGGGGCCCGCAGCCGCCGGAGGCCGAGGAGCAGCCCGGCGAGGCCCAGGAAGACCACGAAGAGCCCCGGGGTCAGCTTGATCCCGGTGGCGATACCGGTCCCGACCCCCGCCCAGCGGTGGCCGGCCCGGCGGGTCAGGTCCCCTAGCACCAGCGCCGTGACCAGCAGATTGATCTGCCCGTAGCGCAGTGTCGTCCACACCGGCTCGCACCACACCCCGGCGGCGGCGAGGGCCAGGACGGCGGCCGGCCGCGGCACCCGGACGGGCGGATCGACCAGCCGCAGCGACAGATGGGCCACGGCGACCATGAGGACGAGATTGAGGGCCGTCCCGAAGGTCCGCAGGACGCCCGTGCCCATCACGGTCAGCGGGGTGAAGAGCAGGGCCGCGAACGGCGGATAGGTATTGGGGAGATTGTGCTGAGTCGCCCGCATGTCATACAGATCCGTCGCATCGCGTACCGTCCATCCCTCGGCGCGGTAGACCAGCAGATCGACCATCGACACCTGGGCGGCCCGCTGGGCGATCCAGAATCCGGTGAAGGAGAGCAGGCAGAACACCGCCGCCCACAGAACCGGCCGGCGCAGTACGGCGGCACGGGCCCGGTGGATCCGGGAGTCGGTGATCGTCTGGGTGGCGGTCACGGGGGCTCCAGAGGTCCCGGTGGACGGCGGCTCGGTGGGGGCGGGGCGAGCCGGGTCCGGGCGGTGCGGTCGGTGGCGGGTGGCGGACGGCCGACCATAGTACGTTCCGGATGTGGACCTCAGGTGAAGAAAAGATCGCCTGGACTGCCACGTTCGCTGAACGACGCCTGGTCATCGCATTCCGCTTATGCCCCGCTCGGCCAGTTGTGGCCAGACGCGACCGGGCCGCCGGTCACCCCGCGATGGGTGGTGACCGACGGCCCGGTCCATGGCCGCCGAGCGGAAGGCGTCAGTCCGTGGCGCCCGCCACCGACTTGTGGCCGGACGCGCCGGACTCCGGCTCCGACAGCGCGGCACCCGCCGAACCCGGCCCGTCGTCATCCGAGTTGAGCGAGGCGAGGATGGCATCGCGCTCCGGGGTGTCCTCCGGCTTGATGTAGCCGATGGCGATGAAGAGCACGAGCGAGACCGCGAGCGGGATGGAGATCTGGTACTCCAGGTTCACGCCTCCGTCGATCGCGTCGTTGATCGGGTAGTTGACCAGGTAGAAGGCGATCAGCCCCATGGCCCAGCTGATCAGCGCCGCCGTCGGGCCCGACTTGCGGAAGGCGCGCAGCATGCCCAGCATCAGCGGGATCGCGATCGGCCCCATCAGCCCGGCGACCCACTTGATCACGACGCTGATGATGTCGCCGAAGAAGTCCGAGTTGACCTGGGTGGCGATGGCCATCGACAGGGCGAGGAAGAGCAGTGTGGTGTAGCGGGCCGCGAGCAGCCCGGTGCGGGTGGACCATTCCCGTACGGACTTGAAGACGGCGGGCATGATGTCCCGGGTCACCACCGCCGCGATCGCGTTGGCGTCCGAGGAGCACATCGCCATGGTGTGCGAGAAGAAGCCGACGATCACCAGGCCCAGCAGACCGTGCGGCAGCAGGTGCTCGGCCATCTCGGCGTAGGAGTTGTCGGGCTTGTCCGTCTTGATGATCAGCGGCGCGACCCACATGGGGAAGAACAGCACCAGCGGCCAGACGAACCACAAAATGGCCGAGAGCCGGGCCGAGCGCTTGGCGGAGTGGGCGCTGTCGGTCGCCATGTAGCGCTGCGCCTGGTTCCACATGCCGCCGTTGTACTCGAACGTCTTGATGAAGAGGTAGGCGAGCAGGAAGATCAGGGTGTACGGGCCGACGGTCGGCTGGTGGTGGCTGTCGGGGAGGTCGTCCCAGACGCTCCACAGGGTGGAGAAGCCGTCCAGCTCATGGAGCACCGCGATCAGCATCGCGATGCCCGCCACGAACTGGATGATGAACTGGCCGAGTTCGGTGAGCGCGTCGGCCCACAGCCCGCCGACCGTGCAGTAGACGGCGGTGACCGCGCCCGTGATCAGGATGCCCTGGTTGAGCGAGACACCGGTGAAGACGGACAGCAGGGTCGCGATGGCCGCCCATTTGGCGCCCACGTCGACGATCTTCAACAGCACCCCGGACCAGGCCAGCGCCTGCTGGGTGGGGAGGTTGTAGCGGTTCTTCAGATATTCGAGCGGCGAGGCCACACGCAGTTTGCTGCGCACCCGGTTGAGGCGCGGCGCGAAGAGGTTCGCGCCGATCGCGATGCCGATGGCGATCGGGAAGGACCAGGTGACATAGGAGGTGATGCCGTATTGATAGGCGATCGCCGCGTATCCGGTGAACATCACCGCGCTGTAGCCGGACATGTGGTGCGAGATCCCGGACAGCCACCAGGGCATCTTGCCGCCCGCGGTGAAGAAGTCGCTGACATTGTCCACACGCTTGTGGGACCAGAGGCCGATGGCGACCATGACACCGAAGTATCCGATCAGTACAGCCCAGTCGAGACTGTTCATGTCCCCTCCCAGGGTCCGCCATATGAACGGGTGCGCACTTCGCCGCGACGTTCGTCATGGACGGTTCCCCCGAGCGGGAGCGGGGTACTTCCGGGATTGAACCGCTCGTTCGGGTAACCGGTCAAGGGTTCTAAGGGTCACGAGTGTGAACACAAATCAGGAAGCAGAACCAATTTACTCTTTCTTGACCTGACGGGGCGTTGTCTGCCGCATACCGGTGAACCCACGATGAGCGGGCACTTCATGAGACGCCGTCAGACGCATGCCCACCTATCGATGGGTCAATACGGGAGCGGGATCCCGAAAGGGCCGGACAGGAGTCGCGCTAACGCATCAGTTCACCGGCGTTCACCAGCAGCGACTGCCCGGTGATCGCCCGGGCCCGGTCGGAGGCCAGGAACGCCGCGGCCTCCGCCACATCGCCGTCCGTCGCCAGCTCGGGCAGGGCCATTCCGTCCGTGAGCCGGGTCAGCACCTCGGCCTCGCTCACGCCTTCGGCCTGTGCGGTGAAGGCCACATACGCCCGCACCGGCGGCCCCCACATCCAGCCCGGCTGGACGGTGTTGACGCGAATCCGGTGCGGCCCCAGCTCGCGCGCGAGCGCGTACATGGTCGAGGTCAGCGCGCCCTTGGAGGCGGCATACGCGGTCTGACGCACCTTGGTGGGGGCGGCGGAGGACGACTGGGTGCCGATCAGCACCACCGAGCCGCCGTTCCGTTTGAGCGCGGGCAGACAGGCGCGGGTCATCCGGAGCGTCCCGAACAGATTGATGTCCACCACCTGGGCCCAGGACCCGAAGTCGGCGTCCTCCAGCCCGCCGAAATGGCTGTCCAGCGCGGCCACATGGACCACGGCGTCGATCCGTTCGAAGCGGTCGAGGGCGAGCGCGGCGAGGGCCTCGCACTGCGCCTCGTCCGCGATGTCGGTGGTCCGCCAGGCGGTGCGCTCCCCGCCCGGATCGACCTCGTCCGCCACCTTCGGCAGCCGCTCCTCTGTCCGCGCCCCCATCACCACCCGGGCGCCGTCCCGGACGCATGCGGCGACCACCCGGGCCCCCAGTCCTGGCCCCACCCCGGAGACGACGATGGTCTTGCCCTGTAACGGCATGGCGGCACCTCCCGTATCTGGCGTCGCGTCAGATTAGGGGGACGGCCGTCAGATGGCCAGAGCGCCGCGGGGTGACCCCGGTGGAAGGCGCCACGGGACGCCCCGGCCCGTCAACCGTCCGAATCGGCACACTTGATGCCGACCGACCCCTCCCCAACTGACGTCACGTCAGCTACACCTGGGGGACATGACGAGCGACGCGTACGCGGAACTGGCCTCCGTCGGCCCGTACGGGGTGCGCCCTGGCCACGCCCTGATCACGATGGTCGAACCGCACCCCGGCCATGAGTACGCCTACAACCGCTGGTACGAGGACGACCACTTCATCGCGGGCGCGATGGCCATGCCCTGGATCTACGCGGGCCGCCGCTGGGTCGCCACCCGTGAGCTACAGCTGCTGCGCTACCCCGAGAAATCGGCCATCGCCCAGCCGGTGACCGCCGGCTGCTACCTCTCCGTCTACTGGCTCACCGAGGGGCGCTACGCGGACCACATGCGATGGACGGTGGGGATCAACAAGCGGCTGCTCCGGGACGGCCGGGTCTACCAGGACCGTACGCATGTCTTCACGGCCTTCCAGGACCATGAGGCCACCGTCTACCGGGACGGGGCGGCCGGTCCGCGCGATCACCACGCGCTGGACCACCCCTATGCCGGGCTGGTGCTGGAGGTGATCGAGAGCGAGGGCCCGGAGCGGCGGGAGGAGCTGCTCGAGTGGCTCCGGTCCAGACATCTGCCGCGCCGGCTCGCGGGCTCGCCCGCCGCGACGGTCACGGTCTTCCGGCCGACCCCGCTTCCCCTGGACCGGATGTCGTATGTGAAGCAGGTCGAGGGGGTCGGCACCCGGCTGACGCTGCTCTGGTTCCTCCAGTCCGATCCCCGGGAATGCTGGGAACGCTGTTTCACCGGTCTGGACGGTGAGGTGGCCGAAGCCGGGCTCGGCCGGGTGGAATTCATGGCGCCGTTCATTCCGACGATTCCCGGTACGGACCAATACGTGGCGGAACTCCGCTGAAGCGGCTATGCCGGAAAGCGCCGGAAATGCCTGGAGCCCTCTCGGCGGGGACGGCGACCGGTCGAGAGGGCTCGGGTACAGGCTTGCGGCTCCACGCTGCCGACCGCGCTGCCGCGGCCGGGTGTCACGGAGATCAGTCGAGGTCGAAGCCGCCCCGGCTGACGTCGGACACAAAGGCCGACCACGCTGCGGGGGCGAAGCTGAGCGTCGGTCCTTGGGGGTCCTTGGAATCGCGCACGGCGACCTCGCTGGTGACCGGGGAGGAGATTTCCACGCAAGCGCCGTTTCCGGCCGAGTACGAGGATTTCACCCACATGCTCGTCTTTCCCTGCTGAATGGACACGATTGCTCCGATGCGTTTTGTTGATGAGACGAACCCCCGATTGGAGGCGTCACCGACGTTACTCGGCAACATCGTCTGGAAAGCGGGCCATTCACTCGACCGAGTGGCATATTCCCGTGGCCCCTTCCGCGGCTCGGTGCGGAGGTGTAGCCTCCGCTCTTCGCCGTTCGCGCCGGAGCGTCTCCCGGGGCGTTCCCCGGGGTGTTTCCGTGCCCTGTGCGCCCCCCGCTCCCGCTCAGTCCGCCGGGGCCGTCCCGCCCCGCTCCCGGTGCCGGCGGGCGTGCTCCTGGGCCACCTCGGTGATGAACTGACGGCTCTGGTCCGCGTTGAGCGCCTGGGCCCGCAGATGCTCGTACATCATGCTGTAGCTCTGCACATCGCTGAGCTTCTCCAGATACAGGTCGCTGGTCACGCCCTCGAGATAGACGACGCTGGTGTCCGACTCGTCCGAGAACTCCAGGATGGTGAACTGCCCGCTCATTCCCGGATGCGACCCCATGTCGAACGGAAGCGCCTGCACCGTCACATGCGGCTCGTGGCTCATCCGGACCAGATAGTCCAGCTGATCACTCATGATCTTGGAATTGCCGACCACCCGCCGCATCGCCGCCTCGTCCACCACCGCCCACAGTCGCAGCGGGGTCAGCGGATCGGTGATCCGCTCCTGGCGCCTGAGCCGGACCTGGACCCGCTGGGCGATCTGGTCCTGCGGGGCCTCCGGCAGGGCGCCGCTGATCACCGCCTCCGCGTACTCCGGCGTCTGCAAGAGGCCGGGCAGCACCTGGGGTTCATAGACCCGCAGCGATGCCGCGTCCGTCTCGAAGCCGATGTAGACGCTGTACGGCACATCGCCGAAAGCGTTCCACCAACCCTGCTGGCGCGACTCCTTCGCCATTTGCATAAGGGAATCGACGAGTGCTTTGTCCTCCACCTTGTATGTGCGGCAGAGGTCGCGCACATCGCGCTGGCTGATGCTGCGGCGCCCGTTCTCCAGTCGGCTGATCTTCGACTGGGAGACCATCAGCTCCTCCGCCACCTCCTCCGCCGTCATGCCCTTCTCCTGGCGGAGCCTGCGCAGTTCCTGGCCCAACCGGCGTCGCCGGACAGTGGGGCCGACGTTCGATGTCACAGGACGTGCACCTCCGGCTTCGTACTGCTGATTTCTGCTGCTCAGCAGCCTGCCACTACCGGACGGGACCGCGCTGGGAAATGGCCGCACAAAGACGGCCGCACAACGGTGGGCGAACGCGCGCGCGGGGCGGTGGGACGGCCGGTCGTCCAAATCGGCCGTCCCACCACCCCGCGCGCTTCAGCGGCTCCCGAACCGGGTCGGTGGGGACTGCGGTGCGGTCGGTGGAGCGTCGGTGGTGCTGGGTGCTGCTCGGAGCCGGACGGTGGCGCTCCGCCCCGGATGGTGCCGGGAACGGGCTCCGCCGCCCCGCTGACGGGCTGCTGGTGCGTTCGACGGGCTCGGGTGGTGCGCCGTGGTGCGGTGGTGCCCCGAAGGCGCCTCAGCGCGCTCCGACGCGGGCCATGCTCCCGCGGCGGGACGGCTGCGCCGGAACGCCGGCCGCGGGCTCCGCCGCGGCGCGTGCCCCCGGCTGTCGGCCTCCGGCCGGTGCGCGCCGTGGCTGCGCCGCGACACCGTTCTGCACGTCCATCACGGCGTGCGCCACGAGACCGCCCATCGGGTCGTGCCGGATCAGATCCCGGAGCCTGGAGCGCGAGGAGCGCCCCTCGTTCCCGGGGTACAGATGCTTGCCGAGCCCGACCGCGTGGGCCAGGGCGGCGAGCGCGGCGGTCCGCGGGTCCGGCGGTACGCCGGTGCGGATCGCGCTGTCCAGCCGGGCCCTGATCTCCCGGCTGATCGCCGTGTCCGTCGCCTGGTAGCGCGTCGTCGGCAATACGCCACACATCTGGCCCGCCACGGCATGCACCATGCCGCAACGCTCCAGGTGCGTGAGGTACGTCTGGCGCAGCCCCAGCCGGGGCCCGCCGATCCAGTGGACGGCCCGCACCGGACTGCCGCGTCGGCGCAGCAACTCCAGCGCGGAGTCCAGAGTTGGATCTCCGGTCGGCCGTGGCAGCACCACGGCGATACGATCCCCGTCAGGGGCTATCCGTCCGGCCAGGGCCAGCTCTACTAGCTGTGCCCCGGCAAGACCGAGGTCGAGCGACTGCGGCTGCGCCGTGGTACCCGTGGTCGGGTCCAAAGCGAGCAGCAGAAGCTCCTCCGGAATTGTTCTGCGGCTCCTGCCCATCCATGCCTCCCCGCGTGGATGAATGACAGGGTGACCCCTCTCACATTGGTCTGTCGAGAGTGCCTGGGGGGTTTGGGTGGGAACCAGTAGGTATGTCGTTCTCGTCTAGCAGGTGGGCGGGCACCTGAGGACGCTCTCCGGCTGTGGCGTTGCGCGATCGCGTGCCGGACACACAGGACACTGGTAGAGGTTGGGCTGCGGGACGTGACGCCATGGGGCGTACGGCGTCCCGCGACACATATCGAGGAGGCATTGGTGGCGGGCGAGTCCCCCGGCAGGTCGGATCAGCAGCAGTCGTCGGGGGAGACGGCTAGGGGAGAGCGCGATCCGCGGCTCGCGATCTCGCGCGAGGCGGAGGCGGGCCAGGGCTCGACGGCGGTCGCCGTCGTGTCCGACGACCTCCGGTCGGGTTCGGGTGAGCCGGAATCGGCTCCCGGTGAACCCGAAGTGACCTCCGGGGCGAAGGCCGAAGCGGAGGCTGAAGCGGAACCTGAGACACCGGCGGCCGATAAGGGCGACGCTGAAGTTTCTGGTGTTCGCGATAGTGAACAGGGCGAAGGTTCCGGGACGTCGGAGGCGACGGCCGAGCCGGACGCGGATTCCGGTGCGTCGGACGGATCGCCCAAGGGGGAGGCGTCCGAGCCCGACGCGGAGCCGGAAGCGGATGGCGCCGATGGCGCCGACGACTCCGATGGCTCCGGCGGCGCGGACCGGGGGGACGTCAAGACCGACGCGGCGAAGGCCGATGACGCGGACGCCGACGCCGATGTGAAGGCTGTCGACGCCGATGTGAAGGCTGAGGACGCGTCCGGAGCCGGAGCGGACGAGGACGGCGGTGAGCCGTCGAAGCCGTCGAAGCCATCGGTCGATCAGCGGACGGCTGTCTTCCGTACGGTGAAGCCGAAGGGCGACGCCGAGGACGGCCAGGCCGAGGGCAAGGACAAGAAGGAAGAGCCCGAGAAGGAAGAGGCCAAGGAGCCCGATAAGAAGGAAGGGGCCAGGGAGGCCGAGAAGGGCGAGTCCAAGGGCGCGTCCGGCAAGGCCACCGCCTCCGGCGCGGACGCCACTGCCTCCGGCAAGCCGATCGACCGCCCGACGGCCGCCTTCGGCGTACTCCCGGAGAAGCCCGGAAAGGGCGGCAAGAAGGGCGTCGACCAGCCGACCACCGCCTTCAAGGCGGTCAGCCCCCCGGCCCCGGCGGACGGCAAGACCGCCGACAAGGTCGACGGCAAGACCGCTGACAAGACCGCCGACAAGACATCCGGCAAGAAGCCCGTCGGCGAGTCGGACAACGAGCGGACCAGCAAGTTCGTCCCGCTGCGGTCCCCCGACGACCCGGCCCCGCCGAAGCCCTCCGCCGCGCCTTCCGCGCCGAAGCCCTCCGCGCCGGCCCCTTCCGCCGCCCCGCCGGCGGTCCCCGAGGCCGAGCGGACCAAGCAGCAGCCGCTGCCGCCGGTGACGGAGGACGGCAAGCAGCCGGCGCCGCTCGACCTGCTGGCGCAGCTGACCAACACGCCGCCCAAGCCGGAGACACCGCTGCGGACGGTCGTCCGCCGGGTCAAGATCTGGACGCCGCTGGCCGTGCTGCTTGTGATCATCCTGGGTGTCGTCCAGGCGCTGCGGCCGCTGCCGGAGCCATCGCTGAAGCTCACCTCGGACCCCACCTACCGCTTCGGCGGCGGTGAGCTCTCCATGCCGTGGCCCGACCAGGGGCAGTCCGCCGCCGAGGTCGAGGGCGTGGGCACCCTGGGCGCCTCCGGGGAGCAGAAGCCGGTGCCGATCGCCAGCGTCACCAAGGTCATGACGGCCTATGTGGTGCTCAAGGACCATCCGCTGAAGGGTGACGCGGAGGGCCCGAAGATAGAGATCGACGCCCAGGCGGCCAAGGAGGCGAAGTCCGCCGACGAGTCGCGGGCGGCGGTCAAGGAGGGGCAGACCTTCACCCAGCACCAGCTGCTCCAGCTGCTGCTGATCAACTCCAGCAACAACATCGCCCGGCTGCTCGCCCGCTGGGACGCCGGTTCGCTGGACGCGTTCGTCAAGAAGATGAACGACGCGGCCGAGAGCCTGGGGATGAAGCAGACCACCTACACCGACCCCAGCGGTCTGAAGGAGTCCACCAAGTCCACCGCGGCCGACCAGCTGAAGCTGGCGAAGGCGGCGATGCAGTCCGAGGCGTTCCGGGCGGTCGTGGCGACGCCCAACACCGATATCCCGGGTCTCAAGGACCGGATCTACAACAACAACAATCTGCTGGTGAAGCCCGGGGTGATCGGGATCAAGACCGGTTCGTCCACCCCGGCCGGCGGTGCGCTGATGTGGGGTGCGGTGCGGACGATCGACGGCAAGCAGCAGCGGATCCTCGGTGTCGTCCTCGAGCAGCGCGCGACCACCACGCTGGACGCCAGCCTCCAGCTGGCGCAGACCAACAGCTACAAGCTGATCACCGCCGTGCAGGACGCGCTCACCTTGGCCACCGTCATCAAGAAGGGCGATGTCGTCGGCCAGGTGGACGATGGGCTGGGCGGCACCACACCGGTCGTCGCCACCAAGGATCTGAAGGCGGTCGGCTGGTCCGGTCTCGCGGTCGACATCAAGATCGGCGACGGCGGTGAGAAGGTGCCGCACTCCGCCAAGGCGGGCACGGTCGTCGGCGAGGTGACCGTGGGCACGGGCCCCGGACAGCTCAGGGCGCCGGTGGCGCTTCAGGAGGATCTGTCCGAGCCGTCGTTCGGCGCGAAACTGACCCGTATCGGCTGACCCACTGGGGAAGTGGGCTAAGGAGGACGTGTGAAGTGGCCCCGGCACGAAACGCCGCCGGGGTCCGACACGGCTCGGGGCCGCCCTCGCGTGCTAGCGTCGCGAGGGTCCCGGGCCTGGACCCGCACGCGAACCGGATTGACCTCGCACAGGGTTGAGGACGATGGGGCAGACCTCGGGGGAAGACGGGGAGAGCCGCAGTGACCACCGTGGATCCGACACGGGCTGATGAAAGCGGGGGCTCGGAGGAGAGCACCGCCGCGCGAATACGCGTACCCACGCAGCGCTGGCCGGCCGAGCCGGCGGCCCCGGCGGAGGCGGAGCGCGGGAGCGACCGGGAGGCTTCGGGCGGGCTGCTCGGGCGTGCCCGGATTGCCCTGCGTCATCCTGTTATCGCCGCTTTGATGGCCGCCGCGCTGCTGCATCTGCTGTGGGTGGCGCTGCTCGCGAACAGCGGCGGTGACCTCGCCGCGCAGGACGCCTGGGCGGAGTTCGCCCTCCAGCATCCGGACTCGGCGTACAACCTGGCCTGGTACGGCGGGATGCACCCGGTCTCGTACAGCGTGATCTCGCCATATCTGATGGCGGTCCTCGGGGTCCGCTCGACGATGATGATCGCGGGGACGCTGGGCGCCGGGCTGCTCGCGCTGCTGCTGGTGCGCAGCCGTGCCGTGCGGCGGCCGCTGTGGCCCGCCCTCTACGGCGCCCTGGCGCTGACCTGCAACGCCATCTCGGGGCGGGTGACCTTCGGGCTCGGCGCGATGTTCGGGCTCGCGGCGGTGGCCGTGATCTTCGCCTGGCCCCGCCGTTGGCGGTCCCGGCACTGGCACCACAAGACCGGACGGTTTGTGCTGGCCGCTCTGCTGTCGGCGCTGTCGACCATGTCCAGCCCGGTGGCCGGGCTGTTCGTGGGCATAGTGGCCGCCGGTCTGTGGCTGACCAAGCGGCGCCCCGCCGCGTACGCGCTCGGGATCACGCCCGTGCTGGTGGTCGGCCTGTCGGCGTGGCTGTTCCCGTTCTCCGGCGAGCAGCCGATGGGCATCGGGTCGGTGATCCTGCCGTTCATCACCGGTGGCGCCGTGCTGTTCTGCGTACCGCGCGAGTGGTCGACGGTGCGGGTCGGGGCGGGGCTCTACTGTCTCGGGGTGGTGCTCACGTGGGTGATTCCCTCCCAGGTCGGCACCAATATCTCCCGCCTCGGCATGATCTTCGGCGGAGTGGTGCTGATCGCCGCGCTGCCCTCCCTGCGCAAGCCGCCGCGCGCCGAGCTGCGCTCGACGCCGGCCGGCCGCCGCTGGACGGTCCTGGTGCTGGCGCTCGTGACCGTCACGGTGTGGCAGGGGGTCAAGACCGCCGACGATGTCATCCACACCACCCCCTCGGCGTCCTGGGCCCGTGAGCTGGCGCCGCTGGTCGACCGGCTCAAGCGGGAGAAGGCCGACAGGGGCCGGGTCGAGGTGGTTCCGGTGCGCAGCCACCGCGAGTCCTCCGCGCTCGCCCCCTACGTCAATCTGGCGCGCGGCTGGAACCGCCAGCGCGACCTCGACCGGAACCCGATCTTCTACGGCGAGGACACCCTCACCCCGGTCAGCTACCACGAATGGCTCAAGCGCTGGGCGGTGCACTATGTGGTGCTGCCCGCGGACGACCCGGACACCGCGGCGGAGCAGGAGGCCGAGCTGCTCGGCACCGGCCTGCCGTATCTGCGCGAGGTCTGGTCGGACGCCAATTGGAAGCTGTACGAGGTCAAGGACCCGACGCAGATCGCCGACCCGCCCGCCACCGTGCAGCGCGCCGGTGCCGACCAGCTGGTGGTGTCGGTCCGTTCCAAGGGCCCGGTGCTGATCCGCGTCCCGTACTCGCCGTGGCTGGGCCTGGTGGACGAGGACGGGCACAGCGTCCACGCGCCGAAGGGCAAGGACGACCGGCTGCCGGTCAACCGCGAGGGCTGCCTCACCAAGCAGACCGAGGGCGGTGAGGAGGGCCAGCCGGAGGACGAGTGGACGGTGCTGCACGCCCCCCGGGCCGGCGTCTACCGGATAACGGGCAAGTACCAGCTGCCGCGCGGCACGCCCTGCCCGGAGGAGATGGCTCCCTGAGCCCGCCCCGCGGAAGACCGTGAGCCGGCTCGGCTGAGCCGGCTCAGCCGCAGACCGTGGACAGCCAGGGCTGGTCGGGGGCGCCGCGCAGGCTCTGGCGGATCTTCTCCAGGCTGCGCAGCAGCCCGTCCGGCGGCCGGCTGGTGTCGCTGAGGTAGCCGAGCGCGGCGCGCTGGAAGGCGAGCCGCATCCGTGTGGGCATGGCGTCGGAGGCGTCCAGGCACAGCGTGGCCGAGTCCCGGAGGGTCGTCGCGATCCTCCGGTCCACGGTGTCGTCGCCCTGGGCGTCGAGCGGGACGTCGCGGTTGGCGAAGAACGGGTGGGTGCTGCTGCCCGCGGTCGTCCTTCCCCAGGCCCGCTGGGCGTCGGCCGAGATCAGGTAGCGCATCAGCTCCTGTGCCTGCGGTGTGTCGCGGAACATCGCGGCGAAGTCCCCCGACACCTCCCGGGCGGTGGACCGCCCGTCGGTATCGGGGAGCAGCCCGGAGGAGAAGGCGAAGTCCGCCTCGGCGGGGCGTGGGTAGCCGCCGCGGATGAACGACCCCTGGTGCTCCAGCGCGCACGGTGGATCCGCGCCGAACAGCTTCGTGCCCGCCGTCCGGAAGTCGGTGATCAGCGCGGTACGCGCGGTGTCCTTGCCGAAGAGCGACCCCCAGCTCCGCCAGGCCCGCGCCACCCGGGGGTCCGTCCACGGCAGCCCGCCGGTCGCCCAGTCCTGGTAGACGGCCCGGCCCTGCTGCTGGAGCAGCAGATCCTCGATCCAGTCGGTGCCGGGCCAGCCGGAGGCCGCGTCGTCCCCCATGCCGACGCACCACCGGCGGCCGTCGGCGGCCAGGGCGGGCAGCGTGTCCGGGCGGCGGCCGTGGTCGTACCACACGATGCTCTTCAGGTCGGCCTTGACCGCGATGCCGTAGACCGGCCCGTCGGAGTTCAGCCGAGGGGTCCACAGCCGTCCGTAGGCCGTGCGCTCCCGGCTCGGGATCACCGCGTCCAGCGGGATCAGCTGGCGCTGATGGGCGTAGGCGGCCAGCTCGCCCGAGCTGGGCAGCACGGCGATGTCGGGCGGCGTTCCCGAGCTCACCTCCGAGGCCAGCACCTCGCGCAGCGCGGTGGTGCCCTGATAGTCGACATGGATGCCGGTGTGCCGGGTGAAGGTGTCCAGCAGATGCCGGAACGCCGCGCCCTCGTCGCCGGTCCACGACGCGAGCACGCTCACACTGCCGCGCGACTGCCAGCCGCTCGTATCGCCAGCGCCCACGACGCACAGCAGCACCATCCACAGCCCGAGGACCGTGGCCGTGGCGTGGCCGGACCGCTTCGCCGCGCTCATCGGGGCTGGAACCGGTACTCGTCGATACGCGGCTGGAGACCCACCAGGATCAGCACGGCCAGCACGGCCCCGCCAACGGGTATCCAGCCGACCGCACCGGCCTGCCAATGCGCGTTCCGCATCGTCCTCGCGACCTCCCTGGCGGTGGGGCCGCCGGTGCGGCCGATGTCGGACCGGGTCAGGCTGGCCCGCGCCGACTCCAGCCGGTCCTGGGTCTGATACGTGAAGACGGCCAGCGGCAGCAGGGCGACGAGCAGCGCGGTCGCCGCCGCCAGCCAGGGATTGACCAGCCGCCGGAAGCGGTGCCGCAGGAAGCGCTGGGTGTGCACCAGCAGCGCCGCCAGCGTCAGGAACAGCCCCGGCACCAGCAGCCACCAGGCGAACGACAGCAGCCAGCCGAAGGAGGTCTGGTCGTCGAGCACATCGAACTGCCGGTCCTGCACCGCCCTCAGCCGGTCCAGGATGCCGCTGTGGCCGTGCCGCAGTATGGAGCCCGCGTACCCCAGATAGGCACCCCTGAGCGTCGGGTTGTCGCGGTTCGCGTACGCCTGCTCGACGGTGTCGCCATAGGACGTCACCAGCGCCGCGCAGGTGCGAAGGGACCCGCGCGCCGATTCGCCGCCGATGGTGCTCTTGGACACCTGGGCCAGGCTCTGCCTGGCCGTCGACAGCTTGTCGCGGTACTCCTCGCTGAGCCCCTCGAACTCCGCGGTGGGGCTCGCGATGCTGCGCCGCGCCTCGTCGTAGGAGGCGGTCAGCGCGTCGATGGCGGCGGCGACCTGGAGTATCGCCGGGGTGGAGCGGTCGGTCACCGCCCTGGAGTTGCGGCTGACGCCGTAGTACGCGGCCAGCAGCGTGGTCACGGCCACCGCCGTGACCACGAGCAGGGCGATCAGCCGGCGCACCAGGAAGGCGCGGGTGCCGCTGATGGCGTGGGCGCCGCTCATATCGCGCCGTCCGTGCCGCCGCCCGTGCCGCCCCTGCCGTCCGTGCCTTCCGTGCTTTCCGCGCCGCTCCCGCCGTCCGGTTCGCCGCTCAGCGGGGCGTTGCACTGCTGGCAGAACCCGGCGGTGGCGGGCGCCCGGCGCAGACAGGCCGGGCAGATGACATCCTCGGCGGGCGGCGCGGCGGGCTCCGGGCGCTCCGCGCCCACGAAGTGGACGCTCTCCTCCGACACGACGATCGCCGAGTTGAGGTCCAGCGGCCGGATGGGCTCGCGGATCCGCACCTCGCCGGTGGCCGCGTCGAGGATGTGCACCAGCCCGCCCAGCCGGGTCAGCATCTTCTCGCTGCCCAGCTGATGGGCCAGCTGCACGGCTCGCCCCCACTGGTGGCGGGCCCGCTCCCGGTCACCCGCCTCGTATGCGTCACAGCCCGCGGTGATGGCGTGGCCCAGCTCGGAGTCGGCGTCGTAGTGCGCCAGCCGGGGATCGATACGGGATGAAAGCACCATATCGTCCGTCCACTGGACCAGCACCGACTCCGGCTCGGGCAGCGGCAGCGCGGTGTCGCCCTCCACCACCAGCTCCACGGCGGCCAGCTCCACGTCCTCGCCCATCGGATCGCCGAGCGGATCGGCGAGCACGGACACCTGGTACTCGCGGGTCTCGTCGCCCCACGCCCTGGTGGTCCACTCCCAGGTGCGCTCATCGGGACGGACGCCCTCCTCGGTGAGGTCCGCCCGGGTGGGGTGCACCTGCTTGACGAAGCCGATCCGGCCGCCCGACCGGGTGCGGATCCGGATCCGCACCCCGGCCAGCGCCTTGGCCATCGAGCTGGAGACCATCTCCTCGAACTCGGCGGCCAGCGCCGAGTCCTCCAGGACCGCGTCGGCCCTGCCGTGCAGCCGCCGCGCGATCCGCTTCAGCTCGGCGGCGTCCCAGCCGTCGCCGATACCGCGCGCGTCACAGGTGAAATGCGGGGCGCAGGCGTCCAGCACCTGGTCCAGATAGCCGGGCGGATCGTGTTCGTTACGGCCGTCGGTGAGCAGCAGGGTGTGCCGGATCGCGGCGGGCTGCCGCAGATGGAGCCGGCGGGCGAGATCCAGCCATGAGCCGATCGCCGTGCCGCCGATCGCGGGCAGCCGGGCCGCGACCCGGGCGGCGGCCGCCTTGGTGTCCGGCCCCGCGACCGCCATGCCGCCGGTGAACGGATAGACGATCTGGGCGTGTTCGGTGCCCTCGACGATCGCGAAGCGGGTGCCGTCGCGGAGTATGCCCACCGCGGTGGCGGTGGCCCGCCGCGCCGCCGCGATCTTCGTCGGCGGCCAGCTCATCGACATCGAGCAGTCGATGACGATGACCTCCGACGCGGCGGTACGGGCCGCAGCCGGGCCCAGGCCCTGGGCCCGCACACTGACGATGGCGTGCATCTCGGTGCGGCCCGCCGAGACGGGCAGGTACTTGTTCTGGTGCACCCGCAGGGTGAGGGCCGGACCGCCGTCCGCGCCGTCCGGGCCGTACTGCTTTCTGTCGTCCTCGCTCATCTGATCCCCCTGTCAGACGCGGGTCATGGGCCTGATGGCATTCGCGCGGTCGATCAGCGTCCCGAGCGCCTCGGGGCTGTCCGCCTGCCGGGCCAGCCGGCGCAGGGTCTGCTCCAGCTCCGCGCGCAGCGCGCTCTCGTCCTCCCATTCACCGAAGACAATGGGCAAGGGCCCTTTTCCGGCGCTCGGTTCTCCCCCAGCTACCGCTGGGAGGTGCCCCCCGCCGCGGCGTCGTGGTCTCCCCCAACTGCTCCAGCTCCCTGAACGGGCCCGGTCAGGGAGCTGGTCGGAGCCGGACTGCCGCTCCGCCCAATCCAGCGTCACCTCCAGTGACTCCGCCGTCAGCCGGTCGCGGGCCGGGCCGGACTCCCTTCCCTCGTCCAGATACAGCCGCGGCAGCCGGGTGCGCACCTCCGCCAGGTCCTCGGCCGTCGGCAGGGCGGCGCCGCCTTCGGCCCGGCCCAAACGCCCCGACAGCACCCGCACGATGGCGATCCGCGCGGCGTCGTAGTGGCGGGAGACCTTCGGCACCCCGCCGAGGATGTCCACCGCGCCGCCCCGGTCGCCCGCGGCGAGCCGGAGCCTGGCCAGCCCGAAGGCGGCGCTGCCCTGGGAGCGGTTGCGCTGCCACACCGCGTCGTAGAACCGCTTCGCGGCCTCGTGGTCGCCCAGGTGCTCGGCGCAGTAGCCCAGCGCCAGCTTGGGGGCGTACTCCCCGGGCAGGGCGCTGTAGACCTCGTCGAACTCCTGGCGGGCGTCGGCCACCGCGCCGTCCGCGAGCCGCAGCAGGGCGCGGTGCCAGGACAGCCGCCAGTCGTACGGGGCGGCGGAGCCGATCAGCTCCACGGCGACCGCCAGCTCCTGGGCCGCCGCCTCCCGTTCACCCAGCTCCAGATAGGCGCGGCAGGTGCGCAGCCGGATCTCGGCGGAGGGGCGGGGGAAGGCGTGCAGCTGCTCGATCAGCCGCCGCGGCCCGCTGTCGGTCGGGACGCCCAGCAGCGCGGCGCCGGGGTCGGCCGTGTCCGGGAACGGCACCGGCAGCCCGAGCGGCACCTGCCCGGGGCGGGGCAGCCCGGAGGCGAGCGGCGGGCGCGGCTCTCCGTCCAGCCAGCGCTCCAGGTCCGGGATCCGGCCCAGCGAGGAGTCGAGCAGCGCCGAGGTCGGGGCGAAGAGCGTGGAGGGCTGCGGCTGTTCGCGGCTCAGCCGCAGCGAGTGGATCTCCCGCAGGACGCCCCACAGCTGCTCGGACATCTCCGCGGCCGACCCGAACCGCCGCTCCGGGTCGGCCGCGGTGGCGCGGGCCAGCACCCGGCGGTAGGACTCGGCGCCCAGGCCCGGCGGCCGCTGGGCCTGCCGGGTGGCGCTCTCCGAGAGCTCTTCGAGCGTCCTGCCGACCCCGAAGAGGTCATGGCGCTCGGTGAGGGCCGAGGCGCCCCGGGCGAGCACCTCGGGGGCGGCGAACGCCTCGGTGATCACCGGCGGTCCGCCGTCCCGCTGGCCCAGCCGCCGCACCGCGCCGAGGTCGATCACCTTGACCCGGTCCTCGTGGTGCATCACATTGCTCGGCTTGAGATCGCAGTACAGCAGCTTCTCGCCGTGCAGATAGCCCACCGCGCGCAGCACCAGACAGCCGTAGGCCAGGATGTGCTCGTACAGCCGCGGCCCGTCGTACGGCCGCACGGCGTCCGCGATGTGGTCCTTGATCTGGGCGAGCGTCATCCCGTCGACGAACTCCATCACGATGTAGCCGGTCAGCGCGCCGTCCCGGGGGTCGGGCTGGGTGACGTAGTTGATGATCCGGACGATGCCGGGGTGGTCGAGCACGGTCAGATAGCGGCGCTCCTCGACCGCCGTCCGCAGGGCCGCCTCGTCCTCGTTGTTGATCAGGCCCTTGATGGCCACGGGCTGGTCGTCCAGCTGGGTGTCCTCGGCGAGATAGACCCAGCCGAGCCCGCCGTACCCCACGCAGCCGACCACCCGGTACTGATCGCCCAGCAGATCCCCGGGGCTCAGCCGCGGGGTGAAGTCGAACGGATGGCGGCAGCGCGGGCAGTAGCCCCGGGAGAGCGCGGGCTGCCCGGCATAGGGCGCGCCCACGATTTCGTCGCACCCCTCACGGCCGCAGGTCTGGCCGCGCGACGGGGGACGCGGATCGTCCATCACCAGGTCGCGCAGCGAGGGCAGTTCGACCCGGGGCAGGGCCAGCGGATCCTCGCCCGCCGGCCGCACGGTGAACTTCCGCGCCACATCGCGGCGGCGGGCACGGGCCGTGGTCGCGGTGGACCCGGACAGCAGAGCGGCGCCGGGCCGGGCGCCCGAGGAAGGGGGCGGCGCGGCGGGCGGGGGAGTGGGGGCGGTGGGCAGGGCCCGGCGGCCGCACTCCGAGCAGAACCCCCGGGCGTTGATCCGGCCCAGGCCCTCGCCGCGGCAGTCCGGGCGGACACAGCTCGTCATGGCGCCTCCCCCTCCGGCGAGGTGTGCACGGCGGCCACGAACCGGTCGACGGCGCGGCGGGCCTCCGGCAGATCACAGGGCACCTCGGCCAGCATCCGCACCGCCGCGCGGTGCAGCGGGATCAGCTCCGCCCGCTCGGATTCGGCCTTGCTGCCGAGCATCGCGGTGTACGACACCAGCTGCCACTTCAGCTCCTGGACCGCCGGCTGCTGGGCGTCGATCACCCGCAGCGTCTCCTCGGCCCGCTCGGCCACCGTACGGACCGAATGCTCGAACGCGGCCAGCTTGGCGACGATGCGGTGGGAGCGCAGCTCGGGGTCGGAGCGCAGCCGGGTCAGATTGATCCGCAGGGCCGTGGCGTCCTCGGCGTCCGATGACGACGAGCGGCGCGCCCCGCGCCCGGCCGCCTCGTGCTCACGGCCGGCGGCGAGGGCCACCCGCCCGGCGAGCTCGTCCAGCCAGGCGTCGATCCGGGCCGCCTCGGGGCGGAACAGCCGCTCGGCCAGCCGCAGCCCCCGGGAGTGGGGGTCGCGGAAGACCAGCATCAGCCGGCCGCCCCGGTCGGCGAGCAGCTTCATGAAGCCGACCAGCGCCTGCGGGTCACGGGCGCGGTCCACGCCGACGGCCACGATGGTGAGCGGCACCGCGTTGGCCCGGACCCGGCTGAGCGGGGAGGTGTCGCCGGGGGAGCGCAGATCCATCCGGTCCGCGACCCGCAGCGCGACCTCGGTGTCGGTGCGCCCGGTGACGTCGATGGCCAGGTCCACACTGCCCAGCGGCGGTACGGTGCCGTGCGGCGCGGCGGAGACCGCGTCGTCGGGGCCGCCGCCCGACAGCTCGCGGTCGGCGAGTGTGATGGCGCGGCTGAGCGCCTCGTACCGCGCGTGGTCGTCGTCCTCGATGACCACGGTCTCCACGTCGGTGATGCCCGCGCGCCCGGTCAGGGGCTCCCGGCGCAGCCATACGGCGAGCCGCTGGGCGAAGCCGATGTCCTGGACGCCGGTGGTCAGCCGGGAGACCAGCGGCCGGTCCACCCCGGGGTCCCCGCGCACCCACCGGTGGACCACCGGCAGATGGCGCACGATCGTCTCGACCGGGATCATGTACGAGACGCTGAGGCGCTCGGCGGAGGGGATGTCGACGGGGTCGTCGTAGCGGCTCACGACCACGCCGATGACATGCCGCGTGGCCTCGTCCTCCACCCCGGCGCCGCTGAAGCCCCTACGGACCACATCCCGGCGCGACTTGGGGTCGAGCCCCACCCATTCCGCGCGGGGGCCGACCCGCCCGGCGGTCTTCGCGCGCAGATAGTGGCCGTTGTCGAGCCCCTTCGGGAAGCCGCCCATCCACACCGGCCGGCCGAGCACCGGCGGCAGCCGGTAGAGCGGCGCGGCGTGCTCGGCGGGCTGCGGCCGGCCGAGCCGCAGCAGCGCCACATCGCCGCATCCGTCGGAGCGCTGGGGCACCCAGCAGCCGTCGGCGACGCGCGCGGGGACGGGCTCGGCGTCGGCCACCTCGACCAGGTCGACCAGCACCTCGGTGGCGGGCACCGGAAGCCCGTCGTCGGGGATCACATGGGCGCACGTGAGCACCGTGTCGCTGCCCAGAAGGACTCCGGCGCCCAGGACGTCACCGGCCGAACTACGGATTCTCACCCGCCATGTGCCCCCGCTGGAGGTCGCATTGGCGGTAATGCCCATTTCCGCCTCCATGTGGCAAGAGCATACGCCCGGGACGTACGGAAGCGACCCGTCCGTCTTTTCGGTCACGGGAACGGGTGAGGGGCGGGCCCGGGGCCGCATAGGGGCGTGCCGGAGTGGTACGGAGCGGGACGGCAGGCCCGGCGCGTACGGTGCACGGCGCCGCCCGTCGCACGCGCCCGGCCATTCGGGTGACGTAGCGTCACCCGCCTTGTGGCGCGCTACGTCGGATGGATTACTGAAAGTGTGTGGTGGAACCCCCGCCGGTTTCCTTCGGCGCTGGGGCGCCGCACCCTCGCCGGAGCCGGGCGCCAGGCGTACCGCGAGGAGGACCGGGCGGGTGCCCCAAAGCCCGCTGCCGCGCACCGGATTCCGTGAGCGCGAGCGGGTCCAGCCCGTCCGGTCCCGTCCACCTCCGCGCTCCGCCCTTAGGGGTCCTTGCACTATGCCCGCCCGGGTCGCGCGGCCTGGCACCGCACCTCGCCGCGTTGCCGAAAAGCCCTAGTAGCTCCGCTACGAGGGCTCTCCGGCGCCTTGCGATGCTCCCCCAGCTACCGCTGGGAGGTGCCCCCCGCACCAGACCACGCGACCTCATCGGGCGCTCATAGTGCAAGGACCCCTTATCCCAGGAGGCAATGCGCCATGCCTTACGGGCGTCACCGCCGTCACCTTCGGATCGACACCAGCCCTGTCGTTCACCGTCGTCTCGGCCACCCAGATCACCGCCGTCGCCCCGCCCGGGTCCGCCGGGCCGGTGAATGTGACGGTCACCATGCCCGGCGGCACCAGCGACGGCCTCGTCCACAACCGCCTGGGGCCGCCCGAGATCTAGGCCCCGGGGGCCGCCCCGGCGCGCAGCGGCCGGTCGGCGCACGGCCGGGACCACCACACCCCCTCGCCGTGCGTCAGCCGGGGCAGGACCTGCTCGAAACCGTGCACCCGGCGGGCCGGGAGCTCGCCCCGGACCAGCCATCCCGTGGCACCGTCCACGCTCTCGCCGATGTCCGCCTCGGCGGCGGCGAGGTGGGCGGTGACCGCGGCCAGCGCCTCGGGCGGAAGCTCCAGCTCGAAGGCGTGGTACGGCTCGTACACCCGCCACCCCGCCCGCTCCAGGGCCTCCCCGAGCACCACGGGGGTGATGTCGCGGAAGTCGGCCGCGGTGCTCAACGGGCCGATGAAACCGGAGCGTACGAGGACGACCCGGCAGTCCGTCACCGAACGCCCGCGCGGCCCGTGGACCAGCGTCTCGTACACGGTCTCCTCGATTGCGTTGTGGAACGCGCGGGGCAGCGCGCCCAGTTCGGTCTCGTAGCCGAAGACCGCCCCGGCGCCGCGCTCGGTGGGCTCGACGCGCAGCCCGACGGTCGCCCACAGCCCGGTGTGGTCGAAACGCGCGATCTCATGAACGGCCTCGCCGACCCCCGAGGGGCGTTCGACGAGCACGGGCCGGCTCGGTTCGAAGTCCGCCTCGATGCCGTAGTCCTGGACCAGCGTGGCCGCGATGATCTCCTTCTGCACCTCGCCGTACAGCAGCACCGAGGTGGCCCCGCCCGGCATCGCCCGCGCGTGGATCAGCGGATCCTGGTCGGCCAGATCGAGCAGCGCGGTGTGCAGCCGGGACGCGGCGGTGGTGCCGGGCTCGCGGGCGCGGACGAGGGTCTGGAGGCTGGGCGCGGCGAAGTGCCGCCGGTCCGACGCGGTGTCATGGACGGGACCGAGCCGGTCGCCGACCCGGACCCCGGGCAGCCCCCTGACCCGCGCGATGTTCCCGGCGGTCAGCGGCCCCCGTGCGGCGCCCGCCCGTCCGATGACCTCCAGCGCGGTGATCTGCCCGGTGTGCTCGGTCGGGGCGCCGCCGGGCTCGCGGCGGTGCAGGGTCACCCGCTGCCGCAGCGTCACCTCACCGGAGAACAGCCGCAGATACGCCGTACGGCCGCCGCGGGCGCCACCCCGATCACCGCCCGTGCCGCCTCCGCCGCGCTCGACGGCGAAGACCGTGCCCCGCGGCTCCGTGCCGCCGGGCGCGGGCGGCACCAGCCGCGCGACCCCCTCGACCAGGTCGGCGACGCCCGCGCCGCTGAGCGCCGAGCCGAAGAAGACCGGATGCGCCAGCCCCTCCGCCGTACGGGCCGCGAGCGCGGCCCACACCTCCTCGGCCGAGGGGAGCGGACCGTCCACGACCCGTGCGAGCATCGCGTCGTCGATCTCGGCCAGCACCTCGGCCGCCTCGGCGCGCACCCCCGGATCGTCGAACGAACGCGGCCGGACGTGCGCGTTCCGTGTGCCCGGGGCGCGCACCGCCGTCAGGGGGACGAGATGGGGGGCCAGGGCACGGCGGATGTCGGCGAGCAGCCCCTCGTCGCGGGCGCCCGCACGGTCGATCTTGTTGATGAAGAGCAGCACCGGAAGCCGCAGCCGCCGCAGCGTCTTCATCAGCACCCGGGTCTGTGCCTGGACGCCCTCGACGGCGGACAGCACGAGCACCGCGCCGTCGAGCACCCCGAGGGCGCGTTCGACCTCGGCGATGAAGTCGGAGTGACCGGGGGTGTCGATCAGATTGATCTGGGTGTCCCCGGCGGTGAGGGACGCGACCGCGGTCCGCACGGTGATGCCGCGCCGCCGCTCGATCTCGCCGGTGTCGGTCTGGGTGTCCCCGGCGTCGACGCTGCCGAGCCGGTCGATCACTCCGGCGTCGTAGAGCAGCCGCTCGGTCAGGCTGGTCTTACCGGCGTCGACATGGGCGAGCACGCCGATGTTGAGGGTCCGCGAGACCCGTGGAGAGCTGGGCATGGATGCTGAAGTCCTCGAAAACGGTCGTCCGATGGGGGCGCTGGGTCGTTTCGAGGAATCGGCGCATCGGTCGCTCCTGCTCGTAGAGGCTCGTGGACGTTCGCGGACGTTCGCGGACGTTTCGCGGACGTTCGCGGATGTCAGGTCGCGGACATCCTGGACAAGGGGGCGGGCGGAGGCAACCGATTTTCCGGCGGACCGCCGGGAGAACCGCCCAGGGCCCTCTCGACAACTCCCGCCGCTGCCCCGACCCTTCGTAAGCGACGGGGGCCGGTGCGGCGGAGGGGACTGACGATGCGGCGCAGAACGCTTCTGACGGCGGCGGGCACCACCGTGCTCGGCACCGCGCTCACGACCGGCACCGCCCGGGCCGACGAGGCCATCGGCGTCGACCCCGGCACCGACCACGGGGTCTGGGAGGGCTGGGGCACCTCGCTCGCCTGGTGGGCCAATCTCTTCGGGCGGCGCGACGACTTCGCCGATCTCTTCTTCACCACCGAGGCGGTGGGCTACGGCGGCCGGTCGCTGCCCGGTCTCGGGCTGAACATCGCCCGCTACAACCTCGGCGGCTGCGCCTGGACCAGCGCGGGCGGCGAGTCCATGGTGGCCTCGCCCAACATCCCCCGGTTCAAGCAGATAGAGGGCTACTGGCACGACTGGAGCAGCGAGGACCCCGCCTCCCCGGCCTGGCACTGGGACGCCGACGCGGTCCAGCGGGCGGCGCTGGTCAAGGCCGTTCAGCGGGGTGCCGTCGCCGAGCTGTTCGCCAACTCGCCCATGTGGTGGATGTGTCTCAACCACAACCCGTCGGGCGCGGCGGACGGCGGCAACAACCTCCAGCCCTGGAACCACCGCCAGTTCGCGCTTTATCTCGCCACCACCGCCCGCTACGCCCAGGACCACTGGGGCGTCCGCTTCACCACCGTCGAGGCGTTCAACGAGCCGTCCTCCGCCTGGTGGAAGGCGGACGGCACGCAGGAGGGCTGCCATATCGACGCGTCGGCCCAGCGGGCCGTCCTCGGCCATCTGCGCACCGAACTCGACGCGCGCGGGCTGACCGGCACCCGGATCTCGGCCTCGGACGAGACCGGTTACGACCTGGCCCGTACCACCTGGAACTCCTTCGACACGGCCACCCGCGCCCTGGTCGACCAGGTCAATGTGCACGGCTACCAGGGCTCGGGCGGCCGCCGCGATCTGCTGTACCTGGATGTACGCGCGGCGGGCAAGAAGCTGTGGAACTCCGAGACCGGCGACAAGGACGGCACGGGCCTCACCCTGGCCACCAACCTCTGCCTCGATTTCCGCTGGCTGCACCCCACCGCGTGGTCGTACTGGCAGGTCATGGACCCCAGCGCGGGCTGGGCGCTGATCCACTACGACCCGGACACCGCCCAGCCCGGCGCCGTGCAGCCCAAGTACTACGTGCTCGCCCAGTTCACCCGTCACATCCGCCCCGGGATGCGGATCCTGGAGACCGGCTCGGACCACGCGGTCGCCGCGTACGACCCGGGCGCGCGGCGGCTCGTGCTCGTCGCCGTCAACCCCGGCGCCGCGCAGACGCTGACCTTCGATCTGTCCCGCTTCGGCCGGGTCACCGGGGGCACGGGCGGGCTGGTGCCGCGCTGGTCCACCCAGACCTCAGGCGCGGGCGATCTCTACACCGCGCGCCAGGACACGGCGCTGGACGGCAAGCGGCTGAGCGTTCCGTTCGCCGAGAAGTCGGTGCAGACGTTCCAGATCGACGGGGTGAGCGAGTAGCCCCCCGGGTCGCTACGCGGCGAGGTGGCGGACGAGGCGGCGCAGCTGCTCCTCCCACCGCTCCCGGAACTCCGGCGAGTCCGGCTCGATGCCGAAGATCTGGCGGACGGCGTGCGGCATCGTGGCCGGTACGGAGACGGCGGCGTAGCACATCAGCAGTACGGCGGCCGGGTCGAGGTCGTCGGCCAGCTCGCCGGCCGCCTGCCGGCGCCGCATGTCCGACAGGTCCTCGGGCTGCTCCTCCGCCACCTCACCGGTCAGCGCGCGCCAGATGGCCAGCCGGATGCCGCGGGGGTCGTCGAACGCCTCCCGGAGGTAGCGGACGACCAGCTCCTCGAAGGGGACCGAGGGGTCGTTGAAGGTCGCCTCGCGCTTCAGCCACTCGCGGCCCAGCTCCTGGTAGATGCCCTCCTTACCGCCGAAGTGGTAGGCGATCAGCTGCTTGTTGAGGCCCGCCCGGTCCGCGATGTCCTGGACGCGGGCGCCCGCGAACCCCTTCTCGGAGAACTCGTCCCTGGCCGCCTCCAGCAGCAGCCGCCGGGAGCGCTCCGGGTCCAGCTTGCGCTCCTCGGGCGTGGGGGCGCGGCGGGGCCTCTTGGGCGTCCCCTGCATCGTCGTCATCTCCTCATCCTCGGCCCGGACCTCGGCCCGGACAGGCTAGCCGGGGGCTCCCGCCATGCTCTCATCTAAGTGTTTGACAACGTCATCCGTTTGGATGAACCTGGCTGCGGCTACGTACGGATCGCAGGACAGGCAAGGAGAGATTCATCATGTTCGTGGTGACCGGAGCCACCGGAAACGTCGGCGGCCATGTGGTGAAGGAGCTGGCCGACGCGGGCGCCGAGGTGCTCGCGCTCACCCGCGACCCCAAGGCGGCCCGGCTGCCCGAGGGCGTACGGGCGGCCCGGACCGATGAGCTGCCCCTGGACGGTGCCACGGGGCTGTTCCTCAACCCCGCGGTGGTGTGGCAGGTGGGTGCCGGCAAGCTCCTGGAGCGGGCCAAGGAGAGCGGGGTGCGGCGGATCGTGATGCTCTCCTCGTCCTCCGTCCTGGCCGACCTCGACCCCCAGGAGAACCCGATCGGCGCCCGCCACCGCGCGTTGGAGGCCGATGTCGAGGCCACGGGGCTGGAGTGGACGTTCGTCCGGCCGGGCGCCTTCGCCGCGAACGCCATGCAGTGGGTGGACCAGATCAAGGCCGGGGACGTGGTGTACGGGCCGTACGCCGGGGCGCAGATGGCACCCATCCACGAGGCCGACATGGGCGCGGTCGCCGCCCGCGCCCTGCTCGCCGACGACCTGGTCGGCCAGTCGCCCGAGCTGACCGGGCCCGAGTCGCTGAGCTTCGCCGATCAGGTGCGCATCATCGGCGAGGTGATCGGGCGGCCGCTGCGGTACGAGGAGATCTCGCACGAGGCGGCGCGGGAGCGGATGGCGCACGGCTTCGTCACGCCGGAGATCGCGGATTCGCTGCTGCGTGTCTTCGCGGAGTGCGTGGATCGGCCGCAGCCGATCTCACCGGAGGTGGAGCGGGTCACGGGGTGTCCCGGGCGTACGTTCGCGCAGTGGGTGGAGGACTGCGCGGCCGCCTTCCGCTGAGGCGCTGGCCGCGCCGGGGTCCGACGGCGTGCCGGGACGCGACTGGGCGTCGATACGCGAACGGGTGTCGGCGACCGGGCGTCGGGACGAGGCCCGGGACCGGGTGGCCGGGCCAATCGCGCCTGCGGCGGGCCTTTCCCCTACCCGCCCCTTCCCGAACCATGGGGCTCCGCCCCCTGGACCCCGGATGGGCTGAAATCAGCCCCTCCGGCGCTTGAGGAGCGGGGTCC